>NZ_JBHSGN010000118.1:0-72070 GCF_042654545.1 Dysgonomonas termitidis
ATATGTAAATTTTGTACATTTGGTTCTGTGTTTTGTGCGATTTGGTTTTTGCAATAATAAATAAATTCTTTTTACTACTTAATAATGAAATATATTGAAAAAAGTGTCAAGTTTGTCAACTTTTTAATGAGCTGAAATTAGACGGTAAAATAAAGAATGCCTGATTATCAATTTTTCATTCTTTATTATTAACCGATTCCTGTTATTTTTGTAACCATTATGAATAAAAGCATCCTGCGTCTGGCAATTCCGAATATTATATCCAATATTACTGTGCCGCTTTTGGGTATGGTGGATATGTATATAGTGGGCCATCTCGATTCGGAGGATTATATCGGGGCAATTGCGCTTGCGACAATGATCTTCAATTTTATTTATTGGAGTTTCTCTTTCCTGCGCATGGGGACAAGCGGATTTACGGCCCAGGCGTATGGTGCGGGTAACCAACAGGAGCAAACCAATATCCTGCTTCGTTCGCTCGCTGTAGCAACGGGGGCCGGTGTAGCTATTATACTCCTGCAATATTTCATTGCCCATGTAGGTTTTTATTTGCTGAATGGAGAGCCTGCGGTAAAAGGATACGCCCTCGACTATTTTTATATATACATCTGGGCTGCCCCGGCTATTCTGGGTATGTACACATTTAACGGCTGGTATGTGGGGATGCAGGATGCCAAAATGCCGATGGTTGTAGCCATTGGGGTTAATATAGTCAATATCGGGCTGAGTTTTGCCTTTGTCTATGGCTTTGGGATGAAGATAGAAGGGGTGGCATTGGCTTCCGTATGCGCACAGTATACGGGGCTTCTTTCGTTCCTCCTTGTCTGGAATATAAAATATGGCTGGCTGAAACAATATGCCAATCTGAAGGTGCTGAAAGATTTATCGTCTTATATTCCGTTTTTTAAGGTCAACAGTGATATTTTTATCCGTACGATGGCTCTTGTAGCCGTTACTACCTTCTTTATGTCTGCCTCCGCAAAGTCGGGTAAAGATGTATTGGCCTCCAATGCCCTATTGATGCAGTTGTTTATTCTGTTCTCATATATGATGGATGGGTTTGCCTATGCTGCCGAGGCGTTGACAGGCAGATTTATAGGGGCTAAAGACAGGATCAAGCTAAAATTCCTTGTCAGACGGCTGTTTGTCTGGGGTATTGTTATCGCTTCGTCCTTTACCCTTATCTATGTCCTCTTTCTGGATCAGATATTGGGTATTTTGACCGATAAGCAGAATATTATCGAATTCAGCAGGCAATTCCATGTCTGGGTGTATATGATTCCCTTTGCGGGCTTTTCTGCTTTCCTTTGGGACGGGGTATTTGTGGGGGCGACGGCTTCCCATCAGATGCGTAATTCCATGCTCATAGCAGTTGCCGGATTTTTTGTATTGTATTTTGCTTTTTCAGATATTTATGCGAACAATATCCTGTGGATTGCGTTTATTGTGTATCTGGCTTTGAGAGGGATAGTGCAGAGTTTTATGGCTTCTGCTATTTTGAATGATTCCAGATAGTTGATAATCAATTTAATAAATTACTTAACTTGTTATGAGCAAAATTGCAATAGTTTACGGTTCATCTACCGGGGCCACAGAAGCGGTAGCAGAAAAAATTCAGGCATTGTTTGACGATGCTGCACTTTTCAATGCGGAAAGTGTAAGCGTTGATGATTTGAAACCTTATGACTTTTTGATTTTCGGGGCATCTACGACAGGAGTAGGCGATTTACAGGACGATTGGGAAGTTCTTCTGCCTAAGGTTGAAAAGATGGATTTTACCGGAAAAAAAGTTGCTCTATTCTCACTGGGAGACAGTGCTTCATTCTCCACAAGTTTTGCGGGAGCAATGTATTACATATATAAAGCGCTGAAAGGAAAAGTTGAAATCGTGGGTTCGGTATCTACCGACGGTTATACATTCGACGACTCAGATGCTGTTATCGACGGCCGCTTTGTCGGTCTGGCATTAGATGAAGATAACGAGTACAACGAAACCGATGCACGTCTTGCTGCGTGGGTGGAAGATTTGAAGAAATATCTGGACTGATATATTATTTAAGGTTACAGACCTTTTATTACTTTGACTGGTAAAATAGCTTAAGTCAGTTAGAGCTAATAAATATAGTATTGATATTTACTGTTATTTAGTTTGTGTATATAGTAAGAAGCCGGATAATATCCAATATCCGGTTTCTGTCTTTACAGAATGTCCCTGATCTCTTCCAGTCTGGCGACTGTGTGGGTCGGCTCGAAATCTTCGGAGGACTTGTTTTTGGGGTTATACCATATCTGGTCCAGTCCGCTGTTGTAGGCCCCGCCAATGTCTGTAAACAGGTTGTCACCAACCATTATGATGTTTTCGGGTTTAACCCCGATTTCTGTCAGGGCATAAGTGAATATATCCGGATGCGGCTTGTTCACCCCGACTTTGTCGGACAGGATAACCTTATCGAAGTAAGATGAAATACCGGCGCTTTCCATCTTTATGTATTGCATTTCGGTGAAGCCGTTGGAGAGAATATGTATCCTGTAACGGGGATGCAGGTAGTCCAGCAGTTCTTTTGCGCCTTCTACCAATACGCCTTTTTTCATTATCCGGGCTATGAAATCGTCGTTTATAGCCAGAGCCTGCTCTTCGGAGACTTCTTCTATGCTGTTCAGAGGGCCTATAAAGCGTTCGCGTTGCAGTGTCTGCTTGGTGATCTGTCCTCTGCCGTAGAGTTCCCACAAATGGCTTACATTTGCGTAATAGATGGTATAGAAGTCATGGAAGGACGGGAAGTAGCGGCTGAATGCATAGTCATCATATATTTCTGTTAATGTGAGGCGGGTATTCTCTATGGTGTCTATCAGTGTGTCGTCTAAGTCGAGAAGTATGTCGCTGTATTTCATATAGGGATTATCTTTTACGCAAAGATAAGCATTTTAGTGGCAAATTGCAGATATAAAAACCAGAAGTCCCTCCGGTCGGTTAAGAGGGGAGGGACTGTGAGTTATATCATCATGTTGTTTGTTCAACCGGCGGCATTACTCATGATATGAGATGCATCCAGAATTATCTTTAACAGGAATAATATGGCGATTACATATACTGTGGCTGATACATCTTTGTATTTTCCGGCGCATACCTTAATGAAAGCGAAGCTTAGCATACCAAATACAATACCTTCGGCAATGCTATAAGTGAAAGGCATAAATACGATGGTAAGGAATGCGGGAAGTCCCTCGCTCATGTCACTGAAGTTAATCTTGGCTACAGAAGAGATCATAAACAGCCCGACAATAATAAGAGCCGGAGATGTAGCTGCTGCCGGAACCATCAGGAATAACGGAGCAAAGAACAGGGCAAGTATAAACATCATAGCGGTACTGACAGAGGTTAGTCCGGTACGTCCGCCCGATGCTACGCCTGATGCGCTTTCCACATATGCGGTAATGGTGCTTGTACCTAAGATAGAGCCTACTGTAGTTCCTAATGCATCGGAGAACAGAGCTTTTTTCATTTGAGGGAAGTTGCCGTCTTCATCGGCCAGCCCTGCTTTGGAAACAACGCCGATCAATGTGCCTACAGTGTCGAAGAGGTTAACGAACAGGAGGGTGAATACCACCACTAGCATATTGAACGATAAGATATGGTCCCATTCGAATTGGGCAAAGATAGGTGCGATAGATGGCGGTGTACTGATGATACTGGAGTCTGGTAGTGTTACATCGCCCAGAATGATACCGAAGATAGTTGCCACAACTATTCCGATCAGTATGGAGCCGTTTATGTTCCTTACGAATAGTACAGCAGTAACAATCAGACCTAAGAAGGCGATCCATACGCTATGTTGGGAAAAGTCACCCAGTGCGACCAGTGTGGCCGGGCTTGACACCACTATTCCGGCATTCTTTAGTCCGATCAGAGTGATAAAGAGACCTATCCCGACAGGTATGGCGTCTTTCAATACCTTCGGTATGCTCTTTACTATCAACTCCCGTACATTGAAGAATGTGAGGAGTATAAAGATGATGCCTTCGATGAATACAGCAGTCAGGGCAAATTGCCAGGAATATCCCATTACGCCGCAGATGGTGAATGCAAAGAAAGCATTTAAGCCCATTCCGGGAGCTTGCGCTATCGGAAGTTTGGCGTAGAGAGCCATCATCAGGGTCGCGAAGATTGTAGCCAGAGCTGTTGCAGTGAACAGGGCGTCTTTGTCCATACCGGTAGTCGATAATATACTAGGATTGACTATCAGTATGTATGACATGGTCAGGAAAGTAATAAGCCCGGCAAGAAGTTCCTTGCGGATGGTGGTCTTATTCTCTGTTAGTTTGAACGTTTTTTCGAGGAGATTTTTCATTGTTTTTCAAATCTTAGAAGTTCCACTTAGCGGCTATTGTAGGGTTGATATAGGCCTTGTCTTTCTTCGTGAGGAAATTATTGCTGATTTCTATTTCACTACCTAAAGCCAGGTTAGGGGTAACATTATACCAGAACTGAGGTTCGGTCAGGAATACGATTTCTTTACCGCTTTGGGTATCCGCATGGGATTTAGCCTTGTTTTGTGTCCAGACATCCATGAAGCCGCAAACCCTGAATTTGTTGTCGCATAAGTCGACACCCCATGTAACGGTCCATTGTACGTCATTACTTACTTTCTCAAAAGCATTGTATTTATATACAACATACGTTCCTAAAATGGCTTTACCTACCATTGTAGAGTATGATGCACCGGCCATGTACGCATTTGCTATTGAGAACCCAAAGCTTTTGGCATTTCCTACTCCTCCATTAAACTCGACATGAGCCATAACGGGACTTTTGCCTAATTTAATGTCGCGGGCAATTTCGAGATACATAGTACCAATGTTTCCCCGGCTTTGGTTAAAATCCAAATCCACAAACATAAATGTCGAACCCCATTTATCAGGCTTGAACATTTCAAATGTTGCCGTGAAATAGTTTTTTTCGGAGATTTTGTCTCCATGTAATGCATGACGCGGATCGAAATGCAGTTGAAGATTTTGCGCATACGCTGAAAATGAAAGCATTAGTAGCCCTAAAGAAAAGAATACCTTTTTAACCATAATTATAAGATTTGAGATTTAGATGCAAAAATAAACAAAAAAACCACCTGTTGATATTTCATCTGCTATTTAACAGAATAAATTTATCTATGCTATTTTATATGGTATTAAAATGCTTATTTATATAAGAATTAAAAAGTGACGAAAAATATGTTTCGTAATTTTTTGTTTATTTGTTTTGAAATATAAAAAAATGTCATACCTTTGCACCGCTATACGAAAAAACGGGATGTAGCGCAGTCCGGTTAGCGCACCTGCTTTGGGAGCAGGGGGTCCCAGGTTCGAATCCTGGTATCCCGACGGAAAACAGCAAGGGGGTCAGATATTATATCTGACTCCTTTTTTATATCCCAGAAAAGTCAAAACAAAAAATTTCCGAACTTTGTTTGGCTTTAACACCTGTTCTACCAATTTTAACATAAGGAATAAATCTCTAATACATTTCTAATAATATTCTAATACATCTCTAACAGTCTTCCGGATATCATAACCCTACTTTTGTGGCAAAAAAAATAAGAACCATTAAAAGTTATGATATTATGAGGCTTTTCAAATGGAACAAAACGCAGAATACCCAGTATCAATTCAATAGCGAAAAACTATTCCAGGCAGCATCACACTCTAACAAGCACATTTACTCTTTGCTGGATTCGCGAAGAGAAGGGTTGTATGTTGCAGAAGCTGCGGAAAGACTGAGGATTTTCGGCAAAAATGAGATAATAACAGAGAGCAATAATAAGTGGTTTATCATACTCATAAAAGCTTTTATCAATCCATTTATCGGAATATTGATGTTTTTAGCGGTCATCTCCATTATACTCGATGTCATTCTGGCTGCACCCGACAAAAGGGAATGGATAACCGTGGTAATCATAACTTCCATGGTAACATTGAGTGGTCTGCTCCGTTTCTATCAGGAGTGGAAGTCTAACAAGGCCGGCGAAGCCCTCAAAAAGATGGTAAACAATAAAGTCTCCGTTTTCCGTAAAGGTTCGGAGGCATATACCGATATAAATATAGTCGATCTGGTTCCCGGAGATGTTATATTCCTTTCGGCTGGCGATATGGTCCCCGCAGATGTCCGGATTGTAGAAGCAAAAGATTTATTCGTTAGCCAGTCTTCTCTTACGGGAGAATCCGATGCAGTGGAAAAGACCCCTCACCTTATAGAGCATTCTCCGAAAACAGGAAGTGTTATAGAACTGAACAATATATGTTTCATGGGTTCGAATGTGGTTAGCGGCTCCGCTAAGGCAATCGTTATCAACACCGGCAGTAATTCTTATCTGGGAACTATTGCCCGGAATATTGTGGGAAAACGTTCCCAGACCAGTTTTGACAGGGGGATTAACAATATCAGCCTTCTCCTTATACGGTTCATGTTGTTGATGGTCCCTTTTGTATTCTTTATCAATGGATTTACAAAAGGGGACTGGTTCGAAGCTTTTCTTTTTGCTATATCGGTGGCTGTGGGATTTACTCCTGAGATGCTTCCGATGATAGTTACCTCCAATCTGGCTAAAGGGGCCGTCAAGATGGCCAGGCATAAAACGATTGTGAAGAATCTCAACTCTATCCAGAATTTCGGGGCTATGAATATTCTTTGCACAGATAAAACAGGCACTTTAACACAAGATAAGATCATACTTGAAAGATATCTCGATGTCGAAGGCAATGATAGTTTGAGAGTGCTCCGGCATGCCTATTTCAACAGCTTCTTCCAGACAGGGCTGAAGAATCTGATGGACAAAGCTATACTGGCCCATTGCGAAGAACTTCAGTTTCAGGATTTAGGCAAAGAATATAATAAGGTAGATGAAATACCTTTCGATTTTAACCGCCGCCGGATGTCTGTTATTGTTGAGGATAAACAAGGCAAACGGCAAATTATAACGAAAGGGGCTATCGAAGAGATTGTGTCTATCTGTAAATATGCTGAATTTGAGGGCAAGGCGGTTACGATAACAAAACAGATAAAGGACAATTTGCTTAATGTAGGGGCGCAACTCAACATGAAGGGAATGAGAGTGTTAGGTATCGCTCATAAAAGCTGGGTGCAGAAGGAGCATTCTTTCGCTGTAGAAGATGAATCCGAAATGGTACTTATAGGTTATCTCGCTTTTCTCGATCCTCCTAAAGCGTCAGCCTCTGAAGCTATCAAAGCTTTGTACGAACATGGTGTGGAAGTAAAAGTGCTTTCGGGAGACAATGCCTTGATAACTAAAAATGTCTGTATGCAGGTCGGTATTAATGCCGGGAATATTTTATTGGGGCCACAGATTGAAACGATGGACAATGATGAACTTGAAAAAAAAGTTGTCAAAACCAATATTTTCGCAAAGCTGACCCCTTTACAAAAGTCGAGGATAATAGAAATACTGCAAAGCCATAACAATACGGTAGGCTTCTTGGGAGACGGGATAAATGATGCTGCCGCATTGCGTCAGGCTGATATCGGTATTTCTGTGGACACGGCAGTGGATATTGCCAAGGAGTCGGCGGATATTATTCTGCTCGAGAAAGACCTGATGGTGCTGGAAAGGGGTGTTGTCGAAGGAAGAAAGATATTCGGGAATATCACGAAATATATCAAGATGACAGCCAGTTCCAACTTTGGGAATATGTTCAGCGTTCTTGCGGCAAGCGCATTTTTGCCCTTTCTGCCAATGTTGCCAATACATTTGCTCATTCAGAATCTGCTTTACGATATTTCTCAGATAACTATTCCCTTCGACAACGTGGACAAAGAGTATCTGCGGAAACCACGCAAATGGGATGCTTCGGATCTCAGGCGCTTTATGATACGGATAGGGCCGATAAGTTCTATATTCGATATTGCGACTTATCTGGTGATGTGGTATATATTCAAATGTACCACTCCCGATGATCAGTCGCTGTTTCAGTCGGGCTGGTTTATCGAAGGACTGCTTTCCCAGACGCTTATTGTACATATGATACGTACCCGGAAAATACCATTCATACAAAGCCGGGCTTCACTGCCTGTTATGATGACCACTTTTGCCGTAATGGCAGTAGGGATTGTCATTCCATTTACCGGCCTTGGTGCATCTATAGGTTTTGCTCCGCTGCCCTGGTCTTATTTTCCTTGGTTGATAGGCATCCTTTTGAGTTATTGCTTTTTGACTCAACTGATAAAGGGTTGGTATGTCCGCAAATTTTTGAGATGGCTGTAAAAATATAAATAACAATGATTTCATTTACAACAAATATAGGACTGGCTCTATTCCTGGGCATGTATAGGACTCGAATGCCAGTTGCGTCAACGTGTGGCAGGATTGCGTACTAATGCGTTCGTAGCTTTCGGGGCGGCCACATTATGGCGCACCGCAGCTATAGGTGCATTCTGCGGACTCGGTTATATCTATGAGCCATTGATTGGAACTGCATTTATTGTTGCAATACATATATCAGTTAACAGTAAACAGTTAGCAGTAAACAGAGAACTAACTTGTAACTCGTAACTGCCCTAGGGCGAAGTAACTCGTAACTGCTTTAATCAATACGTCAAAGATCTACCAGCTATCAGCTACCTATATAGATAAATTATTTTCCAAAAATCAAACATTCTCTTCTAATGGTTTTCTAATGATATCCTAATACTTCTCTAACATTCTGAGAAAACGTAATACCCTACTTTTGCAGCGAAATAATAATCCTAAAAAGATGAATATGAAGTATCAGGTACAATTGCAGGTTGTATTACTGTCATCGGTAATATGCTTTACTGCCTGTAAAAACAAAGATGTGGAAAATGAGGTGAAAGGCTATCACGTGAAAGGGGATACTGTTTATATAGGCAGTGATAATATCCTTACTTCAAAGATAAAATTATCGGATGTAGAGGTAGAGCCATATTCGAGAGAAGTGATAACGGCAGGAACAGTTCAGCCTATTCCTACGCAGTTTGCATACATAGCGCCGCCTTTTTCGGGACGGATTGTCAAATCGTATATTAAAATGGGGCAGCGTGTAAGTGCAAATACCCCTTTGTTCGAGATAAATTCCCCTGACTTTACATCGGCTCAGAAAGATTTCTATCAGGCGCATTCAGCGAAAGAACTGGTCCAAAAAGAATTGAAGCGCAAAGAGGATCTGATAGAGAACGGAGTCGGTTCACAAAAGGAGTTGGAAGAAGCATTAAGCGCTTTGCAGATAGCCGAAAAAGAGTACGAAAATGCACATGCCGCGCTTCTGGTCTTTCAGGTAACCCCTGAAAATATGGTGCTGGGGCAATCTTTGATCGTACGTTCCCCGATTTCGGGGAACGTTATCGGAAACAATATTGTGACGGGGCAATACATCAAAGATGATTCCGAACCCATAGTCACTATTGCCGATCTCTCACAGGTGTGGGTCACAGCTCAGGTAAAAGAAAAGGATATACGGTTTATCCACGAAGAAGATGATATTGAAATGCATATACAGGCATATCCCGGCAAAATTGTCAAAGGGAAAGTATTCCATATAGAAGAAGCTGTGGACGAAGCTACCCGTTCTATAAAAGTATTGTCTGTTTGCGATAATAAAGAAGAATTACTCAAAATAGGGATGTATACCACTGTACACTTCCTCGACAAATCGTCAGGCTTTGTCCATATACCTGAGACAGCCTTATTGCAGGGCGAGAAATACAGTTATGTATATGTACTATCAGCACCCGATACCTATGTGCGTACACCGGTGGAAGTAGAGGTTTCGAAAAACGGAAAAGCCGTGATCGCAGAAGGACTGGGATCTGGCAGTAAGATAATCAGTGAAGGTGGATATTATTTAAAATAAACGAGTTATGAAAAAAGATTTAATGTTGACAGTGATCCAAAAGCGCTGGGTTATACTCTGCCTTTTCATTATACTCTGTTTTTTCGGATATTATTCATGGAAGCAGTTATCCATCGAAGCCTATCCCGATATTGCCGATGTTACCTCTCAGGTAGTGACCCAGGTGCCGGGACTGGCAGCGGAAGAGGTAGAGCAACAGATAACAATACCTATCGAAAGGGCCTTGAACGGCTTGCCGGGTATGCATGTCATGCGAAGCAAGAGTACTTTTGGATTGTCGATGATAACTGTCGTGTTCGAAGACGGAACAGAGGATTACTGGAGCCGCCAACGGGTTCAGGAAAGGCTCGATGAAGTGGAGCTGCCATATGGCGCTGTGCCGGGACTGGACCCGCTGACGTCGCCGACAGGAGAAATTTATCGCTATATCATTGAAAGCGACAAACACTCTTTGAGAGAGATCACTGACCTGCAAAACTGGGTAATCATCCCACGGATAAAGCAGGTGCCGGGTGTGGCCGATGTAAGCAACTTCGGAGGGATAACCACCCAGTATCAGGTAGAGGTAGACCCTCAGAAACTGGAGCAGTATCACCTTTCTCTAAATCAGGTGATTGATGCTATAAAGAACAATAATTCCAATGTCGGCGGCAGCGTGCTGAACCGTGGCGACTTGGGCTATGTGGTACGTGGTATCGGCCTTATATCCGGTTTGGAGGATTTGGGTAAAATTGTCGTTAGCTCGGAAAACGGTGTTCCGGTCTTCTTGAATGACATAGGTAAGCTTAAGTATGGAAATCTTGAAAGAAAAGGTGTTTTCGGATACACCGACCGTAAACGTGAATATTCGGAAAGCATAGAAGGTATAGTCCTGCTACTGAAGCATGAAAATCCTTCCACTGTACTGGAAGGCATCAAAAATGCAGTAAACGAGCTGAATAATGAGATCCTGCCCGATGGGGTAAATATCCATACCTTTCTCGACCGTACCGAACTGGTGGATACAACCCTTCACACCGTATCACGGACCCTGCTCGAAGGAATGGTCTTGGTTACCGTTGTACTTATCGTCTTTCTGGGAAGCTGGCGCGGAGCTTTGCTGGTGGCCGTTACTATCCCTGTATCGTTGCTTATAGCCTTTATATTGATGCATTTGACCGATATTCCCGCTAACCTGCTGTCATTGGGCGCTATTGATTTCGGTATCATAGTTGACGGGGCTATTGTGATGCTGGAGACGATACTCAAAAAGCGGGAAGATCATCTACAGGAATATCTGGACGAAAAAAGCATATCGAAACGTGTTATAGAGGTTGCCAAGCCAATTGCTTTTGCCACTGTCATTATTATCACTGCATATCTGCCCCTTTTTGCTTTCGAGCGTGTCGAACGCAAGTTGTTTACACCTATGGCATTTACTGTGAGCTATGCCCTTTTTGGAGCCTTGTTGGTAGCTTTGTTCCTGATGCCGGGCATCGGATATGCTTTGTACTGTAAACCGAAGAAAGTATATCATAACAAATGGCTGGAAAAACTCACTTTGAAATATTCCGCTGCGATAAACAAGATATTGGAAAAACCCCGAAAAGTGATTGCATCCGTTGCGGTGATTTTCATTTGTGCCATTGGCCTGACTATGTTTGTCGGAAAGGATTTTCTTCCGGTACTCGACGAGGGTTCGATCTGGATGCAGGTAAACTTGCCACCGGGGATATCAGTGGAAAAATCGAGGGAGCTGTCCGATACGCTTCGTCAACGGACAATGAAATATGCCGAAGTTACATATATTGCCGTTCAGGCGGGACGGAACGATGATGGAACAGACCCTTTCACCCCATCGCATTACGAAGTGTCGGTAGGCATAAAGCCATATAATGAATGGCCCGGAGGGAAAACCAAGAACGACCTGATAGACGAATTGGCGAAAGAGTATGAATCGTTACCGGGTTTCCGTGTAGGTTTCAGTCAGCCTATGATCGACGGGGTAATGGATAAAATTGCAGGGGCTCACAGCGAACTGGTTGTCAAAGTGTATGGCGACGAATTTAAAGAGACACGGAGGATTGCCGAAGATATAATGAACACATTGAAAAGTGTGGAGGGCGCGGTAGATCTGGATATAGACCAGGAACCGCCTTTACCCCAGCTCCAGGTTTACATGAACCGGGATGCCATTGCACGCTATGGTTTGAATGTTTCGGATGTAAGCGACCTGATCGAAGTTGCCATCGGAGGGAAAGCTATATCGCAGGTTTACCAGAACGACAGGGTATATGATATTACCTGCAAGTATGAAGAAAATTCGCGCAATACGCCTGAAAAAATTGCAGGACTGATGCTTACATCGCCTGCCGGAGCAAAGATCCCCTTGTCGCAGGTCGCGGATATTAAAATGAGCACGGGAGAGAGTACCATTACACGCGAAATGAACAAACGTCATCTGACGGTGAAATTAAATCTTCGCGGGCGGGATCTGGCTTCATTTTTGGATGAGGCGCAACGCTCCATTGAAAAGAATGTAAAATATGACCACAATGATTATCATATCAAATGGGGAGGGCAGTTCGAAAATAAGAACAGGGCTTATTCCCGGTTGGCGGTTATCGTTCCGTTAGCATTGTCCATAATGTTTGTCCTTCTTTATACCGCATTCGGTAAGTTCCGGCAGGCAGGCCTTGTGCTTTCCATTGTTCCGCTTGCTCTGTTCGGGGGTATGCTGGCGCTGAATGTACGGGGCATGACCCTGAACGTATCTTCTGCCGTTGGCTTTATCGCCCTGTTCGGGGTAGCTATCCAGAACGGGGTGATCATGATCTCGCATATCAACGGTTTGCGCAAGAACGGTATGCCTCTCCTGAAAGCGGTATCCGATGGTTCCCGCCATCGTTTCCGCCCGGTGCTGATGACTGCTACGGTAGCCATATTGGGTTTGCTGCCTGCTTCCCTGGCAACAGGGATAGGTTCCGATGTGCAGCGTCCGCTGGCTACAGTTATCGTTTACGGGCTGATATTCTCTACCGTTATTACATTATTTGCCCTGCCTGCTTTCTATTATCTGATAGAGTCGAGAGTTGAAAAATCAAGAAAAGAACCTGAGTATGAAAATTAATAAATTGAAATCCATAATAATAATAAGTTTCATCTCTGTGAATTTTGTGACTGGTATCCGGTCGCAAAATTCTGTGGATGGGACGCAGCAAGCGATATCTTTCTCCGAATTTCTAAACCGGGTCGGCAGAAATAATCTCGGTTATTTAGCGGAAAAATATAATGTAAGTATAGCCGAAGTGGAAATAATTGCCCAAAAGGTATTGCCCGATCCCGATTTGGTGTTTGAAGCCGCCGATGAAACTTTCACTTTAGGTCTGGCCTATAACCTGGAGTTGGGGAATAAACGCGGTGCAAGGGTACGGCTTGCTAAAAGTAAGGCAGAACTGGAAAATCTGGCTTTGGAATATTATTATCAGGAATTGCGGGCTGAGGCAGCCAACTTGTTTCTGGATGCTATTCAGCAAAAAGAGCTTCTGTCCGTGAAAAAGAGTTCTTATGAATACATGCTCCAACTGAGCCGGTCGGATAGTGTCCGCTTTAAACTGGGGGAAATAACGGAAACAGATGCAAGACAATCGAAACTGGAAGCCGCAACTTTGCTCAACGATGTATTCGAACAGGAAGCAGTCTATAAATCCGCTTTGGTTGTTCTCAATCAGTTTATGGGAAGATCATCCGACACATTGAACATTCCATCGGGAAAGTGGGATCTTTTAAACAGGGATTATATGCTCCCGGAGCTTACTGCCACAGGGCTGTCCAATCGTATAGACCTTCTTGCCGCCCGCAAGAATGTTGAGGTCTCGGTCAATCAGCAAAAGTTGGTGAAGGCGGAACGGAAAACGGATCTGGGTTTGTCCCTCAACTACGAACGCGACTGGCATGGATTTATGCCACCTTCCCGTTCCTATACGGCTGGCATCTCTATTCCCCTGAAAATATCCAATCTTAACAAGGGGGCGGTAAAGGTTGCGCAACTGGGTATTGAACAATCGGAAGTGCAGAGGCAAAATACGGAATTGCGGCTTCATTCTGAGATTTCACAGGCTTTTTTTCACTTCGAGGCAGCAAAGAAAAAGGTAAGGCAGTATCAGACCGGCCTTCTGGAAGAATCGTATAAAATACTGGACGGGATGGTTTACAAGTACAAAAGAGGGGAAACCAGCATTATGGAGGTATTGATCGCTCAGCGGACATATAACGAGGTTCAGGAGCAATACCTTGAAACGATGAAAGGGTATGCTTCTTCACTGGTCGATTTGCAAAAAACATGTGGTATATGGGATATTGAGTTTTAAAAAAGCTATCTTTGCTTTATACCTTTTGCCCGTAAAGTATGAAAAAAATACTTGTTATAGAAGATGAGAAACGGATAGCCGAACTTCTGCAAAAAGGTTTAGCGGAATTTGGGTTTGAGGTTAACGTGGCTTTTGACGGAGATACCGGAAAACGGCTGATTAACTCAGATTCCTATGATCTGGTTATCACAGATATTATCCTGCCGCACTACAACGGATTCGAACTGACCCAGATAATTAAAAGTAAATATCCGGATACTCCTGTTATTATGCTTACGGCTCTGGGAGCGACAGATGATAAGCTGGATGGATTTGATGCCGGTGCGGATGACTATATGGTAAAGCCATTCGATTTACGGGAGTTGAACGCCCGGATAAATGTCTTGTTGAAAAGGCATACCGGCCAGACGGAAAAAATTGTAACCGCCGAATTAAGATATGATGATCTGGTCATGCAGCTGAACACCCGTAAGGTGTTCCGTATGGAAAAAGAAATAAAACTGACCCCGAAAGAGTTTAATCTCCTGAAATATCTGCTCGAAAATCCTGAAAGGGTATTGCCCCGTACCGAAATAGCCGAAAAGGTATGGGATACACACTTCGATACAGGTACTAATTTTATAGATGTATATATTAACTACCTGAGAGGCAAAATTGATAAAGGTTTTGATAAGAAGCTTATCCGTACAAGCCCGGGTGTCGGATTTATTCTGAAATCGGAAGAATGAAAATAAAGACTAAAATAGCGCTCAGGTATTCCATTGTCACAGCAGTACTGGTTACAGTTTTTGCGACCATAATCTATTTTGTTTCAGCTCACGACAGGAAAATTGAGTTTTATGACGATCTGTATAAGGAAGGTATCTCTAAGGCTAATTTGTTCTTTGAAGCTAAAGCCAGCCCCGAAACAATGCATTCCATCTATAAAAACAATATCGAGTATATTGATGAAGTGGAAGTCGCTATCTACGACACGCAGTTTGGCCTCCTGTATCACGACGCGAAAGATATAGATATTGTAAAGGAAACACCCGAGTTGATAAGAAATGTAATTAACAGTAAAAAGAACATTGATTTTTATGTGGGGAAATATCAGGCTGTAGGTTTTATTTTTCACTATAATGCTTCCCGATATGTAGTCACTGCAGCGGCATATGATGGGTACGGCTATAATAAGTTGCACAGGCTTGTCGTTAATCTGGCTGTATTGACTTTTGGGTGTATCATATTGTCTTTTTTACTAGGGTATTTCCTTGCCAGAAGGGCATTGAAACCTGTTTCCATGATGTCTGACAAAATGAAGGATATTACCGCAAAGAATTTACACCTGCGTTTGCTGAATTACAATCAGTACGATGAATTCGGAGAACTTGCCGCTTCTTTCAACAAGACACTCGACATTATCGAGTCTTCATTCGAATCGCAAAAGATGTTTGTCAGCAATGTATCCCACGAATTGCGGACTCCGCTTGCTACCTTGATCGGCGAGATAGATTATGCACTTTTGAAAGAGCGCACTGTCGGGGATTATATCAATACCTTACAAAACTCAAAATATGATGCTGCCCGGTTAATTAAGCTGGTCAACGGATTATTGGATCTTGCCAAAGCAAGCTACGAAGAAAGTAAGATATCCATGAGCGAAGTGCGTATCGATGAAATAGTGCTGGATGCCAGGGAAGATGTATTGAAATCCAATTCTTTGTATAAAGTTGAACTGCAGTTCTCCCATCCCACGGAGAGTGATGCGGAGCTAATCATTACAGGTAATGAATATTTACTCAAAACAGCCTTTGCCAATCTGATGGAAAACAACTGTAAGTTCTCGGATAATAAGAAATCTACCGTTAAAATATCTTCGGAAGAAAATGTTATTCATCTAAGTTTTACCGACACAGGTATCGGCATTCCCGCCGAAGACCTGGGTAATATTTTTAAGCCGTTTTACAGGGGTAAAAACAAGGAGTTCATTGATGGAAATGGGATAGGACTGGCCCTTGTTGACAAAGTTATCAGAATTCATAAAGGAAAGATCAGCATTGATTCGGTTACGGATATGGGGACTGTATTTAATATTGATATGCCTAATATCAGGCAGTAGTTTCTTACCTTCCAACGGGATCTTATTAGTTTGATAAATCTGTTTGTTACCTATAGTTTAATTAATGGCTTTTGTTAACTTTGTAGCGATTTTGAGAAATTCAACAAAATATGGCAAAAGAATTAAAAGAACTGACACCAAGAAGTAAGGATTACAGTCAGTGGTACCTCGATTTGGTATTGAAAGCGGATTTAGCGGAGAATTCCGCTGTGCGTGGTTGCATGGTGATCAAACCATATGGCTATGCAATATGGGAAAAAATGCAGCGTCAGTTGGACGATATGTTCAAAGAAACAGGGCATATGAATGCTTATTTCCCGCTTTTCATCCCCAAATCATTTTTAAGCAAGGAGGCCGACCATGTGGAAGGTTTCGCCAAAGAGTGTGCTGTAGTAACTCATTACCGCCTGAAGAACGATCCGGACGGGAAGGGTGTAATCGTAGACCCTGAAGCAAAACTGGAAGAGGAACTGATTGTACGTCCTACATCAGAGACTATTATATGGAATACTTATCGCAACTGGATACAGTCTTATCGTGATTTGCCTATTCTGGTAAACCAGTGGGCGAATGTTGTCCGTTGGGAAATGCGTACACGCCTGTTTCTTCGTACAGCCGAATTTTTGTGGCAGGAAGGGCATACCGCTCATGCAACAAGAGAAGAAGCTGAGGCGGAAACTGTACAGATGCTGAATGTGTATGCGCAATTTGCCGAAGAATATATGGCAATGCCTGTTATTAAGGGTGTAAAATCGGCTTCGGAACGTTTTGCAGGAGCTGTCGATACATATACTATTGAAGCTATGATGCAGGATGGTAAGGCTCTGCAATCGGGTACATCACACTTCTTAGGCCAGAATTTTGCCAAAGCATTTGATGTAAAATTTGCGGACAAGGAAGGTAAAATGGATTATGTATGGGCTACTTCATGGGGCGTTTCTACTCGTTTGATAGGCGCATTGATAATGGCACATTCAGATGATAATGGTCTGGTGCTTCCTCCAAAACTCGCTCCGTTTCAGGTTGTAATTGTTCCTATCTATAAAGGGGAAGAACAATTAGCCCTTATCAATGAAAAAGTGGATGGTCTTGTAAAATCGCTGAAAGCATTGGGCATCAGTGTTAAATATGATAATGCCGATAATAAGAAGCCGGGCTGGAAATTTTCGGAATACGAATTGAAGGGGGTGCCGGTACGTCTGGCAATGGGTGCGCGCGACATGGAAAACAATACCGTAGAAGTTGCCCGCCGTGATACACTGACAAAGGAGACTGTGTCGTGCGACGGACTTGATGTATATATCAAAAACCTGCTGGATGAAATTCAGGCGAATATATACAAGAAGGCTTTCGACCATAGAACTGCGCAGACCATCACTGTCGATTCTTATGACGAATTCAAGGAAAAAATAGAAGAAGGTGTCTTTATTCTTGCTCACTGGGATGGAACAGCCGAAACAGAAGAAAAGGTAAAAGCCGAAACCAAAGCTACTATCCGTTGTATTCCTCTCGAAGGAGGTAAAACACCGGGTAAGTGTATGGTGACAGGTAAGCCGTCGGCTCAGCGGGTGGTATTTGCACGCGCATATTAAAAATATAATATACTTACTTAAGCCTTTGAAATTCTGATTACAGAATTTCAAAGGCTTTTGTTTTATCTATTTTCATGAAATACGCAATCAAACATTAAGCAATGCGGATTGAATTACATGTTCTTTTTTAAGATCTCCTTATTTTTCCACAAGAATCTGTAACGTTTTATTTTTATATGCGTCATATATAATAGAAAGCGCTTCAATAAAATTCAGTAAAAGGAAATTTTAAACCAAAAAGAGTGTAATCATGAAAACGATATTTTTATCCATTATATTAGCTGTGTTGTTCTCTGTAACAAATCTATATGCAGGCGAGCCGGAACCTAAAATTTTTACCAATGTAGAACCTACCGGATGGGGTACATTGAAAGAATATACTTACTTTGATGACAGCGGTCTGAAAGCTGTTAAGAAGGAAGTTTGCAGTTATGATAAATCAGATAAGCTATTCAATAAGACAATTTATAAGTGGGATGGCGATTCCGGATGGACAAACTTTCAGCAATATACTTACGAATACAACGATAATGGGCTGGTGGCTAAAATAGTTCGTGCCGACTGGAATAAAAAATCAAAGAGCTGGTCAGCTAATGTCAAAGAATTTATTCATACCTATAACTCCGCAGGCGAATTAATTGCCATAAAATGATAATAAAGAGAAGTCAAAGCCTTTGGCAGTAATGGTAACACGCTGTTAAAGGTTTTGATTTTCCGGTGATTATCTGTTCAGAATATATTTTTTATTTTATGTAGTATGTATAACATAGTATTATTGTATATATTTTATTATGTATTGTGTATTACATCTGATTATTAGTGATTTAAATATTGTTAAATGAAATATTTTATTGAAATAATCTGTAACTATTATCATGCCGGTTGCGTCATATTAATAGAAAACGATTAAAAATCGAAAAGAAATAAATAACAATAACTATAAAAGATACAATCATGAAAACAATTATTTTAACTTCAGTCCTTACAGCTTTTTTATCAGTAACAAGTCTTTATGCAGGTGAACCTAAAACAAGAGTTTATAGCAATGAAGAAATCTCCGCGACAGGAGTAGTTAAAGAACTTATCTCTTACGATATGGAAATGGGCCGTCCGTTGGATAAAGTTGTATATTATTACAATGCAGACGGACTTATTCAGAAAAAAGTCTTATATAAATGGGATGGTAATGGCGGTTGGATCGGTAGTCAGAAATATGACTATGAATGTAATGGTGAGGGAAAGATTATAAATCTTATCTATACCGAATGGAGTGATAAGTTAAACACGTGGTCTTGCCGCTCGGAACAGCTGGTGCATATATATGACAGTGAAGGGGAGTTGCTTGCAACAAAGCAGATACACCTGAATAACGACGGCGATTATCTTATGTCCCAGAAATAAGAAGTATACACTCTTTCTCTATATATAAAAGCCCTGCTCCCCGGATGAATGACGGGGGCAGGGCTTTTCCCTTTTTTGTTGTCCGGAAAAATATGTAATTTTAGAAATTATATCAATGTTATAACTGATGACTGACACAACAAATGTAGGACTGGTATTGGAAGGCGGTGGTATGCGCGGGGTTTTTACATGTGGCATACTCGACTATTTTATGGATAATAATATTACGTTTCCATACGCAATCGGGGTATCTGCCGGTGCATGCAACGGGCTGTCTTATATCTCAAAACAGCGGGGCCGTGCCAAATACAGCAATATCGACTTGCTGGCTAAATATAAATATATAGGGTTCAAACATTATATTAAGAAACGCAATATCATGGATTTTGACTTATTATTCCATGAGTTCCCCGATAATATCATTCCCTACGATTATGAAGCCTATTTCTCTTCTCCCGCCCGTTTCGAAATGGTGACATCCAATTGCCTGACGGGAAAAGCGGAATATTACGAAGAGAAAAGCAATAAGGAACGTGTTATAGATATTGTTAAGGCTTCGAGCAGCCTGCCTCTGTTATGCCCCATCACATATGTGGATAATATCCCGATGCTCGATGGGGGTATCTGCGATTCTGTACCGGTTGTCCGGGCAATGGAACAGGGATACAGCAAAAACGTAGTGGTACTTACCCGCAACAAAGGCTACCGCAAGGAAGGCAAAGATATAAAAGTACCTTCTTTCATATATCGTAAATATCCGGCTATGCGTGAGGCATTAAGTAACCGGAATAGCTTGTATAACGCCCAGCTCGATTTAGTTGATAAACTGGAAGAAAAAGGGCAAATATTCGTCATCCGTCCGAAAGAACCCATATTGGTAGACCGCATAGAAAAAGATGTGGATAAACTGACCTCTTTATATGAACAGGGGTATGAATGCGGAAAAGATATTTATACAATGAATATTTAAATAAAAAATACACTCTGCCTTATTGTTTTTTTTAACATATATATACAATTCTCATCTTTGCCTGTAACTCCTTTTGTGTAAAAGGATGCTTAATGTATTTATTACAATATGACGGGTATTCTTATTGTCTTGTGTATGATATTTAAGTAGCAGTATTACAATTATTTACGATAAGTTTTTCTCTGTAATAGTTTGATGTGTAAATATTATTTGTACTTTCGTGTATCACATTCTATGATTAAGATACCATGAAAGCAAATTTTATCCATACATATGTATCAGTAGACTGTGTTGTCTTTGGCTTTGAAGACGATCAGCTAAACATTCTCCTTGTTCAGCGTGGTGCTGATAAAAAAGGGGTGAAGGATATGAAATTACCCGGGAGCCTTATATATACCGAGGAAGATGTAGATGATGCCGCCCACAGGGTTCTTTTTGAATTGACAGGGATCAAACGGATGTCATTGAAACAGTTCCGTTGTTTCGCCTCACCCGACCGTGCAAAGAATCCGGATGATGTAAAATGGCTCGATGTAGCCTATCAGCCCAATATAAACAGGTTGATAACCGTTGCTTATCTCTCCCTTTCCAAGGTGGACCGTAAACTGAATAATATCTCGAAATATAAACTGACAGAGTGGTGCCCGATCTCCAAACTTCCACAAATGCCGTTCGACCATAACCGGATAGTGAAAGAATCCCTGACCGAGATCCGCCAATGGATAGAATTTGATCCCGCAATTGTTTTCGAACTACTCCCTCAGAAATTTACAATAAGCCAGTTACATAAATTGTATGAGGCAATCTACAATAAAGCGATCGATATACGCAATTTTCATAAAAAGGTAGCTGCAATGCCGTATGTTATGGCATTGGAGGAGAGGCAGAAAGATGTTTCTCACCGGGCTGCCCGCTTCTATAAATTCGACAAAAAGGAGTATAATAAAAGAAAGACTAGTATATAATCTGCCTCTCTGGCTATTCCCCATCTGGGGGACAGGGGGCTAATAATTTTGAAAAACATGTATTTATTAGGTTACGACATAGGCAGTTCGTCTGTAAAAGCCTGTCTGGTAAAAGCCGATACAGGCACGATCGTTGCATCGGATTTCTTCCCGAAAGAAGAAATGAAAATCACCGCGGTAAAATCAGGCTGGGCGGAACAAGACCCTGCCGACTGGTGGACAAACCTGAAACTGGCCCATCAATCGGTAATGCAGAAAGCTGGGGCTAAGGGAGAGGATATTCAGGCCATAGGTATTACCTGGCAGATGCATGGATTGGTATTGGTAGATAAGGACAAAAATGTCCTGCGTCCTTCCATTATCTGGTGCGATAGCCGTGCCGTGCCATATGGCGAAAAAGCCTTTAAGGCGATAGGTGAAGAAAAATGCCTTTCTCATTTGCTGAACTCTCCGGGTAATTTTACAGCATCCAAACTGGCATGGGTGAAAGAAAACGAACCACAAGTATTTGAAAAAATAGATAAACTGATGCTTCCTGGCGACTATATCGGCATGAAACTTACAGGAGATATTGTGGTAACTATCGAGGGTATGTCGGAAGGTATCTTTTGGGATTTCAAGACAAATGCATTGTCGGAAGACGTACTCAACTATTATGGAATACCGAAAAGCTTTTTCCCTGAGATAAAACCGATATTTGGCGTACAGGGAAATGTGTCGGCTGAGGCAGCAAAGGAACTGGGATTGAAAGAAGGTACTCCTGTTTCTTACCGTGCGGGCGACCAGCCTAACAATGCGCTGTCTCTGAATGTATTCGAACCGGGAGAAATAGCATCTACGGCCGGAACATCTGGTGTTGTATATGGCGTATTGGATCAACTCAATTATGATAAACTTTCGCGTGTAAATACATTCGCCCATGTTAATTATACCCCCGCCCTGACCCGCCTTGGAGTTTTGCTGTGTATCAACGGTACAGGTATCCTCAATTCGTGGCTGAAGCGTAATCTGGCATTGGAAGGCCTTTCATATGCGGATATGAACGGCTTGGCTGCTCAATCTCCGGTCGGAGCCAAAGGGTTAAGTATAATCCCGTTTGGTAACGGGGCAGAACGTGTTCTTGAGAATAAGGATGTAAATTGTTCTATACACGGTATTAATTTCAATATACATGACAAGAAAGATGTACTCCGCGCAGCTCAGGAAGGCATCGTGTTCTCATACGAATACGGAATGGAGATAATGCGCGGGATGGGTATGGATATTCATACCATAAAAGCCGGTTATGCCAACATGTTCCTCAGCCCTGTTTTCGCGCAAACGCTTGCCAGTGTGAGTGGAGCAACCATAGAACTCTACAATACGGACGGTGCTGCCGGAGCTGCAAAAGGCGCGGGTATCGGTATCGGGCTGTACGCATCGAATAAAGAGGCTTTCGCTTCGCTCGAAAAATTGTCGGTGATAGAACCGGATACAGCTCATAGGGCGGAATACAGGGAAGCGTATGAGCGTTGGAAAAGTCTTGTGACAAAATAATATTTAATAGTTAACCAATTAGAAGCGGAAATTATGAAAAAAGTATTGTGTATAATTGGACTTGTCGGTTTAGTTTGTTCGTGTTCTGAGTCCCGTCAGGTAAAATGGGTAAGTACAACACCCGATTCCTGTTTTGTAGAAAACCCGTCGATAGTCATGACAGAGGCAACTGCTGAAGCTGATGTAACGATATTGACAGATAAACATCTACAGACCGTAGATGGTTTTGGCGGGTGCTTCAATGAACTCGGCTGGGTTACTATCTCGGCATTGAAAGATGCAGATCGGGACGCTGTGATAAAAGACCTGTTCAGCGAAGACGGGATGAATTTTACGCTCAACCGCATGCCTTTGGGCGCGAACGATTTTTCCCGGGACTGGTATTCGTACAATGAAACGGATAAGGATTTCGAAATGAAAGACTTTTCTATCGACAATGACAAGGAAACGCTGATACCTTTCATAAAAGCTGCTCAAAAAATAAATCCTGATGTGAAAATCTGGGCATCGCCCTGGTGTCCGCCTTCATGGATGAAATATAATAAGCATTATGCATGTAAGCCGAATCCGAAAGTGAATGATCTGGAAGGAAGTCCCGCTCAGGATCTGGAAGGAACAAATATGTTTATTCAGGAGCCTGAATACTTCAAGGCTTATGCCCTATATTTCAGGAAATTTATAGAGGCTTATAAGAATGAAGGCATAAACATCGGAATGGTCGCCCCTCAGAATGAATTTAATTCATGCCAGATATTTCCGTCCTGTACATGGACAGCCGCAGGTCTCAGCACATTTATCGGCGGTTATCTGGGGCCGCAAATGAAGGAGATAGGAGTAGATGTGATGTTTGGGACAATGGAGAGAGGAAATGCTTTGCTGGTCGATACCATCATGCAGAATAAGAGCGGAGAATATATTTCCCAAATCGGCTTCCAATGGGCCGGAAAAGAGTCTATTGCCAAGATACACGAAACATATCCCGGAATGAAGCTGATGCAGACCGAAAGTGAGTGTGGCGACGGAAAGAATTCATGGAGCCAATGTTTCTATATATGGAATTTGATGAAGCATTACTTTAACAATGGCATATCTGCTTATATGTACTGGAATATCTCACTTGATAAAGACCCTGCAAACAACCGCTGGCAATGGCCGCAAAATTCATTGATTTCGGTAGATCAGGAAAATAAAACATACAGGTATAACCCTGAATATTATCTGATGAAACAGTTCAGCCATTTTATAAAACCGGGAGCAAAGCGTCTTTCTACTGAAGGTAGTTATGAAAACATGCTCGCGTTCCTCAATCCTGACAGTTCGGTGGTGATAGTGGCAGCAAACGAGGAAGATGCCAACCGGATTCTGAGGATTAAAGTAGATGACCAGATGATGACCGCGGATATGAAGATGAAGTCTATTAACACATTCCTGATAGAAGCGAAAAAGTAAAATTATTATACATTGATCAATCATTTTAAATAACAAATTTAATTATGGAAATTTTAAAAGGTACAAAAGAATTCTTTCCGGGAATCGGAAAAATCAAATTTGAAGGAAAAGAAAGCAAAAACCCGTTAGTTTATCGTTTCTACGATGAGAATAAAGTAGTGATGGGCAAGAGCATGAAAGACTGGATGCGTTTTGCTATGGCTTACTGGCATACATTGTGCGCTAACGGCGGCGATCCGTTCGGCGGGGCAACTATCCATCATCCGTGGAATATCGGCAATGATGCTATCAGCAATGCCAAATACAAAATGGACGCGGCTTTCGAATTTATGACTAAAATGGGAATACCATACTATTGTTTCCATGATATAGACTTAGTAGACGCAGGTGGTTCCTGGACAGAGTATGAAAAGAATCTACAAACTATCGTAGATTATGCTAAAGAAAAACAAGCGGCCTCAGGTATTAAACTTCTGTGGGGTACAGCTAATGTGTTCAGCCATGAGCGTTATATGAACGGAGCGTCTACAAATCCTGATTTTGACGTTGTTGCCTGTGCAGCTACTCAGGTAAAGAACGCGATCGACGCTACTATCGCTTTGGGTGGTTCTAACTATGTATTCTGGGGCGGTCGTGAAGGTTATATGAGCTTATTGAATACGGATATGAAACGTGAAAAAGATCACCTTGCACGCTTTCTGTCAATCTCCCGTGACTATGCCCGCAAACAAGGATTTACAGGTACATTCCTGATTGAACCTAAACCGATGGAACCTACTAAACATCAGTATGATTTCGATACAGAGACTGTCATTGGATTCCTTCGTAACTATGGTTTGGATAAAGACTTCAAAGTAAATATCGAGGTTAACCATGCCACACTGGCAGGCCATACATTCGAGCATGAATTGCAGGCTGCCGTTGATGCAGGGCTTCTGGGTAGTATCGACGCTAACCGAGGCGACTATCAGAACGGATGGGATACAGACCAGTTCCCTATCGACCTGTACGATCTGGCTCAGGCCTGGCTGGTATTGCTTCCGGCAGGAGGTCTTGGTAATGGCGGTGTTAACTTCGATGCTAAGATCCGTCGTAATTCAACAGACAGAGATGATTTGTTCATTGCGCACATTTCGGGTATGGATGTATTTGCCCGTGGTCTTTTAATCGCTGCTGATATCCTTGAAAAGTCTGATTATAAGAAACTTCGTCAGAATCGTTATGCTTCTTTCGACAATGGAGATGGTAAAGCATTCGAAGATGGTAAACTGACTCTTGAAGATTTGCGCACAATTGCTCACAAAGTAGGCGAACCGCAACAGATAAGCGGTAAGCAAGAGCTGTATGAAGCTATTGTAAACATGTATATTTAATTAGTTAGTTACAAGTTACGAGTTACAGGTTACGAGTATATCTTAACCCTGCCTGCTTGTAACTTGTAACTCGTAACCTGTAACTAATAAAGAACCAATGAATAACGAAGTAAGTAAATCATATACCATAAAACTCACGCTCATTGCTACCCTCGGAGGGCTGCTATTCGGATACGATACGGCAGTTATATCGGGTACAGTGGAGTCACTGAGGCATTTTTTTATAGACCCTATGGGTTTGCCTCTCAATGAAGCAAATGCAATGGAGGGGTTTGTTATAAGCAGTGCGCTGATAGGCTGTATCTTCGGTGCAGCAATGGCTGGCTGGGTAAGTCAGACTTTTGGCCGCAGAAAAGCATTATTTGCGGCTGCTATCTTGTTCTTATTGGCAGCTATCGGTTCGGCATGGCCCGAAATAGGCTTCCGTATGCCTGGCGAAAGCGACCATTCATTTGTATATCATTTTGTATTTTACCGTATAATAGGTGGGATAGGAGTAGGTATAGCCTCAATGGTGTCGCCTATGTATATCGCCGAGATCGCTCCACCGGATAAACGGGGAAGCCTGGTAGGACTGAACCAGTTTGCTATCATTTTCGGTATGCTTATCGTGTATTTTGTCAATTACTTTATCGCTAAACAAGGCGATACCGAGTGGCTGCATACTACAGGCTGGAGATATATGTTTGCCTCACTGGCAATCCCGTCTGCTATTTTCTTTTTGTTGCTGTTCATCGCACCAGAAACTCCGCGCTGGCTGGTAATGAAAGGACGTATACAACAAGCGGAGGGTATCCTCAATAAACTTGTCGGCAGCGTAATGGCAAAAGCTGAGATAAAGGAAATACAGGATAGCTTCGATAAAGAAGAACCCGTATCTCTAAAGCCTTACTACCGCTTTATGATGACATGGCTCATATTGTTTGTTGTCGGCATCATATCCCTTTCTCTGGCGGGGATTCCAAGCGCGTTGGAGATATCTATGATTGTAAGCTTCCTTATAGCACTGTATGTCCCGATCAAGTCATACGGGTTCCTTATTATTATGACAGGTGTTTTATTATCTGCATTCCAGCAGTTCGTCGGTATCAACGTGGTATTGTATTATGCTCCTGAAATATTCAAGAGTATGGGATCGGGTACCGATTCGGCGTTATTGCAGACAATTATTGTCGGTATCATCAATCTGTCGTTTACTGTACTGGCTATCCTGACGGTGGACAGATTCGGGCGTAAACCATTGCTGATAACAGGCGCTTTGGTTATGGCCGTATCCATGTTAGGTTTGGGGACATCCTTTTCGCAAGGCCTTCCGGGAGGACTTAAACTTGTGTTCATGCTTACATACA
Organism: Dysgonomonas termitidis; assembly: GCF_042654545.1. Classification (GTDB taxonomy): domain Bacteria; phylum Bacteroidota; class Bacteroidia; order Bacteroidales; family Dysgonomonadaceae; genus Dysgonomonas; species Dysgonomonas termitidis. The sequence continues at coordinate 26,962 of NZ_JBHSGN010000118.1, forward strand.
CAGCCGGGTTTGCCATGTCGTGGGGACCTGTTTGCTGGGTGATGCTGGCGGAGATATTCCCGAACTCGGTTCGCTCCAGCGTAATGTCTATTGCCGTAGCTGCACAGTGGGTATCGAATTTCCTTATTTCGTGGACATTCCCTATTATGGACAAGAATGATACGTTGGTGGGTATGTTCAATCACGGATTCTCATATTGGATCTACGGAGCATTGGCGATCTTTGCAGCATTGTTTGTATGGAAGCGTTTGCCGGAGACAAAAGGAAAGACGTTGGAAGATATGGAAAAACTCTGGAAAAAGTAAAACTGTAGAATTTAATCTTTTTAGTTAATAAAAAAGCAGAAGAAACTCAATGTATTCTTCTGCTTTTTGTTTTGTATATTGTCGTATCCGGTTAAATATTATCGATTGGCTTATACTTAGGGACTAATGATTTCATTATGACCCAGCCTATAAGATAAGCTACAGCACAAACACAGAAAATAATAAAGTAACCTGCCGGTTTTCCTTCAAATCCCATAAATGTCAATTGAGTTTCATCTGCATATACAAATAAGTTACCTGCGGATTTTTGCAATATCATGGAACCGATACCTCCGGCCATACCCCCGATACCGGTAATGGATGCGATCGCTCCTTTAGGGAACATATCGCCTACCGTAGAGAAGATGTTGGCCGACCACGACTGGTGGGCTGCACCTCCGATACCTATCATTATCACAGGCAACCAGGGCGAAATTGTACCTAATGGTTGAGCGAATAAGACCACTAGCGGGAAGAATGCGAATATTAACATCGCCCTCATTCGTGCGGCATATGGGTTCAATCCTGTTTTATTCATAATGATGGTCGGTAATTTTCCGCCGAAAATGGATAACATGGTAATCGCATACAGTGTAAAGATTAGCGCTATTCCCAGTCCTTCGGAAGTTTTAATACCAAACTGTGTGTTCAGGTAAGATGGAGTCCAGAAGAGGAAGAACCACCATACACCATCGGTCATGAATTTACCGATAGCAAAAGACCAGGTCTGCTTATAAGAGAAACATTTCCAGAAAGGAATCTTTTTTTCTTCAGTCTCTTCTCCGCTATCTACTGTTCCGTTTTCATGTTTGTCTTGTTCGATATATTCAAGTTCGGCTTTATTCACATACTTGCTTTTTGCAGGGGAATCATATAGGAATATCCAGAATCCCATCCAGATAAAACCTAGCGCACCGATAACAATAAAGGCCATTTCCCATCCCCAGAATTTTGCCAATAGAGGAATACTTAAAGGTGCGACTAACGCACCGATCGAAGCCCCGGCGTTGAAAATAGAAGTGGCATAAGCCCGGTCTTTTTTAGGAAAGTACTCAGCGGTTACTTTGATAGCAGCAGGGAAGTTCCCGGCTTCTCCTAATGCCAGTACGCAGCGGGCAAATAAGAAGCAATACATACTGAAAGTCGCAATTACCACAGCTACTTCACCAGTAGCGGCAGCCAGTTCGGCAGCGCTATGCAGTCCTACATGTGCTTCTGTGACAAGTCCGCAGACAGCATGAAGGCAAGCTCCAACGGACCATACCCCGATAGCCCAGAGGAACCCTTTCTTACTGCCCAGCCAGTCGATGAAGCGACCTGCAAACAACATACAAGCTGCATATACAAAAGAAAATACAGATGTAATTGTACCGTAATGGGATTCATCCCAATGGAACTCCGGCTTGATAAATTCATCCCAGGTGAGAGACAATACCTGCCTGTCCAGATAGTTAACTGTCGTGGCGAAGAAAAGCATTGCACAGATGGTCCACCTGTAGTTTGTCATTTTTTGATTATTCATGGAATTGTTTTAAGATTTATATTATTTCCTGATTTTAGCTATTATGGCCAGTGCATCCTTACACATTTCCGTTATTTTGCCCCAGTCTTTTGCTGCAATCACATCTTTAGGAAACAGATTAGATCCCATACCTACACAGGTTACTCCGGCTCCGAACCATTTACTCAGGTTCTCTTCGGTGGGGGTTACCCCGCCTGTTACCATTAGGCTCGACCATGGCATAGGTGCTTTTATCCCTTTTACAAAAGCAGGGCCTACAACGTCACCCGGAAAAACTTTTACAACTTCGGCTCCCAATTCCTGAGCATAACCTACTTCCGATACGGAACCACAACCGGGTATATAGGCTACCTGACGGCGATTACATACCTTAAAGATATCAGGATTGAGCAACGGACCTACCACAAAGTTTGCCCCGAGTTGTAAAAACAAAGAAGCGGTACCTGCGTCAACAATTGAGCCGATACCGAGTATCATATCCGGGCATTCTTTTGCTGCCCATTTATTCAGTTCGCCGAATATCTCGTGTGCAAAATCTCCACGGTTGGTAAACTCGAAAGCCCGTACTCCACCTTCGTAACAAGCTTTCAGTACTTGCTTGGATGTTTCGAGGTCGCTATGGTAAAATACCGGTACCATTCCGGTTTCTGCCATTACTTGGCAGGCTTTTATCCTTGAGAAACGCATATAAGTGAAAAATTAAAAGTGAAAAGTGAAAAATGGAAGAAATCTTCATTTCTCACTTAAGTTATTTTTTACAGTTTTAACAGATGATATCAAAATATAAATTAGTTCGGAACAATCAGAAGCTAAACTTTCGTATTCAGATACTGATATATAGTTGGTATCTTTTAAAAGACAAATCCAATAGTCAGTTTCATTCGCTTCTTTAAGAGCAATACTTAATTTATGCACAAAGTCAGATTTGCTTTGGGCAAATTCAGCTTCTCTTATTAAAGCTCCGACTGCTGTACCACTACGCAAAACCTGTTTTGATAATACATACTCAGATTTTTCTTTTTGTAAAAACTGAATAAGATTGACTATCTTGACAGCAAAAGCATAACTTTTTACTACAAGTATTGATTTTTCTTTTTTGATTATATTTTCGTTATTATCCATCTTTAAAAATTTGAAGTGAAAAGTAAAAAACTACTGATACATATTTTTAGTTTTTCACTTTTCACTTTTAATTCATTTACGGTTGCTTACCAATATAAGCCAATATACCTCCGTCTACATACAATACATGCCCGTTTACGAAATCCGAAGCTTGTGATGCGAGGAATACTGCCGGACCATCGAGGTCTTCCGGAGTTCCCCAACGTGCGGCAGGAGTTTTTGCTATGATAAATGAATCGAACGGATGGCGCGAGCCGTCAGCCTGTTTCTCACGTAGAGGAGCAGTCTGAGGAGTTGCAATATAACCCGGTCCGATACCGTTACATTGAATGTTGTATTCTCCGTATTCGGATGCGATATTGCGGGTGAGCATTTTCAGACCACCTTTGGCGGCAGCATAAGCCGATACCGTTTCGCGGCCGAGTTCGCTCATCATAGAACAAATATTGATAATCTTACCATGACCTTTTTTTATCATGCCCGGTATAACAGCTTTTGCAACGATAAACGGTGCATTGAGGTCCACATCTATAACCTGACGGAATTCGGCAGCGCTCATTTCTATCATCGGGATGCGTTTGATGATACCTGCATTATTTACGAGGATGTCGATAACGCCCACTTCTTTTTCTATCTGCGCAACCATTGCATTTACTTGTTCTTCGCTGGTCACATCACATACATAACCTTTGGCTTTTATTCCGGCTTCTTCATATGAGGCCAGACCTTTATCCACAAACTCTTGTTTCAGATCGTTGAAAACAATAGTAGCACCTGCTTTTGCCAGTGCGGAAGCGATAGAAAAACCGATGCCGTAAGATGCTCCGGTAATTAAAGCTATTTTTCCGTTTAATGAAAATTGATTTTGCATATTTTTATTTTATTAGTTAACAAGTTAACAAGATACGAGATACGAGTCAACTCGTTTACTTGTATCTTGTCTACTCGTATCTGTTTATTTATCTCGATACCCTTCCCGAGCCGTCACCTTTCATCAGGTTCTCCACCTCCGAAACAGTAACAAGGTTGAAATCTCCATATACAGTATGTTTCAGACACGATGCAGCTACTGCAAATTCCAGTGCTTTCTGATCATCATCCGGATAAGAGATAAGTCCGTAGATAAGTCCGCCCATAAAAGAGTCACCTCCACCTACACGGTCTACGATATGTGTGATGTCATAACGTTTCGATTGATACAACTTATCTGAATACAGACATCCTCCCCATGTGTTATGGTTGGCATTGATAGAGCCACGAAGCGTAATGATCACTTTCTTGGCACGGGGGAAGCGTTTCATCATTTGCGTACATACCGATTCAAACTCGGCAGCGTTCACTTCTCCGCCGGTATGAGCTACATCGAAGCCTTCCGGTTTGATACCGAACACTTTCTCAGCATCCTCTTCGTTACCAAGGATTATATCACAACCTTCTACAAGTGCAGGCATAACCTCCGTTACATTTTTGCCGTACTTCCACAAGTTTTTGCGATAGTTGAGGTCTGTAGAAACGGTTACTCCCATTTCGTTCGCAACTTTGATCGCTTCCAGGCATGCGTCTGCTGCGCCCTGCGATATAGCAGGAGTGATACCTGTCCAGTGAAACCATTGCGCGTCTTTGAATACTTCTTTCCAGTCCACCATCCCCGGCTTGATGTCGGCAATAGCTGAATTGGCCCTGTCGTAAATTACTTTCGATGCACGTGCCACGGCCCCCGTTTCAAGGAAATAGATACCGACACGGTCACCGCCACGGATGATATTGTTCACACCTACATTATATTTACGGAGGTCGGAAATACACCATTCCGCAATATCATTTTTAGGCAGGCGGGTTACAAAATCGGTAGGAATACCGTAGTTAGACAACGATACGGCAACATTAGCCTCGCCTCCGCCGAATGTGGCGTTCAAGTTATTAGATTGTATAAATCTCTGGTATCCGGGAGCTGTCAAACGCAGCATGATTTCTCCGAATGTTACTACTTTCTTCATAGAGTGCTTAAGTCTGAATTATTTATTATATGTTATAACAAGAGGATTGTCCAACCCTTCTGAAAATTCTTTTATATAGTTTTCGAAATCGGCAACTGTCGCGAACCCGAATTTAGACCATCCGTAACCACTGTAATAAGTTACAGGAATATTCGGTTGCTGGGTAGTTATCGCCAATACATGCGAATATGCGTCTTTCTTCTTTGTCTTAGGGTTGTCTATAGTGTATGTGTCTACAATTGATTTATCTATACCCTGAGGAAAAACCAATGCCAGATATACATTGTCTACCATATCGCTCTTCGGTTCGGCATATACTACGTATTTATCCGAAGAGATAATAGAGTCGTTTTTCTCTCTTTTTACGATTCCTGCTGCTACCGGCATAGGTTCTTTTATTGTATAAGCCTGTACGATCTTAGACAATTGGGAACCTGCATCAATTGATATAGTACGGTTTTCCGCTACAGACTTTCCATCTACATTCAGATTTTTATAAGTCAGTTTGAAGGTTGTACGGAGGGGACCATTATCCAGCAATTCTTCCGAAGCAAAATTTTCATTCAGCCACAATTTGTCATTTACATACGGAGCCATTGCCCCGGCACCCAGTGAGCGTCCTACTTTATAATCATCCTGTCCTTCGCCATGATCTTCGTGATATGATGCTTCTCCGGCAAGGTCGGCTTTATACCATTTGTCGATGATCAGGTTGTTTGTACGCTTGTACCATGCGTCGATACCGTTGCTCGGGCCGTCTATTTCTATCAGCGCAGGGCCGTAGATACGGAACGCCACACGGTCATTTTCCCATGCAAAGTCATCTTTGCGTTCGGTGATGAAGCGTCCGTATGTTTTAGGGGCATATGTTTGCGCAGTATCGGTGGTGATAATAAAGCTTTTCGATTCTTTGGCTTTCAGTTCCGGCTGGAAAATAAGCTTCCTGTCGTATGTTACCTGAGACGGAATGATTTCACCGGCGCTGTTTTTTACTACATAAACAGCACTATCGGTCAATTTTATTTTCGCTTTGATGCTATCTAACGGAATCTCTACCAAATCGGCCACACGGTCAAAGCCGCTTGTGTTCTCTACAGTTATATTCATCTCTTTGTTTGACGAACAAGAGAACAGGAATATAACGGAAAGAAAGAAACTAAATATTTTTTTCATATACTCGTTTATTTAATTGTTTAAGGTTTAAATATTTAAGTATTAAACTATAAGATGTTGCCTATTTTGTTTAATTTTTTAAACTATTAAATCTCTAAATTTTACTTAACGCAATTTATCGGCAGTGAAAGTGTCCATATCGTCATAATCGAGGTTTTCGCCGCACATAGCCCAGATAAACGTATAGTTGCTTGTTCCCGCAGCCGAATGTATAGACCATGACGGGGAAATAACAGCCTGTTCGTTACCCATAAAGATATGGCGCGTTTCCTGAGGCTGCCCCATAAAGTGACATACAGCCTGCTGTGCAGGAACTTTGAAATAAAAATATGCTTCCATACGGCGCGAGTGTGTATGAGGAGGCATCGTGTTCCATACGCTTCCTTCCTTGATTTCGGTCATACCCATCTGCAACTGGCAGCAAGGAACGATCTCGCTCAATATGATCTGGTTCAGCAAACGTTCGTTGGATGTAGCAGGCACACCCAAATCCCTTGTACGGCGCATAGACGATGTGATCTGTGCTGTGGGATATTCTTTATGTGCCGGAGAAGAGGCAAAGTAATATTTTGCGGGTTTGGCCTCATCGTTACTTTTGAAAATAACTTCTTTGGAGCCACGGCCAACATATACGGCATCCTTGAATCCCATACTATAATCTTTTCCGTCTACAGTGACTACTCCTTCACCTTCGATACAGATGATACCCAGTTCGCGACGCTCACAGAAATATTCTGAACGGATAAGGTCTGCCGTTTCCAGTTTCAGGGCCTCTTTCACCGGCAGGGCGCCTCCGATTATCAGGCGGTCGTTGTGTGTATAGGTCATCAGTACACTATCGGCCTCAAATAATTTTTCTACTAAAAACTCTTTCCGCAATTGTGCGGTGTCGTAATGCTTTACGTCATCGGGATGCGTCCCCCAACGTTCTTCAATTACTGTTTTCATTTCTTTATCTTTTGTTATTATGTGATTTATTGTTTTGGGATTTCAAGATTTTATACGGGAAAAATATAAATACTCATATTCTATAATCTTGAAACTTACTTTGTTAAAATTTAAAAAATTCTTTTGCGTTATAATATGATACGTTTTCAACCAGTTTGCCCAGAAAATCCAATTCCGATGAAGGCAGCAGGCCTTGTTCTACATCTGTTCCTATCAGATTACACAATATGCGGCGGAAATATTCGTGACGAGGATATGACAGGAAGCTGCGCGAATCTGTCAGCATACCTACAAACCGGCTCAACAAGCCGAGATTAGACAATGAGTTCATCTGCGCTTCCATGCCTGTTTTCTGATCGAGGAACCACCATCCCGAACCGAATTGTATTTTACCGGCAACAGAGCCATCCTGGAAGTTCCCGATCATGGTAGCGATCAGGTCATTGTCGCGGGGATTCAGGTTGTAGATGATTGTTTTCGCCAGCTTATTGTCTGTATCCAGCCTGTTGAGGAATTTCGACATGGCTTTGGCCACACTAAAATCCCCGATAGAATCAAAACCAGTATCCGGCCCTAATTTTTTAAACAGGCGTGTATTATTGTTGCGGATAGCGCCATAGTGGAACTGCTGTGTCCAGCCTTTTTCCCAGTCCATAATCGCGCCTTCGACAAGCATAGCCGACTTGAACCTGATGATTTCATCATGTGTAAGTTCTTTGCCTCCATATACTTTATTGAAGATAGCGTCGATTTCGCTTTGCGTGTAATCTTCGGCATAGAATTCTTCGATACCGTGGTCGGATAGTTTACAACCGGCTCCGGCAAAGAAATCGTGACGTTTTCGCAAAGCCGCAATGAGGTCGCTGTAATCGCTGATGGCTACGCCCGACACTTCCGATAGTTTTTCCACATATCCCCTGAACGCGTCAGGAATCTCAACAGCCATAGCCTTATCGGGACGCCATGTAGGAAGCACTTTGACAGAGAATCCTTCATTTTTCAAAGCGATGTGATATTGCAGCGAATCGATAGGGTCGTCTGTCGTACAAACAGCTTCTACATTATAATGTTTCATTAGTCCGCGAGCCGAGAATTCCGGGGTGCGGAGCTTTGCTGTACATTCGTCGAAAATTTCTTTTGCTGTTTCGGGTTTCAGTATTTTTGTTACGCCGAATCCCGTCTTTAGTTCCAGATGTGTCCAGTGGTAAAGCGGGTTGCGCATCGTATAAGGGACTGTTTCGGCCCATTTCTCAAATTTCTCCCAATCGCTGGTGTCTTTTCCGGTACAGTAGCGTTCATCCACTCCGTTGGTACGCATCGCGCGCCATTTGTAGTGGTCGCCACCCAGCCATATTTCACCGAGATTGTCGAACTGATAATCTTCCGCAACCAGTTTTGGGTCCAGGTGGCAATGGTAGTCTATTATGGGCAGATGTTTTGCATGCTGATGATACAGATACTCTGCCGTTTCATTCTGCAATACGAAGTTATCGTCTAAAAATTGTTTCATATTTTTAGCTTTTAGCTTTTAGCTCTTAGCCACCGGCTGTCAGACCTTTATCGGCTAACAGCTGGTGACTAATGGCTAACAGCTTATTTATATTATATACAATGTTTTCGCTATTCCCAGTTCAAGGCCTCTAAGTTCGGCTAGTCCCCTGAGGCGGCCGATACATGAGTATCCCGGATTTGTTTTTTTGTTCAGGTCGTCGATCATCTGATGCCCGTGATCGGGGCGGAAAGGTATGGAAATGTTACGTTTTTGCTGAACTTCCAAAAATCCTTTCATTACGTTGTACATGTCCACATCCCCTTCCAGGTGGTTCGCTTCGTAGAAGTTGCCTTCCCTGTCGCGCTGGGTGGAGCGCAGGTGAACAAAGTTTACCCTGTCGCCAAGTCGTTTTATCATGTTCGGCAGGTCGTTGTCCGCTCTTACGCCAAATGAACCGGTACAGAAGCACAGCCCGTTCGATTTGTTCGGTACGGCTTCTACCAGCTTATTGAAATCCGATTCGGTGCTAAGTATGCGCGGAAGACCGAGGATAGGGTAGGGAGGATCGTCGGGGTGAATAGCCAGTACCGCGTCCACTTCGTCGGCTACAGGCGCTATTTCACTGACAAAGTATATCAGGTTTTTCCTTAATGTTTCAGCATCTACATTCTTGTATCTGTCGAGTTGAGCCTGAAATTCCTGAAGGGTAAAGCTTTCTTCGGCACCGGGCAGTCCGGCTATCATATTACGTACCAAAAGATCTTTTTCTGCTTGAGACATGCTTTCATAGCGTGCCTTCGCTTTTGCAATATCTCCGGCTGAATATTCTTTTTCCGCACCCGGACGTTTCAATATGAACAATTCGAAAGCCATAAACGCGGCGCGCTCGAAGCGCAGGGCTTTAGACCCGTCGGGCATGGTATATGCCAGGTCGGTGCGTGTCCAGTCCAGTACGGGCATAAAGTTATATGTGATAATCTTTACACCGCATTTAGCCAGGTTGCGTATACTTTCTTTATAGTTTTCGATGTATTGCTTGTAATTCCCTTCCTGTGTCTTGATATGTTCATGTACGGGAATACTTTCTACTACCGACCATGCCAGTCCTGCCTTTTCGATAATATCTTTACGCTTTTGTATTTCTTCCACAGTCCATACTTCACCATTTTTGATGTGGTGCAGGGCCGTAACGATTCCGGTTGCTCCGGCTTGCCTTATGTCTGCTAATGATACTGGGTCGTTTGGCCCGTACCAGCGCCATGTTTGTTCGCTTAATATCATATATGAGTAATTAGTAAATTAGTAAATGTGCAGATTAGCAAATTCTTATAGATATAATTATCAGATTTCCGAATATGCTGATTTGCTGATTAAATAGAGAACGCATCAAATCCGCCGTCAATTACGAGCATCGTTCCGGTTACGAATTTAGAAGCGTCACTTATCAGGTAATGAACAGATCCCAGCAACTCGTTAGCATCTCCGAATCGTCCGAAAGGAGTGTGAGCCAGAATTGTTTTGGAACGGTCGGTGTACGAACCATCAGGATTGATGAGCAAATCGCGGTTCTGATTGGTTACGAAGAACCCCGGAACCAGGGCATTTACCCTGTAATCGCCTTCGAATTTAATACTGAGTTCGCCCGCAAGATATTTGGTAAAGCTGGCCACAGCCGCCTTAGCCGCGCCATAACCGGCAACACGGGTAAGCGGACGAAGCGCCGACTCGGATGCGAAGTTTATAATGTTCCCCTGTCCGTTATCGACCATCGATTTAGCAAATACCATAGACGGGATCACAGTTCCGAAAAGGTTAAGGTCTACAACTTTTCTGAAGTCGTCGATATTCAGGTCGAAAATGTTTTTATCGGGCGGAATGGTTGCCCCGGGCATATTTCCACCGGCTGCATTTATAAGTACATCGATACGTCCGTATGTTTTGAGTATATCGGTACTGTTCTGCTCCAATACTTCTTTTTTCAACACGTCGGTAAGCAGGAAAATGGCATCGCCCCCATCGGCTTTGATCTTAGCCACCAATTCGTCGCCTTTGTCCTGCAATCTGTCCAATATTACCACTTTACAATTCTGTGCAGCCAGATATATTGCAATATCTGTTCCCAGTACGCCACAACCTCCGGTAATGACCACTACTTTCCCCTGAATGTCAAATAAGTCTTTTTTCATATTTATAATTTATAGTTGTTATAATAATCTACGTTTTCTTTTATCAGTATATCTATGGGCATAAAGTTGGTTTTTTCCGGTTCTTGTTTAAACAGGAAGTAATTTGCCAGTGCTTTGATAGCGTCATATCCTTGCAGTTCGGGCCGTTGGGAAAGTATGAATGAAATCCCGCCGTTTTTGAGGGCCCTCACATTGCGTTCTATAGCGTCATGGCCAACAAGGCGGACCCTTTCACGTAAAGCCGGCCTGGCCTTTTCCAGCAGCGCTATAAGTTCGTAAATCCGCGAGTTTAAGACTATGCCGCCCACCAGGGTGTTGCTTTGCAATAAGATATTTTCCAGCTTTTCCAGCCCGGCAGGGTGGTTGTCCGGATCAATTTCCACATGATGTATTTTACCCTTATAGTCAGATTGGGTAAGACATTTCATAAATCCCTGTTCGCGGGTTTTCATCTGTACCGATATTTCTTTATACTTGAACCGTATATGCGCGATGAAAATATCGGCGTCGAGGCCTATCTCTTTCAGAAGTAGCTTCGCTGCTATATTGCCGCTTCCGAAAGAATCTCCGCCGAAGTATGCCAGATCTTTCTGTTTCTGGATATCCGAGTCAATATATATATATGATATACCTTTTTCATCAAGTTCTTTCGACAGGTTTACGACAAGTTCGCCGAAAAGGGTGGCCAGTAATACTCCGTCAAATTCTTTTTCTTTAAACTTTTCAGCGGCTTTCAGAAAAGAGAAACGGTCGTATTGGTTGAAATGGAAGTATTCGACACTGATATTGAATTTTCTCATTTCATCTCCGGCACGATTTATGCCGTCACAGACAAGCTCCCAATAATCCCCGTCTGAATAGGTAGGGGCGATAACGGCAAACTTGTAACTACGTTTTGATGCGAGGAAACGTGCTACGAGATTAGGTTCGTAATTAATTTCTTTCAGGATGGCTTCTACTTTCACGCGCTTTTCTTCCGATACCCGTCCGCGGTTGTGGAGTACCCTGTCTACGGTGCCGGTAGAAACTCCTGCTAGTTTGGCGATATCTACAATTCGTATATTACTATTATCCTTTTTCATATTTCAGAGAAAAACTGTTTGTGTGCGCACACACTTTTATGCAAAAGTAATTATTTTTATCAATTATGCAATGCGTGTGCGCACACATAATTTGTATTTGTGTTTATAAATTATTTATTTACAGAAATTTGGTCTGTTTAGTGAAGTGAAAATATGTTGTAGGGCATGTTTTTATTGTGAAGGATATAGATTCATATAAGGAATGAAGAATCGTGTAAAAATAAATAACGGGTAATAAAAAACTTTATCTATAGAATAAGAGCCGATAGCCTTTAGCTGTTGGCTGATAGCTCTTTGATGTATTGATTAAAGCAGTTACGAGTTTGCCTCGCCTTCGCTTCGGCGAATGTTATTTCTTCGCCCTAGGGCAGTTACGAGTTACAAGTAAACGAGATGCAAGTAAACAATATACGAGATACAAGTTGTTAACTGATGACTGTTTACTGTTCACTGAAACAAGTGTAACCTTTGTTACCTTGCCCGCTCGCGCAGACGTCCCGTCTGTGTGTTGCGTAGCAAACATTTTTGCACCGTCAACAAGACACGGACTGGAAGTCCGCGCCAGCAGGACCCTCAATCCCCCAAGGGCAGGGCTGTTAAGTTCTCGACTTTGTTCTGTTATTTTCTGCTGTCATTGGCTCCGCTTCGCTCTGCCGAACGTTGTTTCTGAGTGGAACGAAGGATCTCGACCCTGAGAAACGAGATGTTTCACTCCGTTCAACATGACACAGAGGGTATAAAAAATTAGAACTTAACAGCCCTGCCCAAAGAGGACTTACAGAGAGGGTAAAAAGTAATAAGTAAAAAAGTGTAACCTTTGTTACCTTTTAACAGTTACAAGTTACTGTGCCCTTCGGGCAGTTACGAGTTACAAGTTAGTTCACTGTTCACTGTTTACTGCTAACTGTTTACTGTTAACTGATATATCTGTTACCTTTTTGAATTTTCAATCGCCGAAGCGAAGGTGAGGTAAAACCAGCGGAGCCAATAAGTATTCGGTACTATAATGAAAAAAAGAAATAATTTAAAATATTTTTTCGCCCTGTTCGTCATAATTTATAGAGATGCATCTTACTTATAAAAATGAGTATGAAAATAAAAACAAGTATGAAATGTTTAACAGAAGAAGCCGTGAAGTCATATCTTTACAAATATTCGAACGAAAATGCACCGGCTGCGAAAAGTGTGTGGAAAAATGCCGCCGTAAAGTTATCGGCATGACATACAAAGACGGACGCAGTTATGCGACAGTGGAATATCCCGAAAGATGTGCCGGATGCGGGAAGTGTAAGTTTGTATGCCCTTCGGATGCAATAGAATTAATAACAGCATAATAACATAAAATAAGATGAATAAGAAAAAGAAGTTTTTAGGTATATTGATATTTATAGCGGTGTTTGCCGCGTCCATAGCCATAGTCATGTTACTCTGGAATGCATTGATCCCGTCCATCATAGGCTGGACCACAATAAATTACTGGCAGGCCGCAGGTTTGATGATATTGTGCCGCCTGTTGCTCGGAGGATTCGGGCGGTTTGGAAAAGGCCATTTTTTCAGAGGGCGGGGCCATCATGACCATCGTCACTTTCACGACCTGAGAGAACGTATGAAAGGTATGTCCCGGGACGAACGTCGCGACTATATCCGTGAACATATGAGAGCTGCACATTCCTTCGGTGAACGATTCAAAGAAAACAGAGAAAATCCTCAATCCCGCAATAAGCCTGAATAAGCAAATATGACAACAGATTTGCCGCAAGAGCAGGATGCTTCGGGTATTTTCAAAAAATACCGGACACAACTCAGGAATTATATCTCCAAACGGGTATTCTCTAAAGAAGACGGGGAAGATATCTTGCAGAATGTCTTCTACCAGCTTTCAAAGATAGACCTGATAGAAAAGCCTATCGAACAGGTTTCGGCATGGCTCTATTCGGTTGCCAATAACCAGATAATAGACCGTAGCCGTAAACACAGGGAAGAGGAGATGAAGACCGTTGTCTCCGACAACGGTGAGGAACTTTTCCTTGCCGAAGTTACAGGGTTATTACTCGACGAAGATTCATCTCCCGAGACGGAATATTTACGCTCTCTGGTTTGGGTAGAACTGGAGGCGGCACTGACCGAACTACCGGAAGAGCAGCGCGAAGTATTCGAACTGACAGAGTTGGAAGGCTATTCTTTCAAAGAAATATCCGAAGCGACCGGTATAGGAGTCAATACGCTTATCTCCCGTAAACGCTATGCAGTGTTGCATCTGCGCGAGCGATTAAAAGACCTGTATGACGAGCTACTTTACAGCTAACAATCGAGCTTTGTTTTTTCCATCCTTTTATCTACAGCTACCTCCATTTCATTCCTTTTATCGTTATATACATCTTTCGCCCGCTATCTGTAAAAAATAAACACACCGATACCGCAATCTACATAAGACTTTACTATTTTTATAAAAAAAGATTATATCCGATGTTACAATTTTTTGAGACTTACGTTATCTATATAAATAACGAATAGGTCTGCGACCTTAAAATGGAATTAGAGAGATTTAAATCGACAGTGATACCCTTACGTGAAAAACTGCAGATTTTTGCAAAAGGTATACTGAGGAATGATATTGACGCGGAAGATGCCGTTCAGGAAACATTCCTGAGGCTATGGAATGTGCGTAGTCAGCTCAATACACATCCCAACATCGGAGGATTTGCAATGCAGACATTGAAGAATATATGTATCGACAGACTGAGGAGCGAAAGCCACGATATCGCCATCGACAATGTGGCTGTGAGCACTACCGCTGTGACTCCCTATACATATACCGAGCAAAACGATAGTGTGACTGTCATACGAAAAATTATAGACACGTTGCCCGAAACCCAGCGAAGAATAATGCTGATGCGCGATGTGGAAGGTTATGAACTGGACGAAATAGCGGAAATTATGGGAGCCGGGGCCGCCACAGTAAGAGTCAACCTCTCCAGAGCACGGAAGACGGTCCGGGATAAATTTTTAAGTATCAATAAATGACATGCAATATGATGAATGATATTGATAAAATATTAGAAAAATACTTCGACGGAGAAACATCTCTCGGAGAAGAAAAGATACTTCGGCAATATTTCCGGCAACCGGAGATTGAAGAGCGGCACAAAATGTATGCCCCCATGTTCAATTTCTTTTCAGAGGAACGGAAAGAAGCCGGTATTGAAAGAAAGAAAAAGAAAATACCTGTATATGCATGGGTAAGCATAGCCGCAAGCATACTGATACTTCTTACTATAAAATCCGTCCATACCGGTATGGAAAACGAAGCAGCCAAATCGATGCTGTATATCGACGGTAAGAAAATAACGAATATGCAAACAATCAATTCAGAAGCGCTGATATCGATAGAGAATGTATCGGAGGTGGATGCCGATGTCATCGATTCGCAGATAGGAATACTGGATTCTTTCACAGAATAAAACAACTGATTATGAAACATGGAATATTTATATTAACCCTCATGCTGCTGACAGCCACAATCACGGCTTCGGCTCAGGACGGTCTGAAAATCAAAGACATATTCGACAAATATGGTAAACGTGAAGGTTCAGTATTGCTGCAATTGTCGTCCGATGTACTTTCACAGGGAAGCAACATCACTTCCTACAAAAGTCTTATTCTGGACGAGACCACCCAGAACAGGATGGATATAGCAGAAGCACTGAAAGACGATATCCGGGGAAAACTAACTATTTCAGAAGTGAAGAAAGACGGCGTAATAGAATCCGGTTCTTATTATCTGGGAAAGGATAAAACGAATAATAATGGATTTATCCTGTATAAGAATAAAGGCAGGAAGATCACCCTTGTTTATCTGAAAGGTAATTTCCCGTCAGGGCATCTGGATACCGAACTTAAAAAGCTGAAAGACCTCTTTATTTATGTCAATAACAAACGTATCAAATTACAATAAAACCCAATAAGGTCGCAGACCTTTTTATCACTTTGGTAAGTATAAGAACCAAAACCAATTATGCATTAAAAATATATCATTAAATACATTCAATTACTCATATTATGAAACAACTTATAATTATACTTGCATTTTCCTTATTTACAATATCTGTATTTGCCGACGATATAAATCAACCGCAAGATACAATCATCAGAACGGTGGTAACCGAAACCGTTACAGATACCGTTACCGGACTGGTGACCACAACCCGTACCGAAACGGAAAAGATAATACCGACAGTCGTTGAACCCGAAAGCTCTGTGATGTACGACGGGTCGTCTTACAATTTTATCTTTTCGTGGAAAAAGAAAAAACGGCTTAGTCCGCACTGGACCGGTATAGGGATGGGTTTTATGAATTATGACGATATCCCCAACGGCAGGCTGAAAATGAGTACATCGCATAACTTTACCGTAAATTTAGTTGATTTCCATAAACAGATAAAAAACTCCAATTGGCTTCTGGTAAGCGGTATCGGGAGCGAATGGTCACGCTATCATTTCGATGATAATTCCGCACTCACAAAAAGGGACAGAATCACTG
Source organism: Dysgonomonas termitidis (assembly GCF_042654545.1). Classification (GTDB taxonomy): domain Bacteria; phylum Bacteroidota; class Bacteroidia; order Bacteroidales; family Dysgonomonadaceae; genus Dysgonomonas; species Dysgonomonas termitidis. The sequence goes on from NZ_JBHSGN010000118.1 coordinate 43,329, forward strand.
TTTTTGAGCCTGCACCGGAAGGTGTTAATTATAAAGCCACTCAATTGATCGCTTATTATGTTACCATCCCCCTTTTACTCGAATACCAGACTTCTAATTTTCATATATCGGGGGGTGTAGTGGGCTTCCTTAAATACTACTCCAAATCGCAGGTGAAATTCAAAGATGATAAAGGTACACATAAAGTAAGTATGGGACAGGACCTGAATATCCGCCCTATAGATATGAGGTTCAGGCTTCAGGTGGGAATAAACGATGTAGGCGTTTATGCTTATTATGCCCCGTTCTCTATGTTCAGCAAAGATAAAGGCCCCGATTTAAAGACGTATACCATCGGAGTTATGATCGGGATCTGAACAATTAGCCTTGCATAGCATCTATTATATTATAAGAGTTACATTTACCGACTGTAACTCTTTTTTCATAATCATCCGTTTGTTTCAGATCGCCATCGTTTTGTTCTTATACCGTGTACTAATAAGATTCAATACCCGCCGGGAAGTAAACGTTTGCAACAAACGGATCGTTCTTTCTTTATTATCTTGAATTAATTCTTATTAAAAATTACTACTTTTGCAATCGAAAGGCTTTCGCCTGTCCGTGTAGCTTAGGAATAACCACGTAAAAAACAAAGAATTAATGAACAAAAAAGAACCAGCATTGGTCTTGTTCTCAGGTGGACAGGACTCTACAACATGCCTTTACTGGGCTATTGAAAACTTTTCTTCCGTTCGCACTCTATGCTTCACTTACGGTCAACGCCACTCTAAAGAGGTAGAGGTGGCGCAGGCAATTGCCGGACATGCAGGTGTACCCTTCCAGTTGTTGGATGCCTCCATTATCAGCCGGTTGTCTGTAAACTCTTTGACAAGCGATATTGTAATGGATCAGGAAAAGCCGGCCGACTCGTACCCGAATACATTTGTTCCCGGACGGAATCTGTTGTTTCTGACTTTCGCGGCTGTCATAGCCCGCTCGCATGGTATCCGTCACATTGTGACAGGTGTATCCGAAGCCGATTACAGCGGTTATCCCGATTGCAGGGATACGTTTATACTATCGGCGAATGCCTCGATCAATCTGGCGATGGACGAGCATTTCCAGATTCATACACCGTTGATGTGGCGCGATAAGACCGCCGTATGGCAGTTAGCTGACCAACTGGGTGTTTTCGACATCGTGCGCACTCAGACCCTGACCTGTTACAATGGCATTATAGCTGATGGTTGCGGACATTGTCCCGCCTGTAAGCTGCGTAAACAAGGTTTGGAAAATTATTTAAAAAATATTTAGTTACAAGTTACCAGTCAATTGAAAATTGAAAAGTAAAAATTCCTAACTTGTAACTCGTAACCCGTAACTAATAAACAATGGAAATAGAAGGATTGAGCCATCTTGGCGCTAAAACAGAATACAAAGATGATTATGCTCCCGAAGTACTGGAAGCATTCGAAAACAAACACCAGGATAATGATTACTGGGTAACATTCAATTGTCCCGAATTTACAAGTTTATGCCCGATTACCGGACAACCCGATTTCGCAACTATCCACATCAATTATATTCCTGATGTAAAAATGGTGGAAAGCAAAAGCCTGAAGCTATATATGTTTAGCTTTCGCAATCACGGAGCTTTTCACGAGGATTGCGTAAACATCATAATGAAAGACCTTGTAAATCTGATGAACCCGAAATATATTGAAGTAGTAGGTATATTTACCCCGCGCGGAGGAATCAGCATCTATCCTTTTTGTAATTACGGACGCCCTGATACAGAATATGAAATAATTGCCAAAGAACGCCTGTTGAAACATAACCCTCAACAAATATATAGATAATCTTATCCGGGAAAAATGCAGATTTCAAGTTTCAATATCTCAAAAATTAAGTGCGAAGTTTTCAATCTTGAAATCCTGAAATTCCCTTATCCTATCTTCGGTTTCTTTTTCTTTATCTTACGGTACACAACAGCAAACCACGTAGGTAATATAATTCCTTTACAAATGGTGGAAATGGCAATTGCCCACCAGACACCTGTTATACCCATTTGTGCCGCCAGATAGTAAGCGAGCGGGATGCGCAGCGCATTGAATACTATACTGATAATGGCGGGTTCTATGGTGCGTCCGATTCCGTTGAACATGCCCTGCGTGGTAAGTTCGAACATCATAAATATCTGAACCAGTCCCATAACGAACAGGTATTGAGCCCCCGCCTGCATCGCATTCTCTTCGGGTACGATGATACCGAATATCTGCGCCCCGAACAGGATAAAGCAGATACTGACAACAATACCCAGCGTAAGCATTACCCGTATCGTATAGTAATAGGCTTTCTTTCCTCTTTCCAGCTTATTGGCAGCATAGTTCTGAGCTACAAATGCGCTGAGGGCGGTAGAAAATCCCTGCGATGTGTTCCATGTCACGGCTTCTATCTGCCCACCTGTGGTCTGCGTCATCAGTCCCAGATGCCCGCCATGAATGGATGCTACCCTCGCCAGATTCATATTGATGATAGCATAAAGCGAATTCATTACGGATACGGGAGTCCCGAGGAAGAATATACGTTTCAGATAGATCGCTTTAGGCTTGATAAAGAATGGGAAGTTACCCAGTATGCGGCTTCCGAATTTTATCTGGTAGAAGAACAGTGAGAATACGAACAACTGCGCGGCAACCGTTCCTATAGCAGCCCCATGCAATCCCAATCCCATCACAAACATCAGTATAGGGTCGAGGATCATATTCAGTACAAGCCCCGCGGCATTATTGCGGAAAGGTACGATACTGCGTCCGGCTCCGTTGTATATACCCGTAAAGTTGTAGGACAGGAACTGAAACGGCAGGCTGACAGTGAGTATGCGGAGATAAAGTACGGCATCTTCCGTAATGTCGGCTTCCAGCTTGAAGAACGATAGTATCTGATTGGCAAATATAAAGAGAATGGCAATCCATATCACACCCAGCATTATCGAGGTAGTGGTGGAATGGGAAGCATAGATTGCGGCACGTTTCATTTTCTTCGCACCTATGGATTGGCCGACAGCCACTTCCGAACCTATCATGGCCAGATAAGCGACCGATGCAGTCAGCCACAGGAGCATGCCGATGGCACCTATCGCTGCTTCCGACTTAGTCGCGATTTCGGGATGCGATACAGTCCCCAGCCGTCCCACCCACGACATAGCCATGAGTGTATACGCCATTTGCAGGAAGCTTGTGCCCATCAATGGAAGCGCAAGACGTATCAGGGTAGAAAATATTTTCCCTTCCGTTAGATTATGTATGCCTGATTTCATTTAGTTGCGGTGTTCTGATACATTATTTACAAATCTTTCAACAATTTATCACTGCAACTATTGCTTTCTGCTTCCCGCATCGAGAGGATAGTCTCCCATTCGCTGCGGAATAATATGTCGGTGTCGATAACGAAGTCTTCCGAGCCATGCAGATCTATTTTTTCGAAGAGGTAACACACTGTTATATGATTGATATCCATAGCCGGAATATAAGCGGGGACAAGAGTGTCTGCCGACGGGGTTTCTACAATAAGGCCTATTTCCTGCAGATAGAAGAGGCTATCGTTGGTCAGCTTGGTCGGTATTTTGTAATATTCCGACAATTCGTCCGCGGTGTAAGGCGTATGGCCTTTTTCGAAACGTTTAACGATGAGTGTCATTATCAGTAGCAGGACAAAATCTTTATATCTGCGGCTTATGCTGGATGTTTCGTGTTCGAAACTGAATTTATTCACGTTCTGATAGGCAAAGGATAGCTGTACCCCGAACAAGACGAAGAACCATGTAAGCTGCAACCACAGCAATAATAACGGCAAGGCCGCAAAACTACCGTAAATGGCATTATACTTCGATATCCATATCTGCCCGTTGATATACAACATCTGAAATACCTGAAAGGCAATACCAGTGAAAATCCCCCCGAACAGAGCGCTGGTAAACTTCACTTTCGTATTCGGTATATAGATATATAATATTGTAAATAACAGGATTGTAATCAGGAATGGGATCACCTTCATCATCGGGCTTATTACCAGTCCCAGCAGATATTGCTGTTCGGCCGTGGAATTCAGTAAAATCGTAATACCGGCATTACAGATCAGGAATACAGGTGTGATGATTATCAGGGCAAGGTAGTCGGTAAACATACGGAAGTATGACCGTCCTGTTTTTACCTGCCACATCTTGTTGAAGTTGTCCTCGATGTTAGACAACAAGTTGATAACCGTATATAGCAACAATATTACACCAATACCCAGAAATACACCACCCTGAGCGTATTCGATAGACTTATCGATAAAAGCGGTAGCCTTATTTAATAATTCTTCCTGCCCTGCAAAGTAACTGAACAACTGGCTCTTCACTATATTCTGAAACCCGAACCCGCGGGCTATGGCGAATAATACGGCGAGCAATGGCACTATGGACAATAGGGTGCTGTAAGTAAGAGCCGATGCGCGCGTGAAAAGCTGTGCCCCGTCGATATTACGGATAGCAAGAATAAAGGATTTGATTATATTATAAAATCCTATTTTCCGCGACGACCTGTCTTTCTTGTTGATTCGCCAGATGTCGTAGGAAAGGAAACGGATAACCCTTTTTACAAAATTCGTTATTTTTTCAATCATATAATATCCAGAATATTGACAAAGATAGTTTGTTCTTTTAATAGGGAACACATGAATGCCATATATTGTTGTGAAAAGGTAACAAAGGTAACAGAAATATCAGTTAACAGTAAACAGTTAGCAGTAAACAGTGAACTAACTTGTAACTCGTAACTGCCCGCAGGGCGAAGTAACTTGTAACTATTAAAAAAGGTGACAAAAGTAACACTATTTACAGTCATCAGTTAACAGTCATCAGTCAACAACTTGTATCTCGTATAATTTTTCGTTCTTCACTTTTCACTTATTACTTACTACTTTCCTCCTTCCTCAATCCGTTCTCGATGTATATCCCGGCGGCAGAAACGGATGGGGATTCGGCTTGGGCTTTTCTACCGGAGTGGCAGATGGTTGAGCGACAGGTAGCTGTTCCATAGCTTGCCCTTGCTCATTTTTCACTTTTCGTTCTTCACTTTTCACTTCTAGCCCTTCACTTTTCGCTTCCGGTTCTTCATTTTTCACTTTTTCCTCCTCCTTCAGTTCCTTGTCCACGGTCGCTAATATCTCCGGATTGAGCGAACCGCCCGAACGGAAGCCGTTCTCTTTTAATATCATCAACTGACGCCTGGTTTCTTCGTCCTGCACTTCTATGACCAGCGGACAGCGTTCCGATGCCAGTAACCGGTCTTTGTCTTTCTTCCGCTCCTCGCGGTCGAGCACGTACTTTATAGCGCGGATGCTCGGCGGACAGAATTTCTTTTCCACCACACGACATTTTTCATAGTCTTCCACAGGATTCTTCTTGTCGGTGACATAGGTGATCTTTTCTTTCTTCTGCACATAGCCTTCCCAGTTGCTTCAAACCTATGCGTGCTGAGGCTATCATCACCTCTTCGCGATGGTCGATGGCTTCTTCTAGCGCTTCGCTGAACTCCGGTTTTGCCTTTTTCCATTCATAGAATGTCTTGCGGCTGATTTTTAACGATTTGCATATTTCGGATATACTGCACAGATCCTGTTCTATCATCTCTACTATGTGCACGGCTAATTTGTTCGTGTATTTCATCCTGTAATTTTGTTTTTGTGATGGATTATTAAAATTTATATATTGTTATTTATTCATTGTAAATTATTAATTAACTTGCAATGGCTTTCTTATATAGATAAATTAAAACTAATATCATCACAACCCCGTGAAAGAATTTAAGTTTTGGGCAATCCCATATCCGATAAAGCAGATTCTTCTTATGGCTGCTCCCATCTGGATATTATATATTCCTGTCTTTTTCTGTCTCGGAATCGAGCATATCCATTACTTTATCTTTGGTACATGGGCATTAGCCATATGCTTTGTCCTCATCTTTGTAAGGCGCGTTAAGATATCCTTTACTCCGGCTAATGAAATAAATATTTTTTTTAACGGTAAACTTAAGTATTCGGGGAGTCCTGTCAATCTGGAATATGTGCGGGGAGCAAATATCGCAGACGGGCGGTCTAATACCGTACTATACTTTTCCTTCAGTGACAAAAAGTTTATGTTTAATATATTGGAAAATAGAAATTCATTTACTTCCGGTACTACTAAACAGGTTGAACTCTTGAGATATATGGTAACGGTATTCAACCTGAGAACAGAATATTATAAGGATAGTATGCAAGGCCGGATATTTACATATTGGAATCCTATATACAAAGAATCCCTTCGGCCGAAGGAATATAATAAAAGTGAGCGCTGATATGACAATGTAAGGGATATCGGGAATATGGCTTATCAAAAACGAAATCTATAGTCTTCCGAATTGAAAAGTAAAAAAATACAGCAGGCCTGTAAGCCGGGTTCTGTTCCTCGCGTAAGCAAGGTGTCTGCCATTTATCTACGCCGGCCGTCACCGGCAGGCTCTAGCGACCTACCCCCCGGCATCGGGCGAGCAGCCCTACATGCGCCGGTATACATGGTCTTACAACTCGCAAGTGGTACGGCCCCGATACATTGCTGCACGGGCGGTGGGCTCTTACTCCGCCTTTTCACCCTTACCCCAAAGGGGCGGTTATTCTCTGTTACCTTCAACTCTGCCCTCACAAGCAGCTTCCCATTAAGAAGTACGATGCTCTGTGTTGCCCGGACTTTCCTCTTTCCGCCTTACGGCAGCCAGCGGCAAACCGGCCTACTGTATTAGGGTACAAAGATAGGCGTTTTATTTGTGATGTCGCATATTCATATAAAAATTGCTGATAGGAGGATGAGACATCTTCAAAAGCGAGGACAAGCCCGGAAAGGTTCAAAATCTGATTGGTATTGTTTATTTATACCGGTTTATTCGACCTCCAGTACATTTACCATCTGAGGTTCTACATCAGCTTTACCTTCTCCGTCTACCTGCTCTACCTTCTGAATGAATACATGCAAGAGGCCTTTGTCGCGCCACAATTCGGTGTCGAAGGACGGCTCCCATGAGCCGAGGGAAAAATCGGTCAGATCTTCGATTTCCCATTTATTTTTCTTTACATCTTTACAGATGGCAACCGAAGCCTTTTCTCCTCTCTCCTCATCCCGGAACAGGAGGCATAATTCGGTCGATTTGCCTTTTATCTTAGCAACTACCTGCGGACGGGATACGGGGATACGTTTTGTCCCCGTTCCTTTCAGGGAGAAGGGTGTTTTGCGGAAACCCAGATTCAGGTCATTCCATTTCTTACCCGTATAGTAAACGATATGGTATTGTGGAATATCCGTATCCTGTTCCCTCCAGTAAGTCGCTATATAGGGATTACCTTCAGCATCGGTAACCATTGACGTCTGATTGATCAGCTCGCTATTTTGGGGAATGGAACAAGCTATTTCCGATTTTGCCGCGGTAATGGGCAAACTATACTTTTCACCTTTCGAGTTTTCCCACGACATACCGCCATCGGAAGACCTCGCATAACACAAATCGTGATTGGTAGCTACATCCGCAGTTTCACGCCATACCCACGACAGATGGATCGTTCCTCTGTCATCGATGCAGGATTGCCAATAGGCATTGCGCCGGTTTTCACCATCAATAAAGTTTCTCTGTATTTGAATCCATGATTTTGATTTCAGGTCATATCTGTTGATTACGAGGTTGCCCCTACCCGATTGTCCGTCCCGGTACATAAATATCAAATCTCCACCGGGCATTTTCAGGAATTCGGGATAGGTGACATTCGTTTCAAGGCTTCCGGTCATAGGCTGTTTATCTCCCAACTCGAGGGAATAAGGCGCTATCCCTTTTGCATAACGCAACGGGTGCCCGTGATGATCCCATGATACATGCAGATAGCCATCGCCGTCAGTCATAATGCTGATAGAATTATGAGCATCGGAAACGTTGCCTTTATAGCTGGTTTTATTTATAGTCCAGCTATCTTCCCCTATATTGCGTTTACCTAATGTAAGGAAGCCGTCGGGATCATAATAGGCTATAAACTGGACATTGTTATGGGTAACCAGTGAATTTTTGCGAAACACGGTCACATTCACGGAATTGTTTGACCAGCCCGGCGCTACGGGTATTAACTTCTGAGTATAAGCGGATACAGAGAGGAGTATAATGCTTAATAATATATACTTCTTTATTTTCATGTTTATAATTTTCAGTCCGGACTCTATTCGGCTTTTTGATAAACACGTACATAGTCGATTTCATAGGTCAAAGGAAAAGCATCATCATCCGGTGTGCCGCCATTTCCTCCTATAGCCAAATTTAGTAAAATATAATGAGGCTGCCTGAACGGATTTGTATTTTTACCTATCGAGCCATTGTAAGTATTCTCAAGTAAAGTTTCATTTACCATCGCATTGTCTATATACAGACGGATGGCATTTTCGTCCCAGTCCATACGCCATACATGGAACTTATCGGCCCAAAACGGATCTTTATCCGTGAAATTGGTAAACGGGATTATTTCCGAGTCCCATCTGGCATCGTATCTTTTATCCGTACCCCATGCTGTATTGGCCAATATGTGAGGCTTTCCTCCCACCAGATAATATTCCATCAGGTCTATTTCCCCGTTCGACGGCCATTCCATAGAAGTCCCCAGTGTCCAGATGGCAGGCCAGGAACCTGTTGCTGTGGGTATCTTCGCTCTGATTTCGAAACGTCCGTACCGGAATTCTTTCTTCCCTACCGTTTTTATGGAAGATGAAGTATAGCCCGCATATTCACGGTTCCTCCTCCAATCGGTGCTTCCCGGTTCATAAGCAGGGTTCTTTACCTGTTCCTTCCTGCCCTGTATATTGAGTACCCCGTTCTTGCATACCGCGTTGTCCGGCTGATACCATTGCAGCTCCTGATTCCTTACAAAGCCATTTTCATAGCTCCATACATTGGAATCAGGTTTACCATCTTTGTCAAACTCGTCGTTCCAGACAAGATTCCAGCCTTGTATATCTTTGGGAATGCCATTATCTGCGTTTATATGACTGAAGATATCCAGGCTCCATTCGTCCATCCATTTCAATACAGGCATACCGTTTTCGAAGAGTATCGGAAGCCATATATATCGTCCGTCGGCAGGGTCCTTAGGAGTCCATCTGTCTCCCATAAAAATAAAGGCGTCTTTCTTCCCCGCTACGGGTAATATGTATGTACTCTGGGAATGGAAAGTGAGTTGCGCATCCTTTCCGACACACGGATTCGGATGCAACGTCCAGGGCCCCCGGATATTACCGGCAGTGAGTAAGCGTGCAGCATTGGGTGCCCAGCCTGTACATCCTGATGTTATCATAAAGTAGCGTCCATCTTTCTTAAACACAGCAGGAGCCTCGTTATGGCCACCCGGTTCTATTCGGATATATTTTCCCGTATAATCTAAATAATCGTCTGTCAGTTCGGCTATCTGAAGTGTGAGGTTTTCTTCCGATGCATAAATATGATAGGCCTTACCATCATCATCTACATACAAAGTCATATCTCGGGACATCTGCCCTCCGGTAAAATCGCGGCGGACGAATAACCCGTCATCCACAGCTTTATGCCATTGGGGTGTCCACCAGTCTTTAAAGTCGGTAGGTTTTATTGTTGAAGTTTGCTGCTCTGCGGTCATATTCAAAGGCCATTTACCGGCATTCACCCTGCTATTCTTAATAAACAGGTAGGGACCCGTTACATTATCACTTACAGCGATCCCGACATTGGCTGCCGCATAGCCTTTACCCTTGAGTTCGAGGTGAAAATACATCACAAACTTTTTAGTATTCTCATTATATATCACTTTGGGGCGTTCTATTATGCAACCTCTTACGACAGGACTATTCGGGTCCTCCGAAACAGGCAGAGCGACTCCTTCATTCTTCCAGTTATACAAGTCATCGGATGAGTAGCATGTGACTCCGACAAATGCAGAGTTGGACTTTCCTCCTTTATGTTCCCCAAACCAATAGTACTTCCCATTGTGATAGAGGGTACCTCCTCCATGCGCGTTGATATGAACACCCTTATCATCGGGCCAAAGCCGGCCGGGACGAATAATCTGCTCCATCTTTTGCTGCGAAAATCCGGGAAGGCCCCATAACATCAGTAAGCCTGTCAATAAAAAACCATAAATACTTTTATGTATATTTTCCATCATTATAGTCTTAAAACACCAAGATAGGAAATCCTTCCTCAGAACTCCTATCCTGGCAATCTATTTATTTACAATAAATCTTAATTTATCTTATCTTCATCGGCGACAGCATCCTGCCAAGAATCCCATTTAGGCGTTGCAGCATCATAGCCATCATAACCGTAGTTCTGGCTAAGCTCTCCTTTATTGTTAGCTGTAATCGCTGCATTCGGAATAGGCCATAAGAAGTTACATTTGTCCATCTGGTAATTGAATGTATTAGGGCGGACACTTCTCGGTCCCTGATTGTACATACCATAGCGTGTTACCCTCTTATACCAGTAACTACCCCCATTCAGATCGGTACCGGACTCTTTATATAATGTGTTTACATCATATGTATTACCCCATTCATCAGGCTTGCCGCTCAGGGCAAGGCAATACGAAACTCGTTTCATCTCCACATTACGCCATTCTTCCAGATATAGTTCACGCGCGCGTTCGTCCATAATATCGCCGATAGTCACTGTAGTGTATAATTCCGTACATTTGGCCCTCTTCCTCACTTCGTTTACATCTGAAGCTGCCCCTGCCGGGTCACCCAGATAAAACTTAGCTTCGGCACGGAGAAGGTACGCTTCGGCCAGGCGGTAAAGATACCAGTCGGCAATACCTCCGTTAGTAGCTCCATTAAACTGGTTGGCACCCTGATTAGCTTCCGCCAGTACATCATTCAAATAAATTTTGTACTGAGGCCAGTCGAACCAAACACGAAGGGAGTCTGTACACAATAGAGTGCCTGTATCCGGATGTTTGAACATAATATTCTTGCCAAACCATGCAGATGACGGGTCGTTATACTTAATAGAATCCATTCTACCCCAGTTACCGACCGTACTGTTGTGACGCAAATCGCCCTTATCGTCCATCCCATTTACTTTCCACATTGCATTGGTAGCAAACCAGGTCAGACGCCATGTAGCAATACCACGTCCGATAGACCTGATGTAATCATAATTCGCCCGGTAATTTGTATTATTACGGGCATAATTCTGTACTGCTTGCTTTCCGTCAGGTGTCTTCAGGTCTGATCCACTCGTATAACTGGGCCCGAAAATACGCATTGTAAGGAACTCGATCATTGACCCTGCAGTCGCGCCCCGGTTCACCATTCCCATTATCACTTCTTTATTTGCAGCAGTAAGCTTATTTTCAGGACGGTGCAGATCCCATATCACATTACGGGTCACTTTCCATGTCTGAGGTGAATAACTATTCACAAAAGAACCGAAATTATCCTGCATCAATGAATAACCGGAGCTGTTGATCAGGATATCCGCCTGGTCTTTTGCCTTCTGAAACTGGCCTGTAGCCAGATAACATTTGACAAGCAACATACGACAAGCCCCTTTATTTACCATTCCTGAATATTTCATATCTTTTTGGTCCGGCACCCATTCTACGGCAAATTCCATATCTTTGGTTATCATTTCCAGGATTGCCTCTTTTTTGGCAGATCGATAGTTTTGTTTCGGTACTTTGATGATTTTTGTTATCAAAGGGATATCCCCAAATTGGAAAACCATAGCAAGATAGCGAAATGAACGGTGAAAATATGCCCTGCCCAGATAAGCATTTTTGGTTGCTTCATCCAAACCTGACACGTTATCAATGAAGGTAGTAATAGTATTAGCATATTTTACCCCGTTATAACCTTCGTCCCAAAAATAGCTTCTCCAGTCACCCGCATCGTATCCAGCCCCGCTTGTAGGTGTCATCCGTGTAGCTACGTCCGCAAATAATGCCGCATCGTCCGTTTTACTTGCCACTGACAGTTCCGAAAACAAATACTCTGTACCGATGGGTACGGATATGTTTCTGTTTTCAAAACTCGTCCAATAGGAACGGAGATGGCGATCAGCCTGAGCCATTACGGCCTGCATACCCGATTCGGTAGTAAATGTAATCTCCGGTTCGTAGAATGACAGTGGATCTGGTTTCAGGAAATCATCGGAACAACTTCCTAAAAATAACGAACTGCACATTGCGGTTATCAGCCCTATTGCCGATAATCTGTTCTTCATGTTCTTATATATCTTTTTCATGTTTTATTACAATTTAGAAGGTTAAGTTTAAACCAATCGAATAAATACGGGATGCCAAGCCTCCATTATCGCTGGCTCCTGTTTCAGGATCGCCATACTCCCAGTCTTTTTTCCATACGGCCACATTGCGGACAGATCCAAAAATTTTAACATTTTCCACATCAAATTTTTGTATCCATTGTTTAGGTAATGTATAGCCCACCGATATATTCTCGAGACGAATAAATGAGCGATCGTGGAGTCTGCCGGGAGCAGTAGCTCCGGCTGGTCCTTGTGCATCTAAACGCCCGTACTTATTAGAAGGATTTTCAGGCGTCCAGTATTTCTTGAAATATGTGTTCAGACCGTTAGTAACCAGTGACCCCGCATTATCCTGGTTCATATAGTATGTCTCCAGGGATTTGTGGCCCATATAAGAATATATATTAAAGGACAGGCTCAAATTCTTCCACAATGTAAAATCATTACGGATCGACCAATGAACGGGAGGAGACGTTTGTCCCAGGAATTCCTTATCATTATCATTATACACAGGTGTAATGCTGCCATCGGCATTAACCTTATCGTCTGCCGTATAAGTATTCGCTACTTTCGGATCGCCCGGTTTCTGCCCGTGTCTTTTGGCTTCTTCCACTTCATCTGCCTGCCAGATACCGGTTACACGATAATTCCAGATTGTATTTATCGATTGCCCTATGAACCATCCTTGGCCATCTCTACTGCTCTTATCGTCCATTTCTTTAGATCCGATAACATTTCCGTTTGTATCGAGAATATCCTCGTATTGGTAATAGAGGTGTTTAATCTCATTCTTATTGTAAGAGAATCCGGCAGTTGTTCTCCATTCAAAATTATCAGTTTTCATATTAAGAGAGCTAATCGCAAGCTCAATACCCCGATTCTGTACCTTGCCTAGATTGGTGGTTATGTTTGGAAATCCGGTAAAGCCCGGCAGGCGTTGAAGCATAATCATGTCTTTGGTATCCATCAGATAGTATTCAATATTCCCTGTTATGCGGTCGTTAAGGAATCCATAATCCAATCCGAAGTTCAAAGCCTCCGTCTTTTCCCATTGCAGACTCGGATTCGCCATTCGGCTAATCCGCAAATAATTCATATTTACCAGATTGCCGGAGCTGTCCAGATATCCTTGCGTACTAGTAGGTGATTCAAGGTTAGCAATCGACACATATGGATCTTCAAGTGAGCGGTTACCATTTTTACCCCACGAAACCCGCAACTTTCCAGTACTCATCGGCTTCCATTTGAAGAACTCTTCATTGACAAATGACCAACCCAGCGCTGCCGAAGGAAAGGTGGCATGCGGATAGTTTTGGCCGAACGCCGAATAACCGTCACGGCGAACAGTCGCAGTCAGCATATACCGCTCGTCATATGAGTAAAATAAACGCGTAAACAAGGCATCTCCCGTATAGTGAGTATCATAAGACGAAAATGTACTTTTCAGTTTATCCCCATTGGTCGTATTATGGAATCCAAGAGCATCCGAAGGCAATATATTGCGGGCTTCAACCCTGTCTTTCCAAGATCTTTGCTCTTCTGCTTCCTGAACCAGAGTAAGATTCACGATATGCTTTTGAGCAAAGGTATGTTCCCAATTAATTGTATTGTTGATCGACCAGTCGAAACGTTTTGTCTGCTCACGATTTGCCAACCCGCCTGTACTTACCCAATCCGGATGTTTTGACGATTCAAAATAACGATCGTAGAAATACTGATAACGCGGTGATGCATTGAAGGAATAAGTGATATTGAAAGGTAGCTTTACTTTAGCAGTGAAAATACTGTTCAATACCTGATAGCCTTTTTCCAGATCCATATACTGACGGTTGTAATCATAGTTCCAGCCATAATTCTGACTGGCTCCCATCGGACGATACACTAAGTTTCCATCACTATCGCGATAGGATGCATACGGGCTAAGACGCACCTGATTGGCATCCCAATAGTTATGCCCCAGTCCCGGCTGAATATCTCCGTCACTACGATCCTGGAAGTTTACATTCGCTCCTATTTCAAGCCATTTGGTTACTTTACCCTCTACTTTCAAGTTGGCCCGAACTGATTGATATTCATTCCCCACGACAGCACCTTCATTTTTCAGATATCCAAGAGACATATAATAGTTCATACGGTCACTGGCCCCCGAAACACTGGCGTTATAATCCTGGTTGATCCCTGTACGGAAAGTATGGTCATACCAATCGAATGAATTGTTATCCATATAATTCTGAAGCACTATATCGCTCAGGTTTAAACGCCTTCCATATATACTGGCATCGGATTCGCCTGTTGCATTGGTAGTATATCCACGCCAGGTATCAAGCGAAACTCCGTATTTGGATAAATTGTTCGGATTATCATAATATCCATATTTTCCTTTAGTAGTACCTGACTGATAGGCTTCATATTTACCTGTTTCGGAATTCACTCCGTAGGTACCCGTTTTGTACCAGTCTTCGCGGTATTGCATATAGCCATCGGGACTGAAAACTTTACGATAGTCACTCTTTGTTGTAACACCAAAGTTTGCGCTAATATTTACGACAGGTTTACCTTGCTGGCCTTTTTTAGTAGTAATAATAATAACCCCGCTAGCTGCCCGTGCTCCATAAACAGAAGCAGCCGAAGCATCTTTCAATACATCGATCTGACCAATATCATCAGGATTGATTTCGGACAACTCTCCTTGAAAAATCATTCCATCAAGAATAATCAACGGGTCATTGTGCCCGCCTTTTTCATATACGGAACGCTGTCCCCGTATCTTCATCGAACCACCGCCTTTAGCATCGGCACTATATCCAACCGATAACCCGGGTGTTCCACGAAGAATATCCTGAACCGTTTTCGGATTCTCATTCGCTAATCTGTCCGGACGAATTTGTACGATCGAACCGGTCAGGTCTTTTTTGCGCATTGTTCCATAACCGATAACAACAACCTCATCCAACATCTTGGAATCTTCTTCCAGCTTTATCAGAAAACTCGTTTGATTTTCAACTTTTACTTCCTGTTTGATATATCCTACATAAGATATTACAAGAGTAGAATTAGCCGCTGCCGGCAATGAAAATTTCCCGTCGATATCGGTTACAGTACCTACAGTCGTGCCTTTCACCACAACGGATACGCCGATAAGGGCTTCACCGGTATTTGCATCAGAAACCGTACCCTGCACCGTTCTGCCTTGCGCAAATATGCCCGATGAAAAGGTTATGAATGCAAACAATAAGAAAAATGAGAAGAAAGATTTTGGTACTGCCTTTCCGCATACCTCACTTTGCTTTTTTAAATAAGTATATTTTCCCATAGTAATTAAGTAATTAAATAAGTAATAGGTTAGTTTTTTCGCTTACGATTTACGTGATATAGAGTTCATTATTAACCCTGTATGCTTAAATACAAATACAGGAAGCTCTTATCCCGGATATTTTTCCCTATCCGGAATAAGAGTTTCCTGTATCGAATAATATAATAAAGGTGCAATAGTCCCGGGAAGAATTGTATCTCCGGACTATAAATTCGTTTATTTTTATTATATTCTCTCTCTCTCTCTCTCTCTCTCTCTCTCTCTCTCTCTCTCTCTCTCTCTCTCTCTCTCTCTCTCTCTCTCTCTCTCTCTCTCTCTCTCTCTCTCTCTCTCTCTCTCTAGCAAAACACGGCTAATATCCAAATTTTCAGAAGAAAAAATGGAATAATTTGTTGTTATATTTTTTGTTTTATAATACATAAAATCAGAATTGTGTTTTACATAAAGAGTATTATTGATTTATGGTATTTTCTGGATTCTAAACAGAGGTATCGTAATTAATCCGGGTTTAATCAGACAGGACTTTTGTTGTGAATTATTTTTCCCATGGTAATCTGGATAATAGTTAAGTAAGTAATAGCAAAATTGATAATTAATAAAGGTTTCCATAAGGGTGATTTCATTCAAAAAGGATGAAATTTGATTCTTCTTTACATTTTAATCCCTTATTGAATGGTCTTTAGGGAATGATTGCCCGCTCCAGGCTTTCTTTTCTGTCCAGTCCTGAGCAGGGGAAGTCCAAAAAGAGTGGCTGGCAGGCAAACCTAAAGGAAGAAATACTTCAGCCGTCAGATACAAGCTTCCATTATTTGTGTACCAATCGGCCAAACCGGGTTGATGCCCGGCAAATCCCAATTGTAAAAAACCTCCCTTATTAAAGTTTCCCTCCATAGAGAACATACGCTTCATAACACATGTTAACGCATTACGCACTTGTCCCTCCGGCAACTCCTCCGGTAAATATTCTTTCCATGACAATAGAGCCAATGGTTGAAATGCACCCATACGATAGGTCATAGAACGGCCGAACGCAGGGAATGTGGCCTCAGGTGAGATAAAACGTTCGAGTATGATACCAAAGCGTTGCATACGTTTTTTTGCCGTGTCGAGATTCTTTTGCACCACAGCCAGATTCTTGTCGCGCAACCTGATCTGCCGGTCAACAAGCACTTCCAATACCTGCACATACATAGGCTGAATAACAAAACTGTTATAATAGTCGAATGCAAAGTGTGAGCCATCCGAGTACCAGCTATCTCCCACATACCATTCCTCAATCTTGCGTATAGCGCTGTGAATACGGTACATATCGCATTGCGCATCTACAGAGAGCAAGAATGACTCTACCATTGCCGAAAACAAAAGCCAGTTTGTATAAGGGGGGTCGATACGGCGCAATTGCTGAAATTCCTCAATGTATCTTTTCTTCGTCAAATCATCCAAAGGTTCCCATAATTGCTCAGGCGCACGCAGGAAACTGGAAGCTATATAAGCGGCATCTACCAATGGCTGCCCCTCGTTCCGCCACAACAAATAATCGGGGCTGGCAGGATCAACAGCCTGCGCATAACTTTTGAGCGCCCATTCCCGTAATTGTTTCCGTTGTTTACCTTCGGCAGTATCATCGTCCGGCAAACTAAGCCATGGCGCCAGTCCGGACATCAGACGGCCAAAGCATTCCATGTATGAAACACGTTTGTCACGTCCGTCCCATGTCGGACTTAATTCCAATTCCATATTCCTGGACAACTCACCCTTGCTCATATTGCTAAGGACAGGCGAGGCTATCTTGTAAAGCAGATTTGTCCAGTAAGTACGATCATTTGGTTCTTCGTCTTTCTGATTCATATTTGCATATGATGGTAAAGAAAGGAGAACTGTAAGTGTCAGTAGTGTATATAATTTGTTTTTCATAAGTATAAAATTTATTTTAAGTACCGGGCCATTTCTGTAGCTGCCAGAAGAAAAGCACCTACTCCGAAATCGGCAGTTGTGCCGGGCCCAACATTTTTATGCTGGTCGGCTCTTTCACCTATCGGTTGCACATATCCTATCGAGCCATCAGGTTGCAAAGCTGTTTCTGTCAGATACTTCCAGCTCTTGTCAATTACCGGTTTATAAGTATCCTCATCCAATATGTTATTATTCACTCCCCATAGAAAACCATAAGCGAAAAATGCCGTTCCACTGGTTTCTGCACCCGGCGCCTGTTCCAGATCGAACATGCTACGACTCCAGAAGCCTTCTTTTTGCTGGCAGGCAGCTATGGCCTTTGCCATGTCTTTATATATTCGTATATATTCGGTCCTGTGAGGATCGTCTTCCGGCAAGTCCGCCAACACTCTGGGTATAGCGGCAAAAACCCATCCGTTGCCTCTGGCCCAAAAGTCTTTGAGACCTTTTTTTGTCTTATGCTTTGGATAGATATATTTGGCATCGCGGTAAAACAAGCTGCTTTCTTTATCATACATTAAGTCGCGGGCATAGGCAAAATACTCGTATAACTTACCCAGATATTGCCGGTCTCCCGTAATCTTATACAGCCGTGTCATCACAGGCATCACCATATACAATCCGTCGGCCCACCACCAGTAATCTACATGAGGGGTAGACATCTGATATTTCATTACTTCTTTAGCGCGGGCTATTTTCGTTTCGTCTTTCCCTTCATCGAGATTGTATAAGTCTATGTACACCTGAAAACAAGTCTGAAAGTCTCCGAACAGCACATATTCATCGGTTTCTCCATAACTATATTTCCATTCTGCCTTATTGTCGGATTTCGCCCCTTTCCATTCATTTTTTTCAGACCATGCTTTTGAATATGCTTTATATTCATCCATACCGGTGATCTCATAGGCTGCTATATTTCCCGTATGGTATGCCGCTCTGTGCCAGAATGAATTCTCATGTTCGGGATGTATAGATTGCCAATGATTATTTACTTTTTTTATCAACTCTATGACACCTGCTTCAGATAAAGTTTCATCCGGAATATCCGGCTTTGAACTGTTGTTTCCGGCACAGGATGTATATATGATAAAAAATGGTAATAAGAGGTATAATTTACTTTTCTTCATGGTACATAATAGTCTAAAATTAATGACATATTTCATTGCTGCAAATTTGATGAAGAATATCAGAACAGATAGTGCTCAATTAATTCAAAAAGGGGGATTTTTCATTCAGGATTAAAAATCAGCTATAAAAAACCTTGCCTGAAATTGTTTTTCAGGCAAGGTCTGTAATTTATATTTCTAATCAGGCTATTTTATAATACTGATTGTGTAGCCATATGTGTATTCTTTTCCAAAAAACCTGTATGGTTCGAGCGGACTTGCACCCCATGAATTCAGTCCTGCCACTCCGCGCTGGAATAGATCGACACACAACACGGTCTCATTACGGGGCAGAATATCGGAAGCATGCTGTTGTTTCTTGGTCATGCCCGGGTCGAGGTCTTCCGGCCTGTTGTTGGTCGCACTGACCGATAAAGGCTGTACTCCCGTAACTTTAATGCCTTTACCGTCTTTATTCTTCAATGTCAGCCAGCGAACATCTGTCTTATTACCTGTCTCTTGCGGACGGTAATAAGCAAAAGCCTGCTCTTCGACCTTACCATTCCAGATACCCATAAATGTATCATGGTTACGGTCAATATAATTCTCCCACGGGCCGCGTCCATACCATGTGAAGTCGTCCGTTTGTTTCGGAAGGGTCATAATCATACCAAAACGTACCATCTCAGGAAGATCGTCTGCCAAGGCTTTGTAGTTAGCCAATGTAGTGAGGCTTCCGTCTTTATTCACGGTATAAGCCAAGTCAACTTTCGCTTCAATTCCTTTCAGCTTGGCTTCGTAATTAACCGTAATCCCCCCGTTAGCCTCTTGCGAACCTTTGAACGTATATACAATATTATGTCCGGCAGCATCCCACAAACGCAGGTTATACTGTACCCATTCTCCGAAGTCGTTATCCGTAGGAGCTCGCCAGAAGTTCAAACGAGGGAGTTCGTTGAATACTTTCTTTCCGTCATTAGTCATAGAAAGCAAGCTGCGACCGTCCTTAGAAGAGAATTCATAAGCCAGAGTTCCCGATGTCACGATGATCTTGTCGTCTTTTTTATCTATAGTCAAAGAACCCGATTCGTCAGACGATTGTGCAAAATAATTATTGGAAGCGAAAGCAAATTCACCTTTAGCTACTTCAAATCCGGCTTTGATAAACGATGTATCTTCCTTGCTATATGCAAATACCTGAAGATAGTATTCAGTTCCGGCTTCTGCTTTTATCGCAGGGATGTTCAGTTTGATATCTTTCCGCGAGTCGGCAGGTACAGTAATATCGAATGTACCCTCGCCGGCCTTCTCTCCGTTTCTCAACAATACCCATTTATAAGTATAATTCTTATTGGTAAGGTCGGTAAACTTGAAGTCGTTGATTACAGTGATTATACCATTATTCAGATCTTTAGCTTCGAATAAGATATTCTGATATACCTTCTTCACGATGTGGGTGTGTGGTATATAGTTCTGGTCAGGGCTGATAAGACCGTCGGCAACAAAGTTCCCGTCATTCATCTTATTATATCCTTTCAGGTCACCACCGTATGCCCAGTAGAAACGATCCTGTTCGTCCTTAGCCGGGTATCCGTGATTGTACCATTCCCAGATAAAACCTCCCTGCATATTTTTACTTGAACGCATCAAATCCCAGTACTCCTGGAAATTACCCATACTATTACCCATTGCATGCGCATACTCGCACATGATATACGGACGGCCCAAATCTTTGGCCGCGTCACGTTTCATATTTTCCCATGAAGGGTACATGTGACAGATAATATCCGTGTTGCGGTCTCTCTGATATGCCTGTTCATATTGTACCGGACGGCTGTTGTCTCTGGCCTTTGCCCAATCGTACATATCGAAGAACGCTTTGCCGTTGCTGGCCTCATTACCCAGCGACCAGAAAATAACCGAAGCATGATTCTTGTCACGTTCTACCGCACGGATGATACGGTCCATATGCGCAGCATGCCATTCAGGGAAGTTCGATACATTATCCGGACCATAACCCAAACCATGTGATTCAAGGTTTGCTTCGTCTATCAGATAAATACCATACTCGTCACAAAGCTTATACCAAAGCGGTTGTTGCGGATAGTGGGATGTACGCACAGCATTTATATTCAGTTCTTTCATCAGTTGCAGGTTACGCATCATTTCTTTGCGGGTAACTACCTGTCCCGTATTTGTATTGAACTCATGCAGGTTCACTCCTTTAAAGAATACTTTTTTGCCGTTGACAAACAGTTGTCCGTCTTTTATTTCAATCTTACGGAATCCTATTTTGTGCGAAGTCGCCTCCACCATATTGCCTTTACCATCCTTTAATGTAATCAGCATAGTATAAAGGTTCGGTGTTTCGGCTGTCCATTTCAACGGATTTGATACATTTCCTGAAAATGACAGGTCACTGGTACTCTCTGCCGGAATAGTAGTTTTCTGAGACTTGCCGAATACCTTCTTTCCTGTATTATCGATTATCGCTACATCTACAGTTTGGGCTTGCGCTGCATTCGTATAATTCTTCAGTTTGACATCCACACCGAATACCCCGTTCTTGTAGGTCTTATCCAGATCGGGATGAGCAAAGAAATCCCATATACGAGTCTGCGCTGTGCTATATAGATATACGCTCCTGTTTATACCTCCAAGGCGCCACATATCCTGATCTTCTAGGTATGAGCCGTCACTGAATTTATGGACTTCGCAAGCCAGTAAATTTTTACCCTTGCGTATATATTTCGTAATATCGAATTCAGCCGGGCTTTTGGCATTTTCGGTATAACCTACTTTTTGTCCGTTTACCCATATATACATCGAATTCGTACCTCCGTCGAAATGAATGAATACACGACGTCCGTCCCAATTGTCAGGGATATTGAATTCGTGACGGTACGCCCCCGTAGGCGAATCTTCCCTATCGATATACGGCGGATTTTTTCTGAATCCGAAGCCGGTATTTACATACATCGGAATGCCGTAACCATTGAATTCCCAATTGCCCGGTACAGGCATGTTTACCCACTTGCCCGCATCATAGTTTTCCTTATAAAATCCGTCCGGAACTTCTGTGATCTTAGGTACCCAGTGGAATTTCCACATTCCATCCAGCGACTGATAGTAAGGCGATGCCGTATAATCATCCGTTAAGGCAAGTTTATCATCCGGATAAGGCAATGACGTTGCACGGGTTTCTTCCTTATTTACTGCAAAAACTTCCGGATTTTCCCAATCAGGGACGTTATTCTGGGCAAAAAGACCTGAGCACAGAAACACTGAAAGCAAAAAGAGTGTTTTTTTCATGTTTTAGTTTTTGATTGTTATATATAAGAGATTATCTTGCAATGCCACAAATATAGAGAAAGCCGGAGGCAGAGTCAAAGTTTACTTCGAGCTATACCGGAGCGCATCCTATATTCTACAAATATAATGAAATCAGAACCGCATCAGGGTATACAAATCATTCATATAAGGTAGAAATCGTTCCATTTTCTAAAAAAATGTACTTTTAATACTTTATTGGTGTAAAAATAACAATTATTATTTTTAATATTGTATTTCCTAAAACCTAATACCGAATTCAACATGTTTTATTTCTTAAAACGACACGGGATATATTTTATGTTATTTGTTCTTGCCCTTCAGAATATCCAGGCAAAACAGATATCTGTAAGGCCCATGCCTCTTATAAGCCAGCTGCCGTCAAACTCCATCCGCCGGATACTTCAGGATAAAGAAGGATTTATGTGGTTTGGAACTTTAGATGGATTGTGCAGATATGACGGATACCGTATATTGACATTCCGCTCCAATCTGAACAATCCCAACCTTATTGCAAACAACGACATCTCATGTCTGGCAGAAGATAAAAACAACCGCTTGTGGATAGGCACGCGGAATGGGATAAATATTCTGGATAAAAAGACATACACGATCTCGATGCTGCAAGATAAGGAGGTATTGAATCAGAATATAGAAACGCTTCTGGTCGCTTCGGATGGCAATATATGGGTGGGGACACGGAGTAGTGTATTATGTTATAATCCGGATCTGACACTGAAAAAGAAATATAACAACGAACTCCCTGCCACAAATATCAACTCTATCTACGAAGCCCCCGACGGCAGTCTGTGGATAGCATTATGGGGAAGTGGCATATACAAATACAATCCCAAAGATGATACATTCAAACACTACCCTCAGATTGGAAACGGCAACAACCCTTTCAGAATATACCAGGACTGCAGAAAGCAATACTGGGTGTGTACGTGGGGCGATGGCCTGTTTCTATTCAATCCGGATAAAGAAGGCGATGAAATATATGTCCGGCAGGAGGTTTTCAATAAAGAACGACAATTGGCGGAAAATACATTTTTCAGTATTGTACAGGATGATACGCATGGTTATATATGGGTAATGTCTATTTCCGGCCTGCATGCTTTTGAATATGATAAGGATGGTAAGTTGAAGAACATCGATATATCTTACCTCTTCAAAGAGTCTAACAACATATACAGCGAAATAATAAAAGACAGGACCGGCAACCTGTGGATCGCCACTTTCAGCGAAGGTGTGCTTACTATCAATTTCGACCGGCCTGTCATCAAAAACTACTCCATTTCATCCATCAAGGAACGGACTGGAATAACTCCAAACATAACCGCTATCAGCGTAGACGAAGATGGTGATATTTGGGTAAATCAAAACCGCTGGGGCTTAGGAATATTCAATCCTGAAAAGAACAGCATACGTTTATATTCGGATTACCCCCAATTGAAAAATCTTCCGATGCTGGGCAATGTTAGTTGCATATCCCAGTTTCGTTCTATTCCAGATGAAATATGGATAGGTCCTGAAAATGAGGCGAGAATTTACTGCATGAAAAAGGATAAAGATAATATCGTCGTTTCCAGAAGTATCGACTTATCAACCATTGCTTCAGATGCAGGTAATCCCCGTATATTTTTTGAAGATCGGAATAACAATATCTGGATAGTAACCTCTACAGGTCTTCTCATCAAGCCATATAATAAAGACAATATAGAAGTGGTAAGCTTTTCCCTCGGTACTATTTCGGGAATAACGGAAGATACAAGAGGGACGATCTGGATCAGCAGTAAAACATCCGGCTTATCTCAGATACTTATGACCGGAAACTTCCAGACCGGGAAATCCCAAATAAAGAATTTCAACAAGGAAGGGAACAATCTGCCGAGCAACAATATCGAATCCGTCTGCGCCGATATAAACGGTAAAGTCTGGATGGGTACTAAAGAAGGCAGCATCATAGCCTATGATCTCATCAGCCGGCAATTCAAAGACGTATCCGAATCGCTGAAGATGACCGGCGAAGCTATACTTAATATCGTCACCGACAACTTCGGCCATGTATGGGTATCCACCAACAAGCGTATTACAGAATACAATCCGGAAAACGGAGCCTCTAAAAATTATTCCGGTACGGACGGGGTTATCGTCAACTCGTTTCTGGTCAATTCCTGTTTCAAGAGTAAAAACGGGAAAATATACTTCGGCGGAAATAAGGGGATTTCGGTATTTACACCATCCGAAACCTTATCCGAACAAGCTAAACAAACCCGGACTTTCATCACAGATATAAAGATCAACAATTCATCCGTTTTTCAGGGAAATAAGAACCACCGATTCGATATAACCTCACAGTCCCTGACTTTCGAACCTGATGATAAGAATATCGAGATTGACTTTTCTTCTCTCGACTACACATTCCCCTCAAAGATTCAGTATGCCTACAAAATGGAAGGCGTGGACGACGATTGGGTTTATACAGAAAACGACCGCCAGTTTGCAATATACAATCAGTTAAGTAAAGGCTCCCATGTATTTTATATCAAGGCCACCGACGAAAACAGGCTATGGAGCAGCGAGATCACTAGGCTTATGATATATAAACGCCCCGCATTCTATGAAACATGGTGGGCATATGCCATCTATATTGTGTTATTGCTCGCCGCGATCTACTGGACATACAGAATTATAAAGAACAGGATAAAACTTCGCAACGAACTGAAAATAGCCCAAATAGACAAAGACAAGTCGGAAGAACTCACACAGACCAAACTCCGCTATTTCACCAACATCTCGCATGATTTCCTTACGCCATTGACCATCATATCCTGCCTGATCGATGATGCCGAAATCACGTACAAAAGTAAAATTACCCAGTTTGACACGATGCGCTCGAGCGTAAACCGCCTGAAACGTTTACTACAACAGGTTTTAGACTTCCGGAAAGTAGAAAGCGGGAATATGAAGCTCAAAATATCGCAGGGCGAAGCGGTTACATTCATCCGCGATATATGCTATACCAACTTTCTGCCATTGATGAAGAAAAAAGACATAGAGTTCACTTTCAGCTCCCAACCTAATCATATACAAGGATATTTCGACGCCGACAAAGTAGACAAAGTCGTATTCAACATGTTATCCAATGCCTATAAATATACTCCGCGAAACGGGAAAGTAGAGATAAACCTGAACAAATACCTGAGCAACAATCATCCATACCTGCAAATAAGGATAAGTGATACGGGGGTAGGAATAGCTAAAGAAGACCTGGCGAATATCTTCACGCGCTTCTACACCAATAAGATGAGCGAAGCCAGTGATACGAACGGTATCGGACTATCTCTTACCAAAGACCTTGTAGACCTGCATCACGGAACAATAAGCGTGGAAAGCGAGGTAAACACCGGGACCACATTCATCATCGACATCCCGATAGATAAAGAAAGTTATAACGATTCTGAAATGGGTAAGTCCGATCAGGTCATCGTATATGAAAAGAATATAGACCTGATGTCACTGGAAGAACCTTCGGGAGATGATCTGAATGCAAATAATCAGGATGTCAAAGAACGCACGACCGTATTACTGGTCGAAGACAATGAAGAACTACTTACACTTATCAGCAATATACTGTCGAAGCATTACCATGTACTCACAGCGCCTAATGGAGTTGAAGCATTGGACCGTATAAAAGACAACGCCATAGATATCGTAATCAGCGACGTCATGATGCCCCGTATGGACGGTCTGGAACTTTGCCGCATATTGAAGAAAGATCTCGAAACCAGCCATATCCCGGTCATACTACTTACTGCCAAAAACAGTACCGACGACCGCATAGAATGCTACAATGCCGGTGCTGACGGATATATATCGAAACCTTTTGACCTGAAAGTACTGGATGCCCGCATCAACAATTTCCTTGCCAACAAGAAAGATAAACAGGAAGAGTTTAAGACCAATGTGGAGATAAACATCTCTACCCTCGAATACCCTTCTATTGATGAACAATTCCTCAATAATGCAATAAAGATAATAGAGGAGCATCTGTCCGAACCCGAGTTCGATGTCAATACATTTGCCGAGCATCTGAACATGTCCAAGTCTTCCCTGTACCGTAAGATAAAGACGATGACAGGACTTTCTCCTATCGAGTTTATCCGCAACATCAGGCTTAAACACGCCTGCCAGATGCTGAAAGACAGGTCCATATCCATATCGGAGGTCGCCTATTCGGTAGGATTCTCAGACCCTAAGTACTTCACGTCATGCTTCAAACTAGAATTCAATGTGACCCCCAGCGATTTCCAGCGGAATGCAGGATAATGAACCAAAAGGCCGGAATAACATATGACCAGATCATGATATTATCCGGCCCTTACCTTAAAAGCCTAAAAACCAGAAAACCTATAGTATATGATTTCAAGATTTCATAACGTCGGCACTACTGCTTTGATACTGCCATCCGTATCAAACTCCATTTTATCGATACATACTTCCCGGTGAAAACCGGCCGCATCTCCCATCTTTATCCCGTTGGGACGGTTGAAACGATGATATACGATATACCATTCATCCTTACCCGGTATTTGCAACACCGAATTATGACCTGTCCCGTAAATGCCTTTTGCTGCGTCTTTTGCCAGGATCAGATTGTTTTCGGGGATAGTGATAACTCCTGTAGGCGATGTAGATGTGCCGTACCTTACACGGTAATTTTCGCTCCGTGTATCGTCCTCCGACCAAAGGAAGTAATACGTCCCTTTTCTATAAAAGACCGAAATAGCCTCACGGAATGTCCTGTCAGGAGTACGTACCTTAACCGTTTCCTTCTTTATAGACACCATGTCTTTATTCAGTTCAGCCACAGCCATATATCCGTTACCCCAATAGAGATAACTCTTGCCCGTCTTCGGGTCGGTAAATACATCGGGGTCTATCTCCTGACCGCCCTTTATACCTTCCGGCCTGAAATCGATCAGTGCTTTACCCGAATCTACGAACGGGCCTGCCGGATCATCGGCAACCGCCACCCCGATCTTCTGCGCGGCAGTGAAATAATAGTAATATTTATATTTACCATTTACTTTCTTCTCTTCAATACACGGAGCCCATGCATTCCTGTTGGCCCAGAAAACATCTTTTTTCAGGTCGAGTATCACCCCTTCATCCGTCCAGTCTTTCAGGTTGTCCGATGAGAAGGTCTTGAAGTAGTAACCGCCCCAGCCATCAAACCCGTCGCTGGTGGGATAGATATAATATTTCTTTGTTTTATTGGAATATATAATATCAGGATCGGCATAATAGCCCGTAAGCACCGGATTATTCCCTGTCGGGGGAAAACCTTCCGGCATACCCCATTTAGCCGTCAATGCCTTTAGCTCCCGGCGTGTCACCGGAATAACCGAACCATGGCGGGGATGGAAATCCATCGATATCTCGTGGTCTATAACACGGAAATTCTCCAGATCGCTACTTTCGCAAAATTGATACTTACCTTTCATATACACATCATACATCAGTATATAAGTATCTGTATTTATCAGTCTGAATACACCGGAACCCTCTACAGCCTCCTGAGTCTGCTGTTTATAACCTTCATGTTCCGTCCATTTGCCCGAAGTCAGCGAGTTGGTCGTGGCCAGCTTTATACCATTGCCATGTCCTTCGGTTTTGTAAAACATATGGAAAGTGCCGTCTTTCAGGATAATATCCCCGTCTATACACGATTTCCCGTTCTCAGGAAAGAACAACTGTTTCGGTTCTCCCTCAAAATCGGTAAAGTCTGCATTCGCATAGGCATAATATATAATATCCTGACCGCCGCCATGCTTCATCGACCAGTAAACCATGTATTTCTTTGCTTCGGGATCATAAATGGTTTGCGGAGCCCATACCCGCTTCAGGTCTTCCTGCCCTGAATATTTATGTTGAATATTTATGATACTCGACGACCAGTTTACCAGATCCGCCGACTTCAACAAGACCATCGCCCGGTTCGAATCCCAGCCTTTCGACGATGTCATATCCGTCACCACCATATAAAAGGTTTTTCCGTCCTCACATCTCAATATATGCGGATCGCGGACACCTCCTGTCGAACTGATTAGTTTGGAATCAATTACCGGCTTATTGCCATTCAATGATTTATAATTATATCCATCCGCGCTGATGGCAAAATGGATCGCCTCTTCTTCCACCTTATTTCCTGTAAAATAAGCAAACAGATAAGCTACATAGTCTTTTTCCACAGCTCCCGATTTGTACTCCTGAGCATAAGAGGGTACGGACAGGACTAAGATAAAAAGAAAAATTAAAAATTTAGATTTCATGGTTTTCATTCGTGTAAATAAAATGATATTTCAATTCAAGTTCAAATATCTGTAATATATCCCGTAATTATAGGTGAAAAATCGTTCAATTAGAGGCTGTAAATAAGCTATTGTAAAAAAAGGTAACAAAAGTAACACTTGTTTCAGTGAACAGTAAACAGTAAACAGTCATCAGTTAACAACTTGTATCTCGTATCTCGTCTACTTGTACCTTGTTTACTTGTAACTCGTAACTGCCCGAAGGGCACAGTAACTTGTAACTGTTAAAAGGTAACAAAGGTTACACTTTTTTACTTATTACTTTTTACCCTCTCTGTAAATATTATTGCAAAAACCAAATCGCACAAAACACAGAACCAAATGTACAAAATTTACATAT
>NZ_JBHSGN010000119.1:0-2028 GCF_042654545.1 Dysgonomonas termitidis
GTCGGGCCCCGGTAATGCTTCTGACCGGATTCCAGTTTCTGTCCGCAGGTGCGGCAACCATCCGGGCCTGTTCCCCCGGCGGTGTATTTTGTATAGTCCACGTACGCGTATCCGGCGCCGAGGGTAGCCTCCAGCGCCCAACGCCGGGAGAGGTTCCAACGGTACCCGACAGAGAGGCCTGCCCCGGCAAGCCAGCCCTGGTAACGGTATTCGTCTATAATCTTTGCGGTATTGAACAGGGCCCCATGAATATGCAGGCCGGCAAAGAAACCCCGGAACGACTCTTTCGTCCAGTAGCGTAATTCAGGCTGGAACAGTAGCAGCTTCAACTTTTTACCGCCTGTAAAAGTCCAGGGATTGTAGGTCAGGGGAAGATCCAGGGTCAGTTTCCTGTCCAGGCGGAACTCGCCGGCGAGGTTCAGGCTGCCGGTAGCGTCGTACAGCAGGTTCGTCTTAAGGACAGCCGACGGTACACGGACGGTATCCGGTATGTCCTGGGCCTGTACGGTACCGGCGGCCGGGATGCAAAGCAGGATAGGCAGCACCGCCGCGAATATTTTGTCCTTATAATTTCTTTTGTTCTGCATATATCCGTTATTTGTTTACCAGTGCATTTTCTTTTTCTTTACGCGGGCAGTCCGGCAGTGAAACGGGAGGGTTCCGTATACTCAATTTATACGTTCAGGTCAATAAATTTTGATCCCTGTAAACCGCCGGGGAGCATTCCAGCCCGCTGCCCATCCGGCACTGGCCCTCGAAGCGGGCGCCGGGTTCGATCTCCACAGATCCCGCTATCAGGTCGCCCTTCAGCATACAGCCTTTGCGCAGGCTGGCGATCCCGCCGGCCGTGACAGTACCCAGCACGCAGCCATGGATATCCACTGTCGCGGCGATGATATTGCCGTCTACATTCCCCCCGGGGCCCACCGTAACAGCCTTCTCACTGTAAATGCTGCCTTCCACACGCCCGTCGATGTGCAGGTCTTCACTCAGGTGCAGGTCGCCGCTGAGAACAGCCCCCGACGACAGCAGGCTCGGGTCGCCGGCTACCGGCTGCTCCCGTTTTTTTTTCTTTCCGTACAGTTCCATCGCTTTATTCCATTTTTGTGTTTCTTCATCCTGGCCGGGTGAACCGCTACGCAGGCCGCGCAACAACTCCAGATATTGGCTGTCCTTATCCAGGGGGTTCAGGCCATGCAGCAGCAGGTCATATCCCCCGCACACGATACCTGTCTCCAGCGATATCTCATTCGCGCCGACACCGGACAACTTCAACCCCGCTTTACGCAAGACCTCCACATCGCTCACTACGCAGGCAAGGTAATCGGCATAGCCCTCCTCGCTGACGCGGAAAGCCGTCTCCATATTACACAGGCTCAGCACGATGCAGGCCGAACGCTCGAAGCACATCAAAACACCGCCCAGGCGGTACAGGTAAACCATGCCTGTGTTTCCGGCTTCCCGGGCTAGTATCGCTTCCAGGCCGGGTACGGACGATTCGTCCGCCATATCCTTTTTTAATCGTAGTGCATACATCGTCGTCCTTCTTTTAGTGTGTGTAATGAACCGGAGGCCGGAGCCTGAACCCGGCTGTTACCGGCTCCGGGGCGGTAGCTGCGGCGCCAGGTACTGCTCGACGGCCTGCGCCGAGGCATCCTTGAGCAGTACATGCTTAAAGGCATCCAGCAGGTAGAGGGCCGGCAGGGCTTTCAGGTCGTATAGCTTCTTGCCGAACAGGGCCTGCCCCTTGTCATAGCTAATAATCCACGAGGGAGGCATCTGTCCGGTATGTTTCTTCCATAGGGCCAGGTCGGAATCGGGATAGACGGCCAGGATATCCAGCCGCCCGGATAGCAGCAGGCTGTTGATGACCTCAGACGAGGCCAGCGAAGCGGTCGTCTCCTTACAGGCCGGGCAATCCGGATTGTAGAAAAACAGGAGCGTGTACTCTTTAGGCAGGCCGTACAGCCTGCCCGTTTGCCCACCCGCAAGGGTATAGGTGATATCCGTTGCCTTGTCGCCGACACG
>NZ_JBHSGN010000120.1:0-37151 GCF_042654545.1 Dysgonomonas termitidis
TTTTTACATAATCACTAACCAAGATAACTATTACATTAATCAACAACATGTTATTAAACACAAAAAAGTTTATACGGATCACAATATATTTTTGAAAACGGGCTTTCAAAAACAAGTTCAGTCATTTTTATGTTTTATATTATGTCTATGGTAACCTTTATATATCATATAAATCACTACTTTTACGCAAAATAACACCTAAATAACCAATTTATGATCTATGAACAGCTAATTAACCCTAAAAGCATCGTAGTTGTAGGCGCATCTGATAACATTTTGAAACCCGGAGGAAGCGTCCTTCACAATTTAGCCACCGGAACATTCGATAAGGATTTATACGTTGTTAATGCCAGAGGAGGCTCTATACAAGGCATAAAGGCATATGTAAGCATTGAGGAAATCCCCGGAACAGACCTGGCTATCATCTCCGTACCTGCAAATCAATGCCTACAAACCGTAGAATACCTGGCCAAAGAAAAAGGGGTAAAAGCCTTCATTGTTTTCTCGGCAGGATTCAGCGAGGAATCTGAAGATGGAGCTAAATTGGAAAAAGAATTAGTAGACATAGTCAACAAAGCCGGGGCAATTATGATCGGCCCTAACTGCTCAGGCTTCTTCAATACGAAGCATCAGAGCATTTTCACCCGTCCGGTTCCAAACCTGGACCCTCAAGGCGTGGATATCATCTCCAGTTCGGGAGGAACTATTACATATATTATTGAATCGGCCATGAGAATCGGCTTAAGATTCAACTCCGCATGGTCTATAGGAAATGCGGCACAGGTAGGCGTAGAAGATATTCTGGAATTCTTGGACAACGAATTCGATCCTAAAAGCAGCCCTAAGATCAAATTATTATATCTGGAAAAAATCGCAGATCCAGACCGCTTTCTCAATCACTCAGCATCCCTCATCCGAAAAGGCTGTAAAATTGCAGCCATAAAATCAGGCAGTTCCAGTTCAGGCAGCCGGGCAGCCTCATCACACACGGGAGCCATAGCAAGTTCCGACTCGGCAGTCGAAGCCCTTTTTAGAAAAGCAGGAATCATCCGCTGCTATTCCAGAGAAGAACTCGCTAATGTAGCTGCCGTCCTCACCCTTAAAGAAATAAAAGGGAGAAACCTGGTTATCATTACCCAGGCCGGAGGGCCCGCGGTTATTCTGACAGACGCCTTATCGAAGGGAAACATTGACGTTCCTGAGATGGACAAAGAACTTGCTGCGGAACTGAAAGGACATCTTCTCCCGGGAGCTGCCGTATCGAACCCGATAGACATCATCGGCACAGGGACAGGAGAACATATGGCTATCTGTATCGATTTTTGCGAAAAGCGCTTCAAAGAAATTGATGGCATAGCCGTAATATATGGCAACCCTGGTGTAAGCAATGTCGCCGAGGCATATGAAATACTTGACCAGAAAATAAGAACATGCAGATTACCTATTTACCCGATCCTTCCTTCGGTTATCGCCGCTTCACAGGAAATGGACAATTTTGTAAAAAAAGGGCATGTAAACTTCACTGACGAATATGCTTTAGCAAACGCCCTATCGAAAGTAGTATCATGGACTCCCCCGTCGGTCGGAAAAATGGAGGATATAAAAATAGACATCCCCCGCATCAGAAATATTATAGATAATGCGCCGGACGGATATATAGACAGTGATACAATCAGGGAGTTATTTGATGCAGCAGGAATACCGCAGGTACAGGAACTGGTAACAAACGACAAAGATAAGGCTATCAACTTTGCTAATAAAATAGGCTATCCGATAGTGGCAAAATGCGTGGGCCCGGTACACAAATCGGATGTCGGAGGAGTGGTTCTCAACATAAGGTCGGATAATCATCTTGCTCTCGAATTTGACAGATTAATGAAAATACCGGCAGCTACAGAAGTTATGATACAACCGATGCTTTCGGGACAAGAATTGTTTGTAGGCGCAAAATATGAATCAAAATACGGACATATTGTCTTATGCGGGCTGGGAGGCATATTTGTGGAAATATTGAAAGATGTAGCATCAGGCCTGGCTCCTCTAAGCTTCAATGAAGCGTCATCCATGATACGTTCGTTAAGGGCGTACAAAATAATACAAGGTACCCGAGGACAAAAAGGATTAAATGAAAAACTATTTACAGAAATAATCGTCCGCTTATCTATACTGTTAAGGTTTGCTACCGAGATAAAAGAAATGGACATCAATCCACTTCTGGCAAACGAAGAGAAAGTTATTGCCGTAGACGCAAGAATAAGAATAGAGAAATTGCAGGTGATACCCTGAATCATAAAGGACAGTGTTTGCAAAAGCCGGACACTGTCTTTTCTATAAAATAGCATCCAGCCTTTGCAATGCCGCCCACATCATCGGAGCCAAAGGATCTTCCAGAGAGAAGAAACCGCCGCAACAAGACAATAAGCGAATATTCTGCCGCTATATCTGCAGATTAAAAAACTACTTAAGAAGACAAAAAATAAGTTTATTAAACAATATCGACTTTTTAGATGTTAATTAACAGTTGATTTGTTGTTTTTCCTCTTTAGAAGTATATATTTGTAGTATTATTATGGAAAACAAAGAGATGGATTTGATTAAGTATCATTCATTGTTAGAAACAGCACTTTAAGTAAGCTACAGTCTCAATATTTAGTTAGTCATCTCAAATTTAACGTACTACATTCTTAACATTATGAGAATTGGAATAGATATAGATGGCACAAGTATGCGGCTGGGAATTGTTGACGGAGGTCAAATATTCCGCAAGCTGGTAGTTCCTACAAAAGCCGAAGAATCGGAACATGCGATCATAGACCATCTGATAGAAACGATCGGAACAATCATAAACTCTAATATCCGCGGTATAGGGATAGGAGTATCCGGCATTGTCAAGACCGGAAAAGGGATTATCCAGGATGCAATCAACATTCCATCGTGGAAAAAAGTCCCTTTAAAAGATATCCTCGAAAAAGAATTCAGAATTCCGGTTTTTGTTAACAATGATTCCAACTGCTTCGCTTTTGGAGAACGCTACTATGGAGAAGGTACTCTTTACCGTGATCTTGTCTGCGTAACGTTAAGTATAGGAGTTGGAGCGGGTATTATCATAAATAACGAATTATATAACGGATACAATACGGGAGCAGGGGAAATAGGAAGTCTTCCATACCTGTACTCCGACTATGAACGTTATTGCGGCCAGAAATTTTTTGTACGGAATAATACGACCGCTAAGGAAGCTTATGAACTTGCACTGCAAGGAGATGCAAAAATGTTAGCTCTATGGAATGAACTGGGTGAGCATATAGGCAATCTCATGAAAACAATCCTTTTCACTTATGATCCTCAAGCTATTATCCTGGGCGGCAATATAGTAAAAGGCTATGAACTCTTCGCGGACAACATGTATGAAAGCGTATATAAATTTCCTTTTAAAGAAACGGTTGAGCGTGTGAAAATCCTTTTATCCAAGAGGGAAGATATCAACCTGCTCGGAGCCGCAGCTTTAGTTGTTTAGGTCAGTTATTCCGAATGTTTATTCATAAATAATTATATATAAAACCTTTAATATGAGATTAGATCTAAGTTCGCAAATTGTATTGGATAGAGTGCCTCTGCGTTACTACCGTCCGGAAAATGAATTTGAGCTATCTGCCCTGACCCGCTACGAAAAAGTACCTACCGAGATTTATGAGTCCTCTGTAGAAGCATCTTTGCATATAGCGAGAGAAATAGCCCGAAAAATCAAGGAGAAACAAGCTACAGGCTCTCCGTTCGTGCTCGGCCTTCCGGGAGGACATTCCCCTCAAACAATCTATCAGGAACTTATCCGCCTGCACAACGAAGATGGATTGAGTTTTAAGAATGTAATCGTATTTAATATATATGAATTTTATCCTATCGCTCCCCAATCGAACAGTAACCTGAAGCTATTAAAAGAATCATTGCTGGATTATGTCGATATAGACCCAAAAAATGTGTATTCGCCGGATGGTTCCGTATCGAAAGAAGAAATACTGAACTACTGCAAAACATATGAACAAACAATCCGCAATGTGGGAGGAATAGACTATCTTCTCCTCGGTTTGGGGCGTGCAGGCAACATTGGTATCAATATTGCCGGTTCGAGCATGAGTTCGCAAACGCGTCTGATCCTATTAGATGTACAGTCAAAAAAAGAGGCGGTCAACACATTCGGCTCTATAGATAAAGTTCCGGTTAGCGCTGTTACAATGGGCGTAGCCACAATCATGAAAGCGAAGGAGATCGCTCTTATTGCATGGGGCGAAGACAAATCAAAGAGCGTGAAAGATGTCGTAGAGGGAACACTTTCCGATTCCATACCCGCTTCATGTTTGCAGGCGCACGAAAATGCCAAGGTGCATATCGACCTGAATGCCGCATTTGAGCTCACCCGCATCAACCACCCGTGGCTGGTTACAAACTGCGACTGGAACAACAAGCTTATCCGCAGGGCGATTGTATGGCTCTGCTTCAAGGTAAACAAACCTATCCTGAAACTGACCAATAAAGATTATCAGGATAACGGATTAGAGGAATTATTAGCCTTATACGGCTCGGCATATAACGTGAACATCAAGATATTCAACGACCTCCAGCACACCATCACCGGCTGGCCGGGAGGAAAACCCAACGCTGATGATACCAACCGCCCGGAAAGGGCTAAACCATACCCGAAGCGTGTCATAATTTTCAGCCCGCATCCCGATGATGATGTCATATCTATGGGAGGGACATTCAAAAGGCTGGTAGATCAAAAGCACGATGTACATGTAGCTTATCAAACATCGGGCAATATTGCCGTAGGTGATGAAGAAGTCATCCGTTATGTATCTTTTCTTGAGGACGTAAGAAGAAAATACGACGCAGGCAACGATGCTTTGGAGAAGAAATATGCGGAGATACTTCAATACCTGCTCCACGACAAGGAAGAAGAAGATATAGACACTCCCGACATCCTGTTCCTGAAAGGACATATACGCCGTCAGGAAGCTACAACAGCATGCCGCTATGTGGGTATGGACACACATAAAACAACCTTCCTCGATCTTCCTTTCTACGAAACGGGACGCATCAAGAAAAACCCTATATCGGAGGCCGATGTGGAAATAGTGAAGAAATATCTGCAATCGGTCCAGCCACACGAAGTATTTGTAGCAGGAGACCTGGCCGACCCGCACGGGACACACAAGGTATGCCTGGATGCCATTCTGGCAGCAGTAGACGAACTGAAGGGTTCAGAATGGCTCAAGGAATGCCGTTTCTGGATGTATCGTGGCGCATGGGCTGAATGGGAAATAGACCATATAGAAATGGCTGTACCTATCTCTCCGGAGGAATTACGATCTAAACGGAATGCGATTCTAAAACATCAATCACAGATGGAAAGTGCGCCGTTCCTGGGAAATGATGAACGTCTGTTCTGGCAGCGTTCCGAAGACAGGAACAAGGCTACAGCAGAATTGTACCGCCAGTTAGGACTTGCCTCTTATGAAGCTATTGAAGCTTTCGTAGAATATCATCCCCTATAAATTACAGTTAAAAGGCAAACCTTTCAGGATATAAGAGCCATTATTGGAAGGTTTGTCTTATTTTTTGCCATAATATTAAAACACTGATATATCATGAGACTAATTATTCAACCCGATTACAACTCCTTATCCCAATGGGCAGCAAACTATGTGGTAGCCAAAATCAATGCCGCCAAACCAACAGCTGAACAACCGTTTGTACTGGGACTGCCAACAGGCTCCTCTCCACTGGGGATGTACAAAGGTCTGATTAAACACTATCAGGAAAAACGGGTTTCATTCAGGCATGTAGTCACATTCAACATGGATGAATATGTCGGATTGCCGAAAGACCATCCGCAAAGCTACTATACATTTATGTGGGACAATTTCTTCAATCATGTAGATATAGATGCCGCCAATGTAAATATACTCAATGGCAGCGCGCCGGACCTGGATGCAGAATGCGCTGCTTATGAGGCAAAAATGAAGGCCTTGGGCGGTGTGGACTTATTCCTTGGAGGAATAGGCCCGGACGGGCATATAGCATTCAATGAACCGGGTTCATCCTTATCATCCCGTACGCGTATCAAAACATTAACCCACGATACAATTATAGCCAATTCCCGCTTCTTCGACAATGATGTGAACAAGGTTCCCAAAACATCGGTGACGGTGGGCGTAGGTACTATCCTCGATGCAAAAGAAGTCCTGATTATGGTAAACGGACACAACAAGGCCCGGGCGCTGGCTCAGGCTGTAGAAGGCGCCGTTAATCAGATGTGGACCATCACTGCCCTGCAACTGCATCCGAAAGGAATCATCGTATGTGATGAAGCTGCCACGGACGAACTGAAAGTGGGTACATACAAGTACTTTAAAGATATTGAGAAAGACAATCTATAAAGATCTCACACCTTGTTGTTACTCCGGCAGGTACAAATGCAAAAGTAACACCTGTTCTAAGTACATGACAAAATTTATATGCTGCCCTTACAGAGCGTTTACCTAAGATCATTATTTTCCCCTTTCAAATCGCACCCTGTAAGGGCAATATATAGAGCGGCATTCTATTTTTGTCATGTATTAAGTGCCTGTTTCATTTTAGCTGATAACTATTAGCTTTGGTTATCGCACAAGTGACTTTTTCAGTTATCAGTCAACAACTCGTAAGATGTAAAACTTTGCGTCTTTGTGTGAAACAAAACAAAACGCCAGCCAACTTGTAACTCGTAACTGCCCAAAGGGCGCAGAAATAACATTCGCCGAAGCGAAGGCGAGGCAAACTTGTAACTATAAAAAAGGTAACAAAAGTAACAGAAATATCAGTTAACAGTAAGCAGTAAACAGTGAACTAACTTGTAACTCGTAACTGCTTTAATCAATCTTTCAAAGAGCGACCGGCCATCGGCCGTTACATATAGATAAATATCTTTTATATTACTGCAATATACCTCACAAATTCTTGTAACTTTACGTGTTAATATGTTTTTTGACAGGTAAAATGACTGATTTTTCACAGACCGATATAAAGTTTTTAGCCGGAGTAGGCCCCAAAAAGGCCGAGATACTAAATAAAGAACTTAATGTATTCTCGGTAGA
The DNA here is from genome assembly GCF_042654545.1 of Dysgonomonas termitidis. Lineage (GTDB taxonomy): Bacteria > Bacteroidota > Bacteroidia > Bacteroidales > Dysgonomonadaceae > Dysgonomonas > Dysgonomonas termitidis. Next base: position 7,134 of record NZ_JBHSGN010000120.1, read on the forward strand.
AGACCTACTCTATTACTTTCCCTATAAGTATATCGACCGCAGCCGCATCTATTTTATACACGAAATAGATGGCAATATGCCTTATATCCAGCTCAGGGGAAGAATAACAGGATTTGAAACCCATGGAGAAAGACATAAGAAACGGCTTGTAGCCCACTTTACCGACGGTACGGGATACATAGATCTGGTTTGGTTTCAGGGAGCAAAATTTATAGAAGATAAGTACAAACTGAATTTACCCTATATTGTTTTCGGCAAACCGACCATGTTCGGAGATAAATTCAATATCGCGCACCCCGACATAGACCCGTATATAAACGAAGAAGAACGGCCGGCTGGCCTGATGCCGTATTATAATACTACGGAAAAGATGAAAAATCATTATCTGAATTCCAAAGCGATTCAGAAAATGATGGCTGCCGCCTTTACTTCCATTATAAGAAACCTGCAGGAAACATTACCCGGAAAGGTTATACAGGACGCCCGCCTGATGGATCTGAAACAGGCTATGCGAAATGTGCATTTCCCCGAAAATGCTGCACTGCTGCGGGAAGCCCAGTACAGGCTTAAATTTGAGGAACTATTTTATATTCAACTCAATATACTGAGATATACAGCCGACCGTAAGTCAAAACTGAAGGGTTTTGTATTTACAAAGGTAGGCGGCTACCTCAATACGTTCTACGAACAGAATCTCCCGTTCCCGTTGACCAATGCCCAAAAACGCATAATAAAGGAAATACGGCAGGATATGGCCACCGGCGAACAAATGAACCGCCTGTTGCAAGGTGATGTCGGCAGTGGAAAAACACTCGTAGCGCTCATGCTTATGCTGATAGCTTTGGACAATGGTTTCCAGGCGGCGATGATGGCGCCCACCGAAATACTGGCGACTCAGCATTATTACACTATCAGGGAATTCCTTGCAGGGATGGACGTGAATGTGGAACTACTGACAGGCTCTACAAAGAAAAAAGACAGGGAACGCATACACAGCGGCCTATTGACCAATGACGTGCAAATCCTCATCGGTACACACGCCCTGATAGAAGACACCGTACAGTTCGGCAATCTGGGGTTGGTAGTGATAGACGAACAACACCGTTTCGGAGTCGCCCAGCGGGCAAAACTTTGGACAAAAAACACCAATCCTCCCCATATACTGGTAATGACAGCCACTCCGATCCCGCGTACACTGGCGATGACCGTATACGGCGACCTTGATGTCTCTGTAATAGATGAGTTGCCTCCGGGACGAAAACCCATTCAGACCATCCACCAGTATGATAAGAAGCGGGGCGCGCTGTACGAATCCATCCGCAAACAATTACAGGAGGGAAGACAGGTATATATTGTGTATCCACTCATAGAGGAGAGTGAAAAACTGGACTTAAAGAATCTGGAAGAAGGCTTCGAACATATCAAAGAAGTATTCCCCGAATATACGGTATGCAAAGTACATGGCAAGATGAAGCCGAAGGAGAAAGATGCGGAAATGCAGCGTTTTGTTACTAAAGAGGCCCGGATAATGGTGGCTACTACCGTGATCGAAGTCGGTGTGAATGTACCGAACGCCTCGGTTATGGTAATAGAATCGGCGCAACGGTTCGGACTTTCGCAGTTGCACCAGTTACGAGGGCGTGTAGGACGCGGAGCCGACCAGTCTTATTGTATTCTGGTCACTCCTTACGAGTTATCGGCTGATACCCGCAAGCGTATCAACATTATGGTAGAAAGCAACGACGGGTTTGAGATAGCCGAAGCCGACCTTAAACTGCGTGGCCCGGGCGACCTTGAAGGTACTCAACAGAGCGGTATCCCCTTCAATCTGCGGATAGCTAATCTGGTACGTGACGGTGAAATAGTACAATATGCACGGGAAATCGCACAAAATATACTGGATGAAGACCCGTTGATGGAGAAGCCTGACAACCTCATCCTGCGAAAACAATTGCGCAAACTGGGAGGAAACAGGTACAACTGGGGCCAGATAAGCTGAATTCCTTATCTGACCATTTCTTTTTCCAATTTGGAAATATGGAAATCCAGGTGTTTTACTTTAAATTCTGTCTCTTCTATTTCTTTGGGTTCAACTCCTTCTTTCACCCTGAGTTTCGAAAGGTAATTATCCAGACTGGCCTTATACAGCTTAAAGTATTCCAATGCTTTAAGCTTATCTTCAAGGTAATTCTCCGCAATATTCCCAATCATATAATAGAGATTCATTTGCTGATTTTCTCCGCCATATGCCAGGGCTTTGGTGTATGAATCCACTGCTTCCTTATAATGCGAACCTTTATCATATGCCGAACCCAGGTTGCGATAATAAAGGTATAGGGTCAGGTCGGGAGGGATAGTCCTGCCTAAAAGCCGCAAAAAGTGAGGAATCGCTTTTTTGTGTTCACCCATATCATTGCAGGTCACGGCCAGGCAATAAAGTACATTGTTATTTGTCGTATCCTGCTCATATGCCCTTTCGAGAAAAGGTTGCGCATTGTAGCTGTCGTTAAGTGAATAGTATGCCAATCCGAGACTGCGGTTTACAATCAGTGAACTGTCCCCTTTTTCGTAACACTTTTCAAATTTAGCTATTGCTGTTTCATAATCGTCTATACTATAATAACTAAGGGCATTCAGCAGATTCATCTGTTGATCGGTGGTATCCATCTCCATATACACATCCGAATAGGTTACAGCCTCGAGCGACCGCCTGTTTTTCAGGCATAGGTTCACAAGGCTTGCAGCCGAGAATCCATCTTTCGGATTAACCTCCCATGCTTCTTTAAAATATATCATGGCACTATCGGCTATATTCATCTTCTCGAAGCACTGCCCCACCCTTTTCAGGGCGTTCGTCATCATATGATCTTTGCTGATATGCCGGAATAGGTCCAATGATTCTTTATATTTTCCCTGTTGATATAACAAATCGGCTTTCTGCATCTTGAAATATACATTTGCAGAATCGAGGCGGATAAGTCCGTCGTAACAATCAATGCTCGCTTGCCGCTGGGAAAGAGCCTCATAGCAAACAGCCATTTCTGTTATAATTTGCAGATCGGCAGTATATTCTTTCGATAAAGGATATAATATTTCCAGCGACCTCTGATAATCACCCAACGCTTTATAGCACAAAGCCTTCCGGATAAGCAAATCCCTTGTTTGCTCCTGTGTTTCTATATAATCCAGCGCCTTCTGATATTGAAAGCTGCGCAAATAACCGGATAACAGATTCGGGTTATCCTGAGAGAACAGATAACAGGAACAAAACAACAGGTAACACAGGATGGTCCTCAATTTCTTCATCTTTAAAATATAATTCAGACAGCTTCTAAAAAGAGAGGCAGAAAGTGCTGGTCCCTGCCTCCGTCAAATAAGTAGTATTAATGGTCAGCCTTCACATATCCTATTTTTTCTCGTCTTTCTTTAATTTGTAAACAATAGGTAATGTAAAATATACATCCACAGCCTGTCCATTCTGCTTACCAGGTGTCCACTTCGGCATGGATCTGACTGTACGTGCCGCCTCTTTGTCCATATCCGGCTCAATCCCGCGGATAACCGAAACATCGCTTATCTCACCTGTACTCCTCACAATGAAGCGGACAGTCACACGTCCCTGAATACCATTCTTCTGAGCCGACTCAGGATATTTCAAATTATTGCTGATAAATTCATGCATTGCCTGCTCGCCTCCGGGGAAAGAAGGCATCTGTTCCACCGTTATAAAAGGCATCATCTTATCATTTGGTGAACCCTCCTTCAAGGATGCCACTCCCACTTCTTTCTCCGGAGCGGCTCCATAGCCCACCACGACAATTTCATTCGGTTTACCGCCGGATTTCACCTTATCAGTATTACCGCCTGCAAGTCTGAAAACGATAGGTAATGTATAGTACACATCCACCGCTTTTCCTCCTTGCTTGCCGGGTTCCCATTTAGGCATGGATTTCACGATACGGATAGCCTCTTTATCCAATAGAGGGTCGACACCTCTTATTACTTCGATATCGGATATTTCACCTGTACTCTTTATCACATAGCGGATAGTGACTCTTCCCTGGATACCTTTGGCCTGTGCCTCCACAGGATATTTCAGGCCATCCGCGATAAAACGCTGTTGAGCGTCCAATCCTCCGGGAAATGAAGGCATCTGTTCTACCGTCACATATACATCACCTTTCTTTTGAGGCGCCTGATTACCATCCATCACTTCGGTTATTCCATCTATCGAGAAATTATCTAAAGACGTGGTTGCCTGTACAGCATTGCCTAAAAGCAATGCCGTGCCTACCGGAATAACCAACAGGTATTTTATGGATGTAAATATTGAGCTTTTCTTTTTATTCATCATCGTAATTCTTCTTTTTAGTTGTGATACATTGAAATTATTAATAAGTGGTATACCGGTACTTCTATTTGAGACTTGTAATAATATATATTGATATTCCTTTGAGTCGACTCCCGATTCCAGTACTCCTTTATCTGCCAGGTACTCCAGGTTCAGTTTTATTTCTTTCTTCAGTAACCACGCGAACGGGTTCCACCAGAAACAGATACATAAGATTTCGGATAGTACTACATCGATGGAATGATACTGATTCACATGCACTTGCTCATGTGCTATTATCTCGGCCAATTCGAACGGATTGTGAGCATCGGAATTAATAAAAATCCAGTTAAAGAAAGAAAACGGAGAAGTCCGCCTGTCTTTCATTTTTATGATGCGGTACGTAGATAGTCTTTCAGTCTCATTTGCCACCCTTAGCTTAACCAAGCTGAATAACTGTATTATAAATTTAACGGCATAAAAAGCCGATACAGCAGCAAGTATTACCAAGACAACAGACCATATACCCATTGTCGCCTCCATCGAAGTCTCCGCATCAACGGCGCTCCCGACTTCAATATCTGACAGCCAGTATGTAGGAATCTGTACAGAAGTATTACTGCTGGCAGGCATTTCTATCGCAATAACAGGAAAAAAAAGGGAAAAAAGGATAGCGGAAAAGAAATAGGCTCTTCTTAGTTTAAAGAATGTGTCTCTTTTCAGGCAAAGCATATACAAGCCATAGAACAGCGCCAGAGCAACTGACACCTTAATAAGATATATTAGAATTGTGTTATCCATGGTCGCTCAGATTATAGTTAACTTTTCCCCTTTTCTATCATCTTCATTATTTCCTGTAATTCCTCCGGAGATATTTTTTCCTCTTTTACAAAGAAAGAGACAAGCTCTTTGTATGAGTTTTCAAAATAACTTTTCACCACATTCGACATAAATGCCTTCTTATACTCATCTTCTTTGATCTTGGGAGTATATACCCATACATTACCATACTTCTTAGAGTGCAGGTATCCTTTCTGCTCCAGATTGCGGACAATAGAAGCAACTGTTGTATAAGGAGGCCTGGGATCGTCCATTTCATTTATAATATCTTTTACTACACATTCGCTAAGCTGCCAAATATGCAACATTACTGATTCTTCCTGGTGAGTAAGCTTTTCCATAAAATACAAAATTGACGTAAATCTACTATTTTTTCGTAAATATACGGATATTTTTTTATTTGCAAAATATATAAGCCTTTTTTAAAGGTCCGGAATGTTAAAAATCAACAGTAAAGATTCTCAAAAACAGATCATTCAAAAGGATAAATCATACGCCAGCTTTGTCAAAAGTAGCATAAGTACCACTAACAGCATAGGCCTGACGATTTTTTGCCCGTTCTTAATAGCCAGTCCGCTACCGATATAATGCCCGGCGATAGCGCATAAGGCGGCAGGTATTCCCACAACAAAAAGAACCTTTCCTTCTGCAAGAAATACAATTAACGATGCTAAATTCGATGTCAGATTAACCAGCTTCGCATTCCCCATACTCGTCAGCAAATCCAGTCCCAGAACCGAAGTATAAGCCAAGATAAGAAAAGTGCCTGTTCCGGGGCCGAAAAAACCGTCATATCCGCCGATAACAAAGCCGATCAGAGACGACAGCGTGATTATTCTGGCTTTCGAAAAATTTTTCGAAGCTATGTTCGAAAAATTCTTTTTCTTAAAAACAATGACGGCAATAACCGGAATACCGGCAATAAGGATATATCGCAGAATTCCGGCATCGAGACAAACCGCAATTTTAGACCCTATGGCGGAGCCTATAAATGCAAACAAGATGGACGGTATTGCACTTGTCAGGTCATAACTCTTATTCCTGATAAAACGCATTGTACTGAAAAATGTACCTATACAGCTGCTGAACTTATTCGTTCCCAATGCAAAATGAGGAGGCAGGCCGGCGACATTATAGGCCGGCAATGAGATCAGGCCTCCCCCGCCAGCAATACTGTCGATAAATCCGCTGATAAATATTAAAGGACAGATTATTAGCAATTGCTCCGTATAATCCATTATCCCGGTGTATAGTTTATAGTCATTTGCATACAAGATGGCCGGCTAATCATTATTAACTATCGGATATATTACTTCATTACTTCACAGCGGCCAACACCTTATTCTTCAGTGCAGTAGCCACAAATTCTTTCAGATAGAAAGGTTCGAAATAAGCCACATTTACAAAATCTCCGGCGGCATAGGCCTCCTCAGCCAGACCAATCATATTGAAAGCACGCGGATAGACATTGTCTAAGAACAAAGCCGCTTCACTTTTCAATACAGCCTTACATTTTTCCGCGCCATTACCAAAGAAAACAATCCTCTCCTTGCCAAGATAACCGGCAAAAGAATTTTCGTCAATAATATCGGCACTAACAGGGCGAACTTCCTGTAATTCTTTATTTAACAATACATCGTACACTTCCATCCGGCGGGCATCTATCATCGGACAAAGCAACGTATAATCCTGTAAATCTTTCATTTTAGATACGCCGTTTGCCATTATTTTTAAAGAATTAAGGGCAATCAACGGGATATTCAGCCCAAAGCAAAGCCCCTTCGCTTCCGATACACCAATACGAAGCCCTGTATATGAACCGGGACCACAACTTACCGCCACAGCATCCGGTTTCAGATTCTGCGCGCGAAGCATTTCCATTGCTTCATCTACAAATGTACCCAGTAAAACCGCATGAGAAGGACCCTTCGTTTCTTCTTTTTGGAAAACCACCCGCCCGTCTACGGACACCGCTACGGAACACACTTCTGTAGCTGTTTCTATATTTAATATGCAAGGCATAATCTTGTATTTCATTTAATTCAGAAACAAAATTACATAATTTCTGACAAAAGTATTTCATTCACAAAGAATCAGATGTACAATTTAATTCTTTTTTGTACATTTGAAATTCCGAATAATAACCGGGATAATAACATTCCAAGCCCGTTAATGTTTGCCCGGCAATAGAAATTAAAGAAATAAATTATATATGAGTAAGAACAAAGCTCCGCACAAAACCGATAAGAGAAAATCAAAAGCAGATATAGTAAACAGCGTCGTAAATTTTTTCAATAGAAACTCAACCGAGTCGTTCAGTCCTAAACAAATCACAGAAAAGCTGGGATTCAAAAAACCTGCTGAAAAACAATTAATCACAAATATACTGTACAACCTGCTCGAAGACGACTTCATCGTAGAACCTGTACGCGGAAAATATAAATCGAACAATCGCGGGCTCTTCCTCGAAGGTACATTCGAAAGAAGGAGTAACGGAAAAAACTTTTTCAAACCGGATGACGAAAGCAATAATATCTTTATAGCCGAACGAAACTCGGCGCATGCCATGAACGGCGACCGTGTAAAAATACAAATATTGGCCAAACGTAAAGGACGTGATACGGAAGGCGAAGTACTGGAAATACTCGAACGTAAGCAAACAACCTTCGTAGGCACACTGGATGTTCAGAAACAATTCGCCTTTCTGGTAATGGACAGTAAAATACTGGCTAATGACATATTTATACCCAAAGACAAACTGAATGGAGGTAAAGACGGAGACAAAGCTCTGGTAGAAATAGTGGAGTGGCCTCAGAAAGCAAAGAATCCGATAGGGAAGGTATTGGACATACTGGGACAGGCCGGAGAGAACAATACAGAAATGAATGCCATCTTAGCCGAATTTGGCCTGCCATATAAATATCCTGAAAAAATAGAAGCTTTTGCCAACAAGATACCGGATGAAATCACCCCGGAAGAAATCGCGAAACGTGAAGATTTCAGAAATACACTCACATTTACAATAGACCCGCGCGATGCGAAAGACTTCGATGACGCCCTCTCTATCAAACAGGTTAAGAATGGCCGTTGGGAAGTCGGGGTACACATCGCCGATGTGACACACTATGTGCAGGAAGGCGACATTATAGACAAAGAAGGCGAAAGCCGGGCCACATCTATTTACCTGGTCGACAGAACGATCCCTATGCTTCCTGAGCGGCTCAGCAACGGACTGTGTTCGCTTCGTCCGCACGAAGACAAATTATGTTATTCAGCCATATTCGAACTCGATGACGACGCGAATATAAAGAAGAGCAGAATTGCCCGCACAGTCATACATTCCGACAGGCGCTTTACGTATGAAGAAGCGCAGGACATTATAGAAACCGGCGAGGGCGACTACAAGGACGAAATGCTGAAATTGAACGACCTTGCTAAAAAGTTACGGACAAAACGTTTCGATAACGGAGCAATCGCGTTCGACCGCCATGAAGTCAGATTTGAAATAGACGAAAAAGGAAAACCAATCAGCGTATATTTTAAATATGCTAAAGATTCGAATAAGCTGATCGAGGAATTCATGCTTCTGGCTAACCGTACCGTTGCCGAATTCATCGGGAATGTACCGAAAAATAAGAACGCAAAAACATTTGTTTACCGTATCCACGACCTGCCGAATGCGGAAAAGATGGAGAACCTTTCTGAATTTATCCGCCGGTTCGGATATAAAATAAAAGTGGACGGATCGAAAACGAATGTATCAAAATCTATCAATCACCTGTTGGACGAGGTAAGCGGAAAGCCGGAAGAAAATCTGATCTCTACCATTGCCATCCGTGCCATGGCCAAAGCGATATACTCTACGGTCAACATCGGACATTACGGGCTGGCATTTGAGTATTACACTCACTTTACCTCCCCTATCCGCCGTTATCCCGACATGATGGTTCACCGTTTGCTTACCCGCTATATGGATGGCGGACGCAGTGTGAGCAAACAACTTTATGAAAGCAAATGCGAACATAGTTCGGAAATGGAACAACTGGCCGCAAATGCCGAAAGAGCATCTATAAAATACAAACAGGTAGAATATATGTCCGACAAACTGGGACAGGTATTCGACGCTGTTATTTCAGGAATCACAGAATGGGGCCTATATGCCGAAATAAATGAGAACAAATGTGAGGGAATGATTCCTATCCGCGATCTGGATGATGATTTCTACGAATTCGACGAAAAGAATTATTGTTTGCGCGGACGCCGCAACAAACGAACCTACAGCTTGGGCGATCCTCTGAAAATAAAAGTAGCACGGGCAAACCTTGAACGTAAACAACTGGATTTTGCCTTGGTAGAGTAAACATACAAAGCAGCACGCCATTTTGATGTTAAAACCGGCGTGCTGCTTTGCTTAAATACTTAAAATGGCTATTTTCGTAATCTATATACCGTTAACATTATTTCTAACAGATACATAAGAAAATGACACAAAAACCTTCAGGAAGACTATTGTCTCTCGATGTACTCCGTGGCATCACTATCGCCGGAATGATAATGGTAAACAATTCCGGTGCGGGAGAATACACCTACGCCCCGCTAAAACACGTTGCATGGGATGGGTTAACCCCTACCGACCTCGTATTTCCGTTCTTTATGTTCATCATGGGAATATCCACTTATATTTCCCTTCGGAAATTTAATTTCGAGTTCAATACTCCGACTCTTCTCAAGATACTCAAACGCACCATTGTCATATTCTTAATCGGACTGGGACTTTCGTGGCTCGGATTATCATTCCGTACATACCACATGCTGGAAGCTGACAACCTGGGATTCTGGGAGCGCTTTTTCAGGTCAATAACGGACTTCGACCATCTCCGTACGTTAGGGGTGATGCAACGGCTGGCCTTGACTTACGGCGCTGCATCCATTATAGCTATTACCGTAAAGCATAAATACATCCCGTATATAATCGGCACAACATTGATCGCCTACTTCCTGCTTCTTCTGTTTGGAAACGGGTTCGAGAAAAGTGAAAACAGCATCGTATCCATAGTAGACCGGGCTATACTGGGAGTGAATCACATGTACAAAGATTCGGGACTGGCTCTAGACCCCGAAGGGCTGTTAAGCACCATTCCGGCCATAGCCCATGTCCTCATCGGATTCTGTTGCGGTGAGCTCATAATGAATACCAAGGACAATGACAAACGGATATCCCGGCTGTTCATTGCCGGAACGATACTCACTTTTGCCGGATTTTTACTCAGCTACGGATGCCCTATCAACAAGAAGATATGGACGCCTACATTCGTTTTGGCAACATGCGGGCTGGCCTCCCTCCTCCTCGCCTTGCTGATCTGGATAATAGATATAAAAGGGCACAGGAAATGGAGCGTTTTCTTCGAATCATTCGGGGTTAACCCTCTATTTATATATGTTATGGCCGGAGTACTGGGCACGCTGGCCTATCAGGCGGTATTCCCGTACAATGGAGAATACATCTCAGCCAAAGGGTATATATATTCCGTTCTGCTCCAACCATATCTGGGCGATTATTTCGGCGCCTTGATATATGCTCTCGTTTTTGTAGGCCTTTGCTGGATCGTAGGAAATATTCTTTATAAGAAGAACATCTATATAAAAATATAATCGCGATATTTTTCAAAAACTGATCCGATGCAATGCATCAGGTGACCAATAAAATCTAATACAATATTTTTCGGTTGCAACATACGGGAAACGAATCAATATGTGCCATTCGGGATATAAAGGGCAATATTGTTGTAACAAACGATGGCACTCAGCCTCACGATAGCTTGTTTAGTAACTTCGTTTATAATAGAAACGGCGACCCTATCGGTATCTGCAAAGACGCTTCTTATAGAAATATATTTGAAAATATAAGAAATATTACTTTGTAGGTTTTATCCCTAAGAAAATGAGTCTTGTCATACTGAACTTTGAGAATATCCAATAAATTAATAATGGAATGAATAAGGCAAAAACAAATCTAATCAGAATGTTAGGCGTATAATATTGAAGTATATATAGCTGTATAAATTGATGTAGATACATTATCGGCATTGAGGCTTTACCCGTATAAGATAGGATATTTGTAATAAATCTATATTTTGATATTTGTTGAGATAAAAGAACAATACCTAATATTAGAATTATGCCAAGCAAAAAGGAAATTACGGGTACACCATAATTAGTATATTTTATATTGATTGAAACAATGGGATATAAAAAACATACAATCATTGATATAGCGGATAGGGATACAATTAATATCTTTTTACTTATTATTACATTCTCATACTTCTTTATTAAATACCCACTCGAAAAAATCGGCAGGGTGTATAATAAAAGGTTCAAAGCCCACGGTAATGAAAGTGTTTGAAAAAATATATAGTTCACGTATGCAAGTAATAAAAATAAGCAAGCAATCAAGATTAAAAGCCTTTTATTGCATTTGGTAAATAGAAAATTAAAGAATTGTTGTGTAATAAAAAAGCAAGTAATAAACCAAAATATCCCTGTCCAGCCTGCAAGTTTTGTACCTCCCCATAGAAATAAAAAAACTGAATGCTTTAGATTATAGTAAATGTAATTAGTTCCATATTGAAACATAAAAATAATCAATAAAAAAATGAAGTAGGGAATTAATAGAGAAATACTCTTATTATAAAGATATTTAGCGCATTTCCTTTCAGGCTTATATAGATAGCCGCTAATAAAAAAGAATAAAGGCATATGAAAAAGGAAAATGAATTTATGTATAAATCCATCATTAATAATATGTGCTATAATAACACAAATTATACCAATACCTTTAAATATATCTATCCAATTAATTCGATTATTCACATAGCAAAAATAAATATTAAAAGCGATTAATTATGCTTTAAATACTGTTTAATTATCTTTGTGCAAATCATATCTCTTTATTGTAGATGTGATTTGCATTTTTTTTGTACTTTTTATTTTGAAAAACTGGATTTTTCATTTTCGCGATTATATATGTGCCCCCGCATTCAACAATATTGTAACAAATTATTTTCATTACTTTATTTCAAACTTTAAGATTATTTCCCTAATTTTAGAACTTAAAAAAACAACAAATACAAACAAACCATTTTAATTTATTAATTTTTTTAAACCTTACACTATGAACAAGTATTCCATTAAGGCTTTCATTGAAGAAACAGCACAAGACGAGTCAAAAAACGACTTTTTCCAATTAGAGAGCCCATACATGCTTGAGCTTAATATCAACAACCAAATGGTAATGTTGAAAAAAGGAGCAATGGTAGCTTATACCGGAAACGTGAAATTTGAAAGAGAAGGTATGCTGAGCAAAGGTATCGGCAACCTGCTTAAAAAAACCATGTCGGGTGAAGGCACCACAATGATGAAAACAACAGGTACCGGACGCATTTATGCAGCCGACGTAGAGAAAAGAGTGCGCATCTTATACCTGGAAAACGAATCTATCAACGTGAACGGCAATGATATCCTTGCACACGAAGAAGGAGTTAAATCGGAAGTAAAAATGATGAAAAGTGTTGCCGGCATTATGGGTGGAGGTTTATTCCAGGCACGCCTGAGCGGAACCGGACACATTGCCATCACAACTCACGGCAATCCGATGACACTGATCGTTAAACCGGGACAGCCTGTATTCACAGATCCTAACGCCACAGTAGCATGGTCAGGCAACCTGACCCCTCAGATGAAAACCGATATTTCCCTTAAAACATTTATTGGACGAGGCAGTGGTGAAAGCTTCCAGATGATGTTCGAAGGCGAGGGCTGGGTGATTATTCAACCTTGCGAAGAAGTGTACGGAGCTCCTCAGTAAACATTTATCTCAGATAATTATAGGAACGGGACAACGGCAGTTTTCCCGTTTTTTCTTTTTTAGACATTTAAAATACCATCATTATGATAGACAATCAACTGATTTATGCTACTTTTGCAGTTTAATAACAATTTAGAGTAAAATCATCTATGAAAACGGTGACTATTAAGGATAAAGAATTTGATCTTTTTCTCACGGAAGAAGTTATAGAAAAAGCGATTGACAATGTAGCTGCCAGATTGAATAAAGATTTGGCCGGCAAAGACCCTTTATTCATTTGCGTGCTGAACGGTTCGTTTATGTACGCCTCTGAATTGATGAAGCGTGTATCTATTCCTTGTGAAGTATCTTTTGTAAAGATGTCGTCTTATAAAGGAACTTCTTCGACAGGGAAAATAAAAGAAATATACGGGCTGGAAGAAGATATTAAAGGCCGTACAGTTGTCATCGTGGAAGACATAGTAGATACAGGTTATACAATGTCATTAATGCTCGAACAATTGGTTTGCGACGAGCCGGAAGAAATACTGGTAACTACACTTTTGCTCAAACCCGACGCTTTGAAGTACGACATCAAACTGGACTATGTAGCATTGGAAATACCTAGTGATTTTATTGTTGGTTTCGGTCTCGATTACGACGGATACGGGCGTAATCTTCCCGATATATATAAAATAAAGAACTCTTAAATATAAATCTTGCAGGCCATACTCTTACAAACCGTATAACCGGAGCCTGTGACATGTAACTTAATTAATATGTTGAATATTATAATCTTTGGAGCGCCGGGCTCAGGAAAAGGTACTCAAAGCGAGAACCTCATCAGGAAATATAATCTGGCGCACATCTCTACCGGCGATGTTTTACGCGCCGAAATGAAGAACGGTACAGAACTAGGCAAGTTGGCGGAAGGCTACATCTCGAAGGGGCAACTGGTACCCGACGATGTAGTTATCGGTATGCTGGCAAATGTGCTGGACAGCAAGAAAGATGCTTCCGGAGTTATCTTCGATGGCTTCCCCCGCACCATTGCTCAAGGCGAGGCTTTGGAAAAGATGCTGAAGGAAAGGGGGCAGGATATCTCTGTTGTCGTTAGCCTCGAAGTGGACGAACCGGAACTGATAGACCGCCTTATCAAACGCGGACAACAATCGGGACGATCAGACGATAACCTGGAAACAATCAAATCCCGTCTCGACGTTTACAAAAATCAGACATCCCCATTAAAAGAACATTATAAAAACACAGGTAAACTTGCCTCTATAAAGGGTGTAGGCACTGTGGAAGAAATCTTCGGTCTTATAGCTGAAGCTGTAGACAAAGTGAAATAATATTATTGTAGTTACGAGTTACAAGTTACGAGTTACAAGCCGCTTTACTTGTAACTCGTAACTTGTAACTCGTAACTTATAGCTAAATATGGCAGATTCAAATTTTATAGATTACGTCAAAATTTATTGCCGTTCGGGCAAGGGTGGTAGAGGATCGACTCACTTCCGTCGTGAAAAATACATACCTAAAGGTGGACCTGACGGCGGTGACGGTGGTGACGGTGGTCATGTGATACTACGTGGCAACCGGAACTTATGGACATTGCTCCATCTGAAGTTTCAACGCCATATTCTTGCAGGACACGGCGAAAGCGGTTCCGGCAGGTTAAGTTCCGGTAAAAAAGGCGAAACCAAGATAATAGATGTCCCTTGCGGAACAGTGGCCTATGATGCCGAAACGGGAGAATATCTATGTGATGTAACCGAAGACGGACAGGAGGTTATCATGCTGAGAGGGGGCAAGGGCGGCCGTGGGAACAACCACTTCAAAACGCCGACCAATCAGGCGCCGCGATATGCTCAACCGGGAGAACCGTATCAGGAACGCAGAGTGATATTAGAGCTCAAAGTATTGGCCGATGTGGGGCTGGTCGGATTCCCGAATGCCGGCAAATCTACTTTACTCTCGGTCATGACTGCTGCAAAACCCAAAATAGCCAACTATCCGTTTACTACACTGGAACCGAAGATCGGAATTGTCAGTTACCGTGACTACAAATCGTTTGTAATGGCCGACATTCCGGGCATTATAGAGGGAGCAAGTGAGGGGAAAGGCCTGGGATTGCGTTTCCTGCGACACATTGAGCGGAATTCATTATTATTGTTCATTATAGCTGCCGACGCGGACGACATTCATCAGGAATACAGGGTTCTGCTCAACGAACTGGCTCAGTTCAACCCCGAATTACTGGATAAACGACGGGTACTGGCCATATCTAAATCCGACATGCTGGACGAAGAACTGATGGAAGCTCTGGAAGCCGATCTGCCGGAGATACCTCATATATTCATCTCATCCATTACAGGCTATAACCTTGTGGCACTGAAAGATTTATTGTGGCGTGAACTGAATGCTGACGGAGAATATCAGAAATCATTCAATATAACACATCGCAATCTGGATATTAAGACAGTAGAGTTTGATGAAGAGGATGACTCTATACCGGAAGATGATTACGAGGAAGAGGACTGGGATGAAGAAGACGAAGTGGACGGATTCTTCTACGAGGAGGATGAAACGGAATAATTCAATTATAGAATAGAATAAGGCCTGTAGAATATTTTCCACAGGCCTTATTTTTTATTTCATTATCACGAAAAAACGTTCTTAGCTGCTTCCTTTCCTCTTTTCAGAGATTCTTTCCTCAACCTATAAGTATCTTTCAATGACTGGAGTCTCATTTTTCCCCGGTTTATATTTCAAAGCCAAAGCGTGTTTACGCTGCCCTTTTCGTTGTCCCGGAATCGTTCTGTCGCGCCTAATTGCCTGAAACTGTTTTTTCACCTCCCTCTTCAAGTCTTTGATTTGTGCGGTTTGTTTAAATGAAAGCTGCAAATCTTTATAGACCTCTATATTGTTATAATACAAAGATCCATCTCCCGTTTGCGCATATGTAGCGGATGAAGAGGCAAGAATAAATAATAATAACAAAATCTTTTTCATAACTTTATGTAGTTTAATAAATTCATTATAAATAAGTAAAGAAGGCGTCCGGTATAACATTATTCAAATATAACCGGCCATTGTTCTTTCAGATACAAAAAAAACAGGTCTGCGACCTTAAAAGAAAGCATTTAACTATGGAATATTTCTCTTTAAATAATATCGGACTTTTCCGTTTCTCTATATTTCCCCAGTCTGATCTGTTCCATTTTTCGTCCAGCATAAAAGGCGGGGTTAGTACAGGCGCATACAGTTCCCTCAATCTCGGCCTGTACTCAGGTGATAATCCGGAACATGTAAAAGAAAACAGAGAACGCATTGCGAATGTGGCAGGCGTTCCTGTAGAAAATCTGTATATACCCTGCCAGACTCATGATGACAAAACATTCATTGTAGACGAACAGTTTTTAAATCTTAATGATGAGGAAAAAGAAAAGAAGCTATATGGCATCGACGCCCTTATCACAGACCGGAAAAATATATGCATAGGAGTTACTACCGCCGACTGTGTACCGGTACTGATATACGACCCGCACAAGGAAGTATTGGCTGCCATACATGCCGGATGGAAAGGTACTGTTGCGCGGATTGCGGAAAAGACAGTGATAAGGATGACAGAACATTTTGGCTCCAATCCCAAAGACTTACTTGCCGGGATAGCTCCATGTATATCACAGGAGCGTTTCGAAGTGGGTGAAGAAGTAGTAGAAACCTTTCAGGAAGCAGGTTTTCAAATTGAGGATATTGGTTACCGGAACACCGAGACCGGAAAAATGCATCTGAATTTGCAACAGGCAAACAAACTGATTTTAAATGATGCAGGCATACCGGCACAGAATATTGAAATTGCAAACCTCTGTACCTATTCAAATCCTCAGCTATTTTTCTCTGCGCGGCGTCAGACCATTCATTCAGGACGGATGGTTACAGGTGGTATATTAAAATAATTATTTTGTATTTTTGCTATCTGATAAACATTTTAGAATAAAAAACAAATGGCTCACCCTATACTTTTACCTCCCGAATGGTATCCCCAAAGCGCAATACAACTGACATGGCCTCATATTGGAACCGATTGGGAATACATGATCGAAGATGTAACCGCCTGTTATGTAAACATAGCATACGAAATATTAAAGAGGCAAAAGCTTGTCATTGTATGCTATAGTGCAGAAAGCGTAAGGTTTGAATTGAGGGCGCACAAAGAATTGTTTGGCAACCTCACTCTGATTGAATTACCTACAAACGATACCTGGGCACGTGACCATAGCGGCATCTCGGTTATTAAGGACGGCAAAAAATATGTATATGATTTTACGTTCAACGGATGGGGCTTGAAATTTGCCTCCAATTTTGATAATCAGATAACCCGGGGATTATTTACAGGAAAGATATTCGCTTCTGATGTGGAACTGATAAATAAAAAAGATTTTGTACTCGAAGGCGGAGCAATCGAATCGGACGGGAAAGGAACCCTGCTCACCACATCAGAATGTTTATTATCTCCAAACAGAAATTCATACCTTTCGAAAGAAAGCATAGAAGAATATCTGAAAGAGACTTTTGGCCTCAGCAGGGTACTATGGCTCGATCACGGCTATTTTGCCGGGGATGATACGGATAGCCACATCGACAC
Source organism: Dysgonomonas termitidis (assembly GCF_042654545.1). GTDB lineage: Bacteria > Bacteroidota > Bacteroidia > Bacteroidales > Dysgonomonadaceae > Dysgonomonas > Dysgonomonas termitidis. The sequence continues at coordinate 24,801 of NZ_JBHSGN010000120.1, forward strand.
TCTTGCCCGCTTTTGTGACCAGCATACGATAGCCTATGTAAAATGTGAGGATACATCGGACGAACATTACGATGCCCTTGCTAAAATGGAAGAGCAACTCAAAACATTTACCGATTATCAGGGAAACCCATACAAACTGGTAGCTTTACCTATGGCAGAACCTGCATATGACGAAGATAATCAAAGATTACCCGCAACATATGCCAATTTCCTTATTATGAACAATGTGGTATTATTACCGTTCTACAACGACAAGGAAAGGGACGAAGAAGCCCGTAAGCAACTGCAAAAGGCTTTTCCGGCAAGGGAAATCATCGGTGTGGATTGCTCGCCGCTGATAAGGCAACATGGTTCCCTGCATTGCATTACAATGCAGTATCCCGAAAGTTTTATATAACATATTGCATGAAATGAAAGATCAGAAAGCATTATTATTCAGATGTATAAAAAATGACGTTCCTGCAATGGTATTTTCGGGAAATGATATACTGTTCCTCCCTCTACTGAAAAAATATTACGAAGATGCAAAACAAGCCGGATGCACACAGGAATTTCTGGACGATATACAACTGCGAATAGAAGAATTCGGGAAACATATAGAAATGTCGCCTGATACAATAAAGTTACCGGATTGATTACTAATTTGCCAATCAGCAAATATGCCAATGATTCAAAGCCATCTGATTTATAATTTGTAACTCACAAATAAAATGAAAATAGGATTAATACAACAGGCCAATACACCCGACATCAGGAAGAATATTGAAGGGCTCAGGAATAAAGTAAAAGACGCCGCAAAACAAGGCGCACAACTTATCGTTTTAGAGGAGTTACATAATTCACTGTATTTCTGCCAGGTAGAAGACACCAACATCTTCGACCTTGCCGAAACAATCCCCGGCCCGTCGACTGACGAGTTTGGAGCACTGGCCAAAGAGCTGGGAGTCGTTATTGTACTCTCCCTCTTTGAGCGGCGTGCGCCGGGCTTGTACCACAATACAGCTGTGGTAATGGAAAAAGACGGAACTATTGCCGGAAAATACCGCAAAATGCATATTCCCGATGATCCTGCCTATTATGAAAAATTCTATTTCACTCCGGGAGACCTCGGATTCAAACCTATCGAGACATCTCTCGGCAAACTGGGCGTACTGGTTTGCTGGGACCAGTGGTACCCCGAAGCTGCCCGCCTGATGGCAATGGCCGGAGCCGATCTGCTCATTTATCCTACTGCCATAGGTTGGGAATCGACCGACTTGCAGGAAGAAAAAGACCGCCAGCTAGGAGCATGGGTAATCTCCCAGCGGGGACATGCCGTAGCAAATGGCTTACATGTGGTATCAGTTAACCGTACAGGTTACGAACCCGATCCGTCGGGACAAACGAATGGCATTACATTCTGGGGAAACAGTTTTGTGGCTGGTCCTCAGGGAGAAATACTATGGCAGGCCCCGAACGACAAGGAAGAAGTCCGGATTGTGGAAATAGATATGAAACGCTCCGAACAGGTAAGGCGCTGGTGGCCGTTCTTCCGTGACAGGCGCATCGATTATTTCGCGGATATAACAAAGCGGTTTATAGATTAATTGGAAATGTACAAAACTTTATAATATTTACTCTTTGCCAGTGACCGACTGACAGAGTGTAGTTTCTATGTTATAGGATATGTTCAGAAACCGGGAATAAAATGTACATTATCCCGAATAAATTTATCTATACAACTATAAGCTGTTAGCTTATATAGTTCTTTGAAGTATTGATTAAAGCAGTTACAAGTTACTTCGCCCTTTGGGCAGTTACGGGTTACAAGTAAACAAGATACGAGATACAAGTTGTTAACTGTTTACTGCTAACTGTTTACTGTTAACTGATATTTCTGTTACCTTTGTTACTTTTTGCGTCTTTGCGTCTCTGCGTGAGAATACTGTTAACTGCTAACTGAAAGTCACTTGCGCAACAGCCAAAGCTAACGGCTAAAAGCTATCAGCTAATAGCTGAAATATCTGTTACCTTTTATCGCATTATACTATTAACACATTGGTTTTTAATAAAAATATTGTGGCGATCTAAGCTGATTGCCAATGGCTAATTTTGAAAAATGATTTTAACTGACGACGAAAATAAACAGTACCTCACAAAAGGTACGCTCTGGCTGATGGCAGTCGGAGCCGGACTGGTTGTAGCGAATAACTATTACAACCAACCCTTATTGGGCATGATAGCCAAAGAGCTCGGCGAGTCCGAAGCCGCGGCCAGCAGGGTTGCCATGTTTACCCAGATAGGCTATGCCGCAGGGCTTTTGCTCATAATTCCGTTAGGAGACATGTTCAGGCGAAAAAAAATAGTACTGATAGACTTTATCTTTATTATTATTTCATTACTGATCTTCGCTCTTAGCAAGTCACTGACAGTAATGATTACCGCCAGTTTCTTTATCGGGCTGACATCCGTCGTACCTCAAATATTCGTGCCCATAGCCGCCCAGTTATCCGCACCCGCAGAGAAAGGCAGAAATGTGGGAATAGTAATGAGCGGACTGCTTATCGGCATACTGGCCTCACGTGTTTTCAGCGGTTTGCTGGGTGAGTATCTCGGCTGGCGCGAAGTGTTTTACGTTGCAGCCGGAATGATGGTCATACTCGGCATTCTTATCGCTTGGCTGTTGCCGGATATGCAACCGACCTTTAAAGGGACATATAGTCAATTAATGGGATCTATATTCCGCTATACAAAAGAAATCCCAAGCCTTAGATTAGCTTCCTTGCGAGGCGCATTGGGCTTTGGCTCCTTTTCTATGTTCTGGACCACACTTACTTTCAGGCTCGAGCAAGCGCCCTTCTTTCAGGGTAGTGATGTCGCGGGTTCGCTGGGACTTGTCGGGATCGCGGGCGCATTGGCAGCATCCGTTACCGGCTCTGTTTCGGGAAAAGCAGACAAGAATAAGATAATCTTTATAGCTTGCCTCCTGATGCTTCTATCGTGGGGAATATTCGGTTTCTCCGGAAATACCTATATCGGGCTGATTGCAGGCATTATCTTCCTCGATATGGGACTACAAGGCATGCATGTCACTAACCAGACTATCGTTTTCTCTACTCATCCGGAGGCTTCCAACAGGTTGAATACGGTATATATGGTATCCTATTTCATTGGAGGCTCGGTAGGCACATTCCTCGGCGGGATCGCTTGGCAGTATTATGGATGGGACGGCGTTGTGAGTGTCGGGAGCCTGCTTATCCTGCTTTGTTTATCCATACATATATTGCTGTGTAACAGGACTAAATACAAGATGTAAGCACTTACAGCTTTCCTGTCCGTTTTATCCCGGACATCAGCAGAGATATTGCCGTACCTATTACGGCAAAGCCGAGCAAAAGGAAAGGCATGTACCATACGATCACATCGAGTTGTATATGCCAAAACGCGTGTTCTTTGAAAATAATGTACCATGATAAAGGGCATACCACCGAGAAGAGTGTCGCCAGTATCAAAGCCACGTATTTACGATCATGTAATTTACGGGTAAGAAACCAAACAATACCCGTGCAGACAATGATAATGAATATGAGATAGACGAAACGGAAGCGGATGAAAACAGGAGTAAAACCCCAGTCCGAACTATTTTCGCCAAGATAGTATTTGATGACATTGTTCCATACAAACGAAAGTGAGGAAGGGTCGTTATCCGTTCCCTCCAGATCGGAGAACTGGACAAACGATGAACGACGGACAAAGGCCGTTTGCAGGTAGCCAAGGGCCCCTCCCAGACCGCCCAGATAAGTCCATAATTGAAGGATCAGAACAAGAAACTGTACCAATACTGCACCTAAAGCGGCTAGTCCGGCTTTGAAAGAGAACACGAAGAACTCTGCGAACCGCTGCCTTTCCAGATAGGAATAATACACTATAGGGATAAAGATAGACAGCATTGCCGTAGAACTGAACTCAAGCCCCGAAAAGAAGAACTTGACCAGAACGGCTAAAAAAAGCGAAACAAAGATGCGTCTATCGGACACAGTACCCGGAGACGAGTACCTTTTCTCCAGGAGCAAGAGCAGGGCGAGGAAGGGAACATAAAAGTTCCACAGCGACCACCATAGCCCATTCCCGCCAAACATAACAATCTTAGGAGAAAGGAATGTAAACAGGAAAGTGATAATGGCAGGAGTAATCCCAAAGTTGCGCAACACCCAGCCGGTAAATACGAGGAAACCCATCGCCATCAGCATGGCATTCAGGAAACGGAGTATCTGATAGTTAATATCATTGCTGAAAGGGAGTATTTTCTGTATCAGGTAATAGAGAGAGGCCTGCCCACCCGAATGGCTCACATAGACACAGTAGCCGTCAGGAGCATCCTTCTCGCCAAGATAATACCTAATCTGATCGAACCGGTTTCCGGATACAATTGAATCTCGCAAGCCTAGGTCATCAACACGCAGTGCATCCTTTACGCTATCGGGTTTGATATAATTCACACCCATGAATCCTGATGAGGCGAAGAACCCGTCTTTCTCGGCCTTTACCATCCGGCCTATCACAAGACCTTCTTCAAAAGTCTCGTATTCCTTATAATGAACGGGTACTGCCACCTTGAAAAGGTTGCTGTAAAAGCTAAAGGTAAGCAGGAAAAATGCGATACCAAAGAAGATCAGACGAGCCTTTCCGGCCTTATTCATATCCATAGCGATTCCGGCTTATGATTTTCCTAAAAGGTCTTTGAAGAAATACTTTACCTTCCACCAGTTGGTATAAAGTTGCCTGTACCTGTAGCGATGTTTGTAGTGGAAAGTCGATTTATAATAGAGATTGCGGGTTGCCCATATCGGATAATCTTTTAGTAAGCTCCAGTCGTAATGTTCATCGAAAGGGCATGTCTCATTTGTAGAAAATTCAGCTATCCGGTATTTCTTTCCTAAAATGGAATATATGCTTTGGTCGTGCCGGTTTTCCTTAAAGCCAGGCAGATTCGGAGTCCGCGAAGGAGAGTCGGTAGCCAGGCTGTAATCGTCAAGATAAGCCTGATACCAGTCTTTTACAAACTGCATCACCAGAGGGCTTTTCTTAAAAAATATGATACCAGACTCGAATTGGGTCGTATGCGTGTAATATCGGTCATCCCTGACACCGAAATAGTCAAGAACATCTCCCTTCGTCCATTCATAATCGCAGCGTATCATCTCAGGCATATCGTTGGTGGGTATCACCTGCCCCCTGACACCAAGGATACCCGTTTCCGACTTATCCACTATATCGTAGTATTCCAGCATACGTTTGCGTCCGTCAGGATTATAAAAGCAACCCAAATCGGCATACAGGAGCACATCACCGTCATTCATCCTTTCCAGTGTCTGCAGTACCAGATAGGGCTTCCAGCACCAGTAGCCGAATCCGCGGGAATAAGGGATCAGATACCGTCCCCACTTCTTCCTGAAACCGGCATCGAGATCTTTGTCGTTATAGGTATATATTTCATCGAAAACATTCAGGCTTTCAGCGGATTTCCGGTATCGTTCCGCTCCCTTGAACATGGGGTAATTGCCGAATGTGCATAAAACTCTCTTCATGTAGGTCGTGTTAATTGTTGAATAAGTCTTTGAACCAATATTTCACCGCCCACAATCTTCGATAGAGCTTCCTCAACCTGAAACGGTGCTTGTAGTGGTACTTGCTTGTATAATATTTATCGCGGCGGGCCTGTATGGGATAGGTATCCAACAGAGACCAGTCGCGCTGAAAGATCTCGTTCGTAGAAATCCCGACTATGCCGTATTTCTTTCCCAGGATGGAATAGATGCTTTGGTCGTGCCTGTTCTCTTTAAAGCCGGGCAAGTTCGGCACACGTGAAGGAGAATCTGTGGCCAGACTATAATCGTCCAGATAAGCCTGATACCAGTCTTTTACAAACTGCATCACCAGAGGGCTTTTCTTAAAGAAAATGATTGTGGATTCGAACTGGGGAGTATGAGTATATGCTTTATCCTCATATACATTATAGTAGGCAAAGACATCTCCTTTGGTCCACTCGTATTCATAATAGAGTGTTTCGGGCATACCATTATAGCTCACTTCCTGACTCTTAACACCGAGAATGCCTGTGGGAGTATTTTCCACCATCTCATAGTATTCCAGCAGCCGTTCGCGTCCTTTAGGGTTGAAATAGCAACCGATATCGGAATAGAGAAGCACATCGCCATCCTGCATTCCTTCCAGAATTTTGAGGATGAAGTAAGGTTTCCAGCACCAGTAACCGAATCCCCGGGAATAAGGTATAAGATACCTGCCCCAGAGTTTATAGAAGTCCTTGTCCAGATCCTTTTCGCAAACGGTATGGATATCATCGAATATATCCATGCTTTCGCACATCTTTCTGAAGCGGGGGAAACCTTCGGTCAAATAATAGCTGCCGAATGTACAGACTGCTCTCTTCATTGATGTTGTGTTATTATAAGATACAAAAGTAGGGTATTTATTTGATAAACACCCTATTTTTAGTTACGAGTTACAAGTTACAAGTAGGCAAGACAGGAGCTTTCAGTTTTGTCGCTCCGCGCCATTTGCTAATCTGCTAATCATTGTCTTACTTCTACCCACCGTCCCGTGGTACGGCTTTGCTCCGACGGATTATACATAGGCTCGTTACTTATCGCAGGGAGGTAGAACCTTCCGCAATACGCGGCCTGCAACCTGATGCGGAACGAAGACGAATAACCGGAACCAATATTATAATAGGTATATACCCTGTCGTCCCTTATGTCCTGATAATTGAACGAACCGGCCGTCCTGCTATCCGCTTCGTTGAACAGACGGGTATTGAATATCTCCCATCCCGAAGGAAATATCTGGCTCAGGGTCATATCAGTCAGATATTGTCCCGATATATTCTGTACGATTACGTTGGCAAAGAACTCCGTACCCTGCTTCAGGGAAGTGACATCTATCTCCTTACCGTTCTCATCCACATACTTCACATACAGGTTCGTCCCGTTACTCTGAGCCGGAGTATTATCTACAACCGGCTGAGTACGTCCAAGCAAACGGACGAAAATCTGCCCCTGTCCTTTATTTTTGATGGAGACATGTACTTTCTCCTGTGGCTTAACAACAACTTCCTGAAAAACCTCTCCGGAATTTCCCGTTGTTTGTTTCACCCCATTCAGTTCCCATTCATAGGAGATAACACCTTTACCCATTTTTTCGGCGAGCTTCGACATCGCTATCAGTCCGTAAGCTGCCGTTTGAGTAGTGATATATCCGCCGCTCAGGGCTTCCGACACCTTAAATGACAGAGCCAGCGCTTTTTCGGTTCTTCCCAGCAGCAGGTATGTTTCCATTATCATCGACATATCACGGGATGAACTGCCGTATGTATTATTATTGAATGAATAAGGGCTGACCTGATCGCTAAGATTAGTTATCAACTGATTCGCTGCGTCCTTTTTACCTGCAAGTGCATAAGCCGCGGCCAATCGCCAGCGTGCCTGTGCCGACAATCCACTCATTTCTTTCAGACGGTTCATAGCTCCCAGTTCAGGCTCTCCGGCAAGGGCAAGCGTGTACAGGCGATATGCCTGTTGCAGATCGGCCATCGAATTGCTGTAATAAGAAGTATAAAGATCTGCCCTGTTCCATGTCTGGGCAGCCTTTTTCTGGAACTGCTTCCATTTTGCCAGTACCGATGCCGGCACATCACGCCCTGCCCGCTGGGCTTCGACAAGAAAATGCCCCGCATAAGTCGTTACCCATTCGTTCGGCACGGTATTACCCGGCCAGTACGCGATACCTCCATCCATCAGCTGACGTGAGGTTATCATCCTTATCCCTTCTCTTATATTGTTGTCTATCACATCCTTTTCTTTATTGGAGAATGGACGGAATGCCTGTACATACAACAGCGGGAATACCTTGGATGTCACCTGTTCGGAACATCCGTGAGGATAATCGTGCAAGTAAGACAGGTTCTTGTTCAGATCCACTCCCGGCATACGCGATACCTCCATCTTTGCCCAATCTTCGCTTCGCAACGATTCGAAAGCGATCTCCAGTTCAGCAGTCTCATTAGCAGGAACCAATGCCTGAGAAGATAACAGTACCGGCGGATTCGGATTCCGCACTTCTATGTCAATTGTTTCTGTTGCCGACTCTCCATTACCTGTAGCTTTGACTACTATCTTTTCAAACCCGGTCTTCTTCCCTACTTTCACTTTGAAATAAACCATCTTGTCGCCTGTCTGGGTAAATGTTACCGATTTGGAAGTTCCCTCTGTGAACTGGAACAGGCCTGTAGACTGTGCTGTCAGACTTACATTCTTTATCTTCTTATCCATTGCGAATACATTGACAGGAAGAAGTATTTCTTCATCAGGCCCTGCCACGCGCGGCAAGGTAGATAGTATCATCAACGGATTGCGAACAGGGACTGCCTTCTCTGCGTTGCCATACGCCCCCTTTGCATTTCCGGCAACAACCATCACGCGAACCGAACCAAAATACGGAGGTAAGGTTATCTTGTGCGTATCCTTTTTACCTCCTCCGAGCGTATAAGGCCCCAGATATTTCACTACCGGTTTGAAGCGGCTCATTGTATTATTACCCGGTTTCAGTGCTTCGTCCCCTCCTATGCTCAATAGTGGCCCCAACTTTCCTGTTTGGGCACCTACCACCATATCGAACATATCCCATGTGCGGACACCCAGAGCCTGACGGGAATAGAATTCATCCCATGCATCCGGCGTGCGGAACGAAGTAAGATCGAGTAATCCTTCATCTACAATGGCAAGAGTATAGGTCATATTTTTACCGTTCTTTTCAGATACGGACACAGTAAATTCTTTTTCAGGACGTAACTCGTCAGGCATCGTTATTACAGGAGACAATTTGGTCTCGCTATTTTCTACATTTATATTCAGTACGCCATACATGCGGATAGGCAAGTCATTATCCGTCTGCGCATGAGGCTGGAACAGGCTGGCGAAGATATAGAAATTAGGCGCCATCTCCTCAGTTACTTTGAATGTGTGCTTGGTATCTTCTTTGGCCGTAGTGGTTACCCATTCACGGGAAATGATGCGGGAACCATCTTCCAGGCTTAGTAAAGCCCGGCCGTCAGAACTCTTAGGAAGGATAACAGTAACTGTTTCCCCTACCTTATATGACTGTTTATCCGTTGTGAATGAAAGCATTGTCAGTCCACTAGGGTCTTGCTTATCGGAACGCCCACGCCATGACGGCCAGTCGGCATATAACAAACGGCCTGATGTATGCCCTCCCTGTCCATCGGTTACCATAATCAGATAGCGTCCCCATTCAGGATAATCGACACGGAACTTCACTTTCGCTTTTCCCCCGCCTGAAGTAGAAATGGTCTGGTCGAGGATAACTTTTGTTGATGTATTATTTACATATGAAGACAGATTATCGTTGGAATTCCACCACCAGGACCAGTCGAGTTTATATATCCTGACCTCCAGGTCAGACCGGTTGAGAGGTTTGCCCTCAGGTGTAAGGGTAACAATATCTATCATATTGTCCTTATCGGTCTCCAGCCATCCGTATTGAGTATCGGTCGGAGATTTAATTCCTATATAAGCTGAAAACGGAGAATAAGCGGCAGTCTGTGTATAGATGCTGGCATCGCCTCCCAATTCGAAAACACGCGAAACAATATTGGCCCGCAACATGCCCGGTGCACTTGCCGCCTGAGGAAGATTCGCCCTTATAGTCGCATTGCCGGAAGCATCCAGCCTGCCATCGAAGATGGTATATGTATCCGAAGTAAAGTTTGACGCCGGATTATTAAACGCATATTGCTCATATCCCTTGAAAGGTGTGCGCGCCGAACTCAAAGTCATTTCCACTTTAGCCGCCAGATTTACAGCCGGAGCGCCATGCAGCCATTGTGAAGATAATGAACCGGAGAATGAGCCTGAACCGGCATTAATCATATCGCCTACATCGAGACGGATTTTCAGGCGGTTTGGTTTCACCGTCTCTATCTTTAATGTTTTATAGAATGTAACACCTCCCACTTTCACTCTTGCCTGCCAGTTACCGGTAATCGCATTGGCATCCGTAGCCATACGGAACGGATAAAAGCCATCCTTGCCCGAAGTAGCTGTATATCGTTGGGCCATTTGCCCGCGAGGGGTATAAAGTTCGAGTGATACCGGATGTTCTTTCGGCAGGGTCTTGGCCTTATCTTCCAGAATGAACGTTACAAATATGGAATCGCCCGGACGCCACACCCCACGTTCGCCATAGATATAACCTTTCAATCCTTTCTTTATTTCTTTACCGCTTACATCGAAGTTACTCAATGAAAGGGAAAGATTTGAAGTTACTTTCAAGTAGCCTTTTTCCTTCTCGCGAGAAGCAATTACGACAAATGGCACGCCACCTTTATAGTCTATATCGGCGAATCCGTCTCCATCAGTTTTTCCGCTACCTATCCGCTGCATCTGATAATTATAGATATCTACTACTCCGCCCGATATGGGTTTAGTGGTAAGAATATCGGTCAGCGCGACAAACATTTTCTTATCGGCTCCCAGTTTTGCTGTTATCCCTATGTTAGATGCCAGCACCACACAACTATACGTCTTATTCATATAGAATGTAGGGTCGCATGGGTTCTCTCTTTCAGCCCAGTTGTAATTATCCCAATCCCAGTCATCGGAATAGTAATATCCCGGCCTGTCCCATTGGGCTTCGTCCTCTTCGGTCAGTTTATTATCGAATCGTTCGAGACTGGCCTCTTCGGGTATCTGAGGAGTTATGCCACCACAAGGGAATAATGAATACTCCTTCTTCATCGAAAATTCCACCTTATAGACAGCTCCCGGATCTTGCTTAATCATTGTAGCCAAATCGAGGGAGAAGTTGTTCCACTCTTCGAGTTTCATTGTAGGATCTTCGTCCAGACGAATACGTTTCTTTAATATAAGACGGCCGAAGCGTTTCAACTCATCACTCTCGCCAAAATCGTTGGCTTGCAGATAGCCCAAGATATTATTTTCGAATATCTTAATCACTTTTACGTCTATTGCCCACAGATTGACTGCCTGAAACGGAATTATAAGGTTATCGGAATTAGGGAGAATATTTCCCGAACCCACCATTTTTATCTCCGGACTATTTTTCCGGAAATTGACACTGTAAGTATAATCGTCCTTGAGGCGCATATTCGCCACACTCTTTATTTCCCTGAATATCTTGAGCTCGACACTCGATCCCCGGGTTGTTTTATCCAGATATAACCTCAACACATTCCTGTCTATGTCGAATGAAAAACTTTCGATGGCCCCGGGCTTCACCAAACCTTGTATATTCTGGCTAAGTGAGAGCGGGTCGCTAAAAGTAACACGGATACACTCCTGCGGATCGTATTCCATACCCACATCTATTACTTCAAACTGTGATATCTTAGGAATGACGATCTTTATATCTTCGTTCTTCTTCAATCCTATGGCATCCCCTTTTACATGAAGCGTATATTCAATATCTGAATTGTCCCGGTATAGGCTATCTACTAAAAGGCTGAAACGCCCTTTTGTTTCAGTCGGAGTAATCTTTATCTTCGCGTCTTTGGCCTTATCTCCACCCGATAGTGAAAACATTTTAGTTACATTATCAAGCTGCGCATCATCGGCCAGCAATACGGTTCCCTGCACAGCGTTCCATTTAAGGTCGGTCTCTTTGATAGGAGAGTATGGCATCAGGCTGACACTGTAATTCTGTTCCGGAATATGGAAATGAAAATAAAATTCTTTAAACTCGCTCTCTACTTTCAGCACCTTATCCAGTTTGAACCAGGCTTCGTATTCCTGACCCGGCTTCAGTTCTCCGGCATCAGGGACGAATTTTATGGTGCGGGAACTTGACCAGTAAGCTTTCCCTTTTATTGACGGAGAAAATTCAAACAGCTTCTGATCGATTTCCTTATTCAATTCCACAGTCGGAATATCCTGCGTCAACTCGATTTGTATTTCGGAAGAAGATGAAACTTTTCCGTAGGTGAATGCTGCAATGTATTTTGCAAACTCGGAATTAATTTCACGGGTACCGCCCTTCTTACATGAATTCACTATAAAAAGACACGATAAAAGAAAAACAGGGATGAGGAAAAGATTTTTTTTCATAGTTATATTTATTTGTGTCCGATGCGATTTTATTATATACTAATTCACAAATATAAAAGAATATTTGCGATTAGCAGAAGGCTAAAAGGAGTAATTGTAGGAAGTTGCCTTTTCCGGTGACGAAATGGCCATATGGCTTCATGTAATTTATTAACTAATTCAAGTTGCTATTTATAGAATTATCCAATAAAAAAGGTCAATCCCTTAACTTTGC
>NZ_JBHSGN010000121.1:0-327629 GCF_042654545.1 Dysgonomonas termitidis
CTTCGGCTTCGCTCAACGCCACTCCTCGCACATAATCGTTCGTTTCCATAGGTTTTTTCCTCAAAGGTAAGAACTCGCGTACGGCTTTGCAAGACGCGGTTACCCGAACTATTACGGCACAAACTAACCTGCAAATATAATATCAATAATTGCAAATTATTAGTTTGATAACAATTCCATCAAGCTATACCTTTACATTACAGGAATACACAAGAAAACGCCCCCGATACTCCTGTGAAATCCGGTAGAAAATAAAACAACCGGAAACAACTAATTAAGCAATAATCGAAACACCCCGGAATTGGTTTTGCTTATTTACAAAACACCGAAAATCTCATGTAATAATTTACATGAAAGGCACATCTATTATTCTAATTCTAAAAACTAAGAATCAACAGGGTATTACAGCTGAATTACAATAAATAATAAGAATTTATGAGCAAATTGAACGGAAAGGTCGCAATCGTAACCGGAGGTGGCGGCGTCTTAGGTGGAAATATATCTAAAAGCTTGGTGGAAGATGGTGTTAAAGTCATAGTGCTTGACATCCGCCAGGAAAATATAGACAAACGTGTAGATGAATTGAAGAGTTTGGGCGATATCTCGGGATACACCTGCAACGTATTGGATATTGAAAGTCTTAATGGGGTAAAAGACAAGATAATGAAAAAATGGGGTAAAATAGATATTCTGGTCAATGCCGCCGGCGGAAATTTACCGGGAGCTACGCTGGATGAAGAACAGAGTATCTTTGATATGAAGATTTCCGATCTCAACCGGGTTATAGACCTTAATATGTATGGTTCGGTCTATCCTTGTCTGGTGTTTGGCAAGGCTATGGCCGAACAGGAATACGGAAGTATCATCAATATTTCATCGATGGCCACCTACTCGGCCATCACCCGTGTACCTGGATACTCTATGGCTAAAACAGCGATAAATATTTTCACCCAATGGATGGCTATGGAAATGTCGCTGAAATATAGTGATAAAATAAGGGTAAATGCCATTGCTCCCGGGTTCTTCATCGGAGACCAAAACCGGGGAGTATTAATAAATCCCGACGGATCGTACACTGGGCGTAGCCTGCGGGTATTGGCCCATACGCCGATGAAACGATTTGGTGATATTACGGAGCTGAACGGCATTGTAAAATTCCTATGTTCTGACGAAGCCAGCTTTATTACAGGTGCGGTGATTCCTGTCGACGGAGGCTTCAGTTCTTTTAGTGGTGTATAGTTTTCCAAGTGGTAAATAACTTATAGAATATAATAAATCAACACTTTTAATCTAAAATCTTATGTTAGACACACGGCTATTTATAAAAAATATCATATCTAACCTGAAGGTTAAATGTATATTAGTACTTAGTATGCTGCTCTTTGCGGGAGCAAGTTTTATGTATTCCCAACAATCGGCAGGATTAGCAACGGGAAGTGTAAGTGATAACAGTGGTACTCCTATCGCTGGAGCTATCGTTACTATAAAGGGGACAACCAAAGGTACGATGACTGATATTGACGGAAACTTCAAAATACAAATGAGCGAATCCGAGACGATTCTTACATTCAGATTTTTGGGATATCAGAACGAAGAAGTTACGGTAACCGATAAATCTAAACCGTTAAGCGTAGTATTGTTCGAAACATCCGAACAGCTCGAAGAGGTTGTAGTAGTAGGATATGGTACTGTAAAGAAGAAAGACCTCACAGGCTCTGTTTCGCATATAGGCAAGGAAGTGATGGAGACAAAAGTAGCGACCAACTTCGTAGACTATCTCAAAGGTAGTATTGCCGGTCTCAGGGTCACAGTAGACAATACCGCTGCAGGAGGAGGTTCCATGCAGATCAGGGGACCGGCATCTCTCAAGGCATCTACTTCCCCTCTTGTTGTCTTGGATGGGAATATTTTCTATGGAAACATATCCGATATCAATCCTAATGATATAGAAAGTATAGATGTATTGAAGGATGCCAGTTCCGCTGCTATTTTCGGATCAAAAGCTTCGGCAGGGGCTATAATGATTACCACCAAAAGAGGAGCCAGTGAAAAACCGATAATAAATATAAGTACAAAGTTTGGTACTACCACTTCGCGCTCAATGCCGGATATGCCGACTCCGGAACAATATCTGAATCGCCGAGCCGACTATTTCAAAACGAACGACTATTTCGCTCCCGATAAAGATAAGAAGCCACTGGGCTACTATGACAGTCCCTATAATTTACCATCAGGTGTAACCATGGAGGAATGGGCTGCTTACGAAGGCGGATTTTCAGGTGACTATACCGAAACATGGCTTACCCGCCTAAGTTTCATCCCTGACGAAATTGCTAACTATAAGGCAGGCCGCACTACCGACTGGAGAGATGTTGTATACCGCACCGGATTCCGTCAGGACTATAATGCTTCCATATCGGGCAGTACAACCAGGAGTAATTATTATGTTTCGGTAGGCAGGACTGATAACGAAGGCTTTAAGGAAGGCGAAGAATTTCAGGCTACCAGGGCACGTGTCAATCTCGATACGGAAATTCAGAAATGGCTCAAGTTAGGTGTAAATGCACAGTTTTCCGACAGGGCAAATAAAGGCATAGTCGCCGACACCGGTCAAGCCGATACAATGAGTCCTTACCTGATGGCATATAATGATGACGGTACTCTGAATAATTTCCCTTACAATGACGGGCGGTCATCCAATCCTTTACTGGCAACTTATAATAATGATAAACTCCATAGGTCCCATACGCTGAATGCGACTGTGTATGGATTGCTTACATTACCATATGGTATCACATTCAGAACCAATTTTACAAACCGTTATGGCTGGAGAAAAAGCTATGATTACACTTCCGAGATTATACCTTCCACACCAAAAGGAGGAAAAACAACAAGGGAAGAATACTCCGACTATGAATGGCTGATTGATAATATATTGAAATGGAATTATACTTTTAATAAAATACATAATATCGACCTTACTTTTGTGGCAGGTTCGGAGAAGTATGAGTTCTGGACAACAACAGCGTCAAACCAGGAATTCAAACCGAATGGAAATCTGGGTTACCATAATCTTGATGGAGGTGTACTGCCAAATACGGGGGCAAATGACCAGGTACAGACAGGAACAACTCTACTGGGGAGGGTCAACTACGGGCTGATGGACAAATATCTCTTTACGGCATCGGTACGTCGCGACGGATTCTCGGCATTCGGGGTGAGGAATCCACATGGTACATATCCTGCTTTTGCCGCAGCCTGGAGGTTATCGGAAGAGAGTTTTATCAAGAACAGGGTGTTGGACAATCTGAAACTCCGCTTCTCGTGGGGTGAAAACGGGAACAGGGATATCGGACGTTATGCGGCTCTTTCGAAATTGAATCTCACCGACCAGATCATTGGAGGACAGACCGTATCGGGTCTCTGGACAGACAACATGGCAAATAAGACCCTGAAGTGGGAGAGAACGCAGGCTTTCAACTTAGGTCTCGATTTCGGATTGTTCAATGGCCGCCTTAGTGGGACTGTAGATCTTTATTCCAACAAAACGACAGACCTCGTTTTGGACAGGGCATTACCTGACATAACAGGATATAAAACCGTAATATCCAATCTTGGACAGGTAAACAATAAAGGGATAGAACTAACCTTAAATAGCGTAAACCTGAACATGCCTAAAAAAGTATATTGGACGACAACGTTCATCTACAGTGCCAACGATAATGAAATAAAACACTTGTATGGTGATATGATAGATGTGCTTGACAATAACGGGAATGTAACAGGCCGGCGTGAAAGTGACGACCTGACAAATGGCTGGTATATAGGGCATGGCATATACACGCTGAGGGATTACAAGATGATCGGCATGTGGCAGCTCGGCGAGGAAGAAGAGGCGAGGAAATACGGAAAACAGCCCGGCGACCCGAGGATTCTGGATGTAAATGAAGATGGTATACTGGATGAGAGAGACAAGCTATTCATGGGCTCGCGGATACCACGTTACAATATGTCGCTGCGAAACGATTTCACTTTCCTCAATTGTATCAACCTCTCATTTGTGCTAAGGGGCGAATTCAACTACTGGGGTGAAGACAGCATGCCCCGTAACTTTGACGGGCGCTATTATGACCGGTTCAATTCTATATGGACCGAATACTGGACACCGGACAATCCTTCGAACGAATATGCGCGCCTTGGATCGAACAGTTCCAACCCTAGTGTGAGGATATGGAAAAAAAGAGACTATGTCCGTTTGCAAAATGCGTCTTTAGGATATATTTTCCCGAAAAAACTTCTTAAGAAATTCTCGATCGAAAATCTGAAAGTAAGCGTCAATGTAGATAATGCTTTCGTTGTAACAGACTGGAAGTATTATGATCCCGAAAATATAGGAACTTCTCCGCGCATATTTACTCTTGGTATAGACATCACATTATAAAAAGAACAATTATTAAACAAGTAAGCAAAATGAATACTTTAAATATAGTAAAGAGTTCTATCATAGCGATCGGTCTTATCACTATGGTATCATGTGTAGACCTCGAACCGCATCCATTGTCTTTCTATGCTCCCGAAAATACATATAATACAAAAGAAGGATTGGAAGCCGGCCTCAACACATGCCGTAAACAGATAAAATGGGAATGGTTCGGTGATGCTTTCAGCAACTTGAATCCACTGGTATTTGAATATGCATATTCGGATATGTCTGTAATGGGTTCGCCCGAAACAAAAGAAATACACAATCTGGAAATACAGTTGACTCCCGAAAGCGATATTTCGGCATATATGCGCTACTGGGAGTACTGCTGGAACGGTATCAAATACGCCAATACCATTGTCAGCAGGGTAGAGACGGTAGAAGGTATATCCGAGCAGGATAAGAATGCCCTTCTGTCCGAAGCGTATTTTCACAGGGCATACTGGTACTATCTGCTGACACATCAGTGGGGCGATGTTCCGCTGATTATTGAAGAGGTTGCCGAACCCAAGATAGACTTTAACTCCGTATCGCGGGCGAAAATACTCCACCAGATGAAAGCGGATATGGAATTTGCCGTAAAATGGCTGCCAAAAGATGTTACACGGGGAGCCGTTAACAGGGCGGCCGGCGAACACTTGCTCACGAAGCTATACCTGTCGGTAGGTGAATTCCAGAATGCAGTCGATGCTGCTACGCGTTGTATAAACGATAATGGTTTATCACTGATGAAAACACGGTTCGGCAAAAATGCAAGCAATGCAAGCCTCGATGTATTCAACGACCTTTTCGGCGAAGTGAATATCAGTGATGCTGCAAACAAAGAGGCAATCTTTGTATTGCAGGAACGATACGGCCTGCTTGGGAATGTACAGGGTAACGGTTCGCAACGCATGCGCAATTATGTACCATACTGGAGTAACGGCGCAGCGGTAAAAACACCGGACGGCAAGCAGGGGACAACCTTCGATACGGGGCCATATGACGGATATGAACAAGTGGCTGAACTAGGACGTGGAATTTCAAAAATACGTCCCAGCAATTATCACCAGTACGAAATATGGAAAAACTATGGAAATGATATGCGCCGCAACAATAATAACTGGTACGATATCAATACGTTGAAGTACAACAGGCCTCCGTCCAAGAGCGGTAGCGCCACATGGTTCGGAAAACCGGTACAGAGAGCATTTGTTACCGACACCATGCGATGCTATTACTCTTTCCCAAGAGTCAAAGTGCTGATATATAAAGATGACATCAACAAAGGTAAGACCCCTTCGGGCGGATTCACCGACCAGTATGTATTCCGCCTGGCCGAAACCTATCTGATGAGAGCCGAAGCCTATTATTGGCTGAACAATATACCATTGGCAACAAAAGATGTGAACGAGATCCGGTCGAGAGCCAAAGCACCTACTTTGACGTCAGTCACTCTGGATGATATATTGGATGAGCGTGCGCGTGAATTATTTATTGAGGAACACCGGAAAACTGAGCTTACACGTATAGCTTTCATCATGGCGCAGTTGGGTAAGGACGGGTATAACCTGAAAGATTTCAGTACAAAAAACTGGTATTATGACAGAATAATGGAAAAGAATAATTTTTACAGGGAACAATATTTTTATTCAACCAATGCATTTGTCATGAAGCCCTATCATGTCCTCTGGCCTGTTCCGCACAAAGCTATTACAGCCAACACTATGGGGCGTATCAACCAGAATATCGGATATCCGGGTGCAGAAAATAATATTCCTGTAGAATAACAATTAATGAGCTAAGTATTAGGCGAGGCTATTTGAAAGGCCGTTATCAGGTCCCTGGTCATCCTGAAGGCAGTAAAATATTCCGAATATTCGGAGAAAATTATTGTACTTCAGGGTGATAAGGTGAAATGGAATAAGATTCCTTTTACTATTTTCATTCGTTATCATAACAACCGGTTCGGATATGGCATGCTGAATGCACTGGGCGAAGCATTAGGCAAAGAAAACCTGCATAATATGCATCAGAAATAAAATTCATACAGACAATAAATATTAGTTAGGAAAATGGCATTAGAAAAGACATGGCGCTGGTTTGGAGCAAACGATTCGGTAACGCTATCCGACCTGAAACAGATAGGAATAGAAGGCATAGTGACCTCACTTCATCACATTCCAAATGGTGAAATCTGGACAAAAGAGGAAATTATGAAAGTCAAAAATGAGATCGAATCGTACGGTATGCGTTGGAGCGTGGTAGAAAGCCTTCCTGTTTTGGAGGGAATAAAGACATGCTCGGCCGGCAGGGGCAGGTTGATAGATAATTATAAAGAATCTCTTCGCAATCTGGGCGAATGTGGTATCGACACTGTTTGCTACAACTTTATGCCGGTATTGGACTGGGCACGTACCGATCTCCATTACAAAGATAAAAACGGTGCCGAATCTATGCTGTTCGACTATTGTGTTTTTGCCGCCTTCGATATATATGTGCTCAGGCGCCCGATGGCTGCCAAAGACTATCCGGAGGACGTAAGAGAAAAGGCGGGGGCACTGGCTGCAAATATGAGCGATGAAGAAAAAGAAACGCTGGCTCATAATATAATTGTTGTTACACAAGGATTTATCAACGGTACAGTAAGTGATGTTGAAGATTACAAGCAATTGTTTCTAAGTTATCTGGAGCAATATAAATATATAAGCCCTGAGCAGCTACGGAAAAACCTGTCTGCATTCTTATCTGATATTATGCCAATTGCCGAGGAATACGGGGTCAACATGTGTATTCATCCTGACGATCCGCCGTTTCCATTGTTGGGTTTGCCCCGCATAGCCAGTACACTGGAAGATTTCAAATGGATAACAGGACAATATGATTCCGTAATGAATGGTATCACATTCTGTACAGGCTCACTGTCTGCGAGAGAAGACAACGACATGCTGAAATTCATAAAAGAGTTAGGCTCCAGAATACATTTTGTACATCTGAGAAATACCCGGAGACTTGGAAACAAAAGTTTTTACGAATCCGGACATCTCGAAGGTTCTATAGATATGTACGAAGTTGTAAAAGCACTGCTTGAGGAACAAAAAAGAAGAATACAAGAAGGACGCAAAGATATACGGATGCCATTCCGCCCCGACCATGGGTTAAGGATACTGGATGACTTTAGCCGCAAGGCAAATCCGGGATATCCGCTTGTGGGAAGGATGAAAGGTCTGGCCGAAATATGTGGTTTAGAAATGGGGATTGAGAAAAGTAAGCAGGTTCCTTAGATTCCTTGTTAATAACATCATTGTCGCTGCAAACTGATGATGCTTATTAAGTAGATCCCTCTTCCTGTGTTTGAATCAGGAAGAGGGATTTGATATTATTTGTGTTCCGGTTACTCTTCAATAATTACCGGACGCATATCTCTCTTAAACTCTTCTATATACTCAGATGGTGTAAAGCCCGTAATTTTTTTGAAGTGCCTGTTAAAATTCGAAATATTATTATATCCGCATTCATAGCATATCTGCGAAATAGACATATCACCGCCCAATAGCAGATTACAGGCATATTTTATACGCAGTTCATTTATATACAGCATCATCGACTTTCCCGTTTTCTCTTTGAAGTAGCGACAGAATGCGCTCTTATTCATACCGGATACATCGGAGATTTCCGATAAGATTATAGGTTTGTGATAATCCCTGTTCAACTTGCTTAATACTTTTGTTATACGGGACTCTGCCACCAGAATAGGATCGGGATCTATACTATCGCTGCTAAGTTCACGTTTATATGTCGTTCTGCTCATAAGGGACAGTATCTTTACACATTCGAGTAGTCTCTCCAGTCCTGACATATTCAGCAATCTTTTAATCCGTTTACGGATCATATCATTTTCTCTCTTTTCGAAATAAATGCCTTTCTTAGCCATATCCAGCATCCCCTTTATTTTCTGGAATTCAGGGTAATACCGGATAGCATGATCGAAGAAATCCTTTGAGAATTGTATGGTAATTGCATGAACCCGCAATTCGGGATTCCCATCATAATATTTTTCATCGTTCCGGTACATATGTGGCAGGTGACTACCGTAAAGAACCAGATCGCCGTCTGAGAAAGATTCTATATTGTTCCCTACAAAGCGGGTTCCTGTGCTTTTAATGACATATACTATTTCGTATTCGCTATGGAAGTGCCAGGGATACTTGAAATAGTCATAATCACACCATTTTATTTTAACTGGTGAACCGGAAACGAACCCGAGTTGTTCGTGCATTATTTTAACTGTACTTTTCATGATCATTAAAGTATTTAAGATTCTTAGCTTAAAAATCAGGAATTCTTTATCCCTTTGTGGGAAGTTCTATATTAGCTTCGTTTGTCAGAGAAAAATTAAGATAAATATTTTGCTAGTAGCAAGTGTCCTCTGTAGATTTATAAAATATCAGTAATATGTAGGTTTGTTATTGTAAATATAAGAATACTTTGAGTGTTTGCAAAAAAATTAAATATTTTTTGGTAACTCGCATTATATCTGTTAATTTAAGGTCGGAATTCCCATCTTTTAAACTTATTTACGATTAGTCTATATTGTCATTCTGCACTATTGTTAATGCAATTATCGTACAAGCATTTGCGAATTTAGTATTTGAACGGATTTATTTTAATTTAGATATTTGTTATTGTAAATAAGATTATATTAACCGCAAAATTTTGATACTCTCCAATTATGAAAAAACTGATTATTATCGCTTCCTTTTTCCTCTTCTCTATTAATTATATAAGCGGGAAAGAAATAGCAACAATCGTAGTGGACGCCGGCTCCTCAGACAGATTAGAAACTCCTGTTAATATATGCCTCGATGCAATAACGTTGGAGGCCGACTCCAATCTGGTAGTCTACGAGTTGATAAATAAGGACAAAACTCCTGTCAGGTTCCAGATCGAACAGTCACAAAACGGCAGGATATTATCATGGATAATGTCGTCGCATACCAAAGCGAAAAGTAAACGCAAGTATGTAATTGAAAACGGCAAAGCTGCAAATTTTGACAAAGCAATAAACATTAAGAATACGGAAGACGCCATACTGATATCTTCCGGCAATGATAAAGTGATGGAATACCATTATGGGGTAAAATTACCGCCAAAAGGGGCGAAATACGAATTCCGCCGAAGCGGTTTCATCCACCCCCTTTGGTCGCCTACAGGCGAGGTGCTGACCAATATCCAGCCTCGTGACCATTACCACCACTATGGCATATGGAACCCGTGGACACGCGTGACATTCGAAGGGAAATCCGTGGATTTCTGGAATCTGGCCGACGGGCAGGGAACTGTCAGGTTCAAGGCATTCAATTCACTGAATGAAGGTGCCGTATATGGTGGACTCAAAGGAATACAGGAACATGTCGTATTCAAACCCGGATATGAAAAAGTAGCTATGAACGAAACATTCTCTATTAAACTATGGGATGTAAAAGACGAGCAAAGCCGGAAAGTATGGCTATGGGATTTCAGTTCTACAATGAATTGCGCCTCTGATTCTCCTTTTATTATCAATGCGTACCGTTATGCAGGCTTCAGCATACGTGCCACTCCGGAATGGAATACTTCTACAAGTACCATCCTTACATCGGAGGGAAAAACCAGAAAAGACGCCGACAATACTATTGCCCGCTGGATGTTTTGCAATGGTAAAGCCGGAGGAAACCAATCGGGAATACTATTCCTGAGTTATCCTACCAACTTCAATTTTCCCGAGCCTATCCGCGTATGGCCAGAGAGGGATAAGGATGTATACATGAACTTCAATCCGGCCAAGAACAAAGACTGGTCGCTGATGCCGGGAAAAGACTACACATTACAATACAGGATTGTAGTATACAGCGGTGAAATGACAGCACAAAAGGCTGAACAATACTGGCAGGACTTCGCGAATCCTCCACGCATATCAATAACGATGAGCAAGTAAAAACAACTATAAACAAACACGATATGACAACATCCAGACGAGACTTTATAAAGAGAGCGGCTGCCCTGGGGGCAAGTTCTTTCATCATACCCACCATCATTCCTGCAAGCGTATTGGGTAAAGATGCACCGAGCAATAAAATAAATGTGGGTGCCATAGGCATAGGGCGTATATCACGCGGACACGATCTGCCCGGCATCTGGAAATATGATTTCGCTAAAGTAATGGCGGCTTGTGATGTCGACAGTGTGAGGCTGGAACAGGGCAAAACATTGATAAATAATTATTATTCGAAAAAGACAGGTAAGACATACGACGGTGTGGCCACCTACGAGAATTACCTGGATATGCTCAACAATAAGGATATTGATGCAGTCGTAATCAGTACCCCCGACCACTGGCATGCCAAACAGGCTATAGATGCCGTATATGCAGGCAAAGATGTATATCTGCAAAAACCGGCATCCCTTACTATAGAGGAAGGCCGTCTGATGAGCGACGCAGTAAACAGAACAGGGCGTATCTTTCAGATAGGAAGCCAGCAGCGTTCATGGAAGCAATTCCGTGATGCCGTAGAATTTGTACGCAACGGAAGAATCGGGGATCTGGTTTCGTGCGAAGTCCGTTTACCGGGAGATCCTGCAGGTGGCAAGATAATCGAAATGCCCGTGCCGAAGCAGCTGAATTACGATCTGTGGATAGGACCTACGCCATATGTATATTATACAGAAGACCGAGTTCACCCGTCGTCAGGTTATGGAAGGCCAGGCTGGCTGCGATGCGAACAATTCGGCGCAGGAATGATTACAGGCTGGGGTACGCATCATTTCGATATCGTACACTGGGCAATGAACCTGGAACATTCGGGGCCGGTGGAGATAAGCGGAAAGGCCACATTCCCTACTTCAGGACTTTGGGATGTACACGGGAATTTCGAAACAGAACTTTTGTATCCAAACGGAGTCAAAGTTTACGGCCTTACCGAGAACAATACCGACAAGCCTAATGGTATTCTGTTTAAAGGAACAAAAGGCTGGATATTCGTCAGCCGCGGCGAACAGCAGATCACATCGAGTGATCCTACTTCACCGACCCAAAAAGCTAAAACAATAGATGCAAGTGACCCTAAAATATTGTCGCCTCTCGGTGTTGGAGACTGGAGGGCGCCTGAAAGTAAAGATCACCATGGCAATTGGCTCGAAGCTGTAAAAAACAGGACACAACCGATAGCTCCGGCAGAAGTGGCGCACCGCTCCTGTACAGCGTGCCTGCTTCAGCATATAGCTATGAAACTGCAACGCAAACTTTACTGGGACCCTATCAGAGAACGTTTCAGAAACGATGACAAAGCCAATAGTATGATAGCCCGGTCTCAGCGTGCAGGATTCGAAATCAGATAAAATTCACTTATAAAACATATATCTATGAAAAGATATTATATCATACTGCTAATCGGTCTTTTGTTTGCCGCATGCGCAAAAGATGCAGGGAAATCCGATAAGGTGACGCTTATCATACTGGCTCCGGGGCACTTCCATGCCGCCTTGCTGCAAAAGACTGATAATCCGCAAATCAATAACGATTTTTTTGTATTCGCTCCCGAGGGGGATGAAGTAAACGAATACCTGTCTAAAATAGAAGGATTCAATACACGGGGCGAAGAACCTACCCATTGGAAAAAGAATGTATATCTGGGTAATGATTTTCTTGAAAAAATGCTGGAACAAAAACCGGGGAATGTAGTTGTGCTTGCAGGCAATAACAAGAAAAAAACAGAATATATATTCAGATCTGTTGAATCAGGATTGAATGTTCTGGCTGACAAGCCAATGGCAATCAATGTCGGTAATTTCAAAATATTGGAAGATGCATTTAAATTGGCAGAGCAGAAAGGGGTATTGCTCTACGATGTGATGACCGAGCGTTTTGAAATAACGACTATCCTGCAAAAAGAATTTTCAATGGTGCCGGACGTATTCGGGACTATTCAGAAAGGTTCGGCAGAAGAGCCGGCCATAGTAAAAGAGAGCGTACATCATTTTTACAAGGATGTAGCAGGAAGCGTACTGAAGAGGCCGGCATGGTTTTTCGACGTGGAGCAGGAAGGCAACGGGATTGTGGATGTTACGACACATCTCGTCGACCTTGTGCAATGGGAATGTTTCCCCGACCAGATTATAGACCGGGGCAAGGTAAATATTTACCAGTCGAGGCAATGGCCTACCGTACTTTCCCGGGAACAGTTCAAAAAGGCTACTGCACTGGATGAGTATCCGGCATACCTGCAAAAAGATGTAAAGGGAGATTCTTTATATGTATTATCGAACGGGGCATTTAATTATACGATAAATGATATCCATGCCAAAATCAGTGTGATTTGGAATTTTCAGGCGCCTGACGGAACCGGAGATACGCATTATTCCATTATGAGAGGAACGCTCTGCAACCTTATTATACTGCAAGGTCAGGAACAAGGTTACAAACCGACTTTGTATATTGAACCTGCCAAAGATAAGGAATATTCAGAACTTAAGGCAGCATTGGATAAATACCTCCCTGCCTTGCAGCAGAAGTATCCGGGGATAAGCTTTAAGCATAGCGATGACAAATCTGAAGTCATCATCCCAGACTCTTATAAAGTCGGACACGAGGCGCATTTCGGACAAGTTGCCGCCAACTATCTGAAATACCTGGAAGAAGGCAAACTACCGGAGTGGGAAGTACCGAATATGCTGACAAAATATTATATCACGACCAAAGCACTCGAAATAGCTAAAACCACGAATTGATCTAAGTTGCTAAGAATTATTAGAGTACATAATAACTTTTTAGCTAAAATTTAAGCAGGTTCTATGATAAGAACCTGCTTAAATTTTGTTCAAAAATAACTTTTTTATTTTCAAAATATTAAAACTCCGGATTTTATATGCCAAAAACCGGCAGATTTATGCCTGCCGGTTTATAATATGTTGGATGTCAAAATTGTAATGTGGTAATGTAAAAGGTTATTCACTGGTTGTTATAACCAGTTCTTTTCCTTGTTTCAGCAGGTCGTGCGGAATGAAGTAATTATCTATGCTTTTATTTCCGTAAACAATCTGTTTAATCTTATCTCCTTTACCTTTTTTGATTATTGTAAAATTATTTCCATTCAGATTAAATACAACTTTATTAAATAAAGGGACTGTTATAATATATTCCGGATCGGCAGGGGAATAAGTATATAAACCTATAGCATTAAGCACATACCAGGATGACATTTCTCCGGCGTCATCCATTCCTGCATAAGCTAATCTTTCAGGTCCCATGCGATAAAATTCATTCAATATCTTATTTAGGATTTTTTGAGCTTTTTCTTGCTTGTTGATAAAATAGTATAAGTATGGAGAACTATGGTCCGGCTGGTTGCCATGACAATACTGTCCGATAAATACAGTCATGTTATGAGCTTCATAGTTTTTCCACGGAATAGAGAACAGGGAATCTAGTTTTTTTTCAAAAGCATCTTCGTTCGGATATAAAGCAATAAAACCTTTGGGATCATGAGGTGCAAAAAAAGTCGATTGCCAACCATTTGCTTCACGATACATATATTCGTAAAAAGGCCGTTCCGGGTCGAATGGTGTCAGCCATTCCCCGTTGTCTAGCCGTCCACGCATCAATTGTGTCGATGGATCGAACAAATGCTTATAACTCTCTGCTCTTTTTATCAAATTCCGGTAGTTTTCCTGATCGCCCAGCTCTTTGGCTAACAAAGCCGTTGCATAATCATCATATGAGTATTCCTGAGTTTTAGTTACCGCAGCTTTGGCTACAGTTTCCAATTTAGGATCTTTTATGTCTTGTTCAGATATCCAGCCTCTCTCTATGTATTCTTTTATATGAGGCCTTCCGCCATTTCCTTCCAGATAGGCATTATTCAATAATAATTTATATGCTTTCTGTACATCAAAATCACGAAGTCCCCTCAGATAACTGCCTGTAATAAACGTAGAGGCATGATCTCCATGAAAGAATGTAGGCATAAATCCTTTTATTTCGCCACGGTCCGTTATTGATTTAATAACATCCGTAGCTACGTCAGGGGATATCATGCCTAGCAAGATTAGTTTATTCCGGTAATCATCCCAAAAAGACGGGTCGCTGTAGTAGCGGAACCCTTTGTTCACTCTTTTCCCGTTGGCATCAATAAATTCCCCATTTACATCGCTCAGTAATATAGGCCATAAGAATGCTCTGTAAAAAGTTGAATAAAAGGTCTCTTTTTGGTCCTCAGTTCCTCCTGAGACCTGAATTTTGGTTAGTAGATTTTCCCACGTATTTGTAGCTTCGTTTCGTACTTGCTGAAAATCTTTTGCCAACATTTCCGACTCAAGATTCATCTTTGCGTTTTCAATACTCACATAGGAAAAACCTACTTTCATTTCCAAAGGAGTATCAATATTCTTATTATTTATAAAATTTATAAGATTGACTTCAGCATCGTCCTCTTTTATAGATTCTATATTCTTGATATTATGATTTGTGACCGCATAAAAATAGAAGGTAGGCCCTGTCTTCTGATAACCGGAAAAAGCATTATCTCCGACCTGCTCTATTTTCCAGTCTCTCACACGTTCGTTCGACCGGGATAAATCGGCTAATATTTTTTTATCTCCTCCATCTTTATATGTATATTTATGATATGCGCATCGCAGAGTAGATGTTACTTCGGCATTTATATCATATTTTTCGAGATATACCTGATAGTATCCGGGACTGGCGGATTCATTTTTATGGCTATATGAAGAAGCATAATTTTTAGGAGAGATTTCGCCTCTTACGCCAATAAACGGAACATAACATAAATTCCAATGTCCTTTACTCGTATGAGTAAAAGCATGAATTACAGAGTCTTCATACTGATAACCCGAACCGCTTCTCCACATGGTTACAGGTGTAACTTGTACCATAGAGTTTGGTACGGATGCTCCGGGATACGCTTCTGCTCCCCAGGCTCTGCGGGTAGGTGTATATCCAAGATCGATACTATCCCATAAGGTTGTTGTTCCGATAAAAGGGTTAACATAGTTCGTCAGATATTTAGGACTTGTTTCCGAGCAGGCAATAAAGAGGATTGATAAGCAGAATAGAATAAATTGATTTAGGTTCTTCATGTTTTAAAGTGGATATTAAAGAGTAAAGACAGAGAATTTGCTTTTAAGACAAACTCTCTGTCATAGGTTATTTTCAGAACGTTATTGTTTTTGAGAAGTTTCCCATCTCTCATACGCTGCTTTTGCTTCTATCATCATACATCCGCTAGCCTGCGATGTAAGCTGGGTTATCCCTACAGGAGCAGTATCCCAGGCCGGCCCAAATAGTAAGTCTTCTTTGTAAACACCGGAGGACCAAAGCACATTTGCATTATTATTGAAAAACGTGATATATTTATTGCGGTATGAATCGGGTAATTCATTTACTTTGATCAATTCCAAAAAGTAACGGATAAATATACCTTTGAAGAGACCGTTATCTCCATTGCCTTCATCTCTCAATATATTATTACTTGTGTTTATAAGACTGGAAATGGTATAATTAGTAACTTTTTGAGCTTCATTGAGGTATGTTCTATCTCCTGTAATGCCGAACAATTCTACAGCAGCTCCGACATAAGTGCCTTGATTATATGTCAATGCGACACCTTTTACTTCATTTGTTTCACATACAATATGATCGCTAATTGCACCTGTAGCTCTGTTCACCAATGTATTTTTCTCCCATTCATATATTTTTTTTGCCCATTCCAAATCAGACTGGTCATTTGTTATATTGTACATTCTCGCACCAATAATTGCTGCGGGACCATTAGAACAGGCATTTTTCGTAAACAGCACGTTGGGGTTGGTGCACCAGGTTATGCCTCCCCCGGCATCTTCGGTCCACGCGTCTTTTATCCAGCCCCAAAGTTCTTTAGCCGTATCAAGATATTTTACATCCTTAGTAATATCATATATTCTTAACATTGTCAATGCATTCCATTCCATATCATCGACATAATCATTCTTATATGTATTACCATTTTTCACTTTAATGCCGGCATGCCATTTATCAAAATATGCACTATATTTTGTATCATTAGTCCTTTGATAAGCATCGATCAGAACATCCATTGCATGGGCATTGGGCCAATAATGAAAATCTATGGTGGTTCCATCATTTCCATAATTGAAATAATTACCGGATGTATTCCAGAACCTGTCTATTAAGGAATTTGTAGTACTGTCGGCTACCGCAGACCAGTTTACTTCTGTCCACTCTTCGTATGTATACTCATCATCTATGTCTCCACACGATTGCAGAAAGAACAAACCGAATGACAGAATTGTATATATTATTTTTTTCATAGATATTTTACATTGTTAAGATTATCCCAAAAACTTATATCTTATAAAATTAGAAATTTTTGGGATAATCTATTAATTCTTATTTCGAAACTTCGTGTGTATATTGTTCTCCGGACATTTTAACCGTAAGGTTTACATTGGCTCCGTCAAACTCACTTGCAAATTTCCATTTAGGATTCCATTGAGGATCGTTCAATGATGAAGTTATATACGTCTTAATTTCATAGTAGCTAGCTGCCCCCGATGGAGTGCCGTCTTCATTCATGTTTTTAGGACCCCAGTCTTCCATGATTGTAGTTCCTGAAGAGTCTTTTGTGGTAACTCTAAATTTATAGCGTTGATCGCGTCCCCATGACTCTTGCTTAAAGTTAACAGGCCCGGAGCCTTTCCATATACCCTCTCCTGCGTATGCCAGATTCCATTCACTTTTATTACTTGGACAGAACCAGAATCCAACATTTGTAATTTCAATAGGTGAGGCTGGCGATGCAGTATTAAAGTCGAGAGAAATTCGAAATACTCCATTTAAAGTATTTGAAGTACTTTCGGCTCCTTCTTTTATCATATTGTTTTCTATATAGAACTCACGAGGTGTTCCCGCTTTTGCATCCACAAACTTATATGTTCCTCCCGGAATAAGTTTTATATATATTTCATATTCACCTTGCGCTGTTCTTGTCATTTGCATCGCATTTGCAATATCATCCCCCGCTTCAGAACCGCTACCCGTAATAAATACCTGATCGGGCAATTCTGCAAACCCTACAAAACGGGTGAGAGTCAATTCCCGGGAAGCAGGAGAAACCGCCTGATTAATTCCACGGGAAGATCTTACAGTCCATTTTACAGTTGCTGTTTCACCCGGTTCAGCACCTGCATATCCGGCGACTTTACTGAGTATTTTATGTGTAACGGATGCTCCATTAGAATATCCATTCTGATCAGAGGTTGCCACATATATCGGATTAGAGAAATTTCCGTCTACTTTGTCAAATAATACTTCGTATAGGGGTGAACCTCCATCTTCAACAGCAGCAGGTTCCCATGAAAAATATAAAGATCCGGTAGGAGTTAAATTTATCGCTTTGTCATCAGATGGTTCATATAAAGTATTAACAGCAGTCACTTTTGCATCTGAAAAATTCATATCATCACTTTTGCAGGCAGTGAAGCCAATCACAAATAGGATCAGAATTAATATCTTATTTAGTATTGTTTTCATAATTATTTTCTTTGTATTTGATTTATGATTTTTAGTTAGCATATCCCGGATTGTTTGGCTTTAAGTTCGGATTCAGCTGAATTTGCGAACGGGGCACAGACCACAGATAATCTTTGTTTTCATTAAACTTACGCGTATCGAGAGTGATATAGGCTGTATTATTATTTGCAAATTTTGCACCGCGAACAACCCCGTTCAAATATTTTGTCCCTTCTTTCCAACGGACAATATCATAATATCTAAGTCCTTCGAGAGCTAACTCACAGCGACGTTCGCGATGAATCAATTCTCTCATTTCATCAGTAGAGAGAGCTGACGGGTAGTTTAACGCATCGCCGGAAAATCCTGCACGGGTACGGATCGGTTTAATTGTTTCGTTCCAAACAGTCTGACTCATTTTGTTTTGTTCAAACATTGCTTCCGCATACATTAATAATACATCGGCATAACGGAACATAATAATGTTATTATGTTGATTATAGCTTGATTCGGAGTTGGTTGATTCCGGATCGAAATATTTGCGAATATAATATCCTGTAATAGAGCGGTTCGAGTTGGTTCCTTGCCAGGCATCCGCTGAATTTGCTCCTGATTTTGTTTCTATTGTAACAACGGTTCCATCAGGTTTTGTCCATTTATATCCGTCATATACAATAGTATAGGTCAGCCGGGGATCACGATCTTTGTAAGGCTCATTTTCCTTGTAACTCGCATCCTTATCAATTGATAATCCTTTTACAGTAAGATAATCGTCTACCAATTCCTGAGTTGGTGCGCAACTATTAAGAAAAGCCCCTACCGACATTGGTACTCTTGAATACATTTCGCTCCAAATACGATAAGATGTTGTATATCCATAGTCAAGAATAACCTCTTCATTATATTTATTTTCAGTATGGAACAGATTCTCGTAGTTTTTGAACAAGCCGTATGTACCATAGGTTGCTTGTTCATTGATTAGCTTGTTTGTACATTCTTCCACTTTCGCCCAATTGCTTTCATATAGATACGCCCGAGCCTGAAATGCTAAAGCAGCTCCTTTTGTGATGCGTCCATTGTTTTCTGCCGAAAAACTTGAATTACGGGCTGGGAGATATTGTACTATATCGTCTAATTCGTCATGGATGAACTTTAATACAGTAGCTTTAGATGTACGGCTTATTGTACTTGCATCTGATAATGAGATATCCGATGTAAAGAAAGGAACGTCGCCATAAAAATTCACTAACCGGAAATATATAAAAGCCCGGATAAAACGTATTTCAGCTTTCCTCTGTTCTTTTAAGGATGCACTCATTTTGGGAACCTTATCTACATTTTCCAGATATTTATGAGAGGTTTTAATCCCTTCATAAGCCCATTTCCACTCACTTGCGAAGCGGCCTAACGATGGATCAGCCAAACCATTACGGATCATGCGGCCATCATTATTATCCCGCCCTTCAATCACATTATCAGAAAGGCCTTCATCATTCCATAATTTGCCTGCGCCATACATCTGGCTGTAAGCCATATTGACAATTGATTCAGCATTCTCGGCCGATTGCCAGAATGTTGCATCTGTGTATTTATCTGTAGGCTCTTGATCCAGACTGTTGCATGAAAACAGGAGAAATGAACCAATACAAGATAAAATTATATATTTGAATTTATTTACTTTCATATATTATCTGTTTGTTTAAAATTCTATGTCAAAACCAAAACCGTAATATCTCAGAGTCGGATAATTCCGGGCACTATTGGCCGAACCAGACATGTTAGAGTTAAATTCCGATGATTCCGGATCGATCCATGAATTTTTGCTAAAGGTTAATAGGTTCTGTCCATTGATATATGTACGCACTTTTTCCAAACCTATCTTACGAGTTAAGCTTTTAGGCAAAGTATATCCTATCTGAATATTTTTCAAACGCAAGTATTTTCCGTCTGCCAGATTGATTTCAGAACCCATGCCATAGTTATTTTTATTAGAAGTAGAGCCTATAGCTGCCAAACGAGGCCAGTCGGCGCTGGTGTTGGTCGGAGACCAATAATTTAGCTGATGTTGGTATATTGTATAAGAATAATTGCTGTGAAAAGGTTCCACTAACTCACCACGCACCATCATATCCCGTTTGCCTACTCCTTGCCAGAACATACTGAAATCAAAATCTTTCCATGTTAGGTCATAAGTGAATCCAAATGTATAACGAGGAAAGGCATTACCTAAGACATAACGGTCTTTTGCATCAATGACGCCATCTCCGTTACGATCGATATACTTGGCATCTCCCGGGCGCAGGTCAGAAGCCGAGACTCCTACGGGAAGGGCTGAAGATGAAATTTCATCCATCGACTTGAAGTATCCGTCGACTTTATATCCATAATAGACATTGAACGGAAGACCGATCCTGATCAAACGTGAAATTTCATCGGATGTACTGATCTGCTCATTTCCAATGAATTTAGTGACCTTATTCCATGAATCTCCGATATTACCAGAAAAAGAGTGTTTAAAATCCTTAGTATCTAAACGATAGTTGAGAACAAGTTCCCATCCCTGATTTTTCATTTCACCCATGTTGTAATTTTTCAGACCACCGCCAAATACAGTAGGAATTTCAGGATTTAGCAAAATATCTTTTGTGGTTTTGTGAAAATAATCAAATGTTGCATTTAAAGCTCCTTGGAAGAAGCCGGC
This sequence comes from Dysgonomonas termitidis, assembly GCF_042654545.1. GTDB lineage: Bacteria > Bacteroidota > Bacteroidia > Bacteroidales > Dysgonomonadaceae > Dysgonomonas > Dysgonomonas termitidis. The sequence continues at coordinate 20,728 of NZ_JBHSGN010000121.1, forward strand.
ATCGAAACCAATATTGAAATTATGAGATGTTTCCCATTGCATATCCACATTCCCATAATTGAATCCGGCTCCTACGACAGGTTTGCCATTAAACACATATGTATTCTGATAATTATCATAAGTAGTGATTGTCTGATACGAAGAAACACGCTGGTTACCTAGTATCCCGTATGAAGAACGGATTTTCAGGTCTCCGACTTCTTTTTTATAAGAATCCATAAACTTTTCTTCCGAAATTCTCCATCCTAACGAGCCTGAGGGAAAGAATCCCCAGCGATTATCCTTTGCAAACATGGAAGAACCATCTTCCCTGAAGCTGAATTCAGCATAATATTTATCCATGAAATTGTAAGATAAACGGCCTAAGATGGACGTAATACTTCTCTTCTCCCTGCCTAAAGATGTGCTTCCTGTTATTTTTTCAGGATCGATGCTTACTCCGAGATCATTTGTTTTCTGATGTTTGATCTCATTACTTTTGAACGTATAAGATTCATTGGAAGCTCCGAATAAAACCGAAAGGTTGTGATTTTGATTAAAGGTTTTCTGATAATCGGCTAACAGCTGATAATTCATCAAACGTTTATTTTCATTGTAATCTTCTGTACCTCCATCCGGATTCATATATGCTATTGGTTCATCAGCGCCGCTCATATACATCGGAACAGCTTTTCTTCTGATAAATCTGTGATAATCGAAAATATCAGCTCCTAAAATACCTTTGAGTTTAAGACCATCGATTATCTTTACTTCTAATCCAAGATTAACATTGATATAGTCAGTATTTCCTTTTTCATATCCGCTTTCTTTCAGACCGGCCAAAGGATTTTGATCGGTAAGCAGATCATTTACCAAATATCTTCCATTTTCATCTTGTAGTCTATTCCAATAGTAGGTAGGTATACGAGATGAATTAATGATAGCATTGCCATCTACACTTTTTTTACCATCATCACGGGTATAGCCCAGAATAGAAGTCAATTTGAACCGGCCATATTCTGTTATGATGCTGGAACGTAAATTATAACGTGCCACACCATAGCCGGGACCTTTGTAGTTGCTTTCCTGATCAAAATATCCGCCGGAAAACATGTAAGTGGTATTATCATTACCTCCCGATACACTAACATTATAAGATTGTTGAAGTGCCGTTTGTATAATCTTATCATAATACCAATATTCCTCATTCTGGTGAGCATATAGATCCTGAATCTGTTGAGGTGAATATTGCGGAGCCTGGCCGGTATTAGTCAAAGATAAGTTTTTCAATGTTGCATTCTGATAGCCGGAAACAGGCCTGAATAGGATTTTAGGATCTTGAGCCCCTACCTGCCCATTTAACCGGACTAACGGGCGTTGATTCTTCTTTCCCGTTTTAGTTGTTATCAGGATAACTCCATTGGAAGACCGGGAGCCATATATTGCCGCGGTTCCGGCATCTTTCAATACAGATACACTTTCTATATCATTTGGATTAAGTTTGTTTAAACTGGCGTCGTCCGAGACCAGCCCATCGATAACAATAAGAGGGGCATTGTCATTCATTGTAGAAAGTCCTCTTATGTTTATATTCATACTATTGTTGTTTGGATCCATACTTTTCTGCTGTATAATCAAACTGGGAGAAGCTCCCTGAAGCGCCTGAGCCATATTGGATGTAGGCCTGTCTTCCAGCATTTTCGACTTTACTTGATCTACGGCTCCGACAACGCTCTTCCGGGTAGTTGTTCCATATCCGATTACAATAATTTCGTCTAAAACTTTAGAGTCTTCCAATAATACAACAGATATATTGGTCTTATTCCCGACAAGAACTTCCTGTGCTACGAATCCCATATAAGAAATTACCAGGTAGTCTTTATCAGAACATGTAATGGTATAATTCCCGTCAATATCGGTCGTAACTCCTTTTGTAGTTCCTTTAACAACTATAGTTGCTCCAATCAATGGCTCTCCACCTTGATCTTTCACGGTCCCGGAAACAGTCTTTGTAACAGACTGCTGAGTCTCATTCAAATTGTTTTCTCCTGCATATATGTGTAGAGACGAATTCATTAGTAAGAATCCGCTCAAAATGCAAGTAAAAATTGTTTTGTGCTGCTTTTTAATCATAGAATGGTTCTTAGATTTGTTTTTTATTTTTTTTGACTAAGAGTTAGGGATCTTCGTATTTGTAAAATGTTTTATCTTCCGCTATTTTTTTATTTAATCGGAAGTAAGAATGATTGCAATGCGATCAACATTTATTATTAGAAAATCTCTTTTTCTTTTTTCTTATTAAAATTTCTCATGATTATTTTACATAGACTAAATTTTAAATGGTTAGTTAATTGAGGTTTAATTAAAAAAAGAAGGCCCCTTATACCTGACAATCAAGCATAAGAGACCCTCTCTTTATAGGTGTAAGAAAATAGTAAATATTTTTTACTAAATCCCTTTTTTTTATTATATTTAATCTCTCTCTCTCTCTCTCTCTCTCTCTCTCTCTCTCTCTCTCTCTCTCTCTCTCTCTCTCTCTCTCTTAATAAAACAGAGATAACTTCCAAATTATTAGAAGGAAAAACCGCATTTATTATTGTAATAATTTTAGCTGTCGGGATTCTAAATCCTATTCTGTTTTTCGATAACATATTAAATAAAGATATAGAGATATTTTTTAGGGTATTAATTTATCAAAGGCAAATATACAGACCTTAAGTATCTCTCATATAATTCTAATCATTGAATCCATTGCGAAGTCTTATTTCATTACAATATTGTCGCATAATTATACTTTTTAACTTTTTTATTTCATACTGTGTATATTGTTGTTCGGAGTCTATTTGCTTATATTTGTCACAAATAAATACATATTTGATAATGTCTGAGACAAGAGAAATAAGCATGAGAAATATTTGTTTTATTATTAGCCTTTGGGTATGTATATCGGGATTATCAGCTAATAATATACAACAAATAACAAACAGGGATGGTTTGTCGAATAGTGCAATACTTTCTATGCAACAAGATAAAGACGGCTATATGTGGCTCGGAACTTGCGATGGTTTAAACTTATACAATGGAAAAAATGTGCAGGTATATAAACCTACTGGAGATAAAATTAATTTGTCGGGTAATCTGATTGAAAGTATTCTCGAAACAGAAGATAATATTTTATGGATACATACAAATTATGGACTGAACAAACTCAATAAAAGAAATTGGCAGCTATCGGCATACAACCAATTCAAAGGTCTTTATTTTATCGAAAAGGATAAGCATAATATTGTATATATTATCAATGAGAATAGTTGCATTTATTATTATCATCAGGATTCTGACTCATTTAAGAAAATTACGGTATCAGGGTTAGTATACAATCAAATTATCGGATTCACTATTACTTCAGAAGACATCATGCATATTTTTATGCGGGATGGTAAGAATATAAGTCTGACAATCAATAGAAAAAACACCGGGGAGGTTTTGTTGATAAAACAGGACCCATTTGAACATGCCCCCGGGTTAATCTATTGCTTCCATGAAAAGGAAACCCCGGATATTATTTATTTCGTAGATGAAACATATACTTTGTATGAATATAACTTTGTCTCTAAGAAAAAATATTATATATCGAAGCTGGAAAAAGAAATAAAAAGCAGGGGTATTATTTCTTCCATCATAAAGTTGCACGATGATTTTTTCATTGGGTTTAAAACAAACGGTGTCTTGAAATTAGAAAACATCAGCGATAGTGTAAATAAATATAAAATAGAAGATATCGGGATAAAGTCCGGGATCTTTTGCTTGGTAAAAGGCAGGTATCAGGATGTTATATGGATTGGAACAGACGGGCATGGTGTATATATGCTGTCAAATAATATATATATAATGCGTTCCTATCCTCTTTCGAATTTTATTCCCAGAATAGATAAGCCTGTACGTGCACTTTTTATGGATTATAACAGGGATCTGTGGATTGGAACCAAAGGCGATGGAATAGCCAAAATAAACAAGTTTGAAGTTGATAAAGATTTCTCCTCTCACAAAACGGAATATATCACAACTTCAAATAGCCGGCTGACAGATAATTCAATTTATGCTTTTGAAAAAAGTAGACATAATATTCTGTGGATAGGAACTGAACTCGGGCTAAATTATTACTCATATGACCGTGATGAAATAAAGAGACTGGATTTTATCGCCGACGGAGAGGATGTGAAATTCATACACGGAATATGCGAACTGAATGATTCTACCTTGTGGATTGCTACGGTCGGTACCGGTATTGTCAAAGCACGACTAAAATGGGCAGGGAATACCCCTTATGTTGAATCGGCAAACAGAATAATGATAAATGACGGTACTAGTTTCTGTAATTATTTTTTTACAATTTATAATGATTCTGTAAATTCTACATTATGGTTTGGGAATAGGGGATACGGAGCTTTTTACTTCGAACCCGAAAATCTTCAATTGAACAATGAGAATTTTTATGATTTGTGCGAAAATCAAACTATAAATGATATCTATGCTATCAATTCCGACCTAAACAATAATCTTTGGTTTGGAACCAGTTATGGTTTACTGAGAGAAACAGCCAGTGGAGAACGTAAGCTTTTTAATCAGAAAGATGGACTGCCTAATAATACCATTCATACAATATTAACTGACGCCCGGGACAACCTGTGGTTAAGTACGAATCAAGGTATTGTACGTTTTAATATCAACAAAGAGACCTTCCACTTGTATAATAAACATAATGGAATACAGATCGTAGAATTTAGTGATGGCGCAGCATTCAAAGACAGTAAGACCAATAATCTGTATTTTGGGGGAATCAATGGCTTTGTGGTTGTATCCGAAACAAATATTCAACAGCAGGATTTTCTACCTCCTATTTATTTTGGGGACTTAATGATATATGGTAGTAAAGGGAATCTGTACGACTATATTATGGACGAAGAGGGTTCAAATGTATTAAGGCTCTCTCATAATCAGAATTTCTTTTCCTTGTCATTTACTGCATTAGATTATATCAACGGATATGACTATAATTATTACTACCAACTAGAAGGGTTGAGTAAACAGTGGATAGATAACGGAGCATCTAATTATGCTTCTTTTACGAGTATACCTCCCGGTGAGTATATATTACATGTGAAATATAAAAATAAACTTACGGGAATAGAAAGTCCCGAATATTCCCTGATTATCAAAATTTCTCCTCCCTGGTATATGTCCTGGTGGGCCTATCTGGCATATACTGTCCTAATCTTGATCTGTATTATATACATAATAAAAGAAATATATGTACGTAACGAGAGAAAGAAGAAAAATGCTATAAGAAAGCTTCAGCAACAACACCAGGAAGAAGTTTATGAATCTAAACTACGCTTTTTTACAAATATAGCGCATGAGTTTTGTACGCCACTGACCCTTATTTATGGGCCATGTAATAATATTTTAACTTATCTGGGAACGGATAATTATATTAAGAAAAATATATTACTGATTCAGCGAAATGCAGAACGGATGAACGACCTCATTCAGAATCTGATAGAATTCCGTCGGATAGAAACAGATAATAGTTCTCCCGTCATCGAAAATATAGATGTATCTACTCTCATAAAAGACCTGAGCGAGTCTTTTTGTAACTTCTCCGAATCCAAAAAGATTATTTTCAAACGTAATATACCTCGCAGCCTTTATTGGAACTCGGATAAGAACTTTTTATATACAATTGTTACAAATCTGATTTCCAATGCATTCAAATATACTAATCAAAACGGGACTATATCTTTAGATATATTTGAAGAAAATGAAGAACTATGTATTGTTATCACCAATACCGGAAAAGGAATCAAAGACCAGGATTTAAGCCGTGTTTTTGACCGGTACATGATATTGGATAATTTTGAGAACCAGGACAAAATAAAAGGCAGTTCCAGAAATGGATTAGGATTGGCTATCTCCTATAATATGGTAAAATTACTTGATGGTACTATTGATGTTGAAAGCACTGTAAATGAAAATACCCGTTTTACTGTACGGATTCCTCAAAAAGAGATAACCCAGCATGCGGAAACAAGTAAGATTGGAAATATTTTACATGAAATGAAGCCTGTCATAGAATATGACGCTATAATACACCCTGATCAAAATCAATTAGATCAAACTAAAATGACAATCCTTGTAATTGATGACGATTCTGAAATATTATGGTTGATATGCGAAATTTTTAAAAATGAATACAATGTTATTCCTGTCAATAATTCTACAATAGTCGAGGGCTTATTGCTTGAAGTATCTCCTGATATTATTATCAGCGACATAATGATGCCTCAGATAGATGGTATTTCCTTAACTGAAAAAATAAAAGCCAATAAGAGGACGGCACACATCCCGATGATACTTATTTCAGCCAAACATTCTACCGAAGAGCAGATAAGAGGATTATCTACAGGGGCTCAGATGTATATAGCCAAGCCATTTGATCCAAATTATCTGAAAACATCTGTAAAATCTTTACTTTCGCAGGACGAAGCCCTAAAAGATTATCTGGACTCGCCAATGAGCGCATTTGTGTTAAATAAAGGGAAACTAACGCATAAAGGGAATATCGAATTTATACAGAATATATTAAGTGTTATAAATCAAAATATTCATAACCCAAAGTTATCGAGCCAATTCATAGCTGCCGAGTTGAACATAAGTCCTCGGCATATGTATCGAAAATTAGGCGAAATAGATTGTGACAGTCCTTCCGAAATGATAAAAGAATCCCGAATGCATATAGCCCACAAGTATCTTCTAAATAGTCAAATGACAATAGATGAGATCGTCTATAAATCCGGATTTACAAACAGGGCGACTTTCTTTAGGCTATTTTCTCAAAAATATGGTTGTACACCAAAAGAGTATAGGGATAAGAATATAAGCAAATATAAATCCGGTAAAAAAAGATTTGAATAATGTTACCGGTAAAATAACGAATATGGAATAAGGAAGCAAAGTGCTATAGAACAATGTCGTTATAGAATGAGCCTTATAGGCAGATTGAAATACAATGCTTTACTCCTTTTTCTGATGCTTTATAGATGAAGCCCGGACGGATAGAATACAGGGAATTGTGATCTGTTCAACTTTATTATTCCCTTTTATGTGTTTCAGTAGTAATTTGCAAGCGGTTTCGCCCATTTTGTAGGTTTGATGCGTAACAGCTGTGAGTGGAGGTTCTACATAATTAGAATGGACCTCGTCTGTATAACCAATCAGAGAGATATCTTCAGGAATGCGTAAATTATGTTCCCTGATGGCTTTCATGGCTCCAAAAGCCAGGCTGTCTGTCATTCCTAGTATTGCATCAGGAGGCTCAGGCAATGATAATAAAGCATGTGCCCCATCATATCCCGATTCGTAGCCGATTTTTTTACAATAGACAAGTTCCTTTTCTATTGGTATTCTGTAATTCCTAAGGGCTTGCAGATAACCATGCTTCCGTTGCTTTACAATTTCCAGATGATTGGCTCCTCCAATAAAACCTATGCGTTTCGAACCCGTTTCGATAAGGTGGCTGACGGCATGAAATGCCGAATCTTCGTTATCTGTTATAACTGAAGAAAACTTTCTGATCAGGCAAACCCGGTCAAAAAACACAAGGGGTATATTCTGGTCATATAGGGCCTCGAAATGAGAGTAGTCTGTAGTTTCCTGAGAGAGACATACTATAATACCTTCTACCCTTATATTAATGAGATCTTCGAGACATTGCATTTCGAGTTTATAATTTTCGTAGGAAGAAGTAATGATTATTGAATACTCATTTTTTCTGGCAACATCATTTATGCCGCTAATGATGGATGAATAGTAATGGGTTACTATATCGGGAACTATTATACCGATTATGCGCGGTGCATTCTTTAGTAAGCTCATAGCAAAGGGATTAGGCCGGTAGTTCCTTTTCTTTGCGAGTTTTTTTATTTTCTCTTTCATTTCCATGCTGATTTCAGGGCTATTTTTAAGTGCTCTCGAAACCGTGGAAATAGAAACTCCTAGTTCTGAAGCCAGATCTCTTAATGATATAGGGCGTTTTTTATCCATGCGAAACAATTAATTCCTGAAAATACAAAATAGCTTCGAGTTACGCAAAGGTTTGCGTTCTGTTTTCACTATAAATTGATTAAATGAAATTTACAAAGCTATATTTTTGGGTACATAAACCTTAAATAAATCCGTATCGTGGAATATAGAGAAATTGGTAAAACAGGAATGAAAGTGTCCAATTTGAGTTTTGGCGCTTCCTCATTGGGGGGAGTCTTTCATCCTGTAAAGGAAAAAGAGGGGATTGAAGCCGTATATACAGCAATAGAAAACGGTATTAATTTTATTGATGCGTCTCCTTATTATGGCCATTTAAAAGCTGAGATTATACTGGGAAAAGCCTTAAAAAATATAGACAGAAGCGAATATTATCTTTCTACAAAAGTAGGAAGATATGGAAAAGACGGGCTAAACTATTGGGACTATTCGGCTAAGAAAGCAAGATTAAGTGTATACGAAAGTATGGAACGCCTCCATGTCGATTATGTGGATCTTATTAATATTCATGATATCGAATTCTCCGATCTGGAAATGATCTGTGCAGAAACTCTTCCTGCATTGGTAGAAATGAGAGAGGAAGGCATTGTAAAGAATGTAGGATTAACCAATCTTACCCTTAAGCATCTGAAATATGTAATTGACAATGTGCCTCTTGGAACAGTAGATAGTGTATTGTCATTCTGTCATTATTGTCTCAATGATGATGAACTGCTTGATTATCTCGACTTCTTTGAAGAAAAAGGAATCGGTGTAATCAACGCGTCCCCTTTTTCTATGGGGCTGCTCACCGAAAGAGGCGCCCCGGAATGGCACCCTGCACCAAATCCCTTGAAAGATTTATGCAATAAGGCTATGGAATATTGTAAGGGGAAAGATACCTCTATAGAGCAGTTAGCCATTAGTTATTCGGTTTCCAATCCCCGGATTGCAACTACCTTGTTCAGTACATCCCGTTCCGAAGCAATACTTCAAAATATCAGGTGGGCTGAACTGTCATTGAATGAAGAGTTACTGAAAGAAGTACGCTCCATACTAAAGTCCCGTTTCCGGGATACTTGGCTGAACAGTTGATGTTTACCTGGTTGAAAAATATAAAATCTGAAATAATCGTAATAAAATCTAATAGCCAAAAGGTAAAAATGAAAGCAGTTACTATAATAGAAAGTCAAAAGGTTGCTGTATTGGAAAAAGACAAACCTGAATTAAAACAAGGGGAAGTCCTTGTCAAAATCAAATATGTAGGCTTTTGTGGTTCTGACCTCAATACTTATCTGGGGAAGAATCCAATGGTGAGGTTACCTGTGATTCCCGGTCATGAGATAGGCGCTGTTGTGGAAGATATATCGGTTAATGTGCCTGAATCTATTAAAAAAGGTATGTCTTGTACGGTAAATCCTTATACCAATTGTGGATATTGTCCTTCTTGCCGAAATGGCTGTCCTAATGCCTGCCAGCATAATGAGACTTTTGGTGTACAGCGCGACGGGGCCATGTGTGAATATATAGCTGTACCCTGGCAGAAGGTGATAGTAGATAAAGATATGAATCCCCGTGATTTCGCTTTGGTTGAGCCTATGAGTGTCGGCTTTCATGCTGTTGCCCGTGCAGCAATAACAGACATAGATAATGTATTGGTTATAGGGTGCGGTATGATTGGGGTAGGAGCGATTGTCCGTGCCGTTTTGAGGGGAGCAAGAGTTATCGCGATGGATATGGATGACGAGAAACTGGCCTTGGCTAAACGCTTAGGGGCAGTTAATACAATAAATTCAAAGACTGAAGATGTCCATTCCCGTTTATATGAGATTACCAACGGCTCGGGCCCAGATGTTGTTATAGAGGCTGTTGGCGCTCCGGTGACTTATCAGACTGCCATAAATGAGGTCGCTTTCACAGGGCGGGTTGTCTGTATAGGATACGCTAAAACTGAAATAGCTTTTGAAACAAAATATTTTGTGCAAAAGGAACTGGATATCAGAGGTTCAAGGAATGCTATGCCTGAAGATTTTCGGGCAGTGATTGAATATATGAAACGCGGCACATGTCCGAAAGATGAGCTTATAACAGCAATATATAGACCGGAAGAGGCACAGAAAGCACTGGCTGGATGGGCTGAAAATCCGGGTAAGGTATTCAGAATACTCATTGAATTTTAAAAAAGAAGATCTATGGATTTCAAGATAATAGATGCTCATGCGCACCTTTGGTTAAGTCAGGATACGGAAGTAAATGGGCAGAAGATAAAGGCATTGGAAGGTGGACAGTCTATTTTTATGGGAGAGATTCGTCAGATGATTCCCCCGTTTATGGTAGATGGAAGGAACACGGCAGAAATATTTCTTGCGAATATGAATTACGCACAGGTCTCTGCCGCCGTTATTACTCAGGAATATATAGATGGCCTGCAAAACGCTTATCTGTCGGAGGTAGGAGAGAAATATCCCGATAGATTTATGTGTTGCGGGATGTTTGATGTAAGGCGGCCTAATTATATAAAGCATGCGAAAAAACTGATAGGACACGGTTTTAAAGCCCTCAAAGTTCCGGCTCACCGCTTTTTCTTACCCGAAGGCAGGCTTTATTTAACATCAGACCCGATGATGGAGATATTCAGGCTAATGGAAAAGAACGATATCCTCCTGTCTATTGATCTGGCAGACGGAGCGGAACAGGTCGGGGAAATGAAGGAAGTAATAGCAGCATGTCCTGATCTGAGAATAGCAATTGGCCATTTTGGGATGGTGACCCGTGAAGGGTGGCAGGAACAGATAAAGCTGGCGCGGAATAAGAACGTAATGATAGAATCGGGAGGGATCACCTGGTTGTTTAATGATGAGTTTTATCCCTTTACCGGTGCCATAAAAGCCATACAGGAAGCAGCCGGGCTGGTAGGAATGGACAAACTGATGTGGGGCTCGGATTATCCACGCACTATAACGGCTATTACCTACCGTATGTCCTATGACTTTGTATTAAAGTCAAAGAGTCTGGCCGATGAAGAAAAGGCCATGTTTTTAGGAGAAAACGCAGAGAGATTCTATCGCTTTAAAAGCCTGATAGACCTTCCTTATATCAAAAACATGTCCGAATAGATATATTATCCGGAACAAACCAGGAAAACGTCATATAACAGCCATGAACAACAATAAGAAGAATACCTATACAATAGCACTTGCGCTTATCTTCAGCCTTTTCTTTATCTGGGCTATCAGCAGTAATCTTTTGCCGACAATGATACGTCAGTTGATGAAGACCTGCGAACTCAATACTTTTGAAGCATCATTTACAGAGACAGCCTATTGGCTGGCTTATTTCATATTCCCAATCCCTATAGCAATGTTTATGAAGAAATACAGCTACAAGGCCGGCATTATATTCGGCTTGTGTCTGGCCGCAATGGGTGGGCTTCTGTTCTTCCCTGCTTCGATCATCAGGGAGTATTGGGCATACTTAGGTATATTCTTTATTATCGCTACGGGAATGTGTTTCCTTGAGACGGCGGCTAATCCTTATGTTACGGTTTTGGGGGACCCGAAGACGGCGCCCAGGAGGCTGAACCTTGCCCAGTCCTTCAACGGATTAGGTGCTTTTATTGCGGCTATGTTCCTGAGTAAACTTGTACTTAGCGGACAAGAATACAGCCGTGAGACTATTCCTGCCGATTATACCGGCGGGTGGGAAGGTTATATTCAGTTCGAGACGGATGCGATGAAGCTTCCCTATCTCATTCTGGCCGGTGTACTGATCGTGATAGCTGTTGTATTTGTCTTTTCCCATCTTCCTAAAATCAAAGAAGGAGATCATGAAGAAGGACAAAAGAATGATGATAAGCTTATCGACTTTAAAGTGCTGAAACGATCTCATCTCCGTTGGGGAGTAATTGCCCAATTCTTTTATAATGGAGGACAGACGGCTATCAATAGTCTGTTCCTGGTCTATTGCTGTACTTATGCAGGAATGGCCGAAGGTACAGCAACAACATTCTTCGGGCTTTATATGCTGGCTTTCCTGCTTGGGCGCTGGGTAGGGACCATGCTGATGGTAAAGTTCAAACCGCAGAATATGCTTGTGGTATATGCGCTGACCAATATTGCCTTATGCGCGGTGATTATGATATTTGGCGGAATGGCCGGCCTATACGCTATGCTTGGCGTTTCGTTCTTCATGTCGATTATGTATCCTACCCAGTTTTCGCTGGCTCTCGAAGGCCTGGGGAAGAATACGAAGAGCGGCTCGGCCTTCCTTGTAATGGCCATAGTAGGAAATGCCTGCCTGCCACAACTTACGGCTTATATCATGCACCATAATGAACAGATCTATCAGATAGCTTATATCATTCCGCTTATCTGCTTTGTTTTCTGTGCATATTACGGATGGAAAGGATATAAGGTCGTGGATTGATTTGGTTACGAGTTACAAGTCGTTTTACGCTCTCAGTGCGTCAATCTACTTGTAACTCGTAACTGCCTTAGGGATTGTAACTACCTAACAGCTCTTAACCACACCGACATATCGTAATTTCCCCGGTTGTTCCACGCATAATACGGAATAAGGCTTATATCAACATCTTTGGCCGAATTATTAACCTTACGATACAATTTGCCATCCCATTTGTTGTCAGTGAGCATACGGGCTTTTCCTGTCAGCGTTACTACCTTACTGTTATCTATACTGATAACTTTTGGCGTTAATCTTATATTCGTAGGAATGAGGATGTCATGTATTGATACCCCTTCCGGCAGGTCGTTCCCTTCCATACAGTAAACCAGCGGGCCATACATTACAGCTATTTGGTTGCGGTTCTCCTCAACCATCGGATTCGATTCTACCAATCTGGCTTCGAATGGCATATCCAGTTCTATAATGTCACCATTCTTCCATGTGCCGTTTACCTCTGCATAGCTTCCCGGAATCACTAGTATATCCGTAGCTTTACCATTTACCTTTATGGAAGCATTCTCGCACCATTCAGGGATACGCAGGAATATGGAGTAAGGTTTTTCCGGAGCCTTTTCTATTTTCATGCTAATATTTCCATCCCACGGGTAATCCGTCGTTTGCGTAATATGAATGTCAGAACCATCGGCTCCCTTGGTTCTTAAAATATTGCTACCATAAAGATTACAATAAACACCTTTACCGGAAGTCGTGTATGCATAGCTGTTAGCTTCCGCTATGGTGCGCACAGTGTTAGGCGGGCAGCAGAAACAGCTGATATATTCCTGTCTGAAATTACCCCAGCGCATTTGGTAAGGAAATTCATGAGTGCGGCTTAATGCGTTTGTATAGAAATACTTCTTACCATCAAGGCTGATGCCTGACAGGATACTATTGTAGTATGTCTGCTCCATAATATCGGCATACTTGGAATCGGCAGAAAGTTGGAGCATCCTGAAATTCCACAGCATATTGCCTATATTGGCACAGGTCTCATTGTGCGCTGTCTCTTGCGGCAACTGATACGCCCGTCCATACGATTGATGTACTTTCTGTATGCTGTCCGGCTCGTAAGCTGTTCCGTCGGGAGAGGTACCATCATATAAAGCACCGCAGCCGCCTGTTATATACATCTTCCGGTAAGTAACATCGTCCCAGATCGGGTGCAGGCAATCCAAAAGCGTTTTATCTCCGGTTTCAAGATATACATCGGCTACACCTGCATACAGGTAGTTGGCGCGGACGGCATGTCCCATAGCTACTCTTTGCTCGCGGAAGGGAATCCTGTCCTGATTATCATCTGTTCCGTTTTCTACCATCCCCCGAATGTCTATAAGGCTTTTTGATAATTCCAGATACTTCGGGTTTCCGGTTGTCCGGTACATCTCTACTACTCCCATGTAATGAGACGGGCAGATGGCGCTTCTTGCCAGTTCGTTAGTTGCTGTTTTATAGAAACTATAAAGGAATTCTGTAGTCTTTACAGCCAAATCCAATAGCGATCTTTTGCCTGTAGCCCTGTAATGTACACAACCGGCTGTCATCAGATGTCCCATATTATATGTTTCGAAATGAAGCCTTTCCTCAAATCCTTTTTTTACTCCGGGATTATTTTTGTGAGCGACGATCGTGGCAGTATGGATGTATCCGTCTTCACGCTGTGAGAGCCGGATTGTTTCGATAAAACGATCCATCAACTCATCCAGCTTCGGGTCTTTGGTAATGGCGTAAACGGCGGCGGCGCCCTCAAGCCATTTATACATATCGCCATCGAAAAAAGGAGGGTCTTTGTGTTCACCTTCTTTCAGGCCGGCGGCAACTTCAAAATTGCGGTAAGCATGACTGAGTTCGGGGTTGTCGAATATACGCCACATATTGTAAAGCATGGTGTCTTTACATACATCGAACCGTTCGGCCCAGAAGCCTTTTGTCCAAACTACATCGCTCAGATCTACGCTATGCATCTTTGCATAGGGGCTTTTGGTCGTGTTAGTAAGTCCTTTTGTCTGACCTGATGTTGTTGCTGCGAAAAAAAGGGATAGAAAAAATAAGGATAAACTTTTAAATTTCATTCTGTATTGTATTTTTACATATATTGACTTTAAAAAGTAACAGAAGTAACAGTTTTTTAGCTATTAGCTGATAGCTTTTAGCCGTTAGCTTTTTGAGAACCTTCATATTCTGTCATGTTGAGCGGAACGAAGCATCTCTTCCTTAAAAAGTTTCTCTCGCAAAGATGCAAAGTCTAACTCATCACTTATCGCCTTGTTCACGTTTATTAACTACGTTTAGTTAAAACCTGACATATCTGACACTTTTTTTACTGTTTTTGTCTTATGTTTTTTATATTTATTAACTATATATTGTTAAAAGGTAACAAAGGTAACAGATATATCAGTGAACAGTTAGCAGTTAGCAGTCATCAGTTAACAACTCGTATCTCGTATCTTGTCTACTCGTAACTTGTAACTACCCGTAGGGCGAAGTAACTCGTAACTGTTAAAAGGTAACACCTTTTTAGCTATTAGCTAATAGCTGTTAGCCAATAGCTTATGTATAAAACTTGACAAACTTGACACATTTCCTACTATTTTTTATCTGTTACTTTTTTCCCTCTCTGTAAGTCCCCCTTCGGGCAAGGCTGTTAAGTTCTGCATTCTTATACCCTCTGTGTCATGTTGAACGAAGTGAAACATCTCCTAAATCGAAAAAGATCCTTCGTTTCACTCAGGATGATAGCAGAGAATAACAGAATAAAACGTAGAACTTAACAGCCCTGCCTTTTGGGGATTGAAAGGGCTCGTTCATTCTTTCAAAGAACTATCAGCTAATAACATAGATAAAGTTTTCAATTTCTGATTAACATAACTTATATGCTGCAATCAAATTTATATTCGCCCGAACCTACCGATTGTGTCTTTCCGTCGGGTAAAACTACGGTAGCCCTGGTATTTACAGGAACGAGCACAGTCAGGTAAAACTTACTGTCCTTCCGTTGCCATTCCACTTTAATATCGCCATAAAGGGTTTTATGCCCTGCTTTTACCCATGTCAGATCGCCGACAGGCTGAGGTTGTACGGTAAATTCCTGAAAGCCCGGTGCTGCCGGTTCTATCCCTGCCAGACTGCGGAAAAACCATTCATCTATCTGTCCCATCATAAAGTGGTTCCATGACGCGCCTTTGCGTGGGTCCCATTGTTCGGTCAGTGTGGTCACTCCGTATTTTATCTGGAAGCCATATCCGGGAGCATCATAATGATTGTTCATAAGGTACATCAGTTCGTTTTCACCATTCAGAGCCAAAGCCTGAAACAGGTAACGATTACCTACATCACCCGTAGTCAGGCGGTTTCCTCTTTGAGCAATATCTTTTTTCAGATTGTCCATTACAGCCTGCTTATGTGCCGGCTCTACCAGATCCATAAATATGGCTACGGCATTACAAAACTGGCTGCCCGAACCATATTGTTTAGTATCCTTGTTGAAGAATCTGTTATTGAAAGCATTTCTTATCTCATTTGCCAGGGAACCGTATCTCTTTTCATCAGAGCTGTTTCCTGTTAGCTTTGCTATTTCAGTAAACAAATGAGTGACATAGAAATAATGTGCTGTCGCGGAAACCTCTACAGGGCTGTTTTTAGAGAATCCTGCGCGGTGCTCGCCATAATCGTACCAGTCGCCAAGTCCGTGGGAAACAATCTGATTTGCCGACATGGACGTCAGATAATCCACGTAACGTTTCATCACATTATAATACTTGCTAAGTATGCTTTTGTCCCCGTAAAATCGATAATACATCCACGGCATGATAACAGAAGCGCCTCCCCATTCTGGAGAATCGCGGAATACTTCCAGGCCGTCGCCGAATACTACATACTCGGGTACAATATTTGGTATCAGCCCGTTCGGTTGCTGCCCGTCTTCCATATCCTGCATCACCTTGTTGAACATTTGGGTGAGGTTCCAGTTGTAAAGCAGTCCGGGGCCGTTTAGATGGGTTTCTTCCAGCCAGCCTAGTTTTTCACGATGCGGACAGTCAGTGAACACAGCCTGCATATTACTCTTTACCGCGTTTTTTATCAGAACATGAGCCTTGTTGAATATCTCATTCGATGATTGGAAATAGCCGTTTTCTTCGACCGAATTGTAAATAAAATGGGACTTTATGTCGGTGACGGTCGGTTTATCGTTACTGTAAGACAGTATATTTGCCCCGTCTACCTGTATATATTGGTATCCATAGTAGGAGAACTCAGGATGCCAGCTTTCTTCACCATCTCCTTTCAGCGTGTAGTAATAGGTATAGGGACCACCCGATTGCTTTTGGGAAACAAGGCCTGTTTCTTCATTCAATAGTTCGCCGACTGTTAATTTTACCGTTTGTCCGGCCTTTCCTTTTACTTTGATCGACGGATAACCCGAAAGATTTTGCCCCATATCCAGTACATAGCTTGAATCTATTCTGGTCATTTTTACCGCACTATATTCTTTCATACTGCGGACATTGGTGACTTGTTGCGCTCTTAATGTGCCTTTAGGAGCTTCCTGCAAAACCACCGGTTTCCATGTCCTGTCATCGAATCCCGGTTTGTTCCACCCTTTTTGTTCCACCCGGGCATCATAGTCCTCACCGCCATATATATCGTTGAAAGTGATGGGGCTTAACGAATATTTCCATGTTTCGTCAGATAAAATTATATCTTCCGAACCGTCACTGTAATATACATGCATTTTCAGGAACAGGGTAGGAGGACCGAACGATATCCACAATTTACGGTAGCGGTTGCCTACCGCATTATAAAAACCATTGCCTAGTGTGACGCCGATAGCATTTTCACCGGAAAGCAAAAGTGAATCTACCTGATAGGTATTATAATAAACCGTTCTGTCATAATCGCTCCATACAGGGGTGAATATATCTTTGCTCACACGTTTACCATTCAGATAAAGATTGTAATGTCCAAGCCCTGATACATGAACGATGGCTCTTTCTACTTTTTTATATGAATTGAAAGTCTTCCGCAGACTGATACTTCGTAAAGCCAACGTATCTATCTTGTCATACACTTCCTTGTATTCAGGCTTTTTGAAAGAAGGCCCGTGAAGATCGCGGCGGCCGATCGGTAAGTTTGCTTTGGCTCGGCTGATAGCGCCTATCCATTGTATTTCAGATGAAGAAAATGCAGGGGCTGTTTCGAAAAATGAAGATTCACTTTCTGTCATCTTCCCGTTCTTATCCCACACTTTTACATTCCATATATAGCGGGTATTGCTTTCCGGTTTTTTGCCTTTATAGGGAACCAGTTGGCTCTGGTTCGATTTCACCCTTCCCGAATCCCATACTTTATTACTGCCGTTCATTACTGTAATCTGATATGCAGTCTGGCAGTCACCCTTTTCATCTGATGTCAGCAGCCACCCGAACCGCGGGCTATCGGTATCTATAGCCAAAGGTGCCTGCTGCATCTCTACGGTGAGGTTTGAAATGCCGATTGAAAAAATATTTAAACAAATGAGTAAGGCTACTATGTTTACAGTCAGTCTTTTCATATATATGATATTTCAATATTTCAAAATTTCAGGTCTCAAGATTTCAAAAGTACAAGCCTTCATGGAGTTATTTGTGTGCCATAAAAATCTTGAAATCTTGAGACCTGAAATCTTGAAATCCTTATTATTGCATTTTATAAGTCAGTTTCGTAAGATTATCCGCTCTGGCAACGACCTTTCCGTTTACCATTACATAAAATCCTTTTCCACGCTTATATTTTTCTCCTGTTTTGTCCCAGACAATCGTGATGGTCTTGCCATGATAAGGCACATTGTCCAGACAAAACCAATCCCATTTGCCATCAGGGAGGAGCGGATTGACTTCCAGCATCTGGTCTGCCCGCGGGCGTAACCCTACAAGTCCCGATATAATAAGGTCATTAAATGTAGAATGGTTGTAATAACGGCTGCGCTCCTGGTCCCCTTTCAACCAGTAACCTGTCACTTCATCCTGATATTCGCCGATATATGGACGGCCTCTGTGATGCTGGCTTTCTACATATAGTTCCATATGGCGGAAGTAGATGCTGTCGTTTACCACATCTTGCTTATAGTTGTTCAAAACATTGGCCATAGCTGTTAGGGTTTGGGAAGTGGCAAAAGGCCAGATGGCTCCATCCCACTCGCAGTTGCAACATCCGTGAGTACGGAAGAGAGGGTGGCGGCGCTCGGCAGTTGTCAGCCCGTAAGGAGCAAGGAATCCTTTCGGTTCGGTTACTTGCTTCCAGGCCTGGGCATATCCATTTTTCTCGTCCGGCAAATTGAAATACCATGGTATGTAACCGATTGCTTCACGTGCCTGGGCAAATTCTCCGGGGGCCCTTAATGTTTCAAAGAAAACACTATCCGTATTCCACAACTGAGTTTGAATAAGATTCTTTATTTCAGCAGCTTTTTCTTCATATTTTTTTACAGCAGCTTCATCTCCTTTCATTTTTGCTATTTCGGCCAATGCAATGGCATTGCCATACATATAAGAGTTGATGGTAGGGCGGGCATATTGTTTACGGCGGCCGCCACTGATTGTTTCTTCCATGCCATCCTGTACATCACCCTGCCAGTATAGCCCGCTGGGTAACCTGTGGTCGCCTTCCCACTGCGAATATTCATTCTCAAGGTCGGGATACATATCCAGCAAATAGTTTTTGTCGCCATCTACCAGATACTTGTTGTATAAAGCATTGGCTGTCCAGCTACTGAACTTACGGAGTTTATTCATCGGCTTTCCTTCGTTGCCTCTGAACCAGACATGGATATATTGGTTGGTATATTTCTGGTCATGGAGCCAGCGGCTTTCATATACATGATGACCTATCGCGCATGCAATCAGGTTGTACTTATCAGCGTAAGACCTGTTTACCAAAAATTCAGTTATTCCGTACCCAACAGGGGTTTCTTTGATATGTTTTCGGAACGACCACCATCTGTAATAATACATCTCTTCAAAATTCTTTTGCGGACATTCGAATAATGGAATATTAGCTTTCATCCAGTCCCACGACTGAGAATTAGGAATAGCCTGTACGATATTTTCATCTTCCATCGTATTGAAGTAATCTACATAGGATTTGAAGTTACCAGCGTCTAATATTACAGCCGTTTTAGTCGGGTTCGACGTTTTCAGATAAGAGATGTAATACGCTGCTTCCGGCTCATCTTCACCGGAGTTCGGCAGATCGGTAAACCTGTCGGCAGGTGTGTTCGGTGTAGGGTCTAACGGCAGATCTCCGGTGCGGAATACAACTCTTGTTATTGATTTGACAGGGTTGAAGAATAAGCGGGCCGGAATATTCTTGTCGTTGATTTTCATCGTCAGGCTGCGGGTTGTTGTATTCAGTGATACCTGTATATTATATACCTGATTGGCTTCATACGGAGTCAATGTATTGTATCTGGCTCCTGTTTTCAGTTTCATCAGGCCGTCATTGTCGAAGATTATACGTGTACAGGCTTCTCCTTTCGCATTCTGAAATTCTATTTGAAGATTTCCTCTATCGTTTTGCATTGGCAGTACAGCAAAAGAAGCATCTAATGTCTGTGATTCGGGGACTACTCTCTCTGCTTTTGCATAATCGAATAAATCCCGATCCTTAAGAGAAAGCCAGCGTTTACCATCATTACGCTTTTCTATTTTTACAGGTGCCCATAGCGGACTGTATATGTTCCATACATCGAGTTCTTTTCCTTCAGGCATGTTGTCGAATACCTCGTCGGCGTGGCTTGTCGCCATATTGGTAACAGGCACAGGTACTTTGGCAACCCACATATCTTCTTTATTCATGCTGTAGGTAACCCACATATTACCATCCGGAGGAGTGCCGTTGTTCTCCTGTATGCCCCTTACGTATTGAGGGCCTCTCGATTTATAATTTCCTCCGTATCGCATAGGAGTGATGTCTCCGTGTACAAGATACAGATCGGTATATTCCAATCCGTCCATACTTGTAGAAACAGCCAGTGGCCAACGGAATTCGGACGGATTATAAACTGTCGCGAATTTCTGATCCGAAGTTCTTTGCCCCCAGATTTTTGCATTACTGTTAACAAAGCCCGGAGCACGTTGTGCCGGTTCGGGCCATGTCTTCCCTCCATCATTACTGATGGTTGTAAGCGCGTGTTTCCATAATCCGACGATGCGCCCGTCATCCAGCCTGTAATAACTGAATGCCTTATATGCCTGTATTTTAGGTATAATAGGGTCGTTCCTGTCGGCCTCTTCTATCCATTGTATCATGTACAGGGGATTGGAAAGAAGTTCGTCGCATGCCTCGACAAATCCTTTATCTTTACTCTTCTTATAAAATGGAAAATCTGTATTCTTTTCATTGAATGCGTGATTGTAACGGATAAAGTGGATAGGTCCGAATGACCCGTCTTTCTTTATTTCGCGGATAACACGCCCGATACCATTTCCATCGTTGGGGTCATCCTTCATATCCAGCGCAACACCATAATAGCTGATGGTCAAAAGACGTCCGTTTTTTGCCGTGAAAAAACCTACACGCTGATGTGTGATCGCATACAGGTCTTTTGCTACGCCCGGGTAATCGGGTTTAGTATATCCATCAGGCACTTTATACTCAGGGAAAAGAGTTACAGGGGTAGTCCAGTTATAACCATCCTTCGATGTTTGTATCATTGTTCTTGTCGGGGGCACATGCTCACCTACCGGAGCGTTCAGATACTCCAGATAAAATGTACCGTTCCAATAGGCGAGCATAGGAGCATGGTTGTATGTCCAGCCCAGTCCTTCCGCTTTTTGGGGATATTCTCTGTTGGCACGGAATGTTTGTATGTTATGTGTCCCTACTGCGGGGCTTAGTTGTCCGTGATGGTAATCTACATTAGACAATGTTTTCCCTGTATAATGCACACCGTCTTGTGCTGACGCGGCCAGGGTTATTGCAACTAAGGCTAATGCGACTTTGAATCTTTTAATCATCTTAATAAATTATATTATAGGTGTTTATTTTTTATATGGATCGGGAATCAGGCTATTGATATAGTTCTCTATATTGGTATAGCCATTTTGAAAAACGAGAGACGCGTCTTTCGCGTTATGCGGGTTTAATCCCTGTGCTATTTCCCATTCATCGGGCATGCCGTCCCCGTCCGAATCTTTTAATATGGTTCCGGTTTTTAAGATCGGATATCCCCCCACTTGTTCTATATTATCTACAATTCCGTCTTTGGTATAGAGATACTTTCCGGTTTCTATTTGCTTTATGATTCTTTCTTCCTGACTATCCCTGTTTGTACAGCCGGCATTTGCTAATACAGACTTATAGGCTTCGGTAGCAGACTGGGTTGTCACGCCAGCTACCTTAAACGCTTCAGCCTGCCTGTTTTTTTCTATCGAAGTATTAGCTTCGAAATCAATCCCTCCGTCCCAATTATTGGCGGAAATATCAGGATAGCCTTCCACATAATTCCCTTCGATATGCCACAAACTACCGAATCCCATATGATCGGTCCTGTCTATACGGGCAATGCGTCGCTTTACATCGTCTTTTGTTGCCGGCCCCGGTTTATAGTAATTATTTATAATGTTTACGGATAATGGTTTCCCGTCACATGAACGGTGCCCCCAATTAGATATTACACAGTTGCGGATATCCAGCAGTACAGTATGGTGGCTGTCATTCCCTCCAATGCTGGGGTTGCGGGCAACAGCATTAGCCAGTATGTTATGATGGAAGGACGATTTATATCCACCGAGGGTGGAAGCAAATCCATGCGCTCCCTTTTCGTGTACAGACCGGTTGAGCGGCTCGCTCATAATACACCATTGGAATGTGATGTGACCACTTTTGTGCCAATTGTTTATCCCTTCGTCATTCGACCAGCTGAAAGAACTGTGGTCGACTATAATATTTTCGGATTCCCTGATTTCGATAGCATCAATTTCGGAACCGATTAATCCTGATTCGATTCCCGGGCGGACCCTGATACTTCTGATAATGATGTTATGAGTATTCTGAATCCGCAGAGGGAAATTCTTCAGGCAGATACCATCACCGGGAGCTGTTTGCCCGGCAATTGTCAGGAATGGATCTTTTATTATAAGTTCCGATTTTAATCCGATGGTTCCGGATATTTTGAATATGACAATCCGGGGATTCGGATTCATTACAGCCTCACGGAAACTGCCTTCGCCGGAGTCGTTCAGATTGGTTACAGTTAAGACGATACCGCCTCTTCCTCCTGTAGCATACATTCCCCAGCCTTCAGCTCCCGGAAATGCAGGTAGCTGCGCGTTTATAAGTAAGGAGAATATTAAAAACAATAATATGACTGGAATTCTTTTCATATTT
Organism: Dysgonomonas termitidis; assembly: GCF_042654545.1. Lineage (GTDB taxonomy): Bacteria > Bacteroidota > Bacteroidia > Bacteroidales > Dysgonomonadaceae > Dysgonomonas > Dysgonomonas termitidis. Next base: position 43,612 of record NZ_JBHSGN010000121.1, read on the forward strand.
ATTTATCCAATAGGGCTTTTAATACTCTTTCCGGCGCTTTGAATATAGTGCCGTGTTTATGGCCTGTGGGTACGGATATTTTACCATTGATATCTGTAAATGTTTTAAAGTCTTTTGTGGAGACAGCGTCATATGATTTTTTCCTGTAAGCATCGAAATAAATCAGCCATTCGTCTCCGGCCTTGACAACAGAAGGCCCTTCCGTAAAGTTCTCCGTGAATTTCTCCGATTGGTTGCCGTAAGGTCCAATGGCTGTTTTTCCAAAAGCTACACGCATATTTCTTTCAGGACGTGTGTTATCTTTGAATACCAATACATAATCGGCTGAATCACGTTTTACTATTACCGCATCGATTGAACTATATCCAGGGTCATAGAGTATCTCAGCTTTTGAGAAATCCTTAAAGTCTTTTGTACGGGTATAGTACAAGCGGTGGTTGTTATCTTCGTCTTCTATTCCTTTTTCAAATTTGAATGGAATGGTGGAAGCCCAGACAATAATGAAGTCATTGTTTACGTCATCGTAAAATAGTTCGGGCGCCCATACATTTACAGTGGTCGTATCGAATGCCATAATGGGGATATGTCGCTGTTCCGACCAGTTTATCAGGTCTTTTGATGAAGCATAGCCAAATGCCGGATCGCCTTTCCAACTGCAAGTCCATACCAGATGAAATGTACCGTCTGGCCCTGTGGCAATGCTTGGGTCACGCATCAATTTCTGAACTCTGGCTTCCGGTTTGAGGAATATGCCGGGTATGCTGTCCCATTTATATCCGTTGTAACTGTATAATAATTTTAATCCGTCAGTAGCAGGTTCGCGGAAAGAAGTGAACATATATACCTCTGCTTCCTTTTGTTCTTTATTTTTGTTTGTATCACAGGATATAAATGCTATTAATGCGAACAAGAATAAGATACTTTTCTTCATAATAGGGTGATTTATTTTTTTACAAGCCAAAGCACTGTCTCTTTCTTCTGAATACTGACTGCACTTCCGCCTTTTATTTGTTGTCTGTCCTTACTTATTTCTCCTGTTTTGGCATCGATCTGATAAAGGTCATAACTGTTCTTAGTGCCGCTCAGGTCGATAGAGATGGTTTTATTATCGGAATATATGATATATCCTACTGCTGGATTTCCCAGTACATATTGTCCTTCTGTATTCATTTCGGGAATAATGCTCATAGCCGATGCGTCTTTGAGGAATCTGCCGTCGCTTATCTTAGGCAGGCAGGCCAGAGAGCCTTGAGCCATAAATACCGCCCATGCTTGTTGCGGATAAGTGCTGGAATAAAAGGTAACCGCTTTGTCCGGAAATTTTTGCCTATATTCGCTGATGGCCCGATATGCCGAGTTAAAATCGCTACCTCCCGGTTTCACCAGTCTTGCATGCTGACGGGGTGCAAGATTCAGACCGCCTTCGGGTGCATATGTAGAGCCGTCGTTACGGTAAAACCAGTAACGTATGTCTATGATGTCTACGATTTTGGAACGTACAGGGTCGGCAAGGATGGCATCCTGTACATCTTTTGTTGTACTAAGGGCAATCAGTTGCTTTTCTCCTGTTTCGGCTTCCCACCCGGCAATGACATCGAGCCAGAACTGGACGAAATGGAGAGGTCCTGTGTACTCTTCGCTTATCAACTGTATTATGCTGTTTGTCCCTCTGAAATTGTTGAGGCATTGCCGTATATATGCGCGATGAAGTTCACGTCTTACAGGATGGCTGATATCGTAAAACTGCTCAGCCAGAAAAATACGTTTATCTCCCGCATATGGCGCAGGTTCGGGAAAGCCTGTATTGTTAATATTATTGGCAGGACGCCATGGGCTGTCAACCCAGTGGGCTCCGGCTTCGATAATATTATGCTGGAAATAATTCTGATGCATGAGTATCAATCCGTCATTATCGGCGATCTGAGCAAAGCGATGCAGCCGCGACCAATACCAGTCATTATATTTTGTGATGTCATATTTGCTCAGCCCGTCATAAGCCATGCCTTGTCCGCTGCGGGCAAAAGGCTGCTCATAGAATGGCGGCCATACCTCCCCGTTTATACGGCGTACCCGCTCATGATCGTCGCGACGGCGGTCGTACCATAAACCATAATTATGGTCGATAGCGATAATATTGTTCTTTTGCATCCATGAAGCGACGGAATCAAGGTTGTCGGTCAGCCCTGTACCTGTTCGCCCGGGCACAAAGCGTGTAATATGGGGACTGGCCGATTTGGCCAGATATGCCGGTTGGACTGTTCCGTTCCACCACTGGATATTATGCTTGTATCCGGTTTGGACACTATTATTTCTCGTTAACCAGCCATTTGTAATGGCCAGAGGGTAAACCGGTAGTTTTTTTTCTGAAATATTTTCTTTGAAAGTAAATATTACGGCTTTATCATCCGCCGGAAATTTCTGTTTTGCTACTACGCTATCGATCCATTCGCTTAGTGTGACAGGAGCCTGATAAGCCTGTTTGGTAAGCTCTGTCGCTACTGCCACAGATGGAGAACTCGAAGCTTCCGAGCTTACAGGTAGAAGATTGGCCCTGTCCTGATACGACTCGCCGAGTCTTTCTTCCAACTGTTTGTAATACAGGCTACGGGGATTTATATGATTATTGCTTTCATTCCAGTATCCATCACCGGAAAATTCAGCCCAGGTGCCAAATGCCCAGTTTTGAGCAGTCGGTGGTGCAAAGCACTCAACAAGGGATGCCGAGCATTGCCAGAATACGCTGTTTGCCGCGTTCCATCCGGTTCCCTGTGCTTCATGCATCCTGTTTTTGTAACTCAGTGCGTTGCCGTTTACATTCACTATATCGAATAATACGCCGGAGGCCCAACTGTCCACAGGGCCACTGAAACTGTATGGTAATTCCGATTCGCACTGCACAAAAGCATTGGGTCCCGGAGCACAGAATCCTACAGCAAAGTCATGGTATCCCTGCTCCGAATACAATCGTTGGAAAAGACACTGCTGGCCGGAAGTAAAGAATGTATAACGACGTTGCCCTCCGATTTCGGAAACAGGGACAAACGATTTGCAATTTTCAACTGTTATTCTTTTTGCTGTTTCCTGCACGGTAACGGCAGAACCTGCAAAATGGCGGAATGTAATATTTCGTATCCATGCATCGCATATATTTTCCATCGAAATAGCTACCCATGAATGAGCTTCATCTTTCATGTTATTCTTATCATATTCGGATATGCATGATAGGTTTTCTATTCCGACATTATTTATACGTCCGTTCCATGTATAAGGTATTACAAAGCCGCCTCCGTATTTTTTGTCTAAAGCAGTGGTGAGCGGGGCATCTATCGTTATTCTATTGCCTGCGACGGAAATAATAGTCCTGTCCCAATATAAGTCCTGTTCTCCTGCTTTCCATCCGAGGGCGGTTATTCCCCCTCCGAAGTGGTTTGTTCCTAATTTGTTTATCCATTCGGTAGTAGATGGGCGATGGATAAATATTTTATCTCCTGTTTTCAGGTTATGTCCTGTTGCGATGTTTAGTGTCAATGAATTTACCGGTACATAATTGTCCGTTATTTCTATTGCAGCGTCTTTTATCAGGTCTTTTTGCCCTTCGATTTGAATGAGGGTTCTCCGGTCTTTTCCGGTGGCTATGAGGCTTGTTCCTTTATCGCCCATTCCGGCTCCGCGGAGAATTGTTCCTGAACGCGAGATATTCAGGTTTCCTGATATATGGTATGCTCCGGGTTGGAGGAGAATTACCCCTCTGATCCCGGTCTTGTCTGTTTCTTTATTTCCAATGTAATCAATGGCATTTTGTATAATCTTTGTGGCATCTCCATCCGTATGAGGAATGATTATAGTAGCCGCAGGGCAGGGGATAGGTATTTCTCCGGCCATATATCCGGCATAGGAGAAATCAGGAATCCTGTTTCCTAAGCTGTCAGGAGTGTAAGAAAGCCTGCCATCTTTCAGTTCTAAAGGAGGAACAGGTTTTTCCGCTTTCTTATTCTGAGCGGAAGTATATCCGCCCAAAATAAGAAGAAGTATTATGAAATATGATTTTTTCATGTTTTAAGATATTCGATATAGTTTAATGACTGAATATCATTTGTTTTTCTGCTCTTCAATACGTTTGTTCCAGTTTTCGCGTTCTTTTTGGATGTTATATCCTCTTTGTGATAAATAATTATTGAATCGGCCTTTATATTTACCAAACCATTCATGTTTTTTGTTGGAAGAAGAGGCGCTCATTGCATACTCTCTTGCTTCAACCAGCCATGTGTACAATTGATCTTTTTCCTCTTGCTTGAGGCTTGGAATCATATCGAGATACGAATCGTAGGTGACCTTTACAACTCCGTATGTCATACCGTCTTTAACCTTTTCGATCTGGTCATTGGTCAGATAAGTCGATAATGCCCCTATGTATGCGCAATGCTGTTTATACAACTTGGCGTCGGTTTCATTTTCTATGTTTTTGATGGTAGTCTCACGTTGTTCTTTATCTGAAATGTCGCTTTTTGCGGTTTTTATCAGTGCCTCGGAATTATCGTGGATAGCTCCCAATCCTTTGTATTGATTAGTAATAATATCCGTAACCTTGTCGTAAATTTCCTGATTTCGTATGCCCAGGGTTTTTACGATTTTATCAGCTCTTTGTTGCAGAACTTTGTTGTATTCTTCTTCCTTATTCTGAGAAAACAGAGATATGGCGATGAACAGAAATAGCAGAATAGAAAATGTCTGTTTCATAAAAGTATTTTGAGTATTGAAAAGATTGACGGTACATAAATATATCTGTAATTTATTATGTACCATCAATCCGGTGTCTTAAATTATAATAAACTTTTTCTCTTTGCGAGCGTATCGTAATTATTTTCAGGTTTGGTCCAATCTGTTTTTTTTGCAGGATCAATTCCGTTGATAAATTTTTCAATATTAGTATATCCGTCTCCGTTCATATCCTTTACGGCATCGCTTGGGTCATTCGGATTCAGGCCGTATTTCTTTTCCCACTCGTCAGGGATACCGTCGCCGTCACTGTCTTTGTATGGATTGCCTTTATATTCGGGATAACCTCCGACCTGTTTGATGTCCGTTATAATTCCTTGCTTATATGAATCTTTTGGCAGGCGGCGATGTTCAAACTGATAGAAATCATCCGGATTCAACCCTTCTGCGTAATATACTTTTCCTGTTTTTACCTGTTCCAGTACACGCTGGTCGATGATATCACGTTTAGGGAATGTCGCTCCTGCATTTTCCAGTACAAAGTTATAGGCCTCCTGTGCAGTCATGATAGGGAATGGATTTTCTATCGGGAATGGTTTGTCCCACCTCATATTTGCAGTATATCCGTCGGTATTTCCCTGCTCCTGAACCTGAATTCCCCCGGCCCAGTTATCCTTTGTTATCTCAGGATAGCCTTCCACAATGTTACCGTTTGCATATACACGGCCGAATACATAGTAACCTAATTTGCTGCGGCCCGATTCGGGTTTAAGTATGCGGTGGCCGACAGGCGAGCTTTTCGGTGTAAGAGGCCCCGGCTTGTAATAGTTGTTTATTACATTGAACAGGGCAGTGTAATCTCCACCGTCCATAGAGCGGTGTACCCAGTTATAAATAACATTGTTGACAAAGTTGAAAATTCCATTCCAGCCTACCGATGGATTCCTTCCGGCATTATTGGCCCACAGGTTACGCATAAATGTGCAGTTTTCACCTCCCAGCGTGCTGCCGAATGCGTGATTGTATGTGTCCAGAGCCTGAGCTGAAATTGTATTCTGTATTGTGACATTTACGGTTGGCAGTTTTAGTTCTTTGGAACCGTCCCCCGGGTTGAACATGTGGCGGTAGAATGAAATATTCTCATCCAGTCCCCAGCTGGTAGAACAGTGGTCGATCATAATATTTCCAACCGGATTTCCTCCGAATGCATCATCACGGCGTCCTACCCATGTTTCACCACGGCGAAAACGCATATGCCGTACGACTACATCATGAGTATTGACCCACAGGGATTCACCTGCCACGCAAATGCCGTCGCCCGGAGCTGTTTGTCCGGCAATTGTAATATACGGAGCGCGTACGATCAATGGTGACTTTAAACGGATTATACCGGCCACATTGAAGACAACGATACGGGTACCACCTTGTTCGCAGGCCTCACGAAGGGTCCCGGGACCGCTATCTTCGAGACTGGTTACCACGATCACTTTACCTCCGCGGCCTCCAAAGCTATATGCTCCACCTCCTTCGGCTCCGGGAAACGCAGGTATCTCAGCCTGAGGAAGGTCTGTCGGGCGGGCTGCCCACGGAATATAGGGTTTGCCTTCTTTTGCTTCCTTCTCTATAATAGGCAATGCTTTTTCCCAGGCAGCATTAGAAGCTTCCTCCGCTTTTTTGAGTAATTGGGATGATTGTGCGGCTACTTCCGATGTGATTTTGGGGTATTGGGCAAATACCTGAGCATTAAATGCAAGTAAGCAAAAGGCTGTGCTTGCAAAGACTAATTTTTTTTTCATGATTTTTTTGTTTTAAACTACAGCTTTTCTTTACTGAGAGAACTTAATTGTCTTAAAATATATAAGTTTATATAATCTTTTTTGTTCTTAATGAAAAGCCTTCTGTACGAAATGACAGAAGACTTTTCCGGGTATTAATTATTTTTATTCCGGAGTACAATAGATATAGGTGCCATCTTGGACTAATCCTGGTGATCCATTCGAAATATTCCAACCTGCATTCTGTGTGATCCAAGTATTAGCATTCTCAATAATGTATATATTGTAATGTATCGGATAAATGTAGTACCAGCCTCTAAACATGATACCAGCATTTGGATAGTCGGCTACATAATCCATTCCGTATTTAAGATTTATGTCACCCGATAAATTTACAGTAGAGAGATTATTTTCATAGAACGTTTTTAGTTGTTGTAGTTTGGCAGCTCTGACTGCCTCTGAATCATCTCTCTTAATTGGATTGGCTTCAATAGCGGCTTTTTCTGTGTTACCAGATAATGGATCTCCACTTTGTATTGTGGTGATATCCTTTCCCCAGATTTCGGCAACATGTTTCATCCCACTAATAGGAGTAAGACCTAATTTCGTGCATACATTAGATGCGGACGTATAGCTTGCTCTGCCATTTTTACCGTCATATATTTTCCATCCTTGTCCATGAGCGGCAGCAACACTGGCCGTACCACTGTTCTCAATATGGAATCCAGCTCCTCCTTCATATAACAACCAACGTCTGGTATCCCAAGCCCGCTTGCCTTCGTAGGCCAATTCGATGCGACGCTCATACAAAACAGCTTCTAGTGCCTGATATTTATCGCCGATAGATGGTACGGTTCCGGCTCCGACCCTGTTTCTTATCATATTTAAATAGCTTGTACATGAACCTATGTCTCCTTTTGCTGCATAGCATTCTGCAATATTCAGTAGTAATTCGCCATAACGGTATTCCAGAATATCTGCTCCTCCTAAATCCGGACGATCATTTGATGCTTTAGGGTTAGACATTTTCCATATAAGGGCTTTACTTTTTCCATATATCTGATTGGTAGTTGAGCCATCTGTATAATTATAAGCATCATTTCCTGTTCTGTAACCGTATAACCAAAGTACCTTTGCTCCGGCAGAACTTTCCCACGCACAGCCAGAGAAGATAAATGTGCGATAGAAACGCGGATCCCTGTTCACGTAAAACTCGTTCTGATTATAATTGTTCCCAGTAACAGGACGCTTTCCGTCTGCCATAGGGAATAGATCTATCATCTGTTTTGGAGCAGGAACCCCAATGCCATCACCATCCAGAAATGCCGGCCGAATTTCTTTTTCCCAAACATTTGTCAAAAGTCCACTGGTTCCTGTCAGCTCATTATTCGCAGTAGGAATTACTATAAGTGCCTCTGGATTAAAGGTTCCACCGTTGTATGCATAATACATTTCGTCCCAGCTTTTAATAGAATTTACAGATGTTCCGTAACCAGCTTTGTCTGCCTCCTCTTTGGCCGTTAAAGAAGCCTTTAATGCTTCATCCCAACGCTTGATCCCTGTGTCCCAACTGGCATTGAAAACCGGACTGGCTGCATATAAACGTACCCTGCTTATCATTGCCAAGGCAGCAACACGTGTAAATCTTCCATAATCGGCTGTCCCATTTTCCCATTTGTCAGGTAATAAACTTGCAGCACGATTGAAGTCTGAACAAATCTTTTCAACAGTCTCGTCTACAGTCAGGCGTGGAGATCGGTCGTTGACATCCGCTATTTCAGTTTCTGTGGCATAAAAAGGGACTCCACCCCATAAGCGTAATGCGTCGAAATATAACCAGGCTCGTAAAAAGATAGCCTGACCTTGCAGTCTATTCCAGTAGGTGTCATCGTTATAAGCATTACGCCCCGTAGCATCTATATCTGTTATAAATTGATTTAACTGATAGACTCTTGCATATAAAGTCGATCTCGGTTTATCCCTGTTGCTCAACCCGGCATTCCAATAATGATCGCCGCCAATGAAGTTTCCACGGGATATATCATTAATTGCTGCCTTTATGTTGATCCTTTTATCGTTAAGATCAGGAATTGCTATTTCTTCTGTCAATGCATAATTCTTTCCTCCATCACCATTACCACCAAAGGAAGCTTGGTTATTGTGCCTCATTAATGGGTCGGAACCATACATCGGACTTTTATAGGAACTCAGACATCCTTTGTAAAAGAAAGCGAATATAGCATTGGCCTGCTCCGGATTGTCAAATACAAAATTTGAAGAGAAGTTGTTACTATTATCTTTTTTTGTTAGAAATTCATCACTGCATGCAGATAATAACAGCAGGCATATCAACGTTGTGATTAATATTTTGTTTGTTTTCATAAATGCGAATGTATTTTATTTTTCATTCTTAAATCTGTCGGATTTTTAAAATGTGAGATTCAAGCTTAATGTCCATGTTCGCAAAGTAGGATAAGTTGCTCTAGTTGCGCTATCATACATATTACGGTATTTCTTTGGATAAGGATTATAAAAGTCCCACAAGTTGTTGCCAGTAAGGGCCAGTTGAACTCTGTCAATTCCTGTTGGTTTTAAAATATTTCTTGGCAGAGAGTATGCAAATGACATATTCCTGACATAGCAACGGAAGGTAGAAACTGACCAAAAATCGGAGTGTACATTCCATGCATTATTTACTGCCATGCTTGGATATTTTCCATTCGGATTATCCACAGGATCATACATGTCATTCGCAAATATTGGTTGTGCCCATATCATTCTACTTTCATCTATGATTTGGCTTTCACCGTAATCTATTGCTGCAAATCCACCCCAAGAGGTTGCCAATTGTGCAGACCAACTAAAGTCACCCCATTGAAGACTGAATCTTGTATTTATATTGTGTGTCCTGTTATTAGCAAGCTTTGCGAAATCTTCCCCGTCCGTACTTGAAATAGATCCATTCGGCCCTTCGATAATTCCGGTTTCAGCATTAGCGCTTCCGGCCATATCCTGGTAGGCAAGCATACCTTTGTATATATTTTTAGGAGCGTCTTTACCTATTCCTGTTCCGAAATATGTTGGTTCTGCGTTCGGATCGTTTTTAGAGGTTACTGCCAGATCCTTGAGATATTGCCAGTAACGCTGTACATCTTCGTCTGTACGTAGTATTCCATCTCCAGACGAAGTCCCCCTCCAGACCTTCATTCCATAAGTGTTATCGGGTGATCTGTAACCTGTGGCATTTTGATTATTATTCACTACGGCAGGATGGTTAAAGACAGGATCTGTACCTAGTACCATTTTATACCAAGATATGCCATAATCCACTCCAATACCATATTTGATCGGTCCCCATTTTGGTAGCAAACTTTGATTGATCTTATCATTCCATCTTAGTGTAAATTCCCATCCCCAGCTATCTGATTTTCCATAGTTCACAGGGGGAACACTAGCCCCTATATATATAGGATATGAGCTGGTCATCGGAAGCATAATCAAATCACTTGTCTTATCATAAAAATAATCTGTTGTTAGAGCCAGCCTATTATCGAGAATATTCAGATCGATACCATAGTTTGTTTTAACAGTTTTGTCCCATCTGATATTGCGGTTTGCTGTTCCTGAAGGACCCAGACCACTAACCAGTTCACCCCCTTGAGAACCGAAACCGGTACCGTTTTCAAAGGCGTAGTATGTAAGCCATGACCATGCATTTACATTATCTTTCCCTGTTAGCCCCAGGCTGTAGCGTAATTTGAGATAATCGAAAATATTTGCAACCTTGCTCTTTTTGAAGAAGTTTTCCTCCGAAACAACCCAACCTACAGACCCGGAAGGGAATGTTCCCCAGTAGTTTTCCGGTGCGAATTTAGTGGATGCGTCGCTTCTGATCAGGAATTGGGCCAGATAACGGTTCCCGTATTTGTAGTTGACCCTGCCTATATAAGACAATGTACCGCTTTCATATTTTTTTAAATAAGTAGCGCTTTTATCAGTAAGTAGTTCGCCTGCTGTGATAGAAGTTCCATTATAATTTTTCCATGGATTTTGGTAAGTCAGACTTTCATCAGAACCTTCACTCTCTGCACGCTCTATTACACCGACAGCCGAAACATTATGTTCGCCGAATGTACGGTCGTAATTAATCATAAAGTTCATTTGTTCTCCTCTACTGGTTGCCTTTTTATATACAATCCTGGCCGGGTTGGCACTATTACGATATTCCTTTAGGTCCCAAATAAGGGAACCTTTCGTAGAATTATCTATCAAATGCAGCCCTTCTTTGTTTGTATTCTGAGCGCGTGCGAGTGTATAATATGATTGAATTTCTTCACCGAATGTATTGTTATAGTTTAAGGCATAAGTGCCTTTTACTGAAAGCCCTTTTATAAACGGTATATCGTAAGATAACGAAAAGTTAGCACTATAGCCGTTTTCTTTATTTATTTTTTTAGACCCGGACTCCTGATTTGCAAAATAATTCCATGCACTTAGAGAATTTATATTTGCAGCATTGTTTACAGCATGTGGCCCTATATAAGGTGATATCCAATAGTTTTTTGAAATGCCTGGCTCTGTTTCCAGATTGACAGACATCGGGATGTGTTTTGGCATATGTCGTAGTATTACATAGTCACCGTCCGATCCCGCACGTCTTCCCCATGAGCTATCACTAATACCCGGATTATCGTTGCCGCTTATTTTTTCGTTTGTAAATCCTGCCACACTGGCTGAGATTTTCAATCCGCTGGCAACCTTGATTTCGGTGCCCGTTCTGAAAGTCCATTTGTTATAATCCTGTAAGCTACCAAGGTTCGTACCCTGGTCCTGATAAGAGAGTCCTGCAAAATAAGTGGCCTTTTCTGAACCCCCACTTACATTCAAAGAATGCCGGTGAGAAAATGATGAATCCCAAGCTTCACCCAGCCAGTCATAGTTCATTGACTTCATTTTATTCAGTTCGTCCTCTGAATAAGAAAATCCGGTATAATCTTTTCCTCCATTGGCAAAAGTTTGTCTGAACATTCTATTGGTGAGTATACCCACATCGTAGGCATTCATCATTTTTACGTGACTAACAGCGTCGGAGAAGTCCAGTTTTGCAGAGTAGGATATTTGTGGCGAGCCTATTGCTCCTCTTTTTGTCTTTATAAGGATAACACCATTAGAAGCTCTTGCTCCATATATAGCTGCCGAAGCGTCTTTCAGTACTGTCATACTTTCTATTTCGGAATAGTCCAACGCATAGAACGCTGCCATATCCGGATCTCCCTCATAATTTACCTGTATCACGTCGTCGATTACGATTAGAGGCTGTCCGTTACCGGTACCACCGGAGAGTATAGGAGCAGGCCTCCTTATTGTAACTTTCCCGCTTGTAGATCCCGGGCGTCCATCACTTTTAGTTATATTTAGCCCAACTACTTGTCCGGATAAAGCATCGAGGAGATTGGAACCCGGCAAGTTCTCAATATCCTCCATCTGTACAGGTGTCGCTGCTCCTGTCAGGTCTTTAACTCTTTGTGTTCCGTATCCCACAACTACAACTTCATCCAAAAGCTTCGAATCCTCTTTTAAAACAACATTGATAGTTGTTTTCCCGCTTACAGGAATTTCCTGAGGAGTGAAGCCTATATAAGAGATTTTTAAGGTCACATTTGACGGAACATTCAATGTGAATTTCCCGTCAATATCGGTCAGAGTTCCCGTTGTAGTGTTCAGTATCGTTACACTAGCCCCGATTATAGGCTCTCCGCTTTCATCGCTAACTACCCCCGATACTTTGATCTGTTGCTGGGCATATATTTGTGCTGTGAAAGCGAAACAACATAAAAGCATAAAAATCAGTTTTTTTGCATGCACCTGTTTTTTTGGATTGGCGGTTTTGCATCTAATTAAATACCTAAAAGTGTTTTTCATAAATGTTAAATGTTTAATTTATTTTAACTAAGTTGATGGTATATAGAATATTAAGAGTGTACTAACATATTCTGTCCTATGGTTTTAAGATTTCATTGTTTTTGTCATAAGTCATCATTAAACGTTTTAAATATATTTATTGTACTGTACTGTACTGTTATGATTGTGGCAAAAGTATCAAAAAAATGGTGATACAATAAAAAATAATAAATGTTTAATAACATATTGCTTAAAAATTGGACTATTACAAAAAAATGCTTTTCTTTGTGATATCAGGATAGAACAGGATAGTTATTATCCGGTATAATATTGAACATATTTAACGAAAATTGATTCATGATATTAGAATTTGATCAAAATAAAAGCAAGGTTCGCCAGTTGTCAGATGCTATTCGGACAGCTATTTCGAATGGGGAATTCAAGGAAGGCGATACACTTCCCTCTATAAATAAAATAAGTGCAAAGTATAATCTGGCCCGTGATACTGTATATAAAGCGTTTCAGGATCTGAAGGAAAAAGGGATAATCGAATCTGCCCCGACACGGGGATATTTTGTCTCTAACACAGTGAATAATATTTTTGTGCTGCTTGATATATTTGGTCCTTATAAGGAAAATTTCTATAAAGAGCTGACAGCGAATCTTCCACTGAATTATAGGTTGGATTTGTATTTCCATCATTATAATAAACGTTCGTTCAATAATATAATTCAGGATAGTGTTGGGCGATACGACCTTTATCTTATTACCAATCTTCAGAATGATGTTTATTCGGAAGTCCTTGATCGTTTGGATAATACAAAAGTGTTGCTGGTAGACTTAGGAAAGTTCAAGAAAGATAAGTTCTCATATGTATGCCAGGGCTTTGATACGACTTTATATGATTGTCTGACATCAGGTCTGGATAAATTCAGTAAATATAAAGAGATTTGCCTGGTATTTAATGCCAAGTCTGAGCATCCCAAGAGTTGTATTCCTTATTTTGAACAGTTTTGTATGGATAATAATTTTGCTTATAATATTATTACGCGGGATCTGAATTCATTTGATATTGTTCCCGGTACCGCTTATATTGCCGTTCGCCACATAGATATGATTCAGATTGTTAAAACATGTCGCCTGCAGAATTATGAGTTAGGTAGAGATGTCGGCTTGGTGACAATGAACGATGCTCCTATGCTGGAGGTTATTGAAAATGGAATAAGCGTTATTTCCACAAATTTTAAGCAGATGGGTAAAATTGCGGCTGAATATATAAAAACAAGGCAAAAAGTTCAGGTTTATATTCCTACGCAACTGATATTAAGAGGTTCTTTGTAAGAAGAACCTCCATTGTTTAATCTCAACCTCGATATTAAAGTGTCCTTACCATGATACGTGCATATATCTTAATTTTATTTACCAGTTTAATTTTTAATACGAATATATCAGCGGGAAACTATCAACCGGATTTTTCTGTTGCCGGATTCTATTCATTGGAGAAGTCCGGACGGGAAGTTTATGACTTTAATGTTGGCTGGAGGTTTTTTAGAGGTGAAATATCCGGAGCCGAAAAGGCAGACTTTGATGATAGTCGGTGGGATGTGGTATCCACACCGCATACGGTACAGTTGATGCCTTCCGAGGCCAGTGGAAGCCGTAATTACCAGGGAGCAGCATGGTATCGTAAGCATTTTACAATAGATAATTCCTTGGAGGGGAAACTGATTAATATATACTTTGAGGCTGCAATGGGAAAATCCATAGTTTACCTCAATGGTAAAAAAGTAGAAGAGCATCTGGGTGGATATTTGCCTTTTAGTATCGAACTGACTCAGTATGGCGTAAAGCCGGGCGATAAATGTATTATTGCGGTCTTTGTCGATAATTCTGACGATAAGGATTATCCTCCCGGAAAAAAACAAACAACCCTCGATTTTACATATCATGGAGGTATATACCGCGATGTATGGATGATTGCTACATCTAAAGTGCATATTACAGACCCGAATAAAGCGGATAAAATAGCCGGAGGCGGAGTTTTTGTCCAATATGGTGAGATAACAAAGAAGAGAGCGGAGGTTGTAATTTATACTGATATCGCAAATGCTTTAGCATCCAATCAGTCCGTAACTGTAGAGAATCAACTGATAGACCCTTCCGGTAAAATTATAAAAAAGCTGTCTGCCAAAGTAACATTACGAAAAGGAGAAGGAAAACAGATAACTCAGAAGGTTGTTGTTGACAATCCTGTTCTTTGGTACCCCGACAGTCCTTCACTATATAAAGTTGCCACCCGTGTTTTAGCATCTGACGGTACTTCCCTCGATGGAGGAATAACACGGATTGGCATACGGAAAACCGAATTCAGAGGAAAAGATGGTTTTTGGCTTAACGGTGAGTTATCTGACCGGTTAATCGGTGGAAACCGGCATCAGGATTTTGCTTATGTCGGCAATGCGATGCCTAACAGTCAGCATTGGAAAGATGCGAAAAAACTCAGGGATGCAGGTTGCCGTATAATCAGGGTTGCCCATTATCCACAGGACCCTTCGTTTATGGACGCGTGTGACGAATTGGGAATGTTTGTTATCGTAGCAACTCCCGGTTGGCAGTACTGGAATAAAGACCCCAAATTTGCCGGACTGGTTTATGACGATATACGTAATATGATTCGTCGCGACAGGAATCATACATCCGTCTTGATGTGGGAACCTATCTTAAATGAGACCCGTTTCCCATTGGAGTTTTCTTTGAAAGCAAGGGAGATTACGCAAACTGAATATCCGGGTGCAGCCTGCGTGGCCGACCATCATTCGGCAGGTGTTGCAGATAATTATGAGGTGGTGTATGGCTGGCCAAAAGATGCTGGCAATTTTGAGCAATGCATTTTTACCCGCGAATTTGGAGAGAATGTTGATGATTGGTATGCTCATAATACAAATAACAGAGCATCAAGAAGCTGGGGTGAAGGCCCGCTTCTTACGCAGGCTCTTCAACTGGCAATAGCATATGATGAGATGTATCCCGAAGGCAGGCAGTTTATCGGAGGGGCACTCTGGCATCCTTTCGATCATCAGAGAGGCTATCATCCCGATCCGTATTGGGGTGGTATAATGGATGCTTTCCGCCAGCCGAAATATTCATATTATATGTTTAAGAGCCAGGTAAGCGCTTTGTTAAAGCACCCGTTTTCGGAGACAGGGCCGATGGTCTTTATTGCGCATGAAATATCTCCATTTTCAAGTCCAGATGTTACGGTATTTACTAACTGTGACGAGGTAAGGCTAATAATGTATGGGACAGATACCTTAGTACAAAAGGTGGTACGCCGGCAATATGGTATGCCTAATCCTCCTGTTACATTTAAGAATGTGTATGATTTCAATAAAATGAGGATTTATCCATATGTAGAAAAGCAATGGCAGAAAGTCACGTTTGTTGTAGAAGGCCTGATTGATGGTAAGGTGGTTTGCAGTACAAAGAAAATGCCGTCGAGAAGATCCTCTAAATTGAGGCTTTCCCTTGATAATGAAGGACAGGCTTTAATTGCAAATGCATCGGATTTTATTCCTGTAATTTGTGAAGTCACAGATGATGAGGGAAATGTGAGAAGACTGGCAAAAGAGCAGATATTGTTTACAGTGACAGGAGAGGGTGAAATAATCGGAGATGAAATAATCGGAGCAAATCCGCGAGCCGTAGAGTTTGGCTCTGCTCCCGTCCTTATTCGTTCCACACTGAATCCGGGAAAGATTAAAGTTCATGCCCGTGTCTTATTCGAAGGTGAGCATGCCCCGACTCCCGCCTGGATAGAATTTGAAAGTATTGCTCCTAAGCGCCGGCTGGTATATTCGGAAAAACCGCAGGTAAATCAAAGCTCGATTTATTCCGGTACATATAAACGGCAAATGTCGGAAGACGAAAAACGAAAGACGCTGAATGAGGTTGAATTGCAACAAACCGAATTTGGTGAGAAAAAAAGCGAATAAATTAGCATTTAATATAACTGGAATGGTTCTTCGTGAAAGAAGAACCACGCCTCTTTCTACAGACAAAACAATCCTCAACTTAGTGGATTTAAAAAAATATAATATCATGAAGAATAATGAGTATCCCAAAATTGGCATACGTCCGATTATTGACGGACGCAGGAAAGGTATAAGAGAATCGTTGGAAGAAACAACCATGAATATGGCTAAGAATGTAGCCGGATTCTATGCAGAAAATCTTCGTTATCCCGATGGAAGCCGGGTTGAATGTATTATTGCAGATACCTGTATTGGCGGTGTAAAAGAAGCGGCTAACTGTGCCGAAAAGTTCAAAAGGAATAATGTAGGGCTGACTTTGTCGGTAACTCCATGCTGGTGTTATGGTTCCGAAACTATCGATATGGACCCGCTTATCCCGAAAGCGATCTGGGGATTTAACGGGACAGAACGTCCGGGTGCTGTTTATCTTGCAGCTGCGCTGGCAGCGCATAATCAGAAAGGCTTACCTACGTTTGGTATTTACGGGCATGATGTACAGGATTTAGGCGATATGTCTATTCCGGAAGACGTACAGGAAAAGTTATTACGTTTCGCTAAAGCCGGATTGGCTGTCGCTATTATGCGCGGCAAGTCTTATCTGGCAATCGGAAGTGTATCTATGGGGATAGCGGGTTCTATCGTTAATCCTGAATTTTTACAGGAATATTTAGGCTTGCGTTCCGAGTTTGTAGACTCTTCGGAGATTCTCCGCCGTATACAACTCGAAATATATGACAAAGACGAGTATAAAAAGGCCTTGGAATGGACTATAAAAAATTGTGCTGTAAATGAAGGTGATGATTATAATCCTGAACATTTGAAGCGTTCCCGTCAACAAAAAGATAAGGACTGGGAATTTGTTGTCAAAATGACTCTGATTATGAGAGACCTGATGATAGGTAATGATAAACTTCATAAAACAGGCTATTCCGAAGAAGCGATGGGGCATAATGCCATTGCCGGAGGATTTCAGGGACAGCGTCAGTGGACGGACTTTTTACCGAACGGAGATTTTTCGGAGGCAATCCTTAATTCTTCTTTCGACTGGAATGGAATACGTGAGCCATTCGCTTTTGCTACGGAAGATGACCATTTGAATGGTATAAGTATGTTATTTGGTAAATTACTGACGAATACAGCGCAGATATTTGCCGATGTCAGAACATACTGGAGTCCGGCATCTATCCAACGGGTTACAGGCTGGAAGCCGGAAGGCGTATTGGCTGATGGCGCAATTCACCTAATTAACTCGGGTTCTTGTACCTTGGATGGTACAGGTCGTCAAAGCGAAGATGGAAAGCCTGTAATGAAACCTTTCTGGAAGATAAATCAGGAAGAAGTAGATAAGATGCTGGGTGCTACCAAATGGTATCCTGCTTCGCTCGAATACTTCAGGGGAGGAGGCTATTCTTCTAAATTTCTGACCGAACCCGGAATGCCTGTTACTATGTGCAGGATTAATCTTGTGAAAGGTATCGGGCCTGTATTGCAGATCGCGGAAGGGGTGACAGCTACTTTCCCGCAGGAAGTATTCGACAAAATAGATAAACGCACGGATAAGACATGGCCGAGCACATTCTTTATTCCCCGGCTTACCGGAAAAGGTCATTTTAAAGATGTATATTCAGTAATGAATTATTGGGGTGCTAATCATGGCGCTATAAGCTATGGCCACATTGGTGGCGACCTGATATCATTAGCCTCTATGCTTTCAATTCCTGTATGCATGCATAATGTGGACGAGGATAAAATATTCCGTCCATCATCATGGGCTGCATTCGGCTCGGATGCAGAAGGTTCCGATTACAGAGCCTGTGAAGCATACGGCCCCTTATATAAATAGGATAAACCACAGGAAATATTCTCATGAAAGGCAAAAAGATGTACCCCTGGCTGGTCGTAGCGATGTTATGGTTTGTTGCCCTGCTGAACTATATGGACAGGCAGATGCTTTCTACTATGCGTCCTGCTATGATGGAAGATATTTCGGAATTGGTATCGGCAGCTAATTTTGGGCGTTTAATGGCCATATTCTTATGGATATATGCTTTTATGAGCCCGTTATCGGGCATTATTGCCGACCGTCTGAACCGTAAATGGCTTATTGTAGGGAGTTTATTTACATGGTCAGCCGTTACCTTACTGATGGGATACGCAACTTCGTTTGATCAATTGTATATTTTGCGTGCGGTTATGGGGATAAGCGAAGCCTTTTATATTCCTGCGGGATTATCGCTTATTGCTGATTATCATCAGGGGAAAACCCGTTCGCTTGCTGTTGGTTTCCATACTACGGGAGTTTACTTAGGACAGGCATTGGGCGGCTTTGGTGCTGTTGTGGCCGGTAGTTTCTCGTGGCAGATGACATTCCATACATTCGGATTGGTAGGTATTATATATTGTATTGTACTTATATTATTTTTGAAAGAACATAAGGCATATACAATTGAGACGGAAGAAAAGAAATCTGTTAAGAAAGAATTTTCCGCTATGCTTAAAGGCTTGGGAATACTGTTTGGTAATATCTCTTTCTGGGTTATATTATTCTACTTTTCAGCCCCGAGTTTGCCGGGTTGGGCAACCAAAAACTGGCTGCCGACACTATTCTCCACCAGTCTGAATATTGATATGGAACATGTAGGGCCAATGGCTACGATTACCATTGCTATGGCTTCGTTGGTTGGCGTGCTTATCGGTGGGTATTTATCGGATAAATGGGTACAGCGAAATATAAAAGGGCGCATTTATACGGGAGTTATCGGTTTAGTTCTCACATTACCTGCTCTTTTGTTACTGGCTTTCGGTAATAGCCTGGTTATTATTGTTGCCGGAGCCATTTTCTTTGGCTTTGGTTTTGGTATGTTTGATGTAAACAATATGCCGATCCTTTGTCAGTTTGTCTCCCCTCGTTACAGGGCAACAGGTTATGGATTATTGAATTTAGCCGGAATTTCAGCCGGAGCAGTGATAACGAATGTTCTTGGAAAATCGGCCGATGCCGGAAATATGGGGCGTGACTTTGCCCTTTTAGCCATAGTTGTCCTTATTGCGATTATTTTGCAATTGACGATATTGAAGCCTACAGCTATAAATAAAACAGATGATTAAATATTTATTCTATAAAATAAATTGAAAATATAATGAACTCAAATAATCCAATTTTCCAACTGAAGGGAATTGTCCCTCCCATGATAACTCCGTTAACAGATACCGACACGCTGGATGTGAAAGGTGTAAATAATCTGGTAGAGCATCTTATATCGGGAGGAGTAAGCGGTATCTTTATTTTAGGAACTACCGGCGAGGCCCAGCACCTTAGTATCAATATTAAGAAAGAACTCATCAAACATACTTGCCTGGCTGTGAATGGACGCGTGCCTGTACTTGTCGGCATAACAGATACTTCGGTGTATGAAAGTATAAAACTGGCAGAATTTGCTGCTGAATATAAGGCTGCTGCTCTGGTTGCTGCGCCTCCTTATTATTTTGCCCTGGGACAGCCCGAGTTGATTGAATATTATGAGTTGTTAGCTGATAAATGCCCGCTTCCATTGTATTTGTATAACATGCCTTCGCATACCAAAACGATGATAGATCCCGATACGGTTTTGGCTTTATCTAAACATAAAAATATAATCGGATTGAAAGATAGTTCTGCCAATGGCGTATATTTCTGTAAATTACTGACATTGTTCAGAGACCATCCCGAATTCGGGTTATTCGTAGGCCCTGAAGAAATGATGGCTTCTGTGGTATTGCTCGGTGCACACGGAGGTGTTTCGGGGGGTGCGAATGTTTACCCACGGATATTTGTAGATGTGTATAATTCAGCAGCAGAAAAGAATGTAGATAAGACTATTGAATTGCAGGACAAGATGATGGCTGTCAGCAAGGAGTTATATGGCATAGGCCGTTTCGGGTCGAGCTATATCAAAGGTATCAAGACTGCATTGGCACTGAAAGGTATTTGCAGCGATTTTCTGGCTCAGCCTTTTAATTTATTTAAAGACCCTGAAAAGGAGAAGGTTAAGTCTGCTGTCGCTAAGTTGGATAATCTGTTAAAATAGAGAACATTTACGAATGAAAAAAATATTACTGTTTACCATTGTTTTTATTCTGTCCATAGCCTCCAAAGCTGAAACTATTAATATGCGAAGCTTTGGGGCTAAGGCAGATGGTAAAGTGTCCAACACTGCTGTTATTAGGAAGGCGATAGACAAGCTTTCCCAAAACGGCGGAGGTACATTGTTTTTCCCTGCAGGTATATATCTTACAGGGCCTATTGTATTGAAAAGTAATATAACTATCGACATAGAAGCAGGTGCGACGATTAAGTTCACCGATGATATGTCGGAGTATATTCCTTTTGTAGAAATGCGTTATGAAGGTGTGGTGATGAAGAGTTTCTGCCCTTTGTTTTACGCATACGAACAGGAAAATATTGCTATCAAAGGAGAAGGCACCATCGACGGAAACGGGAAAAAGTGGTGGTACGGAACATTTGCTATCGAAGGCGCGCATAAAGACGAAACCTTTAGGAAAGAACTGGAAGGGTACCGGCAAATGTGGGAGAAAGAAAATCCCGGTTTTACAGTTGAAGAAAATTCGGACTGGAAGCGCACATTGGATAAACGTTTTTTTCGTCCGCCATTGATGCAACCTTATAAATGCAAGGGTTTTAAGGTGGAAGGAGTAACAATTATAAATTCCCCGTTCTGGACTATCAACCCCGAATTTTGCGAAAATGTAAGCGTTCTCGGAGTTACTATAAACAATCCGGACGCGCCGAATACAGACGGTATCAACCCGTCGTCATGCCGGAATGTGATAATCGCCAATTGCCATATAACGGTAGGGGATGATTGCATCACATTAAAGTCGGGACGCGATTTGCAGGGACGCCGGTATGCTACTCCTTGCGAAAATATAACAATAACAAACTGTGTCATGCTTGCAGGACATGGAGGTGTTGTTATAGGGAGCGAAATGTCGGGCGATGTGCGTAAAGTGACTATCTCTAACTGTGTATTCGATGGTACGGATAGGGGTATTCGCATGAAATCAACCAGAGGCCGTGGCGGTATTGTCGAGGAAATACGGGTGAGCAATATTGTAATGAAAAATATTCCGGGGGAGGCTATAACACTGAACCTGTTCTATTCAAATGTTCCGGCTGAACCTTTATCAGAGCGGACGCCGATTTTCCGTAATATCCATATATCGGGTCTTACAGGTTCGGATGTGAACATGGCCTGTACTGTTTTGGGAATAGAAGAAGCCCCTATATCAGGCATTACATTCTCTGATATTAATATAGAAGCCAAAACCGGTTTTGAAATAAACAAGGCGGAGAATATAACGCTGGATAATGTCAGAGTTGAGACTGAAATTGGCGCTGCATTCAAAATAAGCGAGTCTTCCAACCTGCGTATCAATAATATTTACAATCCTAAACCATTGCAGGATAAACCTGTACTGGAAGTAACTGATGTGAGGGATATGTTTATTCAGGGATGTTTTCCTGAAACCGGTAGCCGGTCTTTCATAAAACTGGATGGAGGTCTGACTGATAATATCATTTTGAAGAATAACTATTTGGAGCGATTGGCTATGCCTGTCGATAAGGGTGCAGGACTGAATAAGTCGGCGAATATTGTAATGCAATAGTATTTGGGAGATATGAAAAAAGGGTATTATATACTTATATTATGTATTCTGTCTGTCGTTTGCGCTTATGCTCAAAATACACAAACGGCGGATAGTGCCTATTCGCGGCCGCTGATAGATGTGTTGCATGACATTGAAACCCGGTTCGGCATAAAGATAAAGTACGATGCCAGGATGATAGACGGCAAGATACTCAAATATGCCGACTGGAGAATAAAACCGTGGAGCGCGGAGGAATCCCTCATTGCCGTATTGGCTCCTTTCGATTACAAGTTTGTCATGGATAATGGCAAATATAAGGTAAAGGAGTTTGAATATGCCCGCACAACCGAGGCGGAAGGCAAGAAGTTTCTGGATTATCTCGAAACCCTTTATTCTGACAAAGAATCGTGGGAAAAACGCAAGGCTGAATTAAAGGCTTGTTTACCCAAAGCCTTAAGAGTGTCTCCGATGCCAGTGAAGCCTGAGTCGAAAATTATTCTGACACCGAAAAGAAAATACGATGGCTACACAGTTGAAAACTTTGCCATAGAAACCCTTCCCGGAATTTATGTGTGCGGCTCAATCTATAAACCTGCAAAGATAAAAGGTAAATGTCCGGTGATACTCAACCCCAACGGGCATTTTGGAAACGGCCGCTACCGTGAAGACCAGCAAATGCGTTGTGCTATACAAGCCCGTATGGGTGCCATATCGGTAAGTTGGGATTTGTTTGCGTGGGGAGAAAGCCTTCTTCAGTTCGATGGAACATTGCATCGCCTGAGCGCGGCCAATACGATACAAACCATCAATGCAATCAGAATCCTTGATTACTTATTAGCTCTGAAAGAGGCAGATACTTCCAGAGTGGGTATAACCGGCGGCTCTGGCGGGGGTAGTATGACGATGATGATGTCGGCTATCGACGACCGTATAACAGTCAGTATTCCGGTTGTTATGCTGTCCTCTCATTTTGTTGGCGGATGCCCTTGTGAGAGCGGTATGCCTGCTCATCTTTGCGGGGGACGTACCAATAATGCCGAGATTGCCGCTATGTTCGCTCCGAAACCGCAATTGGCATTGACTGACGGGAAAGACTGGTCGAGTTCTGTTCTCGGACTGGAATTGCCATACCTTAAAAAAATCTATGGATTCTACGGAGCAGAAGATAATATAGAGAATGTGCATTTTCCAACCGAAGGACATGATTATGGCCCTTCGAAACGTACGGCTATGTATCGCTTTATTGCTAAGCATTTAGGCTTAAATCATGATATGGCAGATGAATCTAAGGTAACTATTGAGAAAGAACTGCAGATGCACGCATTTGGTGAAAATGGTGAGAAACTGCCGGCAAATGCAATCAAAGGAAAAGAGGCTCTGCTGGAAGTATTGAAAAACGTTGGTGTAATTGATTAATAAGATATTGATGTTGAAAAGAATAATATTGTCATTGTTTATAAGTCTGGCTCTGGTAGCTAATGCCCAGCAAGGCATGAAGTTCTGGTATGATAAACCGGCTTTAGATTGGAACGAGGCTTTGCCGTTAGGTAACGGCAGGCTGGGAGCTATGGTTTTCGGGAATCCCTCTGTCGAGCAATTGCAGCTTAATGAAGAGACCGTTTGGGCCGGTTCGCCCAATAGTAATGCCCATAAGCTGGAAGACGGAGTCCTGGAGAAAGTCCGTAACCTTATCTTTGAAGGAAAATATGTAGAAGCTCAGGATTTGGCTACGGCCAAAATAATGTCGCCTACAAATCACGGGATGCCTTATCAGACGATGGGTGACCTCTTTATCTCTTTTCCGGGGCATAACCGGTATACCGCTTTCTATCGCGATCTGAATATAAGCGATGCTGTTGCCAGTGTCTCATATAAGGTGGGCGACGTAACTTACAGGCGTGAGATCTTCACGTCTTTCACCGATCAGGCTATAATTGTAAGACTGACAGCTGATAAACCGGCAAGTATCACCTGCAATGCTTTTCTGACCACCCCTCAGGAAAAAGTGGAGAGATTCATCGAAGACAACCAGCTTGTATTGACGGGTATTACCCCTGCACATGAAAAGCAGAGCGGAAAAGTACAGCTTGAAACAAGAGTGAAGCCGAAAGTAGAAGGAGGGAAATATACGGTTTCGGATCATATCATATCTGTGGAGAATGCAGATGAAGTTATTCTTTACGTGACTATTGCTACCAATTTCGTCAACTATAAAGACATAACCGGAGATAAGACAGCCAAATGTAAGAAATATATGGAGACAGCTTTTTCGAATGATTACGAGAAAGCAAAAAGTGAACATACCGCGTTCTTTCAGCAATATATGAACCGTATGTCTCTTGATCTGGGGAAAACTGCAGAATCTCAGAAACCGACGGATATACGTATCAGGGACTTCGCGAAGACATTTGACCCTGAACTGGCGGCTCTCTATTTCCAGTTCGGACGCTATCTGCTGATTTCATCTTCCCTGCCGGGTACGCAACCTGCAAATCTTCAGGGAATATGGAACGACCGTTACCTTCCGTCATGGGACAGTAAATACACTTGTAACATCAATGTGGAAATGAACTATTGGCCGGCGGAAGTTACCAATTTGTCCGAAATGCATGAACCGATGCTGCAAATGGTTCGTGAGGTTGCCGAAACGGGCGCGCATACGGCAAAACTGATGTACAATGCCAGAGGTTGGGTAATTCATCATAATACCGATATATGGCGTATTACCGGGCCTGTCGACAGGGCTGCTTCGGGAATGTGGCCGGCAGGAGGTGCATGGGTAAGCCAGCATTTGTGGTACAGGTACGAATATACGGGCGATCTGGATTATCTGAGGTCGGTATATCCGGTGATGAAAGGTGCCGCTATGTTTTTTAACGATTTCCTGATAGAAGAACCGGAGCATGGCTGGCTGGTTGTTTCGCCATCCAATTCCCCTGAAAATACGCATGCCGGAAGTAATGGGAAAGCAACGATTACGGCGGGGTGCACGATGGACAACCAGTTGGTATTCGATTTATTCTCCAATGTAATCAAAGCATCCGAATTGTTAGGTATAGATAAATCATTTGCGGATACATTGAAAATGAAGCGTGAGAAATTGCCGCCGATGCAGATCGGACGACACAATCAGCTTCAGGAATGGCTGTATGACTGGGATTCACCGGACGATAAGCACCGCCATGTATCTCATCTTTACGGACTTTATCCGGGTAATCAAATATCGCCTATTCATACACCTCAGTTATTTGAGGCGGCCAAAAATTCTTTGACCTATCGGGGAGACCCTTCTACGGGTTGGTCTATGGGTTGGAAAGTTTGTCTATGGGCGCGCTTATTGGATGGAAATCATGCCTATACGCTATTGAGAAACCAGTTAGATCTGGTAACTAATGAGAAGAAAAAAGGAGGTACATACAGCAATATGTTCGATGCTCATCCTCCGTTCCAGATAGATGGCAACTTCGGTTGTACGGCAGGTATCGCGGAAATGCTGATGCAAAGCCACGATGGATTCATATACTTTTTGCCGGCGCTGCCTGATGTATGGAAAGACGGTAGTATAAAAGGATTGGTGGCCAGAGGCGGGTTTGTCATCGACATGGATTGGAAAGACGGCAAAGTGAGCAATCTGAAAATTACGTCCCGTTATGGAGGAAACTGCCGTATCCGTATTGCTTCTGTGCTTAAAGGTACAGGGCTGAAAAAGGCAAAAGGAGAGAATGCCAATATCCTGTTTGAAACTCCCAAAGTGAAACCTGCATTAATCTCTGATGAGGCGACATTACATGCTACTCCATTAGATCTCGATAAGGCAACACGCCTGTATGACCTTTCAACAGAAAAGGGAAAGACGTATACTCTCAAAGGAGCTAAATAGTAACCTAATATATAAACGACAATGAAATATTTTGTTCTCACAATCTTTGCAGTTCTGCTGTTTATTGGTTGTAATCGGGATAAAAAACAAGAACAGGACAACAGATGGTCGGTTAAAATAGCCAAGTCGGAAATGATGCGTTTTCCTGAGGCATGGATGATCGAAAAAGCGAAATCACCACGCTGGGGATATACTCACGGATGTGTAGCTAAAGCCATGCTGGATATGTTCGATTACACACAGGACAGCGCCTATTACAATTATGCCAAAGGTTATGCCGACAGCCTGATCACGCAGGACGGACAAATAAAGACATACAGGATGGATAAATATAATATCGACAATGTCAATCCCGGTAAGATATTATTCCGTCTCTATAAAGCAACCGGAGATGTCCGCTACAAAACAGCGATAGATACATTAGTTGTTCAGATGGAAAAGCAGCCCCGAACATCGGAAGGCGGATTCTGGCACAAACAGATTTATCCGCATCAGATGTGGCTCGATGGTTTATATATGGCTTCTCCGTTTTTAGCGGAATATGCAAGAGATTTCAATCATCCTGAGATATACGACGATATTATGAATCAGATTCGTCTGATGGATAAAAACAGTTACGATCCCGAAACAGGTTTATTCTACCATGGCTGGGATGAAAGTCGCGAACAAAGGTGGGCGGACAAAACCACCGGGCGCTCTCCTAACTTCTGGTCGAGGAGCATAGGTTGGTATGGAATGGCGCTTGTCGATGTCTTGGATTTTCTTCCTCAGGATCATGCAGGTCGCCCGGATGTGATCGCTATTATAGAAAAAATGGCAGAAGGGATTGTGAGGTGGCAGGATGATAAGACCGGAGTATGGTATCAGGTAACCAATATGGGAGACCGCGAGGGAAATTATCTTGAATCATCAGGTTCGGCTATGTTTGTTACTTTCCTCTATTCGGCTATAAATAAGGGATATATCAGTCCTGATTATAAAGTTGCTGCCGATAAAGGTTTTAGCGGATTGATAAAAGAATTCGTGAAGAAAGAAGACGATGGTACTTATTCTATCACCAATTGCTGTGCTGTTGCCGGTCTGGGAGGAGAGAAGACATACCGTGACGGGTCTTTCGAATATTATATCGGTGAACCGGTAATCCTGAATGACCCTAAATCTGTGGCTCCTTTTATATGGGCTGCTATCGAACATGAAAAATCAGAAAACAAAACGAAGAAATAGACCTGTATCATGAAAAAATATACAATACTGATATTCTTATTGTTACTAATCACTTTGTCATCGACAGCCCAGAATAAGTCGAAGAAACCGGATATGCCCTGGGATAACGGTAAGCTGAAAGTAAGCGACAATAAGCGTTACTTACAACATGAGAACGGCACTCCTTTCTTTTGGCTTGGCGAAACGGCCTGGCTTTTGCCATCACGGTCGAATAGGGAAGAGGTGGACTATTTTATGAATGCCACTAAAAATAATGGTTACAATGTGGTGCAAATATCTGTGCTGCATACTGTTTCTGCCATAAATGCATATGGTGACTGGGCTTTACCTGATGGGTTCGACTTCAGGAATATAGATAAGCGAGGCGAATATAACTATTGGCAGCATGTGGACTACATCGTGGAACGTGCCCGGCAGAGCGGTATCTATATCGGGATAGTTTGTGTCTGGGGAACGCCTGTGCAACAGAAGCAGATGACAGTTGAGGATGCCAGGAAGTATGGTAAGTTCTTAGCGGAACGTTATAAAAAATACCCGAATATAGTCTGGCTGATTGGTGGCGATATCCGCGGAGATGTAGAGCCGGAAGTCTGGCAGGCTTTGGCAACAACGATAAGAGGAATGGACCCGGATCATTTGATGACATTCCATCCGCGTGGCAGGACGATATCCAGCACTTGGTTTAACAATGAGCCATGGCTCGATTTCAATATGTTCCAATCAGGCCATCGCAGATATAATCAGCGTAATGGCGATGGAGATTATCCTATCGAAGAGAATACAGAAGAAGACAACTGGCGTTTTGCCGGGCGGAGTCTTGCTGTTTCTCCTTTGAAACCGGTAATCGATGGTGAGCCTTCTTATGAAGATATTCCCCATGGGCTTCACGATGTGAATGAACGTCGCTGGCAGGCAGAAGATGTTCGCCGTTATGCTTATTGGTCTGTATTTGCAGGCTCATTCGGACATACTTACGGGCATAATTCTACGATGCAGATGCTTCGTCCGGGATATCAGCCTTCATTCGGTGCTGAAAAGCCATGGTGGGAAGCTGTAAACGATCCGGGTTGTCGTGAAATGAAGTACCTGAAAAACCTGATACTGGCGTTTCCTTTTTTTGAGAGGATACCCGACCAGTCGGTAATCGTGGGAGCAAACGGATTGCAATACGAAAGGGTGATTGCCACCCGTGGTAACGATTATATTCTTGTCTATAATTATACGAACCGCAAAGTGGAGATAGATATGACAAAAATATCGGGAGCTAAGAAAAAGGCATGGTGGTACAGTCCAGTAAATGGTTCTGTGGAATATATCGGAGAATTCGGTAATGGCAGACAGGTTTTTGCTCACGATTCAGAATACAGGGCCGGTAATGACAGGGTCCTGATTATTACGGATGCCGATACATCTTATGTAGAAGAAAACTTGATGACGGTTAACAGTCAACAATAATCAGTTGACAGCATTCTTGAATTTTCAAATTAAAAAATCCATGAAAAAAACAATACTTATATTCTCCGCCTTATTTTGTTCCCTGCTGGTGTTTTCGGTGGATGTGAAGGAACTCAGGTGCGAAATGCTAAATAATCCTGAAGGAATTGGTACGGCAACACCTCGTCTGGGGTGGATGATAGAATCGAAAGAACGAAATGTAGAGCAAAAGGCGTACCGGATACTTGCTGCCTCTTCATTGGATAAGCTCAATGAAACAGATGCAGATTTATGGAATTCAGGAAAAATTGAAAATGCCGCATCTACTCTTGTCCCTTATACGGGTAAAGGCCTGACAAGCCGTAGCCAGATATATTGGAAAGTAAAAGTTTATACAAATAAAGGTGAAACAGCATGGAGTTCTCCGGCTAAATTCAGTGTGGGTTTATTAACTGATTCCGACTGGTCTGCGAAGTGGATTGGGCTGGACAGGATATTCCCCTGGGATAGTGAGACGGTGCATTCCCGTTTATCTGCACGTTATTTTCGTAAAGAGTTTGCCAGCCAGAAGCAGGTTAAATCAGCGAAGGCATATATTTCAGGATTAGGATTTTATGAGCTATATATCAATGGTGAGAAGATCGGGGATCAGGCTTTAGCACCGGGACAAACAGACTATTTCAAAACTGTTTTGTACAATACCTTTGATGTGACGTCTTATATTAAACAAGGGAAAAATGCGATTGCGACTATCTTGGGTAATGGGCGTTTCTACAATATGCGTCAGAATTATAAACCTCATAAAATAAAGACTTTCGGCTATCCGAAAATGCTTCTCCAGATAGAAATAGAATATAATGACGGAACAAAACAAACCATCATCAGTGACGATACATGGAAGGTTACTTCCGATGGCCCTATCCGTTCAAATAATGATTTTGACGGAGAAGAATATGATGCGAATAAGGAGCTGGGAGCATGGAACACAGCCGGATATAATGACCGCAAATGGCTGAAAGCCGAACTGGTAAAAGCCCCGGGAGGTGTAATTACTGCGCAGATGCAGGAAAATATGAAGGTGATGAAAGTATTGACGCCAAAGGCTGTTATGGTTTTAGCAAAAGATACGTTCGTTATCGATATGGGGCAGAATATGGTAGGCTGGCTTAGTTTGCAGGCAAAAGGGAAGAAAGGAGATAAAATTACCCTGCGTTTTGCCGAAACACTGGAAAACGGCGGCCGCCTGAAAACAGTAAATCTCCGTAGCGCAAGAGCTACCGATGTGTACACAATGAAAGGAGAAGGTACGGAGAAATGGGAACCCCGTTTTGTTACGCACGGGTTCCGTTTCGTAGAAGTGACGGGTTATCCGGGAACTCCGGCAATAAGTGATTTTGAAGGGAAAGTCGTATATGACGATATGGCTGCAGCCGGTTCATTCGAGACATCAAATAATATTCTGAATCAAATATATAACAATGCATGGTGGGGAATCAACAGTAATTACAAGAGTATCCCCCTCGATTGTCCGCAACGCGACGAAAGGCAGCCGTGGCTCGGCGACCATACTATTGGTTGTATCGGGGAAAGTTTCGTTTATGACAACGAACGGTTTTATATAAAATGGCTGGATGATATAAGGGATTCCCAAACGCCGGAAGGAAAGCTGTCGGATATTGCGCCTCCGTACTATATGACGTATTATAGTGATAATATGACATGGCCGGGTACATATCTGTTTGTCGCCGACATGATCCATAAACAATACGGCAACACCGAACCGATAAAGAAGCATTATCCATATATGAAAAAATGGTTTATGCATATGAAGGATAATTACCTGAATGCAGACTATATAATGACCAAAGATAAATACGGAGACTGGTGCGTTCCTCCTGAATCAAAAGAACTAATCCATTCTCTGGACCCTGCCCGTAAGACGGACGGACAGCTGATAGCTACAGCATATACTTATAAGTTGTTGCAATTGTTACAGGAATTTGCAGTTATATCGGGCAATGAAAGTGATGTCGCCGAATATGTAACGCTTGCAGAAAATGTAAGAGCAGGATTCAACCGGAAATTCTATAATGCGGAAACAGGACAATATGGCAATTATACGGTAACATCGAACCTGTTACCTCTGGCTTTCGGTATGGTAGATAAAGATAATGAGGAGAGAGTTTTCCAAAATCTGATAAACCGTATTACAGTTACAGATAAACTGCATATCAGTACAGGTGTTATCGGTACTCAGTGGCTGATGCGTGAACTCACAAAACGGGGATGTGCAGATGTTGCTTATACTATTGCTACTCAGAAAGATTACCCTAGTTGGGGATATATGATAGAACGGGGAGCGACTACGATCTGGGAACTCTGGAACGGTGATACTGCAAGCCCTAAGATGAATTCTCATAATCATGTGATGCTCTTAGGAGACCTTCTGGCATGGATGTATGAAGATTTGGCCGGAATAAAGTCTCACAAGATAAGGGGGGGATTTAAGTGGCTGTGGATGAAGCCAAATCCAACCGAAGACCTTACCTACACAAAAGCGTCTCATAAAACACCATATGGTTGGGTAAATAGTGACTGGACTCTTAAAGATGGAATTTTCACATGGAAGATTTCCATCCCGGCAAACAGCAGGGCGAATATATTATTGCCGGCGACGTCAGTAGAAGATATTGCCGAAAGCGGAAAACCTGTAAAAGAGGTTGAAGGACTTAAATATGTCCGGGTTGAAGAAAATCGCATAAATCTTGAAATCGGATCGGGTGACTATACATTTGTTTGTAAATACGGAGAAGCTCAAAACCGTTTCAGAGAAGGTATTCTTACAGATGAATTTATTTGTGAAAAGCCTTCATTCCCTGAAAGCCATGCCTCTACAATAGCGGAAACCAAAGAAGGTCATCTTATTGCTTCCTGGTTTGGCGGAACAAAAGAGCGTAATCCCGATGTTTGTATCTGGGTAAGCCGCTATATCAATAATAAATGGACAGAACCGCAGAATGTAGCTGATGGGATTATAAATGATACACTCCGTTATGCCACATGGAATCCCGTATTATATCAGGTGCCGGACGGAGAATTACAACTTTATTATAAAGTTGGCCCTAATGTGGCAGGGTGGGTCGGAAAAGTGATCACTTCTGACGACGGAGGCGTTACATGGTCGGCTTCACGTGATCTTCCTAAAGGATTTTTAGGCCCGGTGAAAAATAAACCTGTTTTGCTGAAAGACGGGACATTACTGTGCCCGTCGAGTACCGAGGGGGATGGCTGGAAAGTTCATTTCGAAGCTACAAAAGATTTTGGTAAAACATGGAAGATGATAGGCCCCATCAATGAAGGAAAAGAGCTTCATACGATACAACCGTCCATATTGACTTATAAAGATGGAAGATTACAGATTCTTTGCCGTACGCAGGAAAGAACTATCGGAGAATCATGGTCTTCGGACAATGGAAAAACATGGACGCCTGTTGCCGGAACAATGTTGCCGAATAATAATTCGGGTACAGATGCCGTAACCTTGCGGGACGGCCGCCAGTTATTGGTCTATAATCATGTCTTGCCTCACGATACGCTTAAACGGGGAAAAGGAGCCCGCACCCCTCTTAATGTAGCTATATCGGAAGATGGGAAAACATGGTATGCGGCATTAGTGGTAGAAGATTCGCCGATTAGCCAGTATTCTTATCCTTCTGTTATACAGACTAAAGACGGCTTGGTTCACATCGTTTATACATGGAGGCGGAAAGCTATTAAGCATGTAGTTGTAGATCCGGATAAATTGGTATTATCGAAAATAGAAAACATGAAATGGCCGTCTTTAAAAGAGACGAAAGAAATACAGGTCGTAAATAATCATCGTTACAAGGTTTCTGTTTGTGACTGGATGATGCTCAAGCGTCAGAAAGTCGGAGCGATGGAACTGGCCGAAGAGCTTGGCGCAGACGGACTTGAACTGGATATGGGCGGACTGGGCAAACGTGTGTCATTTGATAATAAATTTACCGATAAACATTTTCAGGAATTATTTATTTCGGAATGCAATCGATTAGGAATAGAACTTAGTTCCATCGCTGTGTCCGCTTTTTACGGGCAATCTTTTGCCAAGCGTGAGAACTATGAAGACCTGATAGACGAATGTATAGCAACTATGAAGGCTCTCGGGGTGAAAGTCGCATTTCTGCCAATGGGTAACCAAAGCGATTTGGTGAAAGAACCCGAACTGTACCCGGTTGTATTGGGACGGCTGAAAGTTGTTGCTAAAAAAGCGGAGGCAGCAGGTGTTGTCATCGGTATAGAAACGACATTGCCGGCTAAGGAAGAAGCGAAATTGATAGAT
This sequence comes from Dysgonomonas termitidis, assembly GCF_042654545.1. Classification (GTDB taxonomy): domain Bacteria; phylum Bacteroidota; class Bacteroidia; order Bacteroidales; family Dysgonomonadaceae; genus Dysgonomonas; species Dysgonomonas termitidis. Next base: position 76,582 of record NZ_JBHSGN010000121.1, read on the forward strand.
AAAATCAGTTCTCCTTCGATCCGTAGCTATGTCAATTTCTCTTCTATCCTGAAAAGAGGAGGAAATATTATAAGCGACCTGAAAACCTTGGGAAAAGACCGTATTGTTCAGATACATGCCTCTAATACCGATGGTTACTGGATCGAAAATGACCCGGCACTGGATATGAAAGAAGTAAAAGCTACTTTGGACAAAATGGGGTGGAGCGGTTGGCTTGTTGTTGAACGTTCGCGCGATGCAAAGGATGTCCACAATGTAAAGAAAAACTACGGGGCAAATGCACGGTATCTGAAATCTGTATTTCAGGTGAATCAATAGCTCGAAACTTTATCTATGTAATAAGCTATTAGCTGTGAGCCATTAGCTTATAGCTCTTTGAATTGAAAATCGGTGGAGCCAAAAGTTGATTTGCAAATGAGTGAAGATGTTGTAACCTTTGTAACCTTTTTGGGAATAGTTACAAGTAGACAAGATACGAGATACAAGTTGTTGACTGATGACTGTTTACTGCAAATAGTGTTCTTTGTGTAAATCTTTGTGTCCCTTGGGGTAAAGAGTTTTCAACCACTAAGTACACGATGGGAATCACAAAGGGCACAAAGGCTAAAAAGACTGTTACCTTTGTAACCTTTTTGAAAATAGTTACAAGTAAACGGGATACGAGATACGAGTTGATGACTGTTAACTGCTAACTGCTAACTGATTTCATTGTTACTTTTGTTACTTTTTGAAGGAGATGCTTCGCTCCACTCAGCATGACAGGGTATAATAGTTCTCAAAAGCGAACGGCTAAAAGCTATCAGCTAATAGCTAAAAACTGTTACTTCTGTTACCTTTTAACTATATATAGTTAATTAATGTAAATATTAAATCTGGTCAATACACTTCAAAAAATAAAATTCCATGAGATTAATTTATATTGTGATTCTATTCTTTATCTCGTTATCGGTTTTTTCAGTAGAGATATATGTTTCCCCGCAGGGAAACGACCGGAACCCCGGTACACAATCTGAACCGAAAGCCTCTTTGCATGGAGCAATAAGAGAGGCAAGGGAATACCGGAGGTTATTAAAAGCGGGAAACGACGAACCTGTGCGTATCCGTATGGCCGGAGGTACATACAACCTGTACGAACCTGTATTTATTCGTCCTGAAGATTCGGGAACGGAAAGCAGTCCGACCATAATAGAAGCGGCTGAAGGTGATAATGTGGTTCTTAGCGGTGGCATACGGATTGAAAGTTGGAAAAAGCAAGGCAAATACTGGGTAGCTGATGTGCCCACCTTTAATGGAAACAGGCTGATATTCCGCCAGCTATGGATTAATGGAAAGAAGGCTGTAAGAGCGCGGAATGTATCCGATTTTGAACAAATGGACCGGATAAGAAGCAATGATAAAATGAATGAAATTTTCTGGATTCCGGCTTCTGCTGTAAAAGGACTGACTAAATCGGAGAATCTTGAACTCGTTATCCACCAGATGTGGGCAATCGCTAATCTTCGGGTTAAATCCATTATTGTCCAGGGAGATTCGGCAGGAGTCCGTTTTCATAATCCGGAAGCACGTATTCAATTTGAGCATCCGTGGCCGCAACCGATGATTAAAGAAGGCCTGAATTCTGCATTCTATTTTACGAATGCCCTTGAATTGTTGGATGAAGCCGGAGAATGGTATCACGATACGAAGACGGACAAGATATATTATATGCCCCGTCAGGGAGAGAATATGCCGACAGCCGAAGCAATTGTTCCGGTATTGGAATCCCTTATGGAAATAACAGGGACGCCGGATCGTCCGGTGGAGCATATCCGTTTTAAGAATATCGGATTTAACTATACGACCTGGGTACGTCCTTCACAGATGGGACATGTACCGTTGCAGGCCGGAATGTATCTGCTGGACGCTTATAAATTGAGGCCTCCGGGAGTTCCCGGTAACTTTAATAAGGGAATTGAAAATCAGGGTTGGGTAGGTCGCCCTCCGGCAGCAGTAATGGTGCAATCGGCTCTGAATATTGAATTTGACCAGTGCCGCTTCGAACATCTCGGTTCATGCGGAATCGACCTTATCGATAGAGTGCAGAAATCCGGAATAAAAGGCTCGTTATTCAGGGATATTGCCGGAAACGGCATGCAGATCGGCCGTTTTTCGGAAACCGGTATGGAGACGCATCTGCCTTACGACCCTGTTGACCAGCGCGAAATCTGCTCTCATATTTCTGTTTCCAACAATTATATCACGGATGTGACAAACGAAGACTGGGGATGCGTGGGCATTCTGGCAGGTTTTGTACAAGACATTAATATTGAGCATAACGAAATCAGTGAAGTAGCCTACACAGGTATAAGCCTGGGTTGGGGATGGACAAAAACGGTGAACTGTATGCGGAATAATATGGTGCATGCCAATTATATTCATCATTACGGAAAACATATGTATGATGTTGCCGGAATATATACACTGTCGGTACAGCCTAAATCTTTTATTACCGAAAACGTGGTGAAAGATATATATACGCCTTCTTATGTGCATGATCCCAATCATTGGTTCTACCTATATACTGATGAAGGGAGTTCGTTTATCACGGTAAAAGATAACTGGTGCCCTGCCGAAAAGTTCCTGCAAAATGCAAACGGTCCCGGCAATACGTGGGAAAACAATGGCCCGATGGTCTCCGACTCAATCAGACAAAAGGCAGGACTGAAGCCGGAATATACATGGATTAAGAATATAAAGTAATATACTATGAAGAGAATATTAACTGTATTGTTTTTTGTTTTGAGTACGTTTCCTCTATCAGCTCAGGATGCCACATGGATATACTATCCGGGAGATTTTGAAATATGGCTCGGTAATGAAACGCAGAATCGCCGTACGGAAAGGGATGGTTTCTTTCCTCCGTTCTGGAAGATGGATAGCCACTATGTCGCGGTAGAATTTTCTACAAAATTAGTCTTGCCTGTGGCTGAGGAAGTTGAAATATATGCAGAAGGTAAGTATAATATAAAACTGGATGGAAAAATACTTCCTGCCTGTAATAAGATAACCATTCCGGCAGGAAAACATAGCCTGAATATTAAAGTACATAATCAGGCTCATGTTCCGGCCATATATGTGAAAGGACAATCCTTTGGTTCGGATGAGAGTTGGAAAGTAACTTTCGAAGATAAAGAATGGATAGACGAGTCGGGTAAAGCCTCCGATACCTCTTCAGGTACAGCATACCTGCAAGCCGGGCGATGGAATTTCAATTCACCTGATACTCCTCCGTCTGAGTTCAAACTGGCAGTAACACCAATGACTGCTGCCGGAACTGAAAAGAAAGGGGCGGGAGAACTCATTGATTTTGGAAAAGAGACTTTCGGATATGTGAAATTCCATCAGCTGAAGGGAAAAGGCCGTCTGAATATATATTACGGGGAATCACCCGAAGAAGCTTTATCGACAACCCATTGCGAAACATTAGACCGGATCGATATAGATAATCCATCCGCGAATGATTTTACTTTGGAAGATTCAAAAGCTTATCGTTACATATATGTCGAAACAGATGGAGACTTGTCTTACTCTTCCGTGTCGATGTTGTATGAGTATCTGCCTCTGGATTACAGGGGGCAGTTCAGATGTAACGATGAGTTGATAAACCGCATCTGGGATATTTCTGCCTATACGATGCACCTTACCTCGAGGGAGTTTTTTATTGATGGCATTAAACGCGACCGTTGGATATGGAGCGGTGATGCTTATCAGAGTTACCTGATGAATTACTATCTGTTTTTCGATTCCCATTCGGTTACACGTACTATGCTGAACCTTAGAGGGAAAGACCCTGTTACGAGCCATGTAAATACGATAATGGACTATACATTCTACTGGTTTATAGGTGTATATGATTATTTGCAATATACGGGCGACCGGGAGTTTGTAAAGCAATTCTATCCGCGTATGCAATCCCTGATGGATTTCTGTTTATCCCGCCGAAACAGTAACGGTATGATGGAAGGCTTAGCCGGGGACTGGGTATTCATCGACTGGGCAGATTTTAAGATGAGTAAAAGTGGTGAGGTCAGTTTCGAGCAATTACTGTTTTGCCGAAGCCTGGAAACAATGGCGTTGTGTGCAGATATAATGGGAGATACTGAGCATGAAGCACGATATGCATCGTTGGCATCAGACCTAAAATCGAAACTGTTCACTTCCTTTTGGTCGGCAAATAAAAATGCTTTTATCCATAATCGCGAGAATGGGGTAATGAGTGAGCAGGTAACTCCTTTTACCAACATGTTTGCCGTATTATTCGATTATCTGGATGCGGAGAAAACAAAAGCAGTGAAAGACAATGTCCTGTTAAATACTAATGCATTGAAGATAACAACGCCATATATGCGTTTCTATGAGCTGGAAGCCTTATGTAAGCTGGGAGAGTACAACCATGTGCTGAAAGAAATCCGTGACTATTGGGGCGGTATGCTCAACTTGGGCGCGACTTCTTTCTGGGAAAAGTATAATCCCGATGAAACCGGTACAGAGCATTTGGCCATGTATGGGCGTCCGTTTGGAAAAAGCCTTTGTCATGCATGGGGAGCCAGTCCAATATATTTGTTGGGCAAATATTACCTTGGGGTGAAACCAGAAAAAGAAGGCTATAAAGAATTCAGTATCAGCCCGGTATTAGGTGACCTTAAATGGATGGAGGGTTCTGTACCTACACCGAAAGGAGATATAAAAGTATATATGGATAAGAAACAGATTAAGGTTTCTGCTACAGAAGGAGAGGGGTATCTCTATTTTACTTCATCGGGGAAGCCTAAAATAAATATTGGGGATATTGAACAAATCGCAGCTAACAGATATAGAGTAATGATTGATACCGGTGAGGAATATATAATAAACGGAAGGTTTTAAAAGCCTTTGAGCCGACTATTTAGACGGGTTTACAATTGCTGAAAACTGTAAAAAGTACACTTAAAAGTCTTGAACATGTTTTATAGCATGTTCACGGCTTTTTTCATCTCATGTTAAAAATATATCTTTGTCAGCACAGTACAGAATAGTATAGTTTGGGTTTAACATTCCATATTGAATAATTCCAGCGGATTTAAAAACCGAATAAAAATAGCCTGATAAAATGAAAATCAAACATCTGTTAGCTTTATTATCGTTCTTTTTTCTGATAATATCCTGCTCAAAAGAAAAAGTTGTAATTGTTTCTCCACAAGGATCATCGAACAGGATTCTATACGGAGTTGATAAATTAAAATCAACTCTTGAAGCGGAAAATTATGAAGTAATAGTTGCTGCATCCGGAGAAAATAATAAAGCGGAAGATTATACAATTTATGTAGAAGAAAGCGCAGCCGATACATTAGCTAAAGAAGGCTATTCTATAAGTACAGAAGGTAAATCCATTCGTATTATAGGTAATGATGCGTCCGGTGCGATGTATGGTTGCATGGAACTTATAAGCCGGATAAAAGATGTCCGGAAAATTCCTTCGGATATCAATCTGACAGACCAGCCTGAAATGGTATTGCGTGGAGCCTGCATCGGTGTGCAGAAACCATATTATCTGCCGGGCAGGACTGTTTATGAATATCCCTATACAGAAGAGACTTTCCCTTGGTTCTATGATAAAGCCTTGTGGATAGAATATCTGGATATGCTTGCCGCCAATAAGATGAATTCGCTCTATCTCTGGAACGGACATCCGTTTGCTTCGTTGGTAAGGCTGAAGGATTATCCTTATGCTGTAGAAGTAGATGATGTGACATTCAAAAAGAATGAAGAGATGTTCTCTTTTCTGACGGAAGAAGCCGATAAAAGGGGGATTTGGGTTATCCAGATGTTTTACAACATTCTGGTATCGAAACCTTTTGCTGAACACCACGGAATAAAAACACAGGACAGAAGCCGTCCTATTACCCCGCTTGTTTCGGATTATACAAGAAAATCGGTGGCTGCCTTCATTGAAAAATATCCGAATGTAGGATTACTGGTTTGTCTCGGAGAAGCCATGGATACCTATGAAGATGATGTGGAGTGGTTTACAAAAACGATCATACCCGGAGTGCAGGATGGATTGAAAGCATTGAATATTACAAAAGAACCTCCGTTGGTGCTAAGAGCGCATGATACGGATTGTAAAATGGTAATGGATGCTGCTCTACCTTTATACAAGAACCTCTATACAATGCATAAATACAATGGTGAATCTCTTACAACTTATGAGCCCCGAGGTCCCTGGTCGAAGATCCATACCGATTTGAGCAGTCTGGGGTCGGTTCATATATCCAATGTACATATTTTAGCTAATCTGGAGCCATTCCGCTATGGTTCGCCGGACTTTATACAAAAAACAGTTCATGCTATGCATAATATTCATGGTGCAAATGCTCTGCATCTGTATCCGCAGGCATCGTACTGGGACTGGCCTTATACGGCAGATAAAACGGAGCCGCGTTTGCGCGAAATGGATCGAGACTGGATCTGGTACAAAGCGTGGGCTCGTTATGCATGGAATGTAAACCGTGACAGAAATGATGAAATAAAATACTGGACTAAGCAACTTGGCGATATGTACGGTTGTGGAGAAGAAGGGCGAAATATTCTCGAAGCCTATGAGCAAACGGGGGAAATAGCGCCTAAGTTATTACGCAAGTTCGGTATCACGGAAGGTAACAGGCAGACTCTTTTGCTTGGAATGTTCCTTAGCCAGCTTGTAAATCCGGCCAAATGGAAGGTATATCCCGGATTCCATGAGTCTTGCGGGCCGGAGGGTGAATTGCTTATCGAGTATATGAATAAAGAGTGGAACAATCAGCCGCATGTAGGGGAAACCCCTCCGCAGTTGATCGGTGAAGCTGTTGCGCATGGCAATGCTGCTGTGGAAGCGATCGACAAAGCTACGCCTAAGGTATCTGAAAATAAAGATGAATTTAACCGTTTGAAAAATGACGTTTACTGTTATCAGGCGTTTGCGAACTTTTTCTCTGAGAAAGTAAAAGCAGCCATGCTTATTCTCAGATACACCCATTCGGGCGATATTACAGATTTGGATAAAGCGATTCCTCTTGTCGAAAAAAGTCTGGAATATTATCAGCAACTAGTTAATCTTACAAAAGATACCTACCTGTATGCAAACAGCATGCAAACAGCCCAGCGCCGGATTCCAACAGGCGGTGATGATGGAAATAATAAAACATGGGAAGAGTTGTTGCCTCATTATGAAGCGGAACTGGTAAACCTCAAAAGGAATATAGAATTTTTAAAGAAGCACGGAGCCGATAATAAGCAAACGATAGAGATATTAAATCCGGTGAATATTACAGTTGACGGAAATCCGGTGAGCTATCCGATGAAAAAAGGAGAGAAGGTATTCTCCGATAAGGACTTTGTAATAGGTGAATTGTCTGAAGAATTGAAAAATATGCACCCATTCCGTTTCAGCCAGGACAAGCAGGCTGCGGAAGGCACTATCATCTCTTTTGAATGTAAAGAAGGCGTCAATCTTTTGGTGGGCTATCTGAATACCGAACGTAAAGAATATGCAAAGGCCCCGACTCTGGAAACCGATGCCAGTGCAAATGCTTACGGGCAGGGAGATGTGCAGATTGCCAACGCAATAGATATTCCGGGACGGGCAACGGTGAATGTCCACACATATACTTTCCCGGCAGGAAAACATACGTTGAATCTGGGTAAAGGCGCATTAATGGTATTAGGCTTTACCGGAGCGGAACAAAAAATAAATCCCCGCAATGCCGGTTTGGGCGCGAATGATCCTTCGAGCCGGATAGATTGGATATTCTATTAATGGTAGGGTTTGTAAATAGATGAATATGAGTGTATTTCGAGTAATTATAATATTACTTATTTCTTTTGCAGGTTGTCTTTCGGCACAGGTTACTGTGCCGAAAGATATTATGAAGAAGATATATGAGGAAGTAAAGACTCCGTTTAAATACGGATTAGTACTTGCCCCGTCAGATAATAAGCATAAGATAGATTGTCCTACTGTTTTTCGTGAAAACGGGAAATGGTATATGTCTTACCTTATCTATAATGGTAAATCGGGCACAGATGGCCGGGGTTATGAAACATGGCTTGCCGAAAGCGAGGATCTGCTTCATTGGGATATATTGGGACGAATTCTGTCTTTTCCGGAAGCCGGAAGCGGGCGTTGGGACGAAAACCAGCGTGCCGGATATGTGGCTTTGATCGACCATGAGTGGGGCGGAAGCTATAAGGCTCAGAAATTCGGTAATAAATACTGGATGTCATATTTCGGCAGCGATACCAGAGGTTATGAGCGCGGCGTTCTGAAAGAAGGAGTAGCATATACTTCCGGCGATATAACCAAAGCACATGAATGGCAAAGTTTCGATATGCCCAGATTATCACCACTGGATGAAGATAGGGGCTGGTGGGAGAATATTACGCAATATAAATCGTCAGTTATCTGGGATAGGAATAAAACACTGGGCTATCCTTTCATCATGTATTACAATGCTGGAGGGGTAAATCCGGATAATAACGTGAAGGCAGAGCGTATCGGCGTTGCTTTATCCGACAATATGGTCGATTGGAAACGTTATGAGGGTAATCCGATTGTAAACCACGAAGAAGGTATCACTGGTGATGGAGTCATCCAGAAAATCGGAGATATATATGTAATGTTCTATTTCAGCGCTTTCCGCAAAGACAGACCTTATAAAGCGTTTAATACATTCGCATGCTCTTACGATCTGGTGAATTGGACGGATTGGGATGGTGATGATTTGATTATCCCGACGGAAAAATATGACAATCTGTTTGCTCACAAGTCTTATGTTATGAAATGGAATGGTGTCGTATATCACTTCTATTGTGCGGTGAACGAAGACGATCAGCGGGGAATAGCTGTGGCCACGTCCAAAGATATGGGACGAAGTCTTATCCGTTTCCCCAAGCCGGATAAAACGACATTCAGAAAAGAGATTTCACTCAATGATAACTGGCTGACAACGGCAGACGATACGAATAAAGAGGCTCATACCGGGTTCCAGTATATGAGCTACAATGATATTAATTGGGAAAAGGTCGATGTCCCACACAATTGGGACAAATATGAAGGTATTCGCCGTCTGAAACACGGCAACAAGCATGGATTTTCATGGTATCGTAGATTGTTTGGGATTAGTGATGAAGGTGCCGGTAAACGATACTTCCTCTTCTTTGAGGGTGTCGGCACCTATGCAACTGTTTATGTCAATGGGGAGAAGGTCGGGTTTCATTCAGGTGGCCGTACTACTTTTACCATTGATATAACAGATGCAGTAAAGTTCGACCAGCCTAATATTTTAGCTGTGCAGGCCGATCATCCGCCAATGATTTCAGATTCTCCATGGATATGTGGAGGTTGTTCTTCCGAATGGGGATTTTCAGAAGGGTCACAGCCTATGGGAATTTTTCGTCCGGTAACATTGGTTGTAACTAACACGGCGAGGATAGAACCATTTGGTGTGCACATCTGGAATAACGAGCCAAAGGTGGTTGATGGTAAAAATGTATTTACGATGAATGTAAATACGGAGTTGAAGAATTACAGTAATAAAGACCGTGAACTGGAAGTAATACAGAAGCTGGTAAACAAAGATGGCATACAGGTAGAACGTGTTGCGGACAAGATAATATTGAAAGCAAATGAAATAAGAGTTATCAATCAGAAAAGTAAGGACGTTACAGATCCTGTTTTGTGGGATACCGAAAATCCTTATTTGTATAAATTGATAACGATGATAAAGGAAAACGGGAAAGTTATAGACGAGGAGACCACAGATTATGGCTTCCGTTGGATTTCATGGCCGGTATACCGTACCGATGGCGATCACCGTTTCTTCCTGAATGGGAAGCCTGTTTTTCTGAATGGTGTTTGTGAATATGAGCACATGCTGGGGCAGAGCCATGCTTTCAGCGAAGAACAGATATGGTCGCGTGTCAGCCAGATGAAAGCAGCCGGATTCAATGCTTTCCGTGATGCGCATCAGCCTCATAATCTGATTTATCAACAAATGTGGGATAAGTCCGGAACTTTGCTTTGGACGCAATTGTCTGCCCATGTTTGGTACGATACTCCCGAATTCAGGAAAACATTCAAGGCTAATCTGAGGGAATGGGTAAAAGAGCGGCGTTCCTGTCCTTCAGTAGTTCTTTGGGGATTACAGAATGAGAGTACATTGCCGGAAGATTTTGCCCGAGAATGTATGGAGATAATCCGTGAGATGGACCCTACTTCTCCTTCCCAACGTTTGGTTACCACCTGTAACGGAGGCACAGGTACAGACTGGAATGTAGTTCAGAACTGGTCTGGAACGTATGGTGGCAACCCATATATCTATAATCGGGAACTAAGCAAGAAAGACCAGTTGCTTAACGGGGAGTACGGCGCATGGAGAAGTATCGATCTGCATACGGAAGGTGATTATGACCAGAAAGGAGCTATCAGCGAAGACCGTATGTCTTTACTTATGGAGATGAAAATAAGATTGGCCGAGCAGGCAAGGGATAGTGTTTGCGGGCAATTCCAATGGATATACAGTTCACATGATAATCCGGGACGAGTACAAAACGAAGAAGGTTTCCGCGATATAGACCGCATCGGGCCATTCAATTATAAAGGGTTGGTTACTCCCTGGGAAGAACCTTTAGATGTGTATTATATGTATCGCTCTAATTATGTTCCGAAAGAAGAAGCGCCGATGGTTTATCTGGTATCACATACATGGAATCACCGTTGGACTGAACCGGGAAAGAAAGATGGCATCAGGGTTTTCTCCAATTGCGATGAAGTGGAGCTTTTCAATGATGTAAAATCCCTATCATTGGGCAAACGTACAAGAAATGGTATTGGAACTCATTTCCAATGGGATGGAGTGGATATCCGTTACAATGTGCTGTATGCCGTAGGTTATGTAAATGGCAACGCCGTAGCCGAGGACTATATTGTAATGGAAAATTTGCCGGAGTCGCCGTCTTTCGGTAAGTTATACAAAGACGTTAAGAATCAGACTTTACCAGAAAATGATTATACCTATATTTATCGTGTAAATTGCGGAGGCCCTGATTTTACAGACGAAAACGGGAATCTGTGGATGGCAGATGTACACAAGAAAAAAGGTAATTCCTGGGGTTCACTCTCATGGACAGATGATTTTGGTAATCTTCCAAATTTTCTGGCATCGCAACGCCGTACCAAAGACCCCATTGCGGGCACAAAAGACTGGGAGCTATTCCAGACATTCCGCTATGGGCGTGATAAATTAAAATACGAATTCCCTCTGCCCGACGGCGAATATTTAGTCGAACTTTATTTCATAGAGCCATGGTGGGGAACAGACCGCAGCATGGATTGCGAAGGCTACCGCATATTCGATGTCGCAGTAAGTGGTGAAACTGTATTGAAAGACCTTGACATCTGGTGGGAAGCCGGACACGATAAGGTTTTGAAGAAAACAGTGAAAGGTTATGCTAAAAGCGGTATACTGGAAATCTCTTTCCCTCGATTGACGGCTGGGCAAGCTGTAATATCTGCTATTGCCATTGCGTCTAAAGATAATGCAGTGAAGGCCGCACCTCCATCACCGGGACTGATTACAGATGTGAAAGGTGGTAAACATAGTTCATGGCTCGATACAGGTAACGGTTTCACAAGTCTTCCACCTGTTTTATATGGGGCAGAATGGATAAAATCTGATACTAAAGCAAAAAATGTATCATTCAAACTCACAGATGATGCTGATATTTATACCGAAGTAGATACGGGTTTTGTAAAAAAGGCATATAAAAAAGATCAGCAGATAAATATCAAAGGGAACAATTATATTATCGCTGTTCCCCGGATAAATTGGATAGAGGAACCGAATCTCCGCCCCGAAATAACTTATGAAGCTGAAATGTCGGAAGTTAGCGCCGGATGGTCGGCCGTAAATCACCGCCAAAAAGACGGTGTAAAAGCCGAAGGTAAAGGTAGGCATACTATAACATGGACTATTTCACCCGGATTAGCCGGAATATATGCTTTACGTTTTAAATATATGAATACCGGTAAAATTCCGGTTATTGCGAATATCCGGATTCTGGCTTCTGACGACAGGGTGATGCGTGAAGATAAAATACAGTTTCCTTCCGCTCCTGAAAAATGGCGTATGGTTAGCACTACTACCGGAGCTTATATCAATGCGGGACATTACAGGGTGGTTATAAGCGGGGATAATCTGGACGGACTTTGGTTTGATGCTTTAGATATGCAGTAAGATGAAAAATATATTGACCTTATTATTTCTGACGCTATTTGTTCAATCCGCTTTTACCCAATTTGATAAGCCGGACTGGGAAAACTTGTCCGTACTTGAAATAAACCGGGAACCTGCCCGGGCAACATTCATCCCTTATGCAGATAGTAAGCAGGCGTTGTCAGCAGACAGGAAAAAATCCCCTTGGTTCTTATCTCTTAACGGAGACTGGCGGTTTTACTGGGTTCCCCGTCCGGAAGAACGGCCGATAGATTTTTACAAGACGAATTTTAACGATAAATCATGGAAAACTATTCCTGTTCCTTCCAACTGGGAGATGCAGGGATATGGCACACCGATATACGTCAGTGCAGGTTACCCTTTCAAAATAGATCCTCCACGGGTAACCGGTGAGCCGAAAGCAGAATATACATCATTCAGGGAGCGTAATCCGGTAGGTTCGTATCGTCATTCTTTCACGTTACCTTCCAATTGGAAGGATAGGAGAACATTCATTCATTTTGCAGGGGTTCAGAGTGCATTTTATATCTGGATAAATGGGGTGAAAGTAGGATATAGTCAGGGAAGCATGGAGCCGGCGGAGTTCGATATTACCGATTATGTAAAGGCCGGGACGAATCAATTGGCAGTAGAGGTTTATCGCTGGTGTGATGGCAGCTATCTCGAGGATCAGGATATGTGGCGTACCAGTGGCATACATCGCGAAGTATTCCTTTATTCGACTGCCGATGTAAGAATTTCAGATTTTGCAGTTCGCACAATATTAGATAAAGATTATAAAGATTCGAGCTTGCAGATAAAACCGGAAATTAAATCGTACAATGGCGATAAGCTGGAAGGTTGGAATCTTGAAGCACAACTGTACGATGCTGATAATAGTCCGGTGTTTGGCACACAGCTTCAGCAAGATGCCCTTCCTGTACTCAATGCCGATAATAAAGCCGCTGTTTTGAATGACAGGACGCCGCAGAGAGGCCCGGCCAAATTTGCATGGATGGAAGCGGCTGTTTCTAATCCTTTGAAATGGACTGTCGAAACACCAAATCTCTATACATTGGTTCTCAGCCTTGTTGATGATAAAAAGCAGGTTGTAGAGGTAATATCCTGCAAAGTTGGTTTCCGCAGCGTTGAAGTTAAAGATGGGCAGGTGTTGGTTAACGGCAATCCGGTAAGGCTCCGGGGTGTCAACCGCCATGAGCATGATCCGGAAACCGGCCGTTCCATTTCTTACGAAAGGATGGTGCAGGATATTAAGCTGATGAAACAGGCAAATATCAATGCTGTCCGTACAGCACATTATCCCAACAATTCCCAATGGTATGAACTGTGCGACCAATACGGCTTGTATGTAATGGATGAGGCCGATATAGAGGAGCACGGCCTGCGGGGAAAACTGGCCAGTGATCCTGCATGGCACGCAGCTTTTATGGACAGGGCTATACGTATGGCAGAAAGAGATAAAAATCATCCGTCGATAATCTGCTGGTCGATGGGTAATGAATCCGGATACGGCCCTAATTTTGCCGCTATCTCTGCATGGCTGAAAGATTTTGACCCGACACGTTTCATTCATTACGAAGGGGCTCAGGGTAATCTTGACCCTGAGACCGTGGATATTATCAGCCGTTTTTATCCGCGTGTACAGGATGAATATCTGAACCCGAATATCGCAGAAGGAGACGATAAAGAACGGGCTGAAAACGCACGTTGGGAACGTTTGTTAAATATAGCAAGGGATACTATCGACAACCGTCCTGTCCTTACCAGCGAATATGCCCATGCGATGGGCAATGCGCTGGGAAACTTCAAGGAATACTGGGATGAGATATATTCGAACAGGAGGATGCTTGGCGGTTTCATCTGGGATTGGGTAGATCAGGGACTTTATAAGACTGATGAAAATGGGATTCGTTTTATGGCCTATGGGGGAGATTTCGGAGATAAGCCTAATCTGAAAGCATTCTGTTTCAATGGAATTGTATTTGCAGAAAGAGAAGTTACTCCTAAATATTATGAGGTGAAAAAAGTGTATCAGCCGATAAAAGCAGAGTTTTCAAGGGGTGATAAAAATGTTATATCCGTAACAAACCGGAACCACTTCATTAATCTGAACGACTATGAAATACGTTGGAAAATAATTGCTGGTGGAGATACTTTACAGCAAGGAGTTTTTACCGGTATAGATATTCCCGCCGGTATGACCGGAGAGATTTCTGTCCCTTTCAAAAAGATAAGCGTCAAGCCGGATACAGACTATTGGTTGAGAATAAGTTTTCATTTGAAAGAAGGCCGGTTATGGGCTGATAGAGGTTATGAAATCGGATTCGAACAATTAAATTTAGGTCTCAGGCAAGATAAAGCGGAAAATCGTAGTAACGTAGCTTTTAAGTCCATTGTAAAAGAAAACGGTGTGATTGAGATGGATGGAAAAACTTTCTCTATGGTTTTCGATCTGAAAGAGGGAATCCTTTCATCTTTGAAATACGATAATAATGAAATGATCGTATCTCCTCTTATATTCCAGGGCTATCGTGCTCCTGTGGATAATGACAAGGGGTTTGGTAACTGGCTGGCGAAAGATTGGAAGGATCAGGGTCTCGACAGTTTAAAACGAACACTGAAATTTGCCGGTATAACAGGAGAAAGCGAGCAATTTGTAAAGATTAAAACTATTGCAGAAAGCCATGCGAAAGCAGGATGGTTTGTACATGAAGTTATATATACGATATGGGGTGACGGAAGGATAGATGTCAGTAATACATTTACGCCATCGGGCACATTGCCCGAATTGCCCCGTCTTGGAGTGGTAATGTCTTTGAATCAGAATTTGGAAAATATGAAATGGTATGGACACGGGCCATATGAGAATTATTCGGACAGAAAAGAAAGTTGTCCGGTAGGAATCTATGCATCTACTGTAACAGAGCAATATGTACCTTATCCGGTGCCACAGGAAACGGGGAATAAAGAGAATATTAAATGGATACAACTTACAAATAAGGCGGGGAAAGGTATTCGCTTTACCTGTACATCTGAACGTATGTCAGGCTCAGCTTTACATTTCACAGCCGGGGATCTTGATATGGCTTCTCATGCTTACCTTTTGAAACCTCGTAAGGAAGTCGTTTTATCGCTCGATGCTATAATGCTGGGACTGGGTAACAGTAGTTGCGGGCCGGGTGTACTGAAAAAATATACAATAGAAAAAAGGCCTTATACGCTGGATTTCACTATAGAACCATTACGATAAAAAACAATCTCTCTGAATATGAAAAAAGTCTTATACCTATTATTGATTTTGAGTTTCTTAATTTCGCAAAATAGCTTTTCGCAACGAAACAATTCCGGAGCAAATGCTGAAACAGGAATACAATACCTGTCGGGAACGGGCTTTGATGATGCCGTAGATTGGGAGTTCTTTTGTACAGAAGGCAATAACAGCGGGAAGTGGACATCTATTCCGGTTCCCTCGTGCTGGGAGTTGCAGGGATTCGGGACTTATCAATATGGTATGCCGTTTTATGGAAAGGCCAATCCTCCGGGGATAGCAAAAGAGCAGGGGTTGTATAAATACAAGTTTAAACTTCCGAAAGAATGGGAAGGACGGGTTATCCGCATCGTTTTTGATGGAGTAATGACCGATTGCGAAGCAAAGATTAACGACCGTCGTTGCGGGCATTTGCATCAGGGTGCATTTTACCGTTTTAAAAGTGATGTTTCGGATCGCATATTCTTTGGTGATACTGAAAATGTATTGGAAGTGACTGTTAGTAAAGAGTCAGCCAATTCGAGTGTAAATATGGCTGAAAGACGCGGCGATTACTGGAATTTCGGAGGGATTTTCCGTCCGGTTTTTGTAGAAGCTCTTCCGGCTCAGTCTATTGACCGTACAGCAATCGATGCTAAAGCCGACGGCAGTTTCTATGCCGATATTTTTCTTGGTTTGGGAATGGGAAACAATACGAAAGTAGTTGCCGAACTTACAGATGTCAATGGTAAATCTATAGGCCGGCCGCTTGAAACTACTGTGTCGCAAGGAACGGACAAAGCGGTAATAAGAGGGAAATTTGAAAATATTAAAAACTGGACACCCGAAACGCCTGATCTGTATTATGTAAACTTTTCATTAGTGCAGGATGGTAAAGTGTTGCACCGGACAAAAGAGCGTTTTGGCTTCCGTACTATTGAAATACGCGAAAGCGACGGAATATATATAAACGGACAGAAAGTAAATATCCGTGGAGTAAACCGTCACAGTTTCCGTCCTGAAACAGGGCGTACGCTCAGCCGTCAGGCAAACTACGATGACGTGAAAATAATAAAGGAGATGAATATGAATGCCGTCCGGCTTTCGCACTATCCGTCAGATCCTGATTTTCTGGACGCCTGTGATGAACTGGGCTTGTATGTCATGGTCGAACTCGGTGGCTGGCATTATAGCTATGATACGGGCGCAGGTACAAAGCTCGTACATGAGATGATAAAACGTGATGTCAACCATCCGTGCGTAACGTGGTGGTCTAACGGAAATGAGGGGGGGCACAACCATGAACTTGTCAAAGAATATGGCCCTCTCGATCCTCAGAAACGTGTAGTCCTGCATCCCCAGAAGAATTTCAACGGATTCGAAACCATGCATTACCGTTCTTATGGCGAAAGCCAGGAATATATGCGAAAGCCAGAGATATTTATGCCGACTGAATTTCTACATGCACTTTATGACGGAGGCGCAGGAGCAGGCCTTTGGGATTACTGGGAAATGATGCGTAAGCATCCCCGCACAGCCGGAGGTTTTATCTGGATGTTTGCCGATGAAGGGGTTATACGTACCGACCAGAACGAAAGGATTGACAATGCAGGCAATTATGGGGCTGATGGAATACTTGGCCCTCACCACGAAAAGGAAGGTAGCTTCTATACAGTAAAGCAGGTATGGTCGCCTGTGCAGATAATGAATACAAAACCGGGTGAAGATTTCAGCGGTTCGTTTACAGTAGAAAACAGATATGACTTTACTAATCTGAAAGACTGCCGTTTTACATGGATGTTGAAAAGCTTCAAAGACGATAAAGCGTCTGTCGTGAAGTCGGGAGAGGTGAAAGGCTTCGACCTTGCACATCATGCAACAGGGACATTAAATATAGGCCTTCCATCCAATTGGAAAGATGCGGATGTATTGTATCTGACAGCTTACGGCCCGCAGGGAGAAGAGCTCTGGACATGGGACTGGACATGGAAGAAAGCAGAAGATTTTTATTCCTTACCTAAGGGCAATGTGTCTGTTTCAGTTAAGGAAGAAGGTGAAAACCTGCTTGTAACGACCGGAAATATGATTCTTGCTTTCGATAAGAAAAGCGGAACATTAGCTTCTGTGAAGAAGAACAACAAGCTTATTTCATTCGCTAACGGCCCTCGTTTTGTAGCATTCCGGCGTGGCGACCGTTCGATGGATGTATATTACAACCATGATGATAATTCGGCACGTAGTAAAGAGCGTATCTATGAAGATATTTCGGGAGTAAGCAGGTTGACAAACTTCAATTATAAAACTTTAGGAGATAGTATCGAGGTTGTTGCCGACTACTTCGGAAATATGTGTCGGGCCCGCTGGATTATTAAGCCGGATGGAACTATCCGACTCGATTATACTTACCGATATGAAGGCGTTGTAGAATTGATGGGTATCATGTTCGATTATCCGGAAGATCGGGTCGTGTCTAAAAAGTGGCTCGGTAACGGGCCTTATCGTGTATGGCAGAATCGTCTGCATGGTGCTACATTCGGTCTTTGGGAAAATGATTACAACGACCCTATTCCGGGAGAATCGTTCCTGTATCCTGAATTTAAGGGATATTTCAGTAATTGGAAATGGGCAACATTTAATACTTCGGAAGGTATAATTAATCTGAAGAATACTGATGATGATAATTATCTCGGAGTTTATAGTCCGAGAGACGGGCGCGATGTATTATTATATACTTTCCCAAATAGTGGTATTTCTATATTGAAAGTTATCCCGGCTGTACGCAATAAGGTGAATGCCACCGATTTGGTCGGCCCTTCTTCTCAGGCCCAATGGGTAACCGGATTGCAGAAAGGAAGTATTTACCTGTCTTTTGAGACAAAATAAGTATTAAATGAAAAAGATATTCTTATTTATCATCATATCATTTCTATTCTTGGGCGATTGCTTTTCTCAAAACCTGAGGCAATTGTGGGAGAAGCCTTCCGCTGAAACGAAATCGTGGACATTCTGGTACTGGATGAATGGGGCAGTAAACAAAAAGAGCATTACGGCCGATTTGGAAGCGATGAAAGAAATCGGGTTGGAAGGGGCATATCTGATGCCAATCAGAGGAATTCCCGAAAAACCTTATCTGACACCGGTTGTGGAGCAGTTAAGCCCCCTATGGTGGGAGATGGTAGACTTCGCTTTCAAAGAAGCGGACAGGATAGGAATGAAAATAGCCTTCCATATTTGCGATGGATTTGCTTTGGCCGGCGGCCCCTGGATTACACCGGAACTTTCTATGCAAAAAGTCGTTTGGTCGCAACTGGATATACAGGGTGGAAAGCAATTTAATGGAACCTTGCCGCAACCCGAAAGCTATAAAGGATATTATAAAGACATTGCTGTCTATGCATTTCCTACACCTGACGGAGAGGGGATTTCGACAGAAACGGTAAAACCGAGAGTAACAAGCAGCATCGCGGATATAGATCCTCAGTTTTTGGTGAAAAAAGATAATAAGGAGCTTTTACGAAGCGATGATCCTTGCTGGATTCAGCTCGAATTTGAAAGACCGTTTACCTGTCGTACCATACAGCTTACGGGGCCTTCGCGTAGTTTCCAGCCGCAAAGGCTCACCATAGAAGCCAGTAATGACGGGAGAAACTATAGGAAGATCGTTCAATTAGAACCTCCCCGCCAGGGATGGCAGAACGATGATTTCCCTATGACTCATTCTATACCAGGCACCACTGCAAAATATTTCCGCCTGCAATATAATCTGAGTGGAACGGAGCCGGGAGCCGAAGATCTGGATGCGGCTAAATGGAAGCAAAATCTGAAACTTAAAAGCATCTGGATGTCTTCCGAAGCCCGCATACATCAGTACGAAGGTAAAACGGGAGACGCGTGGCGTGTCAGCGCCCGTACTACTGCTTCGCAGATACCGGATAACCAATGTATAGATATGAAAAAAATGACAGATATTTCTTCATATCTAGGCACAGACGGTAAATTGAACTGGAAGGCTCCGGAAGGAAAATGGACAATCCTGCGTTTAGGCCATACGTCGACGGGACACACCAATGCCACCGGAGGAGGTGGAATCGGATTGGAGTGTGATAAATTCAATCCCGAAGCTATCCGCCTGCAATTCAATTCATGGTTTGGAAAGGCTTATGAAGTGGCCGGGCCGGAGATTGCATCCCGTGTATTGAAAGTCTTTCATGTAGATAGTTGGGAATGTGGTAGTCAGAACTGGTCTCCGTTGTTTCGGGATGAGTTTAAGAGTCGCAGGGGATACGATATATATGATTATTTACCGGTAATGGCCGGATTTCCTGTCGGAAGCGCTGATATGTCGGAACGTATTTTGTATGATGTGCGCCAAACTATAGCAGAGTTGGTTGTAGATAAGTTCTATGCCGTACTGAAAGAAGAAGCCAATGCGAAAGGCTGTGAATTCAGC
This sequence comes from Dysgonomonas termitidis, assembly GCF_042654545.1. GTDB lineage: Bacteria > Bacteroidota > Bacteroidia > Bacteroidales > Dysgonomonadaceae > Dysgonomonas > Dysgonomonas termitidis. The sequence goes on from NZ_JBHSGN010000121.1 coordinate 96,569, forward strand.
GCCGAGAATGTATCGCCAACTATGGTCAGCGATGGTATGATGCACTATAAAAACACTGATATTCCGATGAATGAATATTGGTTGCAAAGTCCTACCCACGATAAGCCTAATGATGTGTCGGACGCCATTTCAGGCGCGCACATCTACGGGAAAAATATTGTACAGGCAGAGGCATTCACACAGTTAAGGCTGATGTTCGACGAACATCCCGCGATGCTGAAAACCCTGCAAGACAGGCATTATGCTTTGGGAGTAAACCGTCTGAGCTACCATGTGTACGCGCTGAATCCCTGGCAGGATCGTAAGCCGGGTATGACACTCGATGGCATCGGGCTGTATTTTCAGCGCGACCAGACCTGGTGGAAACCTGGCAGGGCATGGGTAGATTATGCACAGCGCTGCCAGGCCTTATTGCAATATGGAAAACCTGTCGCCGATATTGCCGTATTCACAGGGGAGGAATTGCCTAGGCGTTCTATCTTACCGGACAGGCTTGTTCCGTTTTTGCCGGGGCTGTTTGGTGAAAAAAAACTGGAATGGGAGAAAAGGCGCATGGCGAATGTGGGCACGCCTGCCCGGGAAATGCCTGCCGGAGTAAATCATTCCGCAAATATAACAACTTCCGAAGATTGGGTCAACTGCCTCAGAGGCTATCAGTATGACAGCTTTAATGCCGATGTGCTGTTGAACAGAATGAAGGTAGAGGACGGACGGATTGTCCTTCCTGACGGTATGAGTTACGCCGTATTGGTAATCCCCGGTAAACATCCTATGCAGCCGGAATACAGGATGTCGAAGGCTGTGGCCCGGAAATTGAAAGAGTTTTCCGCGCAAGGGGCCAAGATAATGATAGGGGGTTTACCTGTTGAAACGTTAGATTTTAAAGAGGAGGGAGAAAAAATAGAATGGGCTTCGGCCAGTTTTGTAAAGCTGCCTTATGTCAAAGAAACTTTTGAAGATATTGGTGTCGGACGTGATTTTGCAGCGATGGAGAAAGGAATAAAGGGTTATGCCAGGGGTATTGCCTACACTCATCGCCAATCAGATAAGGCTGATGTCTATTTCGTTTCCAACCAGCAGGATAAGAAGCGGGACCTGGAGGTTAGCCTCCGTTCATCGGGGCGTATTCCTGAATTGTGGAATCCTGTCACCGGAAAGACAGATACAAATGCCAGCTGGTCTGTTGTGGACGGAAGAACAAATATAGATTTGGCATTAGAGCCGAACGAATCTTGCTTTATCGTGTTGCAAACGCCAACATCCGCAACAGGCGGAAAAGGAAGTATTCGGAAAATAACCGATACAATTCCGTTAGCAGGTACATGGAGTGTATCATTTGATAAAGAAAAGAGAGGCCCGACAAATCCCGTAATGTTTGAAACGCTGACAGATTGGAGCAGGCATAAAAATGACAGTATCCGCTATTATTCAGGTACGGCTATTTATAGAAGTACCTTTAACCTGAATGTTGCCGACAGAGATAAATTCGATATCGCATTTGATGAAATTGCAAATCTTGCGGAGGTAAAAATCAATGGCAAGTCCTGTGGTATCATCTGGACGAAACCATATAGGCTGGATATTTCCGGTGCTGTAAAAAATGGGGAAAATACAATTGAGATCGAAGTTGTAAATACATGGGCAAACCGTATCTTAGGCGATGAATATTACAATGCGGAACCTGATGACAACAAGAAGATATGGACGAACGGAACCCATCACAGGAGAAGGGATAAAACCCTTGCCGGAAGCGGTCTTATTGGAAATGTTATAATTGAAAAGGGAAACAATTGACATTTAGAGATTATAAATTGATAAATGATGCTCATCAGAAGTTGAAAACTTTATCTATGTTATTAGCGGATAGCCTTTGGCTGTTAGCTGATAGCTCTTTGAAAGGATGAACGAGCCCCCAAGGGGGAACTTACCGAGAGGGAAAAAAGGGACAGATAAAAAATAGTGGAAAAAGTGTAACTTTTGTAACTTTTTTGAAATAGTAACGGGTTATTTCGCCCTTCGGGCAATTACAAGTTACGAGTTGACAAGATACGAGATACAAAATACGAGTTGTTTACTGTTTACTGATTACTGGTATATCTGTTACTTTTGTTACTTTTTAACTATATATAGTTAATTAATATTAATATCAATGTCATTATAAACTAAAAAACTAATATAAATATAAACATGAAAAAACTCTCTTTGCTATTATCTCTGATGTTGATATTAAGCATGTCAGTTCAGGCGCAGTTGAAATTGCCATCCATCTTTGGCGATAACATGTTATTACAACAAAACTCAAATATCAATATGTGGGGCTGGTCGGAAAAAGGGAAGTCGATAGAAGCAGATCCGTCATGGACTGACCGGAAATATTCGGCCAAGACAGATAATGCAGGTAGATGGATTCTGCAAATACCTACTCCAACCGCAGGTAATGATACATATACGATTACTGTTTCGGATGGGAAAGATAAAATTACTCTTGAGAATATATTGATTGGCGAGGTCTGGCTATGCTTAGGCCAGTCTAATATGGAAATGCCGATGAAAGGCTTTAAAAATCAGCCGGTAGAGGGAGGGAATAAAGCTATTTTCAAGTCGAAGAATAAGAATATGCGCATTATTACAGTTAAACGTACATCCGAACTGGAGCCACAGGATAATTTTATCGGAGAATGGCAGGAAGCTACCCCCGAAACAGTAAAGGAATTCAGTGCCACCGCTTATTACTTCGGGCGCCTGATAAACGAAACACTGGATATTCCGGTCGGGCTTATCCTTTCTTCATGGGGAGGGTCGTGGATCGAAAGCTGGATGAGCCGCGATATTCTCAGCCGTGAATTTAAGGAAGTGAAACTGCCGGATAGTATCGATGATGTAAAGGAGAAGAACCGGACTCCTACGACTCTGTACAATGGCATGATACATCCGGTAAAAGGTTATACTATCAAAGGAGCGATAATGTATCAGGGAGAATCTAATTACGACCGGGCAGCGCAATATCCCCTTCTTTTCCAGACTTTTGTAAAGGAAATGCGGAAAATATGGGGGCAGGGAGAATTTCCGTTCTATTATTGCCAGATAGCGCCATATAATAATCCTCCCGAAAAGCACGGGGATTTTAACGCGGCCTTTTTACGCGAAGCTCAATATAAATCTGCTCAGGTAATACCAAATTCGGGGATGGCAGTTCTGATGGATATAGGCGAAGAGAACTGTATCCACCCCCGCAATAAAGAAGCCGGAGGTGAACGCCTGGCAATGATGGCTCTGGCTAAGACTTACGGGATGACAGGTTTTGCATATGAAAGCCCGACATTTAGAGAGATGGTAGTAGAAGAAGGCAAGGCTGTTTTGTCGTTCGACAATGCCCCTATGTGGCTTACAGCCTACGGAAAAGAACTTAAAAACTTTGAGATAGCGGGCGAAGACCGGGTGTTTTATCCGGCAAAGGCAGAGATCAAACGCAGCAAGATAGAAGTTTCGTCAGATAAAGTCGGCAAACCGCTCGCTGTGCGTTATGGCTTTAAGGATTTTGTTATTGGAGATTTATTCAGTACCGAAGGCTTGCCTTTATCTTCATTCAGGACAGATAACTGGGATGATATTAAATAAGTTATATGATGAAAAAGTTAGTTATATCTTTATTATTTGTATTCGTTTTTACATATGTATCTGCTCAGGCGGATACTGAAATTCTAAAGAAATCGACAGATTGGGTTACTTCCTTAGAACTGAACGATAAAGGAAAAGAAGCCCGTCTGGCAGATGTAATATCGACACACCTGACGGCCGTAAAGACTTGGCACGACAGCCATTCTTATACGATGGTTCCGGAAGGCATAAATCCGAAAACCGGAGAGAAGCTGTCAGCCGATGACCGCCAACTGATAGTTGATTCCACAATCCCCAAGACGGTACATGAGGCGTTGATGACAGGGCTCAGGAAAGATCTCACAGAGGAGCAGGTGGAAGCTATTCTGGATAAATACACTATCGGCAAAGTCGATTTTACGATGAAGGCATACCGGGAAATACTGCCTGATATGCCAAAAGAAATGGATGAGTACATACTCAATCATTTGAAGCAGGCAAGGGAAGAGGCTGTGGATTACAAAAGCATGAGGGAGATTTCAGCCATTTTCAAAATACATAAAACCCGGATAGAATTGTATTTATATCAGAATAATTATAATTGGAAGGCTATATACAAAGAATATGTCGACTCCCTGAAAAAGAAGTAAGCTATGTGTACCCGCTCTTTTATATTGCTATTATCTGTCTTGTTTCAGGTCTGTACTGTATCGGGGCAGACAATTTCCGGCTACAGTGTGAAGTGGAATACCCAGAGTGAAAATTCGGCTGAAAGCATGCCCTGTGGCGGTGGCGATATAGGATTGAATGTCTGGGTAGAAAATGGAGACATATTATTTTACATGTCGCGTAGCGGAACATTCGACGAAAATAACACGCTGCTTAAACCCGGACGTGTCCGCTTGAAACTCACACCCAATCCATTTGGTAATGAGTTCAGTCAGGAATTGAATCCGGAAGAAGGATGTGTATATATAAAAGGCAGTGACGGAAATATTACGTCAAAAGTCCATATTTGGGTGGATGTGTTCAATCCGGTTATAAATGTCGATATCTCGAATAATCAGGGCTTGAAAATCGAGGCCTGCTATGAAAACTGGCGTTATCAGGACAGATTGTTACGGAAAGACGAAAGTAACCAGAATTCATATAAATGGGCTGCTCCGAAAGATCTGGTAACGAAAAAGGATGAAGTCAGGTTCGAAGGGAATAAGGTTTTGTTTTACCATCAGAATCAGGGAAAAACCGTATTCGACGTCGCCGTAGCACAGCAGGGATTAAATGAGGTAAAGTCCCTGATAAACAACCCGCTCCATAATCTTGTATTTGGGGGATATATGGAAGCGAAGGGTTTTAAAGCATCCGGTATATCGGAAGGTGTTTATGTAAATACCGATTTCCGGGCATGGAGACTGGAAAGCGAAAAGCTCCTGAAGAATTGCAGTATAAGGATAAAACTTCATACAGCCCAAACGCCGGATATTGCGGCATGGAAGTCCGGATTGGAAAAACCAGTTGTTTCGGACCGGAAAGAGAATAAAAAATGGTGGGCTGATTTCTGGAACCGCAGCTTTATTCATATCGCTTCGGATAATGATGGAAAGGCGAAAGAGATTGCCCGTAACTATCAGTTGTTCCGCTATATGCTGGGATGCAATGCATACGGGGATTATCCTACAAAATTTAACGGTGGATTGTTTACATACGATCCTCAGTACACAGATACCCTTTATCGTTTTACTCCCGATTTCAGGAAGTGGGGTGGGGGAACACATACCGCACAGAATCAGCGTCTGGTCTATTTCCCGATGCTCAGGAGCGGTGATTTTGATATGATGAGATCCCAGTTTGACTTTTATAACCGGCTATTGCCTGCCGCAGAGTTGAGGAGTAAGGTCTATTGGGGGCATGAAGGAGCTTGCTTTACCGAGCAGATAGAGAACTTCGGTTTACCAAATCCGAGTGAGTACGGGTGGAAACGCCCTGACGATTATGATAAGGGGATGGAATATAATGCATGGCTTGAGTATCAGTGGGATACAGCTTTGGAATTCTGCTATATGATACTGGAACATGAGCAATATACAGGCGGGGATATCAAAGAATATCTTCCATTAATTGAAAGCACCCTCCGTTTTTTTAATGAACATTATCAATATCTGGCCCGGCAAAGAGGGCGAAAGGTCTTTGATGAACAGGATAAGCTCGTTTTATATCCAGGGTCGGCATGCGAAACTTATAAAATGGCTTATAATGCGTCATCTACCATTGCAGCGTTGAAAGTCGTCACTAGGGATTTATTAAAGTCCGGATCGTTTGGGGCAGACAGTATCAAACGGGAATATTTCACGGCTTTCCTGTCGAGGATACCTGAAATAAAGACACGGCATACGGGCGGGCATGAAACAATCGCTCCGGCCTGGCTTTGGGAGCGGGTAAATAATACGGAAACTCCCCAGTTGTATCCTGTGTTCCCCTGGGGAATATATGGCGTTGGCAAAGAGAATCTGGAGATAGCCCGCAATACATGGAGATATGATCCTGATGTTCAGAAATTCAGAAGTCATGTGGGTTGGAAACAAGATGCTATCTGGGCCGCGCGTCTTGGCCTGGTTGCCGAGTCGAAAGATCTGGTCGTAAAGAAATTGCGAAGTGCCGGGACCCGTTTTCCTGTTTTCTGGGGGCCGGGGTTTGACTGGACTCCCGACCATAACTGGGGTGGTTCGGGTATGATCGCTTTACAGGAAATGCTTTTGCAGACCGATAGGGAAAAAATCTATCTGTTGCCTGCATGGCCTAAGGAATGGGATGTCCATTTCAAATTGCATGCTCCATATAATACTACTGTAGAATGTAAAGTTGAGAAGGGGACAATTCGATTATTAAAGGTAATTCCGGAAGAAAGATCCGGCGATATTATCGTTAATTTGTAATCATAGCCTTTGATTATAAGGATATGGTCCACTAAAAAATGATGATATTTATGGTATTAAAGATTTGTGTAATTAAAAAAAAGAGACTAATTTTGAATCCGGAAAGAAAAGCAGGTTGGCGGCGGACATCTGTTAGGTAATTAGAGATGAAGGAAAGACACAGAATCAGTCTTCATTCTTTGAATTTATTTGTAAGGTGTTTATTGCCAGTGATATAGTAACTAGTGGTTTGGGCTTCGTCTTTCGCTCGAGTGTGACAAAGGTCACATTTTTTGTTTAGGATATTCATACACACGTGGTGGAATTGGTAGACATGCTACTTTGAGGGGGTAGTGTCCGCAAGGACGTGTGAGTTCGAATCTCATCGTGTGTACGTGTAAGGGTTGGCTATAACGGCCAGCCTTTTTTGTTTACGGCTTACAGCTTTGCCCTGATTGAAAAAAAACATCAATTATTTTGAAATAACAGTCAAAGCTTTGATTAATTCTAAAAAAATATATTAATTTTACACCACCAATTGCGAAAGTAGCTCAGTTGGTAGAGCACAACCTTCCCAAGGTTGGGGTCGCGGGTTCGAGCCCCGTTTTTCGCTCGGATAAAGGCGCATGTGGCGTAATTGGTAGCCGCGCTGTCTTCAGGTGGCAGTGACCTACGGTCGTGGGGGTTCGAGTCCCTTCATGCGCACGGATAACAAATCTCTCCGATTAACTTTGGAGAGATTTATTATTTAAGTCGTATTCTATTTATCGTTTAGTTCAGTTTCAGGCTTCCAACCATATCCTCCGGACGAACCCATTTGTCAAACTCTTCGGCCGTAAGGAATCCTGATTTAATAGCCTCTTCTTTTAATGTTGTTCCGTTTTTATGCGCGGCTTTTGCTATTGCAGCAGCTTTTTCATAACCAATATGTGTATTAAGTGCGGTAACAAGCATCAGAGAATTATCTACCAATTCCTTTATTCGTTTGTGGTTAGGCTCTATGCCTGCAACACAATGGTCATTGAACGATTTACAAGCATCACCTAGTAATTGGGCTGATTGCAGAAAATTAGTTGCGATAACCGGTTTGAAAACATTTAGCTCGTAATTACCCTGTGATCCTGCAATGGAGATTGTTGTATTATTCCCCATAACCTGTACGCAAACCATTGTGATGGCTTCGTTTTGAGTAGGGTTTACTTTTCCCGGCATAATTGACGATCCCGGTTCATTTTCGGGTAATATCAGTTCTCCGATACCAGAACGTGGCCCTGAACCCAGCAGACGAATATCCTGCGCTATTTTGAATAGTGCCACCGCCATTTGATTCAAGGCCCCATGGGTGCCGACAATGGCATCGTGCGAGGCCAGCGCTTCAAACTTATTAGGGGCGGTAATAAAAGGTAAACCTGTAAATTGGGCAATGTATTCTGCTACCTTCACGTCATATCCGTCAGGTGTATTCAAGCCAGTACCTACAGCTGTCCCTCCCAGTGCAAGCTGGGATAAATGCTTCAATGTAGCTTTAGTTGCATCGATAGCATATTGTAATTGAGCTGCATAACCGGAAAACTCCTGTCCTAAGGTTAGTGGTGTTGCATCTTGCAGATGTGTCCGGCCTATTTTTACAATGTCTTTAAAATCATTAGCCTTACTGCTTAAAGCCGTCTGTAGTTCCTGAGCTTTAGGTATCGTTTGCTCTATAATCTTTTTATATGCGGCAATATGTAATGCGGTAGGGTAGGTATCATTTGAAGACTGTGATTTGTTTACATCGTCATTCGGATGGATCGGACTCTTTTCTCCGAGTTTACCGCCACTTAATACCAATGCCCGGTTGGATATAACTTCGTTGACATTCATATTCGATTGTGTACCGGACCCGGTTTGCCATATTACGAGTGGAAACTGGTCATCGAGTTTACCTCCTAATATCTCATCACATACTAGGGCTATCAGGTCCCTTTTCGAAACCTCCAAAACCCCCAGATCGGCGTTGGCATATGCCGCTGCTTTTTTCAGGTAGGCAAATGCATAGATTATCTCTTTGGGCATAGACGCTTCCGGCCCTATTTTGAAGTTATTTCTTGAGCGTTCAGTTTGTGCTCCCCAGTATTTGTCAGCAGGGACTTTTACTTCCCCCATCGTATCTTTTTCTATGCGATATTTCATCTTTGTATCTTAAATTTATTGGTATGAAGTTCGGAATAATTATGATAAAATTCAAGATCTATTGTCCTAAATTTAAATAGAAAGAATTATCCGGAGACGGAATAGAGGAACAGCAGCTTCAAATAACAATGATTGTTACAATGCCTGTCAGCACTGCAACTATTCCCAGGATATTCTGATATTGGAAAAGCTTTTTATCAGAATCCGCGTATTTGCTTATTCTCAAATATCGGTAAATAAGTAATAAACCAATTAGTATTTCTATTACACTGCCGCAGATAAGAGAGAACCAGTAAGCGGCATTGTCCTGGATAACACTGTATCGTATTGTACTTAGTATTACGATGCCTACGACTCCCCAGATAATAATTAGTGGAGCAATGCAGGCCAACCATAAAGCCATTTTTTTTATAACGGGATATTTGTTGAATAAAAAAGATGTTAATCCGAAGATTATTAAAATAATAGCATATATCATGTTGGATTTGTTTAAAGTGAACCCAAATATATCTATACTTTTTCTGAATTTCTATATTTATCTATAAAGAAAGGTGCTGTATCAAAATAATCTATTTGATATAGATAGGTTTTAACGATGTTTTGGTGGAATATTTATCTGATAATTCTTCTCCATACGTAATTCTTCTTTGATCCATGCTTTTTAAATTAAAAGATACATACTAAATACATAATTGCAGAAAAATGCTTGAGTTCTTTTTAACGAAACAGTATAGACCGAAGTAAAAAGTGTTATTTTGGCATTTTTTTATCTAAATTAGTTTGTTTATTCATGAATACTTTTTTCCTTTGTTCATGATTTAATATACTATCTGTTATTTATAGAATTAGTAATGCAAAACACAGTAAAAATTAAGGACGTAAAGGACATAGTCATACGTTTTTCAGGTGATTCGGGGGATGGCATGCAGTTAACCGGAACCATCTTTTCAAACCTTTCGGCAATCTTTGGGAATCAAATCTCCACTTTTCCCGATTTTCCGGCAGAAATCAGAGCCCCTCAAGGTACACTTTCCGGTGTTTCCGGATTTCAGGTACATTTAGGCAATCAGATTTATAATTCCGGAGATAAGGCAGACGTATTAGTTGCGATGAATCCGGCAGCATTGAAAGTAAATGCCAATTTTCTGAAAAGAGATTCTGTTATTATTATTGATACGGATTCTTTCTCGAAAAGAGATATGGAGAAGGCACAGTTTGCTACAGAAGATCCTTTTGTAGAGTTGGGACTTACCACTCAGCAAATAATCTCAGTTCCTGTTACTTCATTGACTAAAAGTAGTCTGGAAGGAATGGAAATGGATATGAAATCGCGTATCCGTAGTAAAAATATGTTTGCCCTGGGTTTGGTTTGCTGGTTGTTTAACCGGCCTCTCGATGTTGCTAACCATATGCTATCGGCTAAATTTGCAAAGAAACCCGTATTGGTGGAAGCAAATCTGAAAGTATTGGCCGATGGATTCAATTATGGACAGAATACCGATACTACCATATCATCATACCGCGTAGAAACCGTAAATGTGGATAAGGGTTATTATCTGGATGTAAATGGTAATACAGCTACTGCTTACGGGCTGATTGCCGCTTCAGAAAATTCAGGTAAGCCGCTTTTCTTAGGCTCATATCCGATTACACCCGCTACTGACATATTGCATGAGCTCGTTAAATTTAAACAGTTAGGAGTTAAGGCCATTCAGGTCGAAGATGAAATAGCAGGAGTGTGTACGGCTATCGGGGCAAGTTTTGCCGGAAGCCTTGCCGCTACCTCAACTTCTGGTCCCGGTCTGGCGCTGAAGGGAGAGGCTATAGGTCTTGCCGTAATGGCAGAATTGCCTCTTGTTGTTGTGGATGTTCAGCGCGGAGGCCCGTCGACAGGTTTGCCGACCAAAACAGAACAAACCGACCTTCGCCAGGCTCTGTATGGACGTAATGGCGAAAGCCCAATTGTTGTTATGGCGGCTGCCAGCCCGACAGACTGTTTCGATATGGCATACTGGGCATCTAAAATTGCATTGGAGCATATAACTCCGGTTATATTACTTACCGACGGTTATATAGCCAATGGTTCATCCGCATGGCGTATACCTGATTTGGATAAGTATCCGTCTATAGTGCCGCATGATGTAAGCCAATATAAGGGCAATGAATGGCGCAGCGCATTACGTGACGATGAAACAATGGTACGTTATTGGGCCGAGGCTGGTCTTGAAGGTTATACACACCGTATAGGAGGGCTCGAAAAAGATTATACCACGGGAGCCATATCTACAGATGCGGCTAATCACCAGAAAATGGTGAACGTGCGTCAGACTAAAGTTAATAAGATTGCTGATTTTATCCCGCAGTTGGAATTAATCGGTGGAGAAGATGCCGACTTGCTCGTTGTGGGCTGGGGCGGTACATACGGACACCTGCGCGAAGCTGTGGAGAAAATGAATGACGCCGGGCAGAAAGTAGCTTTGGCTCATTTCCGTTTTATTAGCCCGTTGCCGAAAAATACAGCTGCAGTACTTAATAAGTTTAAGAAAATTATTGTTGCAGAACAAAATAATGGCCAGTTTGCCGGCTATTTGCAGGAAAAAATAGAGGGATTGCAAATATCCCGTTACAATAAGGTTGAAGGGCAGCCTTTTGCTGTATCCGACCTGATAGAAGCATTCACCAAGAAATTAGGAGAGTAAAACTATGGATGTAAATGTGAAAATGGCCTCATCTCATCAGGCCAAAGATTATAAAAGCGATCAGTATGTACGCTGGTGTCCGGGGTGCGGAGACCATGCTCTTCTCAACTGTTTATATAAAGCAATGGCCGAACTGGATATACTGCCGCATATGACGGCTGTGGTTTCAGGTATCGGTTGTTCTTCACGTCTGCCTTATTATATGAATACATATGGTTTCCATACTATTCATGGACGTGGGGCTGCCGTGGCTACAGGAGTGAAGACTGCAAAACCTGAATTATCTGTATGGCTGGCTACAGGCGACGGCGATTGCCTGGCAATCGGCGGTAACCATTTTATTCACGCGGTTCGCCGTAATGTGGATATAAATATTCTGTTATTGAACAATAAAATATACGGGTTAACGAAAGGGCAATTTTCCCCGACATCCGACAGGGGATTTGTTTCAAAATCTTCTCCGTATGGTACAGTCGAAGATCCGTTCCATCCTGTTGAGCTGGCCTTAGGCGCTCGCGGAACCTTTTTCGCCCGTTGTATCGACGTCGATCTGGCAAATACTACCGAGATTTTGACGCATGCGGCACGGCATAAAGGTACGTCCGTTGTGGAAATCCTCCAGAATTGCGTGATATTTAACGATGCTATCCATGACAATATTGTAGATAAAGCATGGAGGGCCGAACGTACAATATTGCTTAAGCACGGAGAGAAAATGTTGTTCGGAGCCAATAAAGACAAAGGTCTTGTTATGGACGGATGGCAGATAAAAGATGTGATTATAGGACAAAACGGATTTACAATAGATGATGTTCTTGTTCACGACGCTACAATGCTGGATGATACTTTGCATATGAAATTAGGCCTGATGTCTCCTGAAAACGGACTGCCTTTGGCTTTAGGTGTTATCCGCGATGTAGAAGGGCCTACATATGATCAGGGTGTGGCAGATCAGATCAAAGATGTGCAGGCGAAGAACCCTGTGCGCAAGTTAAGGGATTACCTGATGACTAAAGATGTGTGGGAAGTAAAATAATAGTCTGAGATATTCGAGATAATCTTGAAAGCCGGAGAATAATAATACTCCGGCTTTTTTATTTGTAGGGCAAGGCAATTACTTCTATAATCCCGGTTATGAACAAAAAAATAGCAGCAGGAAAAGTCCTGCTGCTTTTTTCATATTTCAAAAGCCTGTTAATGTTTATCTTATCAACAGATTTTTTACATCGGAATTTGTAAGGAATTTAGCGAACTCTATATCGTTAAGAACTTCAGAAGTTGAAAATCCTTTGTCTAATGCTGAGCGCAGGTTACCAACAACACCTGATGTATTATTTGTTCTGGCCGCTACGATAGCCGACAGGTAATATGTTGTAGCATCTTTATTTGCTACAGCATCCAATGTCTGTTGAGCTTTGTTGTAGTTCTTGGTTAATACCTGTGCCAGAGCGGCATTGTTTGTTTTAGCATCGCCGAATGCCTGTACAGCTCTGTTGTAATCACCTTTCTGTATGTATAATAAACCAAGTGCTTCACCCAGTGTATTAGCACCGGAAGCGCTACCCAGCAGTTGTTCTGCTTTAGCGGTGTTACCATCAGCAAGAGAAAGTAAAGCCTGGTTCATATTAGCTTCAGGAGCTTTTGCCGATACCTGTGCCGCTTTGTTGAATGCCTGTACAGCTTTGCTTGTCTGACCGGTTGTATAGTAGTATGCACCTAAGTTATTCCATCCGCGGTAGTCGTTAGGGAATTTCTGAGTAACATAAGTATAGATCTTCTCTTTAGAAGTTCCGTTCAGATTTGCAGCATATAACAGTTCCTCTACTGAAAGGCCTGTAAGGTCGGAATTTGCTGCGTTCTTCAGTTCTTCATCTGTCTTACCGATAACTTCGATATTTGCAATCAGGCGTGAACGACGAAGTTTAGGAAGGATTGTTTCTGCTAATCCGGAATATACTGCCGAGATGTTTTTGATTTCTTTTTCCCTTGTTTCAGTGTCAGGATACATGGAAAGAACTCTCAATACGATATCTTTATCCTGAAGGCTTGATGCCTGAACCAGTTTTTGGAAACCTTCCCAGTCCTGAGCGGTATATTTGGCATTGATTTCTGTATCTATATTCTTCTTTTTGAAATCTTTGGTAAGATAGTCTGTTGTATTTTTCTCACGTTTTTCAGCAAGTTTTTCATTCAGCTCATAACCACCGTCGGGAGAAGCATAAGCAGATACTTCTACATTTATGTTTTTCCGGTCATTAGAATCAGCTTCTTTTACCAGGTCTTTCCATGCGGCAAGATTTGTAGAGTTCAGCTCGCTTGAACGCAATTCAGCTTGTTGGATAAGGAACATGATATCCGCATCATATGCCTCTTTGATGATACGCTGGAAAGCATCGGGTGCTACAGCCGGAGTGGTAGTCGCAGCACTGGCAAGCGCCTGAGTAGAAACTACGCCGTCAGCTATTTTTACATCAGGGAAGCCTGCTACGGTTTTTCCGTTTCTGGAGAAGTCGAATCTTAAGAATAATTCCGATTTCTTCATTGCCGGAGTGTAGTCAAATTCTGACCGCAGGGTGATAGCGCTCCCACTTTCGAAATTAACAACAGTACCGTTTCCTGCAACTTTTTCGCCCTGATAAGAGTAAGAAGTGCCAAGGGCTTCGCCTCCGCTGTATTTCAATACAGGGGTAACAACTACTGATGTGCTTTTTTCGAACCATTTGGCAGGGAAACGTCCGTTGATTGTCACCGGTACTTTTGTGCCCACTAATTCGAGTGGAGAAGGGTTAGTTGTGAACAGAGAATTTGCTAACGGGGTCATTGTCTTTTTGCTACAAGATGTTCCTAAAATCGCAACCAGAGCAATTAATGAAAATAATAGCTTTAATTTTTGCCTTTTCATAGCTTTTTAAAAATTATTGATTTATTATATAATATATAGACATTCCTTACTTGGTACAAAACTACTTTTTTTCTTCTTGAATAGAAAATGTCTATATGCTATTTATAGATATAAAGAGGAGTTTTAATATTTTTTAATCTTTAAGCATTTTGATGCTTGTGACCGCTGGTCCGAAAATATTATTTTCGCGGAATGCCGCGTACACTTTTTCGTTCAGGTCTACGTTTATCGAAGCATAATCTCCACTATCTGCCCATACCCGTATTGTAACATCCAATGTCCCATTGTTCAGCATTGTAACGCCAATGAACGGTTCGGGGGTATCCTTTATAGAAGGATTATTTTTGATAACAGATTGGAGGATAGATTTTACATTATCTACATCTGCACCATAGCCCAGCGTAAATGTAATGTCTATACGCCTTTCCTTTTGGCTCGAATAGTTGGTTATAGTTCCTGTGGATAAAGGGCCGTTCGGTATATATATGGTGCGGTTGTCTCCCGTCAGAAGTATTGTATATAGAATACCGATGGCTTGTACCGAACCATCCATGCCTTGGGTTACAATCCGGTCCCCCAGTTTGAATGGTTTGTTTATCAGAAGCATGACTCCTCCGGCAAAGTTAGATAAGTTGTCTTTCATGGCCATACCCACAGCTAAACCTGCGGCAGCAAGAATAGCGGCAAAAGACGTCATCGAAAGTCCCAGTATATTCACTATCGATAAGAACAGGACGAGCTGTAGCGTAATATTAGCCAGGCTGTCAAGAAAACTTTTTACAGTAGCTTCAATCTGGCGTCTTTCCAGAAAGCGGTCGATGAATTTTCTCAGCCATTTAATCACCCATCGTCCGATGATAAACACAATTGCGGCAGCAATAAGTTTCAAACCTAAAGTCACGGCATGGTCGAAAATCTTGTCAAGGAAATTGTCTATGGCAGATACCGATAATTCTGCATTTTGGAGCGTATCTGCAGGGATAATGTTTAGTAGCATGTTTTTTTAATTTTTGGTTCAAAATTAATTATTATTGGATGAATGAACAGCTTTTTTGAGCGATTATTTTAACTGTATAAGGGTGTAGATTGTTATTTTTTTATTGTTTATGTGAATGAGCATCTGAATACGATTATTTTCAAAAATATGCGATATTTCTGAAAAAACGTATCTTTGCACTCTTGATTTTAATGGAAAGAATAAGTGGAAGATACACATATACTTGATTTAAAAGGGTTCCTGGATAAGAAAGCAGCGCAATACAATACTCCCGGATTTATAGCTAACGACCCTGTTTGCATCCCTCATGGCTTCGCATCGAAACAGGATAAGGAGATTATGGGATTCTTTGCATCCATATTTGCCTGGGGACAACGTAAAACGATCATAAATAAATGCAGGGAGCTGGCTCAGCGAATGGATAACAGCCCCTATGAATTTATTATGCAACATAAAGATTCCGACCTGAAAAAAGTATTGGGGTTTAAGCACCGTACATTCAATGATACCGACCTGTTATATTGTATCCATTTTATGAAGCGGCATTATTCTGTATATAATAGCTTTGAGGATGCATTCTTTCCGGATGAAAATATGACCGTTGAAGCCGCGCTCAACCATTTCGAAACCTATTTTTTCTTACATCCCGATGCTCCCCGGCGTACCCGCAAGCACATACCTTCGCCTGCCCGTAAGTCGGCGTGTAAGCGTCTCAATATGTACCTGCGCTGGATGATCCGCAGCGATAATAATGGGGTAGACTTCGGATTATGGAACAAAGTAAAGCCCAAAGATTTGATTTGCCCGCTCGATCTGCATGTGGAACGCACAGCCCGCAAGCTGGGGTTACTGTATCGTGATAAGCCGGATTGGCAGGCTGCATTGGAGCTGACCGCTAATCTCAGGTTGCTGGACGCTGCCGATCCCGTGAAATATGATTTCGCCCTTTTTGGTATTTCCATTGAGGAAAAATGTATTATCGAAAGTACTTAGAGCCTGTTTCAATTTTATATGAATACTTTATTATAATACTATTTTCGTTCATTTTCAGTCTCTTTTTATCCGATTTTCCCCTTTTTTCAGCTTGAATAGCCCGCTATTCGCACTTCAAAAAAGAAAAAATCATTCTAAAAATAGTTCTGAAAATCTGAACGAATAAAATTTAGACAGGCTCATAACAAATGCACATAATTCACGTTTTATACATGGTAGGTTATTTTTTTCGTATATTTGCAGCGTGTAAGTTTGCATAGAAAGAAAGGAAATGGGAAAGTTATACATCATACCTACGCCCGTAGGTAATCTTGAGGATATGACGTTCAGGGCAGTGCGACTACTGAAGGACGCTGCGCTTATACTGGCTGAAGATACACGTACTACAGGTATCCTCTTAAAGCATTTCGATATACAGAACAAAATGCAGTCTTATCATAAATTCAACGAACATAAAGCTGTTTCACATATAGTCAACAGGCTCAATGCAGGAGAAGATATTGCCTTGGTATCCGATGCGGGCACGCCCGGTATATCCGATCCGGGGTTTCTGGTTGTGAGGGAATGTGTGAAAGCCGGTATTGATGTGGAATGTTTGCCGGGTGCCACGGCTTTTGTTCCTGCACTGGTATCGTCGGGTATCCCGTGCGACAGATTCTGTTTCGAGGGGTTTCTGCCCCAGAAGAAAGGGCGTATGACCCGATTGAAAATCCTGGCAGAGGAAACCCGCACTATCGTGTTTTACGAGTCTCCCCACAGGGTATTAAAAACACTGGCCCAATTGGCCGAATACATGGGAGAAGACAGGTATGCCGCTACTTGCCGCGAGATATCGAAGGTATATGAAGAGACATGCCGTGGAACATTGACGGAACTAATATCTCACTTTTCGGTGAACGAACCACGTGGTGAGTTTGTTATAGTCCTGTCTGGTAAAAATGGATGAATAAATTCGATAATAAAACTAACAAGTTAAATATTTGTATATGAAAAAATTATTTGTAGGATGCTTTTGCTTATTAGCTTTAGCGTCATGTAACGTAAAAAATTCGGATGAATATAAGGCTTTACAAGCCCAACGGGACTCCTTGTTGCAGGTTAGTGCTCAGGGGAATACTGAACTGGCTGAAATGAACAGCCTGATAAACGATGTGGAGGAAAATTTCAGACAGATAAGGGAAGCCGAAAAATATCTGACTATAGAATCCAAATCGAAAGGTGAAATGTCGAACGACACTAAAACCCGTGTCAGGGACAATTTTGAAATGATAAATGAAATCCTGAAAAAGAATAAAGCAGATATAGATAAGTTGAATCAACGTCTGAAGGGTAATTCGGGACAGATGGCCGGCCTGAAGTCTACAATCGAACGTCTGAATGCGGAGCTGACCGAAAGGGCAAATACAATATCCGAGCTGCAGTCGTCCCTTGCTACACGCGATGCCCAGATCGCTTCGTTGCAGACAGATGTGAAGTCATTGACAGAAAATGTGGATAACTTATCTACGCAGACTGCTGAACAGGCCTCTAAGATCAAAGAGCAGGATAAGGAATTAAATACTGCTTATTATATGTTCGGTACATCCAAAGAACTGAAGGAAGCTAAAGTCGTTACAGGTGGATTCCTTGCGTCAAACAAGATACTGAACGAAGGTATCGAGAAAAGCAAATTTATAAAGGTGGATATACGTGATACTCAGAGTATTCCTGTATATGACAAGAAAGCTAAGCTTTTGTCGGACCATCCGAAAGACAGCTATACCCTGGATAAAGATGCAAGCGGTAAAGTGGTTATTAAAGTGACGGATTACAAGAGATTCTGGAGCCTGACCAAATTCCTCGTAGTAGAGGTAGGATAATAACGGATCTCACATTCAATATAACATTAGGCCGGTACTGAATAAAGTACCGGTTTTTTGTTTTTTTGAGGAAAATATTTATCTATGTATTTAGCCGGTAGCCTTTGGCTGACAGTTCTTTGAAGTATTGAAGGAGCCCCCTAAATTGGCTCCGCCGAACGTTGTTTCCCCTCGGGGGACTTACAGAGAGGGAAAAAGGAACAGATAAAAAATAGTGGGAAAAGTGTAACTTTTGTAACTTTTTTGATATAGTTACGAGTTACTGCGCCCTACGGGCAGTTACAAGTTACGAGTAGACAAGTTACGAGTAGACAAGATACGGGTTGTTAACTGCTGACTGTTTACTGTTAACTGAAATAAGTGTTACCTTTGTTACCTTTTAACAGTTACAAGTTACGGGTTGATGACTGTTTACTGTTTACTGTTTACTGCTAACTGCTAACTGTTAACTGATATATCTGTTACCTTTGTTACCTTTTGCGTCTTTGCGAGAGTATATTGTTAACTGATGACTGTTGACTGTTCACTGAAAAAACTCTTACCTTTGTCAGATGAAAACGATTCTCACTACTTTTAATGCTAAGTATATCCATACTTCATTGGCTCTTCGTTGGCTTTATGTGGCTAACAAAGACCGCTTTGACATTTCGTTTAAAGAATATACCATCAAAGAGCAAGTGGAGAAGGTAGCCGGAGAATTACTTGACAGTGGCTGTGATGTGATAGGTATAAGTGTATATATCTGGAATGTAGAACAGACAAGAGAATTGATTTCGCTACTGAAAGCAGGGAAGCCGGACCTAACTATTATTCTTGGAGGGCCGGAGGTGATGTATGAGCCGGACTTTTTTCTCCGCAACTGGAATATCGACTATGTAATAGGAGGTGAGGGAGAGTTTGTTCTGGGTGAATTATTAGCTGTTATTGAGAAAGGATATGCCGTTGAGATAAAGGGGGTGTCATCCCGCGAATATATCAGCAAAGTAATTGTGCAGGCCGATCTGGAAAAACTTGCGTCTTTACCTTCGCCATACATGCTGGAAGAGGACAGGGACGATATGAAAAACCGGCTTGTGTATTTCGAAACCTCCCGCGGATGCCCTTATCAGTGCCAGTATTGCCTGTCATCGCTTGAGAAAGGTGTACGCTATTATCCTAAAGGATATATATTGGAGAATCTGGGGTATATGATAGATAACGGCGCTAAACAAATCAAGTTTCTCGACCGTACTTTCAATCTGAATAAGGAGCATACACATACTGTGTTTGATTTCCTTATTAAGAACTACCGTCCGAATCTTAGTTGCCAGTTTGAGGTATATGCCGATCTACTCAGGGACGAAACGATTGATTATCTGAATACGAACCTGTCAAAAGATTTCTTCCGTTTCGAAATAGGTATCCAGTCCACATATGAGCCTACGAATGTTGCTGTAAGGCGCAGGCAGGATTTTCAGCTGTTGGCTGGCAACGTAAAGAAAATAATGAATGGAGGTAAAATAGACCTGCATCTCGACCTGATAGCCGGACTGCCCTATGAAACATTGGGGCGTTTTATAAAATCGTTCAATGATGTATTTTCATTGGGGGCAAAGGAGGTACAACTCGGCTTTCTGAAAATGCTGCGGGGAACCAACCTGAGGAAACAGGCCGGGCAATATGGCTACAAATACGATGAGCAGGCTCCTTACGAAATAGAGTGCAACGCGGATATCTCCAGTCAGGAACTCGATCGTGTACATGAAGCGGAACACGCATTGGAGAAGTTCTGGAACAGCGGACGGTTTCCCCATACGATGAATGAATTGTTCGGGACTTATTATCCGGGACGTTACTTTGAATTATTCGACGAAATAGGGCAATACTACAAGGCGCGGAATCTGCCTCACCGCGGCTATCAGCTGGAGGACTTATTCCGCTATCTGCACAGTTTCCTGTTATCGAAAGATATTGACTTGCTCGAATGTTTACGGACAGACTACTATAATAATTTTACCCGCAGGCCGCAGGGCTTCTGGACGAATATGATGGATAAGAAACTGCGGAAGCAATTGTTGTATCAGATAGGACAGGATAGAGGCTTCCTGTCGAAGTACAGGCTGAACCGTAAGATTATAGAAAAGCAGACGGCGGTTGACTATATATCGGACAATGAATACCTGCTTACTGTATTTATTGATAATAAGCGTCTGTCGATACCTTATTCTGCGCAGGGTGAGCAATAAAAAAGCAACACCTTTGCGGAATTGCTTTATGTTTATGATATGCAATTTATAATGCTTTGTATATTGGGGTGCTTAAACTAAAAGATAAGATGTAATTGTAGCTGTTTCTCAAATATTTACTAAATTGGCAGACAATTAGATCAGGTAGTTACAGTGACTATTAAGTATGAAACATTTTATATACATATTAATTTTATCTCTTATGGCTGGATGCACAAGTGTTTCCTCTGACAAAGAGGATATTAAAGCTACAATCATAGCTTTGGAAAAACATGCATTAGAACTGTGGAACGATGGAAACCCTGACGGGTTTATTGAGTTATCTTCTGATGATGTTGTTTATTTCGACCCGGCTTTCGAGAATAAACTCGAAGGAAAGAAGGCTCTCGAAGAATATTATAACACCATCAGGGGAAAGATCAAAATCGACTTGTATAAAATGATCGATCCGGTTGTACAGGTATCAGCAAATACTGCCGTCTTGGCATATGATTATGAAGCTCATAGAGACGGCCAGGTGTTCAGGATGCACTGCACGGAGGTCTATAAATCAGATTCATCGGGCCAGTGGGAAATTATACACACTCATTGGTCTTTTGCCCAGCTTTATAAGTAGCGGATCAGCCTTCTTTCAATATCCTGTAATATGCAGGCCAATTATTATATAGAGCCTCCATCGAAGGCAATACTATATTGGCTCCGGCCTCAACCAATACTTTGTCGGGCATTGGCCCCGTATTGACGGCAATCGTGAAAATTCCGGCAGCAACAGCCGCTTCCACGCCGCGGGGTGCATTTTCAATGACTATGGCTTGGTCCGGGGTTAATGCGTCACCTTTTTTCAATCCCATCAGGTAGGGCTCAGGATGAGGCTTACCATGCTTAACGTCGAAGGCAGTTACCATCTTGTCTTTGGCAAATAGTCCGGGAAAGTTGTATTCCAGCTTATTGATAAGTGTAGGCTGCCCCGATCCGGTGACAAGGACAGGTGTAAGTCCGTCTTCGTTTACTTTCTTAACGAAGCCGTAGGCAAAAGGAATAAGAGCGCCATCGTTGTATTTTGTGAAGAGTTCCGTTTTGCGTTTATATATGGTATCTGTTTCCTGTTTAGTGGCATCCCTCCCTTTCTCCCTGTTCATCAGGTGATTGATGGTTTTACTGCCGACCATGCCTTCATACAGATAAAATTCTTCGGGGGTACTGGGGATATCGAATTCATCCATTGTCTCCTTCCACGATTTGGCATGCCATTTCATGGAATCGTAAAGAACCCCGTCCATGTCGAATAGTACGGCTTTGAGATCGAAGCGGATATAGTTGTGTTTGTTGAGATAGTTTTTAAATGGAGTAGTCATTATTATGAAAAATAGAATTAATTATCAGTACAAAGATAAGACAATATTTTTGATAGAGATGTAATGTATAAATGTCACAAAATATCAAAAAAGGAATCTTTTTATTTGTATTTCCGAAAAAATGGAATAACTTTGTCAATCGAAAAATGAAACTTATGTTGATGCATAGTAATATTATTATTAGTTCACTCATTATCCTCTGGAGAAATTTAGGGTGAGCATTGCTATGTAGAAAAAATATAAAGAAAAAACAGGGCCTTTCTCACTCTTCAGTAGATGAGAAAGGCTTTTTTTATGTAAAACAAACAGTATACTAAATCAATTAGAAAAGTTATGGACAAGTTATTTATTTTTGACACCACATTGAGAGATGGAGAGCAAGTACCGGGTTGCCAGTTGAATACTATCGAGAAAATCGAAGTAGCCAGAGCTCTCGAGTCGCTCGGTGTTGATGTTATCGAAGCCGGATTTCCCGTATCCAGCCCAGGTGATTTCAATTCGGTAGTGGAAATATCTAAAGCCGTAACCTGGCCTACTATATGTGCTCTTACACGTGCCGTGGAAAAGGATATTGAAGTAGCAGCCGAAGCATTGAAGTATGCTAAGAAAAAACGGATACATACAGGTATAGGTACATCGGAATACCATATTAAATATAAATTCAACTCTACTCAGGACGATATACTTGAACGTGCAGCAGCATGTGTAAAATATGCGAAACGCTTTGTAGAAGATGTGGAGTTTTATGCCGAAGATGCGGGGCGTACCGATAATGCCTATTTGGCAAGGGTCGTGCAGGCGGTAGTAAATGCCGGGGCGACAGTTGTCAATATTCCTGATACAACAGGTTATTGTCTGCCTACTGAATATGGGGCAAAAATCAAATACCTGATAGATCATGTGGATATGAAAAATGCAATTCTGTCCACACACTGCCATCAGGATTTAGGTATGGCGACAGCCAATTCCATAATGGGGGTGCTTAACGGGGCGCGCCAGGTAGAGGTGACAATCAATGGTATCGGAGAACGTGCCGGAAATACATCACTTGAAGAAGTTGTGATGGCTATCAGAAGCCATAAAGAACTGAACATCGGAACAAATATCAATACACAGAAGATATATCCTGTAAGCCGTCTTATCTCTAATCTGATGAATATGCCTGTGCAGCCGAATAAGGCGATCGTTGGGCGTAATGCTTTTGCCCATTCGTCGGGTATCCATCAGGATGGAGTGTTGAAGCATCTTTCCACATATGAGATTATAGACCCTAAGGATGTCGGTATCGATGATAATGCAATCGTACTGACTGCTCGCAGCGGACGTGCAGCACTGAAAAACAGATTAAATTTGCTGGGTATAGAAGTAGATGATGATCAGTTAGCAGAACTGTACCAGCGCTTCCTGGATCTGGCCGACCGGAAAAAAGATATAACGGATGAGGACCTATTGATTTTGGCCGGAAAAGAGACCGATAAAATGCACCGTATTAAGCTGGACTTCATGCAAACCACATCAGGGAAAGGCGTAAAATGTATCGGTGTGGTCGGACTGGATATCGCCGGAGAAAAATTCCAGGCATCGGCAACAGGAAACGGCCCGGTAGATGCAGCTATCAAAGCGGTAAAAGAAATTATCAAACGCCAGATGGTGATAGAAGAATTCCTTATTCAGGCGATCAATAAAGGTAGTGACGACACGGGCAAAGTGCATATGCAGGTATCGCATGAAGGACAGAATTATTACGGTTTCTCGGCAAATACAGATATTGTGGTAGCCTCTGTAGAAGCCTTTATCAATGCAGTAAACAAGTTCGTAAAATAATCAACATAATAGATTCAATAGAAAATATGAAAACTTTATTCGACAAAATCTGGGATGCGCACGTCGTATCTTCTGTAGACAACGGGCCTACTCAGCTATACATCGACCGCCATTTCTGCCACGAAGTGACAAGTCCTCAGGCTTTCAATGGATTGCGTGCAAGAGGATTGTCTGTGTTTCGTCCAGATAAAACAACTATAACAGCCGACCATAATACGCCGACTATTGATCAGGATAAACCGGTAAAAGATCCTGTATCTAAGAACCAGTTGGATACGCTTTCTAAAAATGCAAAGGAATTCGGTATAGATATGTATTATCCTTTGGGGCACCAGAAAAACGGAGTTGTACACATCATCGGTCCTGAAAACGGATTTACTCAACCGGGTATGACTATCGTTTGTGGAGATAGCCACACATCTACTCACGGCGCTTTCGGTGCTATCGCCTTCGGTATAGGAACCAGCGAAGTGGAAATGGTATTGGCTTCACAGTGTGTATTGCAGACTCGTCCTAAAACAATGCGTATCACATTCAATGGGAAACTGGGCGAAGGCGTTACTGCAAAAGACTTAGCTCTTTACATGATTTCGAAACTGACAACAGGTGGCGCTACAGGCTATTTTGTTGAATATGCAGGTGAAGCTATCCGCAATATGTCGATGGAAGAACGCATGACCCTTTGTAATCTGAGTATAGAGATGGGAGCCCGTGGCGGTCTTGTTGCTCCGGACGAAACAACTTTTGCTTATGTGGAAGGTCGCGAATTTGCGCCGAAAGGTGAGGATTGGGACAAGGCGTTGGCATACTGGAAAACATTGAAGACTGACGAAGGTGCAAAATTTGATAAAGAACTGACTTACGACGCAGCCGATATTAAACCGATGATCACTTACGGAACAAATCCGGGTATGGGAATGGCTATCGACGGTACAATACCTACTCTTGACGAGATCGATGAAGCCGGCCGTATCTCTTTCCAGAAATCAATGGATTATATGGGATTCAAACCGGGAGAGAAGGTGGAAGGCAAGTCTATCGATTACGTATTTCTCGGAAGCTGTACAAATGGACGCATTGAAGATTTCCGTACTTTCGCCAATTTTGTGAAAGGCAAGCAGAAAGCCGGCAATGTTATCGCGTGGCTTGTACCGGGCAGCCATAAAGTTGCCGACCAGATTAAAGCCGAAGGACTGGACAAAATACTTACAGATGCAGGTTTTGTCCTTCGTCAACCGGGCTGTTCTGCGTGTCTTGCTATGAATGATGATAAAGTTCCGGCAGGCAAATATGCCGTATCTACATCGAACCGCAACTTCGAAGGCCGTCAGGGACCGGGTGCACGTACTATCCTTGCAGGGCCATTAGTAGCGGCAGCGGCTGCTATTACTGGTAAAATAACAGATCCTCGTTCAATCTGATTTTACTCTTTTTTGTCATACTGAGTGTAACGAAGTATCTCTTGTTAATTAAAAGAGATTCTTCACTCCGTTCAGAATGACAAGGAGGAAAAAACTTTGTATAACATTCACTTGAATAAAAGAAAAAATGGAAAAATTTCAAACACTTACATCGACATACGTTCCACTACCTATCGAAAATGTGGACACTGACCAGATTATCCCTGCACGCTTTCTGAAAGCGACAGACAAAGAGGGATTCGGAAATAATCTGTTTGCAGACTGGCGTTATAACAAAGACGGAAGTCCGAAAACCGATTTCGTACTTAACAATCCTACTTATAGCGGGCAAATCCTTGTTGCCGGAAAAAACTTCGGTAGTGGTTCCAGCCGTGAACACGCTGCATGGGCAGTCGCCGGATATGGTTTCAGAGCAGTAGTATCGAGCTTTTTTGCCGATATTTTCAGGAATAACTCATTGAATAATGGTGTACTTCCCGTAGTGGTTACACCTGAGTTTCTGGCAGAAATATTCGCGAGTGTAAATACTGATCCAAAAGCCACTTTGACTATTGATCTGGAGAAGCAGGCAATAACAAATAATGCGACCGGAAAATCGGAAAGTTTTGAGATCAATCCTTATAAAAAGGAATGTTTGCTGAAAGGACTGGATGATATAGATTATCTGCTCTCTAAAAAAGAGATGACAGAGGAATATGAGGAACAATCAATGTTCTAATTAAATAATATGCCGATGTGCCAATATTTTCAAAATTCATTGGCACATTGGCACATTATTCACATTGGCATATTACAGTTATGATAGAAATAATGGATACTACCCTGAGAGATGGGGAACAGACGTCTACCGTCTCGTTTTCGGCTCAGGAGAAGATGAGTATAGCACATTTGCTTCTTGTCGATCTGGGGGTTAACCGTATTGAAGTAGCCTCAGCACGGGTTTCGAATGGAGAATTTGAAACTGTAAAGAAGATTGCTTTATGGGCAAAAGCAACCGGGCATATCGATAAGATTGAAATACTCGGCTTTATAGATAAGGGCGCGTCTATCAACTGGATTAAAGACGCAGGTTGCCGGACTATCAATCTCTTGACAAAGGGATCGTACAAACACGTAACCGAGCAATTGAGAAAGACTCCGGAACAACATCTGGAGGATATCAGATACGAAGTCGAGCTTGCAGAGAAGATGGGTATAACCGTAAATGTTTATCTGGAAGACTGGTCGAACGGGATAATGAATTCCGAAGATTATGTGTACTTTATGATGGACGGAATGAAAGATTTACCTATCAGGCGGTTTATGCTTCCCGATACCTTGGGTGTTCTTAATCCCCATAGTGTATGGCGTTGTTGCCGCCGGATGATAAACCGTTATCCGAATCTGCATTTCGATTTTCATGCCCATAACGATTATGACCTTGCGGTAGCTAATACAATGGTAGCGGCCGAAGTGGGAGTAAAAGGTGTGCATGTGACGATGAACGGACTGGGTGAACGTGCGGGAAATGCATCTTTATCCAGTGTGATTGCCGTATTCCATGACCAGTTGAAACTGGAAACTTCTATAAAAGAAGATAAACTGAATAAGGTAAGCCGTGTAGTGGAAAGTTATTCGGGAATAAATATCGCAGCTAACCAGCCGATTGTCGGGGATAATGTGTTTACACAATGTGCCGGGATACATGCCGATGGCGACAATAAGAATAACCTTTATTATAATGACCTGTTTCCGGAACGCTTCGGACGTGTACGGGAGTATGCATTGGGTAAGCTGTCAGGTAAGTCCAATATCCGTAAAAATATTGAGGCTTTGGGTATAGAGCTCGATGAGGAGGATATGATGAAGGTAACCAACCGTGTTATCGAATTGGGTGATAAGAAAGAAATCATAACACAGGACGACTTGCCATACATTATTTCTGATGTATTGAAGAACAATGAGAAGGAAAAACGGATAAAAATCCTTTCCTTTGCATTCCTTCTCACCAAAGGTTTGCGCCCGACTGCTACTGTACGTATCGAAATCGACGGACAGGAGCATGAATGGACTGCACCCGGAGACGGACAGTATCATGCCTTCTCAAAAGCATTGTGGAAGATATATTCACGTCTGAATAAGCCGACTCCTACGTTGACTAACTATGCGGTATATATTCCGCCGGGAGGACGCACCGACGCATTGGTGCAAACTGTAATTACCTGGGAGTTTAACGGGAAGAGTTTCAAGACCAGGGGACTTGACGCCGACCAGACAGAGGCGGCTGTAAAAGCTACAGAGAAGATGTTGAACATGATAGAGGATATGTAAATGAAATAAATATATCTTTGTAAAAAAAAATGTTATGAGACTTATTACAAAAAGAAGATACATTTATCATCCTTCATGGCATATTGTGTATGAATGGGAAGAAGATATATACAATAACTTGCAAATTCCATTGTCTCTTGATGACAAAAATTTGTATTCTAAAATTCCCAAAGGGAAAGGTAAGCTATATGATATATTATGTAAAATAGACAACTTATACTCACGAAAAAGAAAATCTTCCGATAATGCTTTTTTTTTCCTTATGAATATATTTGATTATTTTCCTGTTTATCCATGCGCACGGAATATTTCGATTCCGTATATAATTGATTTTTTCGTAGATGAAGATAAATTAGCATATTTTTATACCAAATTCAAAAAATGTCCCTTAGTTTTAGTCTCCAGCTTTGAGGCCTACAATTTTTTAAAAGAGAGAAAATGTTTGTTAAATGTCAAATGTATTCCTCTCAGTCTTTCAGACAGATATAAAATCAGTTCTGAATATATTGAAAAAAAGTATGATGTTATAGCATTAGGAAGGACAAATCCTATTTTAATGGAATTCTTAGAAACCTATTTAAAGGAAAATCCGAATGTTGAATTTGTTTATCAAAAAAATTCCAATAAGGGAGACTATGCATATTACTCCACAAAAACAGGTAAAATTGGAGAAGCCAATAGCAGAGCCGATTATATGGAGATACTCGGTAAATCGAAAATCGCGCTCTACTCTACCCCCGGCATGGATAATAGCAGGAGTACGAATGGATTTAATCCCGTAACACCGAAGTTTCTGGAACTAATTTCAAAACAATGCCATATAATAGCCAGATATCCTGATACAGAAGAATGCAGATTTTTTGAAATGGGGAAAATTTCCCGCCATATCGATAACTATCAATTATTCAAAGATACAATGAATAAATATCTGGCAACCCCTGTCGATTTAAAGCTTTATGGCGAAGTCTTGGAAAAACATTATACATCAAAAAGAATTATAGAACTTCAGAAAATAATAAAAGAATTTAGTTTATCATGAAAATCGGGATATTAGGAGCCGGAATAAGCGGCTTAAGCATTGCCAGGCTGTTAAATAATCAATATGATGTCGAAATCTTAGAAAAAGCGAGTATACATGGAGGAATTGCTCGAACAAGGGACGTAAACGGTATTGCTTATCACACAATAGGCGGTCATTGCTTCAATTCAAAACATAAAGATGTTTTAGATTTTGTATTTGACAATATCCTTCCGATTACGGAATGGAATAGAATAAAGCGCAAATCCAGAATAAAATTTCATAATTATGAAATAGATTATCCCATTGAATTTTCAATACGGCAGATATTTGAAAATGATAAAGATCTGGCACAAAGAATAACTGTAGATTTTTTTAAAGCAATTGATAATGGAACGTATGATAATCTGAAAGATTGGTTTTTGAAAAAATTTGGGGATACGTTGGCCTATGAATATTTTATACCATACAACAAAAAAATTTGGAATAGGTTGCCTGAAGAAATGGACTATTCCTGGGTTGAAGATAAATTGCCAGTACCAAATCAAGAATCGTTTTTCAGAGGGTTAATAAACAAATCAGAGGATAATATGGCTCACTTTGAATTTTATTATCCAAAATCGAATAATCAAAATACTTTTATTGATGCTTTAGCAAAAGATATTATAATTCATTATAACTACGAAATCGAATCGGTTAACTATAATCAAATCTCAAAAAAGTGGCATATTAACAATGATAAGATATATGATATTATAATAAATACGACTCCAATAAATAGATTTATTGCAACTATATCCAATGTGCCTATAGATGTTCAGGAAGCAGCTAAAAAATTAAAAGTAAATGGAATATCAAACGTCTTATGGAAGACTAAAGATACAGATAAGACTTGGACATATCTCCCTGATAGCAAATACTTATTTCATCGTTATATTCATATTGGCTCGTTTTCAGACCGTCCAACGGGTATGCAATATCTGAAGTTATAGGATCGCATCTTGTAGAAGAAATGATTCAATCAGGGAGGACAGATGATTTTTTAATAGAGCCTCTGGATCATAACAATTCAGATATGGCTTATATTGTTTTTGATGAAAATTATTCCTCATCAATGAATATTATTAGGGAATACTTAGACAAAATTGGGATATATACCCTTGGCCGATTTGGCGAATGGCAATATTACAATATGGATATTTGTATAAAGAAAGCTATTGATATGGCAAATAGTATAAAAAAAGAATATTAATGAAATTAAACATCGCAGTACTTCCCGGCGACGGGATCGGACCCGAAATTATCGGGCAGGCTTTGAGAGTGACAGAAGCCATTTGTGAAAAATTCGGGCATGAGCTTAGTTATGAATATGGGGTAGTGGGTGCAACCGCTATCGATCAGGTTGGCAATCCTTATCCGGATGGAACGCATGAGTTGTGTATGTCGTCCGATGCCGTACTCTTCGGAGCTATAGGCGATCCTAAATATGACAATAACCCATCGGCCAAAGTACGTCCCGAACAAGGGCTACTGGCTATGCGCAAGAAACTGGGATTATATGCAAATATCCGTCCGGTTTCTACTTTTCCGTCTTTGATACACAAATCTCCGTTGCGCGCCGACTTAGTAGACGGAGCTGATTTTATGTGTATCCGCGAACTTACCGGAGGACTTTATTTCGGACGTCCGCAAGGCCGTAGCGAAGATGGGGATACTGCATACGATACATGTGTATATACGCGTGAGGAGGTAGAGCGCATTCTCCACCTTTCTTACAAATATGCCCGTATGCGCCGCAAGAAGGTGACTGTAGTAGACAAGGCGAATGTGCTTTGTACTTCCCGCTTGTGGAGACAGGTTGCGCAAGAGATAGAAAAACAATATCCGGATGTGGAAACCGAATATATGTTTGTGGACAATGCTGCTATGCAGATTATCCAATGGCCGAAACGCTTCGATGTACTTGTAACCGAAAACCTTTTCGGAGATATTCTTACCGACGAGGCTTCTGTTATTACAGGCTCGCTGGGTATGCTGCCATCGGCGTCCATCGGTATCCATACATCTGTATTCGAGCCTATACACGGGTCGTATCCGCAGGCAGCAGGTAAGAATATAGCTAACCCGCTGGCAACGATATTATCGGCGGCGCTGATGTTTGAATATGCTTTCGATTTGCATGAAGAAGGCGCGCTTATCCGTCAGGCTGTGGCCGCTTCGATGGATGCGGGTGTTGTTACTGAGGATATAGCTTCTAAAGACGGAGAAAAACATTCTACATCTGAAGTCGGTGACTGGATTGTGGACTATGTGAAGAAGTAAGTTTTTCATGAAATACAGAAAAGGTATCATTTTTTGATACCTTTTGTCATTGGCTCCGCTTCGCTCTGCCGAACGTTGTTTCTGAACGGAGTGAAGAATCTTGTCAAATAAGACGGCATTCTTCACTCCGTTGAGAATGACAAGTAATTATCCTTTTCTCTTTAAAGGTACGGGTTTAAGCCATGTCAGAATTCTCCATATCCATTCTACCGGACCATAATAGAAACGTTTTATCCACCAGTTGCTATAAAATATCTGGAATGCACAGACTGCTAATCCGGCCAGAGCGCATTGAAGGAAACTGCATGATACGGCCATATTCAGCCCGAAACCGTAGAATATAAAGACTCCCAAGAGAGACTGCATCATGTAATTGGTAACACTCATACGTCCGACAGGAGCCAATCTTTCTAATACATTTTTACCCGCAACCGTTTTATAGTAGAGCAAAGTAAAGCCGCAGATATAAATTGTCATCATACCCAGATTTGCATATGTCGTGAACAGGCCTTTCCCTACAGCCAGAGCATAATCTTTAACTCCGAAAAGCGGCAGGAGCAATATTATAGCATAAAAGAATGCAAACCACAGGAAAGCATAGGGTAGTACCTTTTTGCTATATTTTATCATTTTCTCTTCGCTCTTATGGATTCCGTAACGGCCAATCAGCAGACCGACAATAAACAGCCCTGCAAGTTGGAGATAGCGGTAAACATCTATAAACCACATCATCTTTGCTGTTTGCCCTTCCACTGCATTGAATTTTATCATATCCCGGAAAGAACCATTGATAAACATATCAGCACTTTTTTCGAATAGTCCGTTCATGCGGATATTAAATGCATCGGGAGTATTGGGTACATTATTACTCATCAGAGAAATGAATTGTATAACCTGCGGTATTTGTAGAAACAAGAGGAACGCGATGCCTGCCAGCCACTTTGCAGGTACTTTGTATAGAGGGATGAGTATCAGTCCCAATGTAGCGTATATAACGAAGAATTCGCCCATATATATCAACCCGTTGATATAACCCAGTGCAAATAATATTACCAGCCTCCATGCGAATCTAAGACGGAAGTCATTACCTTTCTCAGCCTGTGAATCCATTTGCATAAAGAAGCTTAAACCGAACAAAAGGGAAAATATAGCGTATGATTTTCCCTGAAACAAAAAATGGATAATACTGTTTACGGCTGTATCTGTCCATTGCCAGAATGGAGAATCAAGTATAGGTGTATATGTGAGGTCGAAATGCTCCATACTGTGCAGCAGCATTATACCCATCAGGGAGAAGCCCCTTAGGGCATCTATGGAACTGATACGTTTCTTTGGTGTGATCGCAATGTCTTGTTTCATGGTGTATTTAGTTTATGTTGCAAATATAGATTCAGCGTGATTCAATTGCCTGTATATTTTGAGCATAAAAGGCAAAAATCCGGTCATTCTTATTTGAGATACATCCTGTAAGTATCCCAAAAGCAGGAATACAGCTAAATACAGGCAGGAAAAGGTGGATTCTTAACACTATCGATTTGAATAAATATTTATTAGTATGACTTATTTTTTATACTTTTGGGATTCAATAATTAAAAAATGAAGTTTGATAAAATATACAATAACCTCCTTGTCTGGAAAGCCAAGAATGTCAAGGAAAAACAATTGGTCATATTCGTAAGCTTCCTTATCGGGATATTTACGGCTTTGGCGGCATATATTCTGAAAAGCCTGATACACCTGATACAACACTTCCTTACATCTCAGTTTCTCACCGAAGGAGCCAATTACATATATCTGATAACTCCTGCTGTAGGTATCCTTATCGCCGGGCTCTTCGTAAAATATATTGTACGGGATGATATTAGTCACGGGGTAACAAAAATATTGTATGCCATCTCGCAACGCAAGAGTTTTATCAAACTTCATAATGTTTACACATCTATTATAGCCAGTTCCATTACTATCGGATTCGGGGGATCGGTAGGAGCGGAGGCTCCTATTGTACTGACCGGGTCGGCTATCGGGTCCAATCTCGGACGAGTATTCAAGGTGGAGCAAAAATATCTGATGCTGCTTATCGGTTGCGGCGCAGCAGGTGCCATCGCGGGTATTTTCAAGGCTCCTATTGCCGGACTGGTGTTTGTAGTCGAGGTTTTATTGCTCGACCTTACTACTTTTACCGTATTGCCGCTTTTGGTAACGTCTGTGACCGCCGCTACACTGTCGTATCTGACGATGGGTACCAAGGCTATGTTCAGCTATGCATATACCGATGTATTTATTCTGGAGCGGATACCTATGGTTATCCTGCTCGGTATTTTTTGTGGTGTGGTGTCTCTCTATTTTACCCGTGCGATGAACTGGATAGAGGATATATTCCGGAAACTTACCTATTGGCAAAAATACGGTCTCGGGGCAACTGTACTGAGTATTCTTATATTTCTGATGCCTCCGCTTTATGGTGAAGGTTATGATACAATAAATGCATTGATCAACGGCAGCAGGGAGTATGGAACGTTGCTCGACAATAGTTTGTTTTTCCAGTTTAAAGATTTCCGCTGGACAGTAATTCTTTTCCTGGGCGGGGTTCTATTGATGAAGGTGTTCGCTTCCAGCGCGACAAATGGTGCCGGAGGTACAGGGGGGATATTCGCTCCGTCATTGTTCCTCGGTTGTATTGCCGGATTTATATTTGCATACGCGGCTAACCACTCTGAATTCAGTCAGTATCTGCCTTTATTGCCGGAAGAAAATTTTGCTTTGATGGGGATGGCCGGGGTGATGGCCGGAGTGATGCATGCGCCATTGACAGGGACATTCCTGATTGCAGAGTTGACCGGTGGATATGAACTGCTCTTACCGCTAATGATAGTATCGATCTGTTCTTATGCTTTTATCAAGATATTCGAGCCTCACAGTATTTATTCGATGCGTCTGGCCAAAAAGGGAGAGCTGCTTACTCACCATAAAGATAAAGCCGTATTGACTCTGATGAATATCAATCGGTTGATAGAGACTAACTTTCAAACTGTAAACCCGGATATGACATTGGGTGAGATGGTAAAAGTGATATCGAGTTCGTCACGTAATGTGTTTCCTGTGGTAGACGACCGAAATCGTTTTTTGGGTATCGTGCTGATAGACAATATAAGGAATATAATGTTCCGTCCCGAACTATATAACCGCTTCAGGATTTCGCGCGTTATGACTTCTCCGCCTGCAATTATTGTAGTGGGTATGACAATGGAAAGGATAATGAAACAATTTGATGAAACCAAGGCATGGAATCTGCCTGTGGTAGATGAAAACGATGTCTATCTCGGATTTATTTCCAAATCGAATATACTGGATGTTTACAGGGAAGTGCTTGTAGATAACTTTGCCGAAGACTAAAATACCGGTCTGTGATCTGTTTGCTTTTTAATCAAAATTATGAAAAGATAAAAAATATCTATTCCATACTTTTCTATCTTTGCGAAAGAATAAACCTTTTAACAGTAAATATTTATGAAAATTTTTATCGGTATATTATCTGCTGTTATAATTCTTACGGGAGCCACCCTTACCGTATTGGCCCTGTGGGATATCCAGCCTATTTCGTTGAGTATAATTTTGCGTTCGGGGGCAACTATCGCCATCGTATGTGTTACTTTTTTTGTGCTTTGGCTTATACGCGTCCTGTTTTTCAAAAAAGATTTATTTAACAGCAATAAAGGGAAATAGGGTCGCGCGCCTATTTGTAACTTTGGTAAGTAGGACTGTCATTATAAGTTATAGCCTGATAATATATTATGCAAATAGGTAGTTGGATTTTAATGTTCAATTCTTTTCCAGCATAATTCCCCTCCTTATTTGTTTTCGAAAGCTTTTAACTTATTGCTGCCACGCCCTGTCGGACTTGTCCTTCCTTTTGGCATTGCCCAAAAGGAACACAGGCAATCTTTGATTGCGCGTAGTTGAAAAGAATTGAACGTTAAAATTACATATACCTCATTCCTGTGAATTTTATTTCAGCCAGTGATTTGATTTATAATTGATTTTCTGTTACTTTCGTTACATTTTAACGGTATATAGTCAATAAATGTAAAGCCTTCTATTTAATATTTATTTATATTTTCATCGTTGTTTAATTTGTTTTTTGTTAAACGAATACACAATTATATTATCTTTGCATTATTATCATTCATATTAGAATATGGACATTTTCATATCGATTTTAATTACTCTTTTATTCGTATTTCTTAATGGTTTTTTTGTTGCGGCGGAATTCGCAATCGTAAAAGTTAGGTCTTCTCAACTTGAATTGAAAGCTCAGGCAGGCAGTCGTGCAGCCGCTCTTTCAAAAAAAATAGTAACACATCTCGATTCCTATCTGGCTGCTACCCAGTTTGGTATTACCATTGCCAGCCTTGCTTTAGGTTGGATAGGCGAGCCTGTGGTATCCAAGATAATCAAAGAAATAATCGGACTGTTCAATATTGAACTTGCCCCGTCTGTGTTGTCTACAGTATCGCTGATTACAGCATTTATTATAATCACTATATTGCATATCGTATTAGGAGAGTTAGCTCCTAAATCATTGGCTATCCAGCGTTCAGAACAGACAACGCTTGCCGTTGCATATCCTCTGCATGGTTTCTATTGGATTTGCCGTCCGTTCATCTGGTTACTGAATGGCATTGCCAATCTTGTACTCAAGATGGTTGGACTGCATACCGTTTCGGAACAGGAAGTGTATAGCAGCGACGAGTTGCGCTATCTGGTAGATCAGGCAAAGGAAAGCGGGAAGGTAGACAGTACAGAATTTGATATTATCCAGAATGCATTTGATTTCTCGGAACGTACCGCGCGCCAGATAATGGTTCCGCGTACGCAGGTGGTATCTATAGACGTGAACGATTACGATGAAAAGACATTGGAATTTGTAATAGAGGAAGGATATTCCCGTATTCCGTGTTACGAGGATAATATAGACAACACTATCGGGGTAGTCCATCTGAAAGATATATTGAAAAAGATGCGCATTAGCAGCGGGAATGTGAATATCCGTTCTATCATACGCCCTGTTTCATTTACTCCCGAGACAAAACGTATCGGCCAGCTTTTGAAAGAGTTTCAGGTAAAGCATCAGCAAATTGCGATGGTACTGAACGAATATGGCGGAGTAGAGGGCGTTATCACTATGGAGGATATACTCGAGGAACTTGTCGGTGAAATACAGGATGAATACGATAACGAAATTCCGTTTGTAGAACAAACAGGAAAAAATATCTATTCGGTAATAGCTACGGCTGCCATATCCGACATCAACGATGAGTTGCCGCACCCGATAGACAGAGATAAGCAGTACGATACCCTTGCCGGATATCTCATCGATAAATTCGGCCGTATTCCTAATACGCACGATAAACTGGAAGCAGAGGATTATCAGTTTACGGTGATAAAGAAAAATAAGACATCGATTGTTGTGGTTCAGCTAAAAGACCTGGTAGCAAAAGGGGACGCAGATGATGCTGAACAATCAAGGACCACTCAAATCTGATGTCAATTTGAGAATTCGAAAATTAGCAAATTTGGAAATGAAGCAAGTCCGGTTTGCATGGTCTGTATAGACTCTGTAACTTGTAACTAAAATAAATGGATTTTAAACTTCAATATACTGACGGGCAAACCAAAGCCAGAGCAGGACTTATAACAACCGATCACGGACAGATAGAGACCCCTGTTTTTATGCCGGTGGGTACTCAGGGAGCGGTGAAAGCCGTACATATGACCGAACTGAAGAATGATATCGAAGCGCAGATAATTCTGGGGAATACGTATCATCTGTATCTGCGTCCGGGATTGGAAATACTTAAACAAGCGGGCGGTTTGCATAAATTCAATAGCTGGGACAAGCCGATACTGACCGACAGTGGAGGATTTCAGGTGTTTTCTTTAGCCGAAAACAGGAAATTGACCGAAGAAGGCGCTATATTCCGGTCTCATATAGATGGTTCGAAGCACTTTTTTACACCGGAATCC
This sequence comes from Dysgonomonas termitidis, assembly GCF_042654545.1. Lineage (GTDB taxonomy): Bacteria > Bacteroidota > Bacteroidia > Bacteroidales > Dysgonomonadaceae > Dysgonomonas > Dysgonomonas termitidis. The sequence goes on from NZ_JBHSGN010000121.1 coordinate 133,199, forward strand.
GTTATGGATATTCAGAGGGTGATAGGCGCGGATATCATTATGGCTTTCGATGAATGTACGCCGGGAGATGCCGATTATACATATGCAAAGAAATCCCTTGATTTGACCGAACGATGGCTCGATAGATGCTTTACTCAGTTTAACGGCACAGAATGCGAATACGGGTATAAGCAGGCCTTATTTCCTATTGTGCAGGGGTGTGTTTATCCTGACTTACGCCGCAGAGCCGCAGAGAATGTAGCATCGAAAGGTGCGGACGGGAATGCGATCGGAGGACTGGCTGTAGGTGAACCTACCGAAAAAATGTATGAGATGATTGAGGTGGTAAACGAAATACTTCCGGCCGGTAAACCCCGTTACCTGATGGGAGTAGGCACGCCGGCCAATATTCTGGAAGCCATAGAGCGGGGTGTGGATATGTTCGATTGTATCATGCCTACCCGTAACGGACGCAACGGGCAACTGTTTACCCGTAATGGTATAATGAATATGCGTAACAGGAAGTGGGCAAACGATTTTTCTCCGATCGAAGAAAATGGGGCATCATTTGTTGATACTTTATATACAAAAGCATATCTTCGTCATCTGTTTATTACGAATGAAATATTAGGATTACAGATAGCTTCTATACACAATCTGGCTTTCTATCTGCAACTGGTTAAAGAAGCCCGTGAGCATATTATAGCAGGGGATTTCTCCGGATGGAAGAAAGAAATGGTAGAAAAAGTGAGCAGGAAAATTTAAAGAATTAAGAATAACTTGTCTGGTTGTAACTTGTAACTGCCCGGAGGGCGAAGTAGCTGAAAATGAAAATACTTTCGATACTCGACAAATATATTATTAAGAAGTTCCTGGGGACTTATATATTCTCCATTGTTCTTATTATATCCATTGCTGTCGTATTCGATATAAATGAGAAACTGGATAAATTTCTGGATAAAAAGGCTCCGTTGACAGCGATAATATTTGATTACTACGTCAACTTTGTGCCCTATTATACGAACCTCTTCAGTGCCCTGTTTGTATTTATAGCCGTTATATTTTTCACATCCAAACTGGCGGATAATTCCGAGATTATCGCCATGTTATCGAATGGGATGAGTTTTAAACGGCTGATGAAGCCATATATGATATCGGCGGGAATAATTGCGGTCTTTTCATTTGTTCTCAGTAGTTTTATAATCCCTCCTGCCAATGTAACCCGTATCAAGTTTCAGAACAAGTACGTCAGGGATAAGAGTGTGGAATACGCTTCAGGGATTCAGCTTCAGGTGGATAAAGGTGTTATTTTATATATAGAGCGGTTCGATAATAAGACGAAGGAAGGATATAACCTGTCTCTCGACAAAATTGAAGATAAGGAACTTAAATCACGTCTGACAGCCCAACGTATAAAATACGACAGCGCGTATCACTGGGAACTGTATAATTATAAGATACGGGAACTGGAAGGCATGAAAGAGATAATCAGCAACGGGGATAAAATAGATACGACCTTGAATGTTGTGCCCAGCGATTTTCTGATATCTGTAAACGATTTCGAGCAAATGACCACTCCCGCGTTATATAAATATATACAGCGGCAAAAAGATAAAGGTATTGCGACGGTGGGCGAGGTGAGTATCACTCAGTTCGAGATTGAATTTCACAAACGTTTTGCTTCTGTATTTTCCGCGTTTATCCTCACTATTATCGGGGCTTCTTTGTCGGCCCGTAAAGTGAAAGGTGGTATGGGGCTTAATATCGGTATCGGGTTGGGGCTTAGTGTATCATACATTATGTTCCAGACGGTCAGTTCGTCATTTGCCGTATCGGGGACTATGCCTGCGTGGCTTGCTGTGTGGATTCCCAATCTGGTATTTATCGCGATAGCTGCATATCTGTATTCCAGAGCTCCGAATTAAGAGTTAAAAATATATACATATGAGTACTGTAAATTATGACCTTAGTAAGATCAAGGCATTTATATTTGATGTAGACGGGGTTTTATCTCCCGATTCCATTCCCTTGTCTCCTGAGGGTGAGCCGATGCGTATGGTGAACATAAAAGACGGGTATGCCATAAATCTTGCCGTAAAACATGGATATGGCGTAGCGATCATTACAGGAGGCGATACGGAGGCTGTAAGGCTGCGTTTCTCGCGCCTGGGGATAAAATATATCTATATGAAGTCGAAGATTAAAATACATGACTTTAACGACTATATACAGAAGACAGGTTATAAGCCGGAAGAGATTATGTATGCAGGAGACGATATACCAGATTATCATGTAATGCAGTCGGTAGGATTACCTGTTGCCCCGGCAGATGCCGCACATGAAATAAGAAGTATAGCCCGGTATATTTCACATTTCAAAGGAGGGCATGGAGTTGCCCGCGATATAATCGAGCAGGTAATGAAAGTACATGGTAAATGGATGAGTGAGGAAGCTTTCGGCTGGTAGCAATTGTTTGTCTGTCAGTTCATTCTGTGAATGTTTTCGCTTATTAGCCTATATATTTCCTTTATTTTCTTGTCCTCGATCATTTCCATGTGCTTATCAATGATATTCTTGTCGTAACGGATAGCGGGGCCGGTTTGTGCTTCACCGGGAGTTAATGAATGTACCTTCGATGCGGTTTCATCTATCAGAGGCAGAGCTACGTCAAAAGGAAGATTTATTTTTTTCAGGAACAATTCGGACAGAGTGTACATATGATTCGTGAAGTTACAGGCAAATACCCCTGTCAGGTGTATATATTTCCTGTCTTCGGACGATAGTTCTGATACTTTATCGGATAGTTGACTGGCAATAGCTTGCAATGTATTCAGAGTACAGGCATCGGATGCTTCTATGAAAACAGGAATATCAGGCCAGTCTACGATCCTGTCTTTACTGAATGTCTGGAATGGGTAGATTACTCCATAGCTGCCTGTGTATTTGCTGAATATATCTAAAGGTACGCTTCCCGCGGTATGTATCCATATGCCATCGTTTTTTGGTAATTGAGAAGCCATACTGTCCAGTACCGAATCTTTCACCGAAAAGATATACAGGTCGGCATCGTTGATTACCGAAGCTATATCGGAGACAGGAATCGCATTTACTCGCTCAGCTAAAGCAGATGCAGACTCCAGAGTGCGGCTATATACCTGTATAATATCAAAGGATTTTCTATACAGTTCTGTAGCAAGATGGGTAGCTACATTTCCGGCACCTATGAATACAACTTTCATCAGTTCTTCTTTGCGGTCAGTACCATTGCTACTCCTGCAATAATAAGGCCTAATGGGACTATCAGGTTGGAATAATTACTTAGCCAGCCGAAGAACAAGTCGGCATTAAGAAGGATACCTATTCCGAGGAATATCCAGCCAAGGATCTTTTTGGGTTGTGTTATCAGGAATACGATTCCTCCTATAAGGAAGAATACACCGACACTGATAAGTTTTTGTCCGTAAGGTATCTGCCTGAGAAACCCTAATTTGTCCAATAAGAATAATACCCCGAAAATGAGGATGGTTATTCCGTAAGACAGACGGTCGTTGGACGCTTTATTCGAACTTGTTGCCATAATATTATTCGGCTAATTGGTCTATATTAAATTTACCGATATGTATCTTTTCCCATTGCAGCTTTTCTTCATCGAAAGGCGGTCGTTCCTGGGCTTTGTGTCCTATTGCTATTACAGATAAGACCTGGAGTTGCATCGGGATATCGAATAGTTCTCTGATATATTCATCCGATGGGGTATCACTCATCGTGTATCGTTCACGGACCTGTATCCAGCAACTGCCCAAGCCCAAATCTTCGGCCTGTAGCTGTATCATAATGGATGCTATGGACGAATCCTCTATCCAGACATCACTGGTAAGAGGGTCGGCCAGCACCACAATAGCCAAGGCGCATCCGGCAATCAGCCTGCTGCCCGATTTTTTACAGTACGACAATTTATCCAGCATTTCCTTATCTTCCACCAAAAGGAATTGCCAGGGATTAGCACTCTTGGAGGCGGGGGACATCAATGCGGCTTTCATTATTATCTCCACCTGTTCCGGGCTAATCGGTTCTTCCGTGAATTTACGGGTACTGCGCCGGCTTATTATCAGTTGTTGAAAATCAGTCATAAGAATATTTATTCAGCGTCTGGTAAGACGCTCTATTTCGTCACCAAGTTCTTCGACACTCTTAACACCTTCCGTGCTGTTACTGCGGAGTAGTATATTCAATGTCTGCATGATTAGCTTTACATCCAGAGCCAGAGAATAGCCATTGATATACAGCAGGTCATATTTTAGTTTATCCCTTACCGAAGTATTGTATTTACCTTGTACCTGCGCTAATCCTGTCAGCCCGGCTTTTACCCTGTGGCGTAAACCGTATTCTGGCATTTCTTCACAAAACTGTTTAACGAAAAATGGACGTTCGGGACGTGGCCCGACAATACTCATATCTCCAATGAGAATATTGAATATCTGAGGGATCTCATCCAGGCGTGTCGCTCTCAGTATATGTCCCAGTCTGGTGATGCGTTTATCCACATCCTGAGCTAGTACAGGGCCGGAAATGGCTTCGGCATTCTCAACCATTGTCCTGAATTTGTATATTCTAAATACCTTATTGTCACGGGTTATTCTTTCCTGTATATAAAAAGCTGAGCCACCTCCTATTTTTAAGGACAGATAAACAAATACAAACGGAATGAAAAATATAACGAGTGCTATACTCCCTAAAAGAACATCGATGATTCTTTTGGTTGTTTCACTTCCTTGTGAAAGACCGAATTCCCTTACATCTAATACGGGGGAATCGTCTATTTGCAGGAAGTTGGCATTAAACTGGAGTATTTCCAGATTTTTTGGCTGGTATAAGACCGTATGATCGTTTTCGACACAGTAAAGTATTATTTCCTGCTTCAACGATTCTTCGACGTCTTCAGTAATAAACGTAATGTCGCATTCGTCAATAAGTTCATATACTTTAGAATATGTGGGGGAGCAAACATGCTTGATCTGCGACCACATTCCTTTCGATTCCAGTAGCTTGTAAGCCAGAGCCTGAGACTTTTCATAACCGATAACCAGCACCGATTTCCCTTTGTTTACCCGGAAATACATGCGGCTCGCGAATAAATGCCAGAAGGTTATAACTACGAGCTGAAAGATGGTTCCGGCTAGAAGGATACTCCGGGGGAATGCAAATTCCCGGATAAAGAAGCTGATAGCCATTGTTGTAAACAGGAGCGAACCTACAACCAGAACGACCGTGTAGCCAACCCCGAAAAAAGTAAAGTCCTTAGGCTTGTCAAGCTCAAATATATGGCTTAGAATAAGATAACTGACAATGATAAAAGGAATACTTGCTTTAAAAGCATTATAGTTAAGTGTAAAATTATCAAGAGTATCTTTGAAAAGATAAAAAGCTAAGATATATGAGCCGTAAATAACGGCCAAATCTATCAGGGGTATTATAATTCTATATCCTCTGTATCCGAATATCTTTTCTAAAATCTTATTCATTCAATACAATATTATTCAAAATTATTCAAACAATTTGAATAGGATGCAATCTCTTATTTCTTTTTCCCTTTTCCTTTAGTCTTGGCTGCTTTTTCTTCTGTAGAGTTTACTATCTTCATCGATGCTTCAAAATCGAGACTTTCAGGCGCGGTGCCTTTCGGTATTTTGAAGTTATTTTTCTTGTATGCTATATAAGGGCCATAACGACCATTTAATATCTGTAGATCGGCATCTTCGGTAAATGTTTTGATAACCTTTTCTGCATCTTTTTGCCGTTTGTCGGTAATGAGGGGAATAGCCATGTTTATGTCTACGCTAAAAGGATCGTATCCTTTAGGCAGCGATATAAACTTGCCGTCATGCTTAATATACGGTCCGAAGCGGCCTGTGCCCACACTGACATCTTTACCTTCAAACTCACCTATTGAACGGGGTAGTTCGAATAATTTCAAGGCTTCTTCAAGAGTAATGGTGGCAATTGACTGAGTCTTTTGCAGACCTGCAAAAAGAGGTTTGTCCGTATCTTCCTGAACTCCAATCTGCGCCATAGGCCCGAATCTTCCGATCTTTACAGAAACCTGACGGCCTGATTTAGGATCGATACCCAGTATGCGTTCTCCTATTTTATGGTCGGTTTGCATATTGGTTGCCGATTCCACGACCGGATGAAATACCTTGTAAAACTTATCTATCAGCTTAGTCCAGTTTTCTTCTCCTTCGGCTACCTGGTCAAATTCTTTTTCCACATTGGCAGTAAAATTATAATCCAGTATGTCAGGGAAGTATTCTGTTAAGAAGTCATTGACCACCATCCCTGTATCGGTTGGGATCAGTTTTCCTTTATCGGTTCCTGTTATTTCGGTTTTTTCGGAATCTGTTATTTTATTTTTTTTCAGAGACAGTATATTGTACCGGCGTTCTGTACCCTCTATATTTGATTTCTCTACATATTCACGGTTCTGGATTGTGGAAATAGTCGGAGCGTAGGTAGATGGGCGACCTATGCCCAGTTCTTCCAATTTACGGACCAGTGAAGCTTCACTATAACGGCTGGGACGTTGTGTGAAACGTTCCATAGCGATACTTTCCTTCATATCCATTGCCTCTTGTGGTTTTACCGGAGGTAACAGGCTACTTTCGCTGTCAATGTTTTCATCGTCTGTTCCTTCAAGATATACATGCAGGAATCCATCGAATTTGATAACTTCACCGACAGCCGTAAACTTCAGTTCTTTATTGTTGGATATGCCTATTGTTATAGTCGTCTTTTCTAATTCCGCGTCTGCCATTTGAGAAGCGATGGTACGTTTCCAAATAAGATCGTATAGTTTCTTTTCCTGAGCCGTACCGGATACTGTATGCTCTGACATATATGTCGGGCGAATGGCCTCATGGGCCTCTTGCGCTCCTTTGCTCTTGGTAGAGAACTGGCGTACTTTCGAGTATTGTTTTCCGTAAACGGATTCTATTTCATTTCTTGCAGTATTGATAGCCAGTCCCGATAGGTTTACCGAGTCGGTACGCATATAGGTGATCTTTCCCGATTCGTATAGCTTCTGGGCTATCATCATGGTCAGCGATACCGGGAATCCCAGTTTGCGGGAAGCTTCCTGTTGTAATGTGGATGTAGTAAACGGCGCTGCCGGTGATTTTTTCATCGGTTTTGTTTCCACGTCTTCTACTTTAAAACTGGCTTCTTTTAGTTTCTCAAGAAAGTCAAGCGCTTCTTCCTTTGTTTTCAGGCGTTTGCTTAATTCTGTCTTTATTTCAGTTTCAACACCGTTTTCTTTCTTAATGAAAACAGCTGTGACACGGTAAGACGCTTCGGTCTGGAACGCCTGGATCTCACGTTCACGTTCTACGATGAGCCTTACTGCTACAGATTGTACCCGTCCTGCAGATAGGGCAGGTTTAACTTTACGCCAAAGCACGGGCGATAATTCAAAACCGACAATACGGTCGAGTACCCGGCGTGCTTGTTGTGCGTCCACAAGATTAATATCTATCTGGCGGGGATTTTCTATTGCATGGAGTATCGCATCCTTTGTTATTTCGTGAAATGCGATTCTTTTTGTTTTCTTCTCATCAAGTTTCAATGTTTTGAACAGATGCCAGGATATGGCTTCTCCCTCCCGGTCTTCATCGGAAGCCAGCCATACAGTATCGGCTTCTTTGGCAGCCTTTTTTAGCTCGTCTACCACTTTTTTCTTGTCACTCGGAACTTCATACAGTGGTGTATAGCCGTTCTCCAAATCTATTCCCAAGTCCTTCTTTTTCAGGTCTCTGATGTGTCCGTAACTGGACATCACTTTAAAATCTTTGCCCAGAAACTTTTCTATGGTCTTGGCTTTGGCAGGAGACTCAACAATTACTAAATTTTTTTGCATATATTAAGGCTTATCTTGTATTATCAGAATGAATTAAATTATTTTCTATCCAGAAAGTTATTTTTTTCTAATTGAACCGCAAAAGTAATGATTTTGTTTTAAAAAGCAGAATAAAAAATTTTGAACCCGAATAAACGTCTGAATATTTAAGCAGATAAGGCGTATTTTAACTAAAAGATAACAAACTCAACGCTTTTTGTCTTTTCTTATTTTTTATTGTTCTGAAATAATAACCTGGTGCTTTTATAAGTATCGATAATTTAATCCGGTAAAAATGCTTTGAATTATTGGTTGACAGAATACTTTTTTTATTCATTAAATATAACGGGTTCGGCACCGATTGTGAAGTTGGAGAATCCGGCTCCTTCAAGCTTGTGTTTGAATACTATCTCTTTTACTATGGGGATGAAAGTTTCATAATCGTATATGATAAAGTCAATATATGAAAAATGAAAGCCTGTAGCGCCACCCAGACTGTTAGCTATACCACATGGGATAACTGTTGCGGCAATTTTATCTTCTATTTCTCCTCTGAAATTAACAACATTTTCTCTGGGGATGTTTATGTTTTCGAAGAAAAGGAAACCGAAAATGACCCCGTTTTCTTTAGCTTCGTCAAACCGTTTATTTTCTCCGTTATAATAGTCGTCTAACAGGGGTGTGCATGATGTATAACCTGAAAATATATCTTCGCGCAATTTCCATCCTTCATCCTGGTTCGGTTCCATCCTGTATCCGCTGTATATTTCGCATGGATTATCGAACTTTGGCCAGCCGTATTCTGAAATGGCTCTGTCTATAAATGATTTCAGGGCGGCGATAGCCGAAGTCCTTTTCTTTTGTTTTTCCTGTACAAAATGAATATAACCGATATATTCCATCGTATAGAGTTCTCCTATAAACTGGTCGAGATAAATAAAGAACATTGAATAACGGTTGTTCTCATCCAGCTCCATAAGTTTGGGGCTGTACAATTCGATGTTTATTTTACTTTTATCGCTGTCTATCTCCGGATAGACGGTTATATCGTCTTCTCCGATTCTAATATCGAACATTTCTATTATGGCACCCGGTTCTCCATGAGCTGGCTTTGTCGAATAAAAATTCCAGTATTTTAGTAGATGTTGCGGTGCTTGTTGGAGCCAGTAATGTAACAGCATCAGCCGGGTGCGGTCTCCTTCAGGCGTTAATATAAGTTCATATTTACCCTCATTGTTCATCCCCATTTCGAAATAAACTTTATTGAAAGCAATTTGTAAAACACTGTCTACAAAATTAAGGAGAGTCTCTCCCTCAACTTTGTTATCCATCATTTCCCTAATTTGGTATTCTTCTTCCGAAAAAGATTTCCAGAATTTAGTCACCCTGTTTTTAAAAAAATCTTGCATATTTGTGTTTATATAATATTCTGAACCACTGGCCAAAGATAGGTATTATAATTTAAATGTTAAAATATTGTTGATTTTTTATAACCCAATATTGATAACATTTAGTGGTATTTAAGTAGCAGAATGAAACATTGTGTGTATGGCTTGATATTCTATTTCTGGTACCAGAAGTTAAAATGCTGTTAAAACCCATTGTTATGGCTTTTTCTGTTTTCCATCCCCATAACCGTTTATCCACAAACTCATTTTTTTAGAGCAGATGTTACTTTCTAATTTGTTCCTGATTTATGGGAACCAGGCTTCTCTTTCTAAATAAATCACAATTATATATTGTAACATATAACACATAATTTATAACTCATAACTTTTTACTATCTTTGCCCTCAATTTTTTTAATGTATGTTTTATACACACTATGAGTAAGCAGTTTTCAGAATACAATCGGTTTAACTTGTCCGATATCAACAAAGAGATATTGGAAAAGTGGGATAAGGAGAACATATTCCAACAAAGTCTGGATGTACGCGCTGGGGCCCCGTCGTTTGTTTTTTACGAAGGACCTCCATCGGCAAACGGAATGCCCGGTATTCACCATGTAATGGCACGTGCAGTAAAAGATATTTTCTGCAGGTACAAGACTATGAAAGGCTTTCTGGTGAACCGTAAGGCCGGATGGGATACGCATGGCTTACCTGTGGAACTTTCTGTAGAGAAGAAATTAGGGATAACCAAAGAAGATATCGGTAAAAAAATATCGGTAGAAGAGTATAACAACGCTTGCCGCAAGGAAGTGATGAAATACACCGGAGAGTGGGAAAACCTGACTCGTATTATGGGATATTGGGTAGATATGAACGACCCTTATGTAACATACGACAGCCGTTATATAGAAACGCTTTGGTACCTGCTGAACGAATTATATAAGAAAGGATACCTTTATAAAGGATATACTATACAGCCTTATTCTCCCGCTGCGGGTACAGGGCTCAGCACACATGAATTGAACCAGCCCGGAGCATACCGGGATGTAAAGGATACCACTTGTGTAGCTCAGTTTAAGATCAAGTCGCCAAAAGCGGAGATGTCTCAGTTTGGTGATGCTTATTTCCTCGCATGGACTACTACTCCGTGGACATTGCCTTCGAATACGGCTTTGGCAGTAGGACCGGATATCACTTATGTCGCTGTTCAGAGTTACAATCCGTATACGGGCAATAAAATGACTGCTGTGCTTGCAAAATCGCTTATGTTCAGTATGTTCAATGAGAAGGCAAGAGATATCGCTTTGGAAGACTATAAGCAGGGAGATAAACTGATACCGTATAAGATAGCGGGAGAGTGGAAAGGGGCCGGTCTTGTAGGCATGGAGTATGAGCAGTTGATACCGTGGATGAACCCGGGCAATGGTGCATTCCGTGTACTGACCGGAGATTTTGTAACTACAGATGATGGTACCGGTATCGTGCACATAGCCCCTACTTTTGGTGCGGATGACGCCAGGGTTGCCAAAGAAAATGGCGTACCGGCCATGTTGCTGTTGGATAAAGATGGCAACCAGCGACCGATGGTAGACCTTACAGGTAAATACTTCCGTCTTGAAGACATCGATCCTGAATATCTGAAAACGAATGTAAATGTAGATTTATATAAAGAATACGCGGGTCGTTATGTGAAGAATGAATATGACGATACATTGCCTGCCGATGCCAATACGCTCGATATAGACCTTAGTGTAATGCTCAAGCTGGCTAATCAGGCCTTTAAGATAGAGCGCCAGGTGCATAATTATCCGCACTGCTGGCGTACGGACAAACCTGTATTATACTATCCGCTGGATAGCTGGTTTATACGTACTACGGCCAGTCGCGAACGCTTAATGGAGCTGAATGAAACTATCAACTGGAAGCCTCAGTCTACGGGTACAGGCCGTTTTGGTAAGTGGCTGGAAAATCTTCAGGACTGGAATCTGAGCCGCAGCCGTTATTGGGGTACGCCGTTGCCTATATGGAGGACAGAGGATGGCAAAGAGGAGAAATGTATAGGCTCGATAAAGGAACTTTATGCAGAAATGCAAAAGGCTGTCGATGCAGGATTTATGAAAGAAATCCCCTGGAAGGGTTTTGAAATAGGAAATCTGGACAAGGCTAATTATGAGAAGATAGACCTGCACCGTCCATATGTGGATAATATAGTATTGGTTTCGGAGTCAGGCAAACCGATGAAACGTGAGGCTGATCTTATAGACGTATGGTTCGATTCGGGCGCTATGCCCTTTGCACAGGTGTTTTATCCGAATATAAGTGAAGAGGAGTTCTCGAAGGTTTATCCTGCCGACTTCATAGCAGAAGGGGTTGACCAGACTCGTGGATGGTTCTTCACACTGCATGCCATATCTACAATGGTAAAGGACAGCATATCATTCAATAATGTTGTTTCCAATGGGCTTGTACTGGATAAGAATGGTAATAAAATGTCTAAAAGCCGTGGAAACGGAGTCGATCCGTTCTCTACAATCGAAAAATATGGTTCCGATCCGTTACGCTGGTATATGATAACCAATGCTTCGCCTTGGGATAACCTGAAGTTCGATATAGAAGGGGTAGAAGAAGTACGCCGTAAATTTTTCGGAACATTATATAATACTTATTCGTTCTTTGCATTATATGCCAACGTAGATGGTTTCACTTTTAGCGAAAAGCTGATACCTGTAAGCGAAAGACCGGAGATAGACCGTTGGATAATTTCTCTGCTGAACACACTTGTAAAAGATGTGGATGAGTATTACGAAACATATGAGCCAACAAAGGCCGGACGTGCGATCTCTGATTTTGTGAACGATAACCTGAGTAACTGGTATGTTCGTCTGAACAGGAAACGTTTCTGGGGTGGCGAAATGACAAAAGATAAATTGTCCGCTTACCAGACGTTATATACATGTCTTGAAACAGTTTCAAAACTGATGGCTCCTATTTCTCCGTTTTACTCGGATAAACTGTTCTGCGATCTGGTATCAGTGACAGGAAAGGAAAAAGCGCCATCGGTGCATTTGTCGGATTATCCGGCTTATGACGCTTCTGTTGTGGATAAAACCTTGGAAGAACGTATGCAGATAGCGCAGGATATATCATCGGCAGTATTGGCTCTTCGCCGCAAAGAAAGTGTGAAGGTACGCCAGCCGCTTATGCAGATAATGATACCTATCCTCAACGATAAACAGGAACAGGATATAGAAGCCGTGCGCGACCTTATATTGAATGAGGTGAATGTAAAAGAGCTTAAATATGTTGGCGGTTCGGAAGGTATTTTTGTGAAGAAAGTAAGACCGGATTTCAAGAAACTGGGGCCTCGTTATGGTAAGATAATGAAGCAACTGGCTGTTGAGGTACAGAATATGCCGCAGGATGCAATTGCCGCGTTTGAAAAAGAAGGCAGCTATACTTTCGATGTGGAAGGGCAGACAGCAACGATAGAACTGGCTGATGTAGAAATAATATCGGAAGATATACCCGGCTGGCTGGTCGCTGGTGCAGGGAAGTTGACAGTGGCGTTGGACGTAACCGTAACCGAGGATTTACGAAAAGAGGGTATTGCCCGTGAATTGGTAAACCGTATACAAAATATTCGTAAATCGAGCGGTTTTGATATAACAGACCGGATAAACATAATAATATCTGATAATGAGCAGATAAGGAGCACGGTGTCAGAATATAAAGCGTATATTGCGTCGCAGGTACTTGCTGATAGCATAGAGCTTGCTGATGTGAAAAACGGCCAGGAAATAGACATGGATGATTATATTTTACAGGTGTCTGTAGATAAAGTCAGATAAAAGGATTATCTTTAATAAAATTAAAAACAGGATGTTTAACTTTTAAAACGTAAAGTTATGGCAGAAAAAACAAGATACACAGACGAGGAATTAAACGAATTCCGTGATATTATCCTCGAAAAGCTAAATAAAGCTAAGAAAGAATACGATGAATTAAGAGCGGCTATAACTAATGCCGACGGAAATGACGTAACTGATACTTCTCCTACATTTAAAGTGTTGGAAGAAGGAGCATCTACGCTATCGAAGGAAGAAGCCGGACGTTTGGCCCAACGCCAGATGAAGTTTATCCAAAACTTGCAGTCGGCACTTATCCGTATCGAAAATAAAACATACGGTATCTGCCGCGAAACAGGCAAGCTGATACCGAAAGAACGTTTACGTGCTGTACCTCATGCTACTTTAAGCATTGAGGCTAAAAATAGCGGAGTAAAATAATAAGAACAAATAAGTAGTAGATGAAAGGGAAGAAAAAATAGATGTAACGATATTTCTGTTTTTTCTTCGTTTTCTTTACGGAATTAGCATATTAATTGTATGGATAATAAAAACCGGGGACTGATAGCAATATTGGTTATTGTATTGGTTATTGTAATAGACCAGGTGTCCAAAATCTGGGTAAAAACTCATATGTCTCTATACGAGTCTATTGAGATTTCCAGTTGGTTCAAGATTTATTTTGTAGAGAATCCCGGTATGGCTTTTGGCTGGAAACTGGGAGGTAAATTGTTCCTCTCATTATTCCGTATTGTGGCCATTTTCTTTATAGGTTATTATCTGTACAGATTGGTTAAGCAAGGTTACAAAGGCGGTTACATAGCTTGTATCGCCCTTATCCTGGCCGGGGCATTCGGTAATATTATCGACAGCATATTTTATGGAGAAATATTCTCTGCCAGCTATCAGGGACATGTTGCCTCGTTTGTTTCGCTGGGAGAAGGCTATTCCAGCTGGCTTCACGGTAATGTGGTAGATATGCTTTACTTTCCGCTCATAAATGGCACATTCCCATCATGGCTCCCGGTATGGGGCGGTGAGAACTTTATATTTTTCAGCCCAATATTTAATATTGCGGATTCTGCTATTACAGTAGGTATTTTTATCCTTCTTATTTTTTATCGCAAGACATTATCGGTATCTTTGGAGAAAAAAAGATAAAGCCTGATTATGCAACAACGTACAGTCTTTTATTTCATTCTGGCTATAGTGATACTTCTCAGCTCGTGCGGGAGAAGGCCCCGTTATGTGATGCATGAGGATAAAATGACAGATGTTCTTTTCGATATGCAACTGGCGCAGGCCATATATAGGAGTGGTTCGGATTTCAGTGCCGATGAGAAGAAAGATGCCTTATTGAACGGAATACTCCAGAAGCATAATATAACACAGGCAGAACTTGATTCTTCTTTATTATGGTATTCGGATAATATAGAAATTTATAATACGATAAATGACTCGGTCGCTTCCCGCCTTAGAGCTGCAAGTAACGCGATGACATCGGTCCGGATGAATGTTTTAGGACGTAATTATTCAAATTATCTGGTACCGCCCCTCTCTTTCCTGAATGAGCAAACGCCTACCATGTCGTTTGATATAGACTCTAATAAGATAAAAACAATCGATTTACCCAAATTCTTATTAAGATTTGATGTGCAAGGGGTAAGCTCATTGCAAAAAGCAGAAGCCGCAGTCTTCTTTACGTATAAAGATACATTGGTAAAGACAATTGTGCCAATAGCTGAGAACAGACGTTATATATTTGCCAAGCCGCAATTGGCAGATAGTCTTTTAAAGAATATATCCGGTTATGTGCATGTAGAAAATAAAATAAAAGGTATATCGTCGGATGTTATATTATATAATATTTCTTATTTAGATTCAATAACTGACAATAAGCCCGTATCGGAAGAAGTATCTGCTACATCATCTTTGGCAAAACCTGCAGATAAACCGGAAATTGCTACTGCTACAGGTCTGCAAAAATAAGCTGGATATGTCAGGGAGATCAGGTAAGCAGAAATCCGTAAATAGAGAAAGAAATCTTGATTTTTCAAAAAAAGGGAGATAGACATACATGAAACGTTATTATTCTCACTATACATTTATTTATCCGGATATTTATCTTCGAAATCATATCGTAGAGGTAAGTGACGATATGAAGCAGATCAGCTTTTTCCCTTTCGACAGGGAAATAGAACGGACTGAATTTTACTCAGGATTACTGGTGTTCGTTCCGGACGGAAAGGATGAAATAATTACCAAATTGCCGGAAAATCTAAAAGAATTATCTTTTGAAAATAAATATCTTTCAGTAAATAAATGCTTTGAAGGTGTTTACAAAATGTTCCATTATCTTCAGGTAGAAGGTTGAATGGATTGCAAGGTATGAGTGAGTAAAAATAATTTTTAGTTTACTTTTGTCGTTTACTAATTAATCCAAAAAATGAAGATCGCATTTACAGTTTGTTCTAATAATTATCTGTCTCAGGCAAAAGCTTTAGGAGATTCGTTAAAGAAATATAGTCCCGAATATACATTCTTCATCGGCTTGTGTGATAGGCGGAGTAAACAGATTGATTATGACTATTATGCTCCCGCCGAAATATTAGAAGTAGAAAAGCTGGAAATACCAAATTTCAAGTGGATGACGGATAATTATAATATTATTGAGTTGAACACATCTGTTAAGCCATACTATTTTCAATATTTTCTTAATAATTATCCCGATGCAGAGATTGTAATATATTTCGATCCGGATATAAAGGTTTTTGATAATTTGGGATCGATTGAAGAAGAACTGGCCGGAAAAAGTATATTATTAACACCTCATATCCTTAGTCCGATAGCTGACGACGGAAAAGTGCCGGATGAAGCTATTTTCCTAAACTATGGTGTTTATAATCTGGGCTTTTTGGCAGTGTGTCCTACACCTGAGACAATGAAAATGTTAAAGTGGTGGTCGAATAAACTTGCTACCCAGTGTTTTGACCGTACAGAGAAGGGGATATTTGTTGATCAGTTACCAATGACCTATGTGCCTGTTTTTTATGAAGATGTACAGGTTTCTAAGAATCCGGGATATAACTTTGCTTACTGGAATTTTCATGAAAGGACAATTTCGGAGCGAGATGGAAAGTATTATATTAATGAGAAATATCCATTGGTGTTTTTCCATTTTAGTAATTTTAAACCAGTATATCCGATACATATTACTTCTAAACAAAATAGATTTTCGCTGGATAAATTGCCTGTCCTGAAACATCTGTTTTCAGAATATGCCGAAATCCTTTTGCTTAATAAATATAATGAGTTAATAAAAATACCAAATTACTATTCATTTATATATATTCAGGAGATTGTAAAAAAGAAGTCATTCTTCAGTAAAATGAAGAAGAAAAACAAAGACAGAAAGAAGATCGCAGATGAGGGTATCAGTCATTACTATTAATTATAATAATGGTACAGGTTTAGAGAAAACCATACGCAGTGTTATAAAGCAGAGCTATATCGACTATGAATATATCGTTATAGACGGAGGCTCTACCGATAGCAGCAAGCAAATTTTAGAAATTTACTCCGATAAGATAACTTGTTGGGTCAGTGAGCCGGATAAAGGTATTTACGAGGCTATGAATAAGGGTATTATCCGGGCTAAAGGGGAATTTTGCCATTTTCTTAATTCTGGTGACATCTATGCCGACGATGAAGTATTGAGGAAAATTTTCGAAAATAAAGAATACTCTGTCCCTTTATTAAGGGGAGTACAGATATGCGCTGCTGATACGGGAATATTCAGATGGCGTAATCATGGCAACAGGGATGTCACCCTATTCGATCTCTATGTAGATACCATGCAGCATCAGGCCACATTTATAAGGCGGAGCTTGTTTGATAAATACGGGTTGTATGATATAAAATATAAGATTGTGTCTGACTGGAAATTCTTTATGCAAACAATGCTTGGGGACGAAAAATCTGTTTTTCTCGATATGGATATTGTAATATTCGATATGACGGGAATCAGCAACGATCCGAAATATTACGGACTGATGTGTGAAGAACGGAATAAAGTGATCGATGAACTTATTCCTAAGACCATACGTGCAACTTTCGACCATGTAATTGAATTGGAAAAAGAAAAACGAAAATATCGGCGTTATATACGTTTGGGTAAATTCATAAATAAATTGAAAGGTAAAAAACCATAATTGCAGGAGTTATGATGAAATTGTTGATGACAATGCCGGCCATACCTTACCCGATTAATTCAGGAGGGAATAATGTTTTTTTTCAAATGATTGACAGGATAAGGAGTTATGCGGAAATTTCCCTGATAGTTCCTGTTACAGAGAAAGATGCCGAGTCGATGGCGGTTTTGATGTCGAGATGGAATAATGTACGGTTTTATTTTTACCATTCGGATAAAGAATATGATAATGAAAATGGGGGGGCTTTTTCTGTAAGGCTTTTGTCAAAGCTGAAAGCATCTGTGACCCGAAAACTTGATCGCAGGCTTAATAAGTATAAGTCTTCGGAATTGCTTCGTAGATACACTATATTGAATAATAAATCGAAACTAAATGAGGGTTTTATAAATTTTGTGTACAATGTTGTCCATTCCGATAAATTTGATTTGATTCAGATTGATTTCTTTGAATTGATAGATCTGGTGAATATCTTACCGGAGAATTTGAAGAAAGTCTTCATCCATCACGAACTTCGTTTTGTAAGGGCCTTACAGGAACTGAACCTGATGGAAACCCGTATTCCCAAGGATTATTTTTTATATAACACAATAAAGAAATTTGAAATTGCAAACCTGAATGCTTATGATGCAGTAGTGACCTTAACTAATGAGGATAAAGAAAAGCTGAAAACGGAATTGAGGAAAGATATCTTAATTGAATCTTCTCCCGTTATTGTCGATATAGAAAAAACAGAGATGCCGGAATCATATTGTTTTAAGAACAAACTGGTGTTTCTTGGAGGCAGCGACCATTATCCTAATTTTGATGCGGTTTACTGGTTTTTAAATAACTGTTGGGAAAATATAAGAAAAGCCCGGCCGGATATGGAATTTCATATAATTGGTAAATGGAATTCAAAATTGAAAAAAGAATATTCTGCCAAATATGAAAATCTGATGTTTGATGGATTTGTCGAAAATTTATCTTTAGCCTTCGAGGGAGCGGTTATGGTCGTCCCATTACGTATAGGAAGCGGCATTCGTATAAAAATAATGGATGCTGTAAATAAAGGGACGCCATTTATCAGCACTGCTATAGGTGTAGAAGGTATCGGGTTGGAAGATGGTAAAGACTGCCTTATTGCTGATGAAAGTGAGTCTTTTGTTGATGCTGTTCTGAGGTTATCAGGGAGCAATACTCTTTGTAATGAACTTCGCCGGAATGCAAAACGGAAATTAGATGTGCGCCCCGATGCTGCGCAACTGGCTAGAGTGCGATTGGATATTTATAAGAAAATACTTTCTCTCCCGTCTGAATAATCCGGTTGTAATATGGAACATAAAATTCCGAAAGTAAGCGTAATCCTTCCAAACTATAATCATGAATCTTATCTTAAGGTACGCATAGATAGTATAGTTAATCAGACATTTCAGGATTTTGAATTAATTATTCTTGACGATTGTTCGACAGATAATAGTTTAGAGATAATCAGGGCTTACGAAACATTGCCCCAAGTAAGCCATGTTGTAATAAATGAAAAAAATTCAGGTTCAACTTTTAAACAATGGAAAAAAGGCTTTGAATTGGCTCGAGGAAAATATATATGGATTGCAGAGAGTGACGACTATGCCGATTTGACTTTCTTGGAGAAGATGACGCTGTTTTTAGATAAAGATGAACGTTGCACAATTGCTTTTTGTTTGTCACGGCTGGTTGATGAAAAAGGTGTTGTTTTGCCGATACAATGGTCGCGGAAGATGAATGGCAATATTGTCCATAAGTTTGAAGGACAATTTTTTATACAAAATTATATGTCTGTGAAAAACAGTATATATAATGCAAGTATGGCTTTGTTCAGAAAGTCTGCTTTATGCTGTGTGGATAAGCATTTCATGGATTTTAGATATTGTGGTGACTGGTTTTTTTGGAACAAGATTTGTATACAAGGGAATGTTGTGCGATATGAAGAATTTCTTAATAATTTCAGGCAGCATCTTAACAAAGTTACGCCTAAGGCCGATTCTATGGGTTTAAAGTATACAGAGGGGAAATATGTTGTTGCAGATGTTATTGAAATGCTAGATCTGAATTGGGTTCAGCAAATTATAGTTAAAGGCTGTTTCTTAAAAGAGATGTATCGTTTCCCTAATTTTAAAAATAAAGGAGTAAAGAGGGTTACAATAAAAGATGTGAATAAATTCCTTAAATCCAGGAGATTTTATATCTATATATTTAGATTGGACCGGATATTTAATTTCTCGGGATTAGATATCGCAAAAAATAAGAAACTATGAAAAATTATCCAACTTCAACGATAATAGTCTCTACTTATAATTGGCCGGAGGCTTTGGCTATCTGTTTAAAGAGCATAGCCAATCAGGTAGTGTTGCCCAACGAAGTTATTGTCGCGGATGATGGGTCGAAGCAGGATACCACTGATTTAATAAACCGCGTACGCAGAACATTTCCATGCCCGCTTATACATGTTTGGCACGAGGACACCGGTTTCCGGCTTGCTGCAATAAGGAATAAAGCGATAGCGAAGGCTTCGGGAGATTATATTATTCAGATTGACGGGGATATAGTATTGGAAAGACATTTTGTAAAAGATCACCTTAGCTTTTGCCGTAAAGATTGTTTTGTGTCGGGGAGCCGGGTGAGAGTGGAAAAAGAGTTGGGCGCCAAGATGCTGACAGAAAAGAAAATAGATGTTTCACTCTTTTCCGGTGGTATAAGTAATCATTTCAATGGGTTGAGAATAAAATTTTTAAGAAATCATTACCGGTTTCGTTACAGGATGGATGATCCTTATTATGTAAAAGGTTGTAACATGGCCTTTTGGCGTGAGGATCTCTATGCTGTTAACGGTTATAACGAAGATATGACAGGGTGGGGACGCGAAGATAGCGAAGTGGCTGTCCGGTTAATAAATCTGGGAAAAAAACGCCAGTTTATTAAATTCGGAGGTGTTGAATACCATATTGAGCATTCGTTCAGCAGCAGGGACAAAGAACCTGTAAATATTGCAATTTTGGAGGAGGCGATAGCCCAAAAAATCATCTATTGTAAAAACGGACTGAGCAAATATTTATAGGACTAGTGCTTAAGGCTTGGTGATATTTTCAATTACATACTTATATTTGTCTATTATCACTTTCCAGTTATAATTAGCTTCGATATAGGCAATACCATTTTTAGACATTATTGCCTTTTCTTTTTCGGTCATGGTAAATAGCTTGTTCAAAGAATCACAGAATTCTTCTTTATTGAAATAGGCATAGCCGGCATGGCTGAGTTCAATGTGTTTTTTCAGCATATCACAATAGCCATTAACTAATACGGGTTTACCTTCAATCATCGCTTCCAAAGTGACCATCGAAAGGCTCTCGTAAGGAGATGGGATAATGAGTCCTATGCTGTTTTGAAGATAGAATGATTTTTTCTGATCGCTGATGAAGCCTGTATATATAATATCATCTGATGTGTCGACTTCATTCATGAAATTCTTTCCGATAAGAACAAGCTTGACTTTATTGCTTGACTTCTGCTTGAAATGCTTGAAATATTCGATCAATGTCTTACATCCCTTATCTTCATGTATCCGTCCGAAGTAAACAAAATAAGGAGAATCGATATCAGGACGTTCTTCGGGAATTAAAGGCTCGAAATAAGGCTTGTCACACCCGGCACCGGCAATGTCTGATCTTACATTTTGGGAAACAGGGTGCGCCGCTTCCACCCAGTCTTTTTCTGATACTGAGTTGTACATAATGAACGCCGGGGACGAGAATGTCTTGCTGAAACTGTTCAGGTGAAGAGCTGCATCATCATGAGCAATCGGAATAAGAATACTTTTTTCAGCGACGCTTCCGATGCCGGAATAGGTAGTATACTGGTAATACAGAAAAAAGATGAAGGCGTCGTATCGATCTTTATTCTCCTCTATATACTTTACTAAGGCAGGGCTGTAAGTGCCTTGTAATTCAATCCAATTATTGAACGTCTGCTTAATATTCTTATTGTACTACAGTAAGTGTGAGGAAATTGGATAATGTAAGTCCGGCCTTTTTATAATAACTATTCCTATTCAGATAATAAAACCATTTATTCTCGTTTGTCCTGTCTTTTGGTTCAGATTCAAATCTGAAGATATTTACATCGTTAATTAAATCCTCTCCTTTAGGTAATAGGAGCTATTTATGTGGTTGTCATCGTTCTCGCAGGGAGTGAGTACAGTTATATCAAATATTTCATTCAGGTGTTCAGCCAGATAACGGGCATGTAATTCCGCACCGCTATTTATTTCTTTACCATCTCGGGAAATTACAACGGCGACTTTTGATTTTCGTGTTTTCATTCCGGTTATCAGCTCTATTGTGGTTGGGTATATAGCTTTTTGTAAACTTCCATCAATGAGGCTGTACAATTCTTATCCGAGAATCTTTTTACATATTCCAGACCGTCCGCTATCATTTTTTTACAAGCCGGCTCATCATTCAGTAACCTGTTGATTTGATATGCCAACTCGTCTTTATTACAGGGATCTATATATACCGAATGTGGTCCGCCCGCCTCTTCCAGACACGATCCTATGGCACCGATTACAGGTACCCCCGAACTTTGAGCTTCTATTATTGGTATTCCAAAGCCTTCGTATAGAGATGGATATATGAATATCCGGGCCGATTGCAATATCGCCGGAAGGTCTGTTAAAGGCACGTTGCTTATAAGATGCACACGGTCTGATAGTCCATGCTCCGCCGCATAATTCAGAACCGTTTGAGCGTACTCTTTCTGTTTGCCTATAGCAACAAAATGAATATCAGGCACATCTTCTAGCGCTTTTACAATCAATAAAATATTTTTACGTTCCTCTATGCTGCCAATAGAAAGTATGAAGTTGGAAGGAAGATTGTATCTGACTTTCACTTCTTCCTTTTTCATATCGTCGGCATGCTCTTTAAAGACAGGAAAGCAGCCTTGATATACAACTTCTATTTTGGAAGGGTCTATATCATAGAATTTAATAATATCTCTTTTCGTGCATTCGCTGACAGCGACAACCTTTTCAGCCACTTTACATGCGTATTTGGCCTTTACGTTGTAAATTGTTCTGTCGACTAGCGAATAGAACTCTGGGTATCTCAGAAATATGAGATCGTGTATGGTGACAATACTTTTAACTCCGGTTCTGTTTATCCGGAATGGCAGTTCATTGCTTAGCCCGTGATATATATCTATATGTTCTCTCTCAATATCTTTGACAATGCCCATCGTACGCCAGAATGGTTTATGAGTATGCTTTAATGAATAAACAGTTTCATCTTGGTGCGTATCGTTAATTTTACTCTCATCATGTAGTTTAGGTATGAACAGCTTGTAAATATTGTCAGGGTAATATTCCATCAGATTAGAAATTACGAATCTACTGTAATTTCCTAATCCGGTAAAGTTAGAAACCGCTCGCTTGGCGTCGAATCCAATTCTCATAATATCAGGCATTTTTTTTAACCAAGGTATGGTATTGTTCCGGGGTGTTGCCTAGTATAGGTATCCCAAAATTTTTTACGATATTCAAATGTTTTCCTTAAGCAGGTTGCTTCATTAAAGTTTCGGGCTTTGGCGTATTCTTTTACAATGAAGCTTATCATTTCATCACTTCCCCATAGGCGTCTGAAATTGAAGCATGCGGCATCAAGATTTATTGGTTTATCAAATTTCATCCTGTTCAGGTCCACCAAATAGAATGTATAAGTATTTCCATTCTTCTTATAGAGGATATTTCCGGAAGAATAGTCTAAATGTAATACCTGCTTTTCGTGTAATTGGGCTGTATATAAAGCAAATTGTCTTAATAACTCTTCCCGTCCTTTTATATCTCCGTGTTGCAATTCACGCATCATACCATCGAACTCTTCATGTACTGATATATATAAACTGTATTTTAGCAAATTATATTGTTTAAGTTCCATATAAGATACCGGGTCTGGTGTGTGGAATCCTCGCTTTTTTAACATGAATGCATACAAATAGGAGCGCTTTGCCTTTGATTGCCTGATAGTCGAATATGCTATCTGATTTATAAAAAGTGGCTTCTTGAAAGACTTTACGTTCAGTTTCACCCCTTCTACATCAAAAGTCTTGATTATATTACGACCCGAATAAATAACTTCCCCGGATTGCAGGAACGCAAGAGGAAGACCTTCTATAAAATCTTCTAATTGTCTGTACTCTGCATTTATAACCATTTTTATTTTTGTCATATCTTTTAAATAAAAGAAAGTGAGGTTGCAGACCTGTTTATTCTTAAAATTCCGACGTGAAATGGAACTTTATGTCTTTAAAATCCTGCTGGGCCATCATCAGCACATAGTTAGAGTCGGCCAGGAATACATCCCGTCCTTCTTTGTCTACAGCCATGAATTGCGCTTTGCGTTTTTTAAAGTCATCTAATTGCGGTTTGTTTTCACTTTCTATCCAACATGCTTTATATAAGTTGATCGAATCCCAACGACATTGAGCTCCATATTCGTGCAACAGGCGGTATTGAATTACTTCGAATTGAAGTTGTCCGACCGTACCTATGATCTTTCTTCCGTTAAATTGATTGGTAAATAGTTGTGCAACCCCTTCGTCCATCAGCTGATCGATGCCTTTCTGCAATTGTTTTGCTTTCATCGGGTCGGCATTCTCAATGTATTTGAACATTTCAGGAGAGAAACTTGGCAAGCCTTTGAAATGAAGGTCTTCACCCGAAGTGAGTGTGTCGCCGATTTTGAAGTTACCTGTATCGGGGAGCCCTATTATATCTCCTGCATATGCCTCATCCACGGTTTCTTTTTTCTGAGCCATAAAAGCCGTGGGAGAGGAGAATTTCAGCTGCCTGTTCAGCCGGACATGCTTATAGTTTACATTTCTTTCAAACTTACCTGAGCAGATTTTGACGAATGCAATACACGATCGGTGATTTGGGTCCATGTTTGCATGTATCTTGAATATGAATCCGGTGAAAGTATTTTCTTCCGGATTTACCTCGCGCTCAATAGCTTCTACAGGACGGGGAGACGGTGCTATTTTTACAAAGCAATCCAGTAATTCTTTTACCCCGAAATTATTTAAAGCCGAACCGAAAAACACAGGGGCTATCTGACCTTTCAGATATGTATTTATATCCAGTTCGGGATATACACCGTCTATTAATTCTATGTCTTCCCTTAGTTTGGCAGCTAAGGGGTCTCCGATATGCTTTTCCAGGTCTGGACTGTTTATATCTTTGAATCCGATCGATTCGGTTACAGTCTGCTTGCTGGGAGTATACAGGTCTAATTTTTCCTGATAGATATTATAAACACCTTTGAATCGTTGTCCGCTATCTATTGGCCAGCTTAGGGGGCGTACGCCAATTTTCAGTTCTTCCTCCAGTTCATCTAGCAGTTCGAAAGGGTCTCGTCCCTCCCTGTCCATCTTGTTGACAAATATCATTACGGGAGTATGGCGCATACGGCAGACCTCCATAAGTTTACGGGTCTGCGCTTCCACTCCTTTAGCCGAGTCTACCACAATAATAACACTGTCAACCGCAGTAAGGGTGCGATAAGTGTCTTCTGCAAAATCCTGGTGGCCAGGGGTATCCAGGATATTTATTTTATAACCGTCGTATTCAAATCCCATAACTGAGGTAGCAACGGAGATACCACGTTGTTTCTCTATCTCCATCCAGTCCGAAGTGGCGGTTTTCTTTATTTTGTTTGATTTTACGGCACCCGCTACATGGATAGCACCCCCGAATAATAATAATTTTTCGGTAAGGGTTGTCTTTCCTGCATCAGGGTGACTGATAATGGCAAATGTACGTCTTTTATGAATTTCTTTTTCCAGTTCGCTCATCGATTACTTTACTTAATAATATCAAGGTCTCGGACCTGTTTGTTGCCAGTCAAAGCATAATCACGAATGTTGGTTATCATTTTAAATGCAACATTAAATATTTTCTTTTGACTTGTACGGTGCAAAAGTAATAAAAAAAGCGAAGACAATAATCTATTCCCTTTGCATTGGAGTTATTTATTTAGTAATGCGAATCAGTCGTTGGGTTTTAACGTTCAATTTTTTATTGACTACACTTCGTTCCGTCTGAATGTTCATTTTGGCATTGCCCAAAACGAACCAAAAAGCTAGCGCTCCATTCGACCTCACCCCCCGCCCTCTCCAAAGGGAGAGGGAGCCAAAACCTGTTTGCCGGCTGAATCGAACAAACGGGCTACCGCCCCGTTTGATTCTACGCCGTCTGCAACGGATTGGGTACCCCGCCTGCGGAACTAATGCGCAAGGGCTGACGCGATAGTAGGGCAAAGCCCTTAATTCAAATATGCGCCAGCCTTTAAAACGGGCGTCAAAGCATTTTTGGTTCCTTTTTTTGCTTAGGAAAAAAGGAACACAAGCAATCTCTGATTACGCGTAGTAGATAAGAATCGAACTAATTGATTCAACTATTAATTCACATTTAATCCTATCCGGCGACTCAAGGACAAAAGAAAAATATAAATCACTACCGCTAAGATACTAAGCGCAAAGGATAACTTTGTGTTCTCGCACCTTTGGGGGAGATTTGTTTTTTAGCTACTTTTGTTGTGAAGAAATCAAAATCACAGATGAATAAGAAAGACTTACGAATCGTTTTCATGGGTACTCCCGATTTTGCAGTGGAGAGCCTGCGGGCGCTTGTGGAAAACGGATATAATGTAGTGGGTGTAATCACTATGCCCGATAAGCCGGGAGGAAGGGGACACAAGATACAATATTCGGCGGTAAAGAAATATGCCCTTGAGCATAATTTACCTTTGCTTCAGCCTGAAAAACTGAAAGATGAAGTTTTTCTGAACGATCTGAAAGCATGGAACGCCGATCTGCAAATTGTGGTTGCTTTCCGCATGCTACCCGAAGTAGTCTGGGATATGCCGCGTCTGGGCACTTTCAACCTGCATGGCTCGCTACTTCCGCAATACCGGGGTGCCGCGCCTATCAACTGGGCGATTATCAACGGGGAAGAGGAAACCGGTGTTACTACCTTCTTCCTCACCCATGAAATAGATACAGGTAAAATAATCCTTAGCGAAAAACTGGAAATAGGCGAAAAAGACAATGTCGGAAAGATTCATGACGAATTGATGCATATTGGCGCGGAACTTGTTCGCCGTACCGTAGACCTGATACTCGAAGATAAAGCGGATGCAGTGGCACAGGAGCAGTTATTTGTAGACGGAAAGGAACTGAAAGCAGCCCCGAAGATATTCAAAGAGACTTGCCGGATAGATTGGAATAAGCCTGTGGATGAAATATATAACCTTATACGGGGATTATCACCTTATCCTGCCGCATGGACGGAGCTGCACGAGGAAGGAAAAGAAGTGCAGACGGTAAAAATATTTGTATCTGAAAAGGTAAAAAGCGAGGGGCAATCTCCGGCAGGCAATGTTCGGACCGATAATAAGTCATATCTTCATGTTGCTTGTCCCGACGGATACATCAGTATTACAGAAATACAATTCCCAGGTAAGAGGGCTATGAAAACAGATGAATTACTTAGGGGATATAAGTTTGGTGAGAATGCATATTTTATATGATATTTTATCTATATATCAGGATGGAAGAATACTTCCGGATAAGAAAGGTAACAGGATGATAAAGTATCGAAAATGTGTTACATCTGTTACTTTTTAACAGTATATCGTGAATGAAGATTAATTTAATACGGGATTTAGAGAGTCTACTGTTAAATACATAGGGAGAAAGAATATAAATGTGTAACATTTGTTACCTTTTTCAGAAAAATATAAAAGACACAAAATAAGGTCAGATTATGAATAACCAGTTAGAGAGACTTATTTCGGAATACAGGAGTTTACAACCTTTCAATGAAGATTGTAAGAAAAAACTTGAAAAAAAGTTTCGATTGGAGTTTAATTACAATTCCAACCACCTTGAAGGCAATACTCTTACCTATGGGGAAACTGAGTTGTTGTTACTATTCGACCAGACCAAAGGCAATCATGAATTACGTGAGTTGGAAGAAATGAAAGCGCATGATGTTGCCCTGATGATGATAAAATCGGAAGCTGCGGAGAAAGATAAGCCGCTAACAGAGAAGTTTATAAAAGATCTGAACCAAACCATCCTCGTGCGCGACTTCTGGAAAGATGCCGTAACACAGGACGGACAGTCTACACGGAGGGAAATACAGGTAGGCGAATATAAAAAATATCCGAATAGCGTTATTCAGTCGAACGGCGAAATATTTGAATATGCTTCACCACAGGAAACACCAATGCTGATTGGCGATTTGGTAAAATGGTATAATGAAGAAGCGGATAAAAAAGAGTTCAGCACCGTGGAGTTGGCTGCTATACTACATTACCGTTATATCCGTATTCATCCTTTCGATGATGGTAATGGCCGTGTTGCCCGCCTACTGGTTAATTATGTATTGTACAAGAATGATTTACCTCCTATAATTATAAAAACGGCTGAGAAAAAGGAATATTTGCGTGCGTTGCAACAGGCGGATGCAGGTGATTTGCGGGCTTTTGTCAATTATATCATGCAGCAGTCGGCCTGGAGTTTGGACTTATCAGTAAAGGCTGCAAAGGGAGAAGAGATAGAGGATCAAGATGATTGGGAAAAGCAATTGAGTCTGTTGAAGAAGGGATTGGGTAAAAAAGATGATAAGGTTTTAAATAAGTCAGAAGAATCTTTAGAATATATTTATAAAAATGTCATCGAAATATTTTGTAATAATTACGATAAGAAAATATCGAAATATAATAATCTATTTATGTCCTTTTCGTATACAATATCTATAAGCAATGGGACATACAGTGGTAATAATATTTTGAAATGTTTAGATAATATTTATAAGAAAAAAGGAGAGGGTAAATATATAGCGATTGGTGATGTTATTATTATTGAATCAGCCTTTAGAGATTTAATAAAACCATATATGACTACATCATTTAAGTCAGGACAAGTGATTTTTTCTTTTTTAGAGAATACATATATGGTTGATTATATGAAATATAGACGAGTGTATTCTTATGATGAATTACTCACAGAAGAGGAAATGAATTTCATTATTTCAAATATAGGTAAAGAGTTGCTTCAAAAAATAGAAAATATAGTCAATTCCTAAAATTGAAATATTAGAATAAAGCAGAAAAATGTGTAACCTTTGTTACCTTTTAACAATATAAAAACAATGCAGAAAGTTATAAAATCAAACAACCTCAATAAAGATTTATCACATATCCTTAGCCAGCTGGCTTTTGATAAGCTGTTTATCCTGACAGACGAAAACACGGAAAAATTATGCTATCCGCTGGTGAAGGATAATGAGCAGGTAACGCGGGCAGGCAAGATAATAATAAAGGCAGGAGACAATAATAAGAATATCGAGTCCTTGTCGTCGATATGGAAGTATCTTTCGGAGAACGGAGCAACACGCCACTCCCTGCTTATCAATCTGGGAGGAGGTATGCTCACCGATATAGGCGGATTCGCAGCGGCAAGTTTCAAACGCGGGATAAAGTGCATTAATATACCTACCACCCTGCTGGGAGCTGTGGATGCGGCAGTAGGAGGAAAGACCGGAATCAACTTCAACGGATTGAAAAATGAAATAGGAGCTTTTGCCCCGGCCGAGACGGTTTTAATCGACTCCGTGTTTTTCCGTAGCCTCGACCATCAGAATTTCCTGTCTGGTTACGCCGAAATGGTTAAGCACGGGCTTATAGACAGTGATAAAGAGTGGAAGGCAACTTTGTCTTTCGATACCGAAGAAATAGATTATGATAAACTGAAACAATTAGTTGTCGATTCGGTTGCCGTAAAGGAGCGTATTGTTGAAGCAGATCCTTTCGAAAAAGGCATCCGTAAGGCGCTGAATCTGGGACATACCATCGGCCATGCATTCGAAAGCCTTTCATATGAAGTTGGCAGGCCTGCGCAGCACGGTTATGCCGTAGCGTGGGGGGTTGTTTGCGAACTATACTTATCGCAGAAATATTGCGGTTTTCCTAAGGATAAGCTATACAAGACCGTTTACTTTATAAAGGATAACTATGAGGGATTCTTTTTCGACTGCGATCATTATGAGCAGCTATACGAATATATGAAGCACGACAAGAAGAACGAGTCGGACACGGTGAATTTCACTTTCCTGTCGGATGTGGGTAAAATAGAAATCAACCGAACCGCAACTAAAGAGGATATATTCGATTCGATCGATTTCTTAAGGGAAAGCGTGGGACTCTGATCATCAGATGATAACAGGCAATATTTCGATCCAGTAATCATCAGGGTCATTGATGAAGTACAGCCCCATATTATGATTTTCGTAGCAGACGCATCCCATTTCGCGGTGGAATTCCCGCACCTGGTCGTAATCCCCTTCTACGCGGATGCACAGGTGGCTTTCGTTGTCTCCCAGTTCGTATGGTTGAGGATGGTCTCTAAGCCATGTCAGTTCGAGCGAGAACGGGCTGAAGCCGTCTCCCAGATATACAAGTATGAATGAACCGTCTCCGGCTTCCTTGCGCTTTATTTCTTTTAGCCCGAGCGCTTTATGGTAGAAAGCTATGCTCTTGTCGAGGTCGGTCACATTGATGTTGAAATGGTCGAATCTTCCTTTCATTTCCATAATGGTCTTGTTTTGATGGTGAGCTACAAAAATAAGCAATAGATGGAATTTAATGACATATTATCGGATTATAAACAGGACAAACCCGAAATTAAATCTTTATGAAAAAGTTTATCTATATATTAAGCCGATAGCCTTTAGCTGTTAGCTGATAGTTCTTTGAAGTATTGAAGAAGCCCCCTAAATTGGCTCCGCCGAACGTTGTTTCCCCTCGGGGAACTTACAGAGAGGGAAAAAAGGAACAGATAAAAAATAGTGGGAAAAGTGTAACTTTTGTAACTTTTTTGATATAGTTACGAGTAGACAAGATACGAGATACGAGTTGTTAACTGCTGACTGTTTACTGTTTACTGCTAACTGAATACTTAGCTTTATTCGTTCAGAATTCGATATTCTCGCCCCGTTGTTGCCACCGGATGGCCTTACTTCCCTTTGCTGCCGCATAAGGGGCAAAAGCTGAGGCCTTATCGTACGCTTCGCCAAAATGCATGGGGGCGATACTGGTTGTTTGTATTGCATCTATAAATTGTTCCGCCCCTTTCATATAGTCTTTACCCAGGCGTGGGTCGACAGGGAACATCGCCATATCGATATGCTTTACATTGGCGGCAAGCAGGTCCAGTTCATTCCGATAGAAGGTTTCGGCTTCCCGTATCTCTTCTTCGGTAGACTCTTCATTCCAGTGCCAGTTGTTAAGGTCTCCGGCATGGAATATGGTCTTATCTTTAATATGAATGAGATACGACACTCCTAAGTCGGTGGAGCCGAATGCGCGGATAATGATGTTATGGTCTTTATATACGTCCAATTTGTCGAGGTATATGGCGTCTTCTTCGCCAGCCATCCGGCTGTCCAGGATGTCTTTCGAGAAGATGTACGTGATGTCTTTCTTCAGGGCTTTCCATTTCAGTATATCGGAATTGAAATGGTCGGCATGTGAATGGGTGGATAGTACATAAAGCCTGCCTTTATTTTTAAGGAGCTTCTTATGTACGATGCCTTCGCGGAGATTGTCATCAGAGTCTTTATAATAGTCTATAATAACTGTAAAGTCTTTTGCTTCAATAGCATATCCGCTATGGTAGATGTATGTAAGCTTCATTTTCTTTCTGGTAAATAATTGGTGCCTCCTTTTTTAACAATATACTCGTCATTTAGTTCTGGCAGCCAATTTGAAGTTTTGATTAAGTTTTGGGTTTATTCAGCTTACTGTGCTTTATTCCATAAGCAAAGTAGATAACAAAGCCTAGAAGCATCCATACGATTAGCCTCAGCCATGTATCCAAAGGCAATGCTACCATTTGAGACAGGCAGATCAAGGCTCCCAGTACCGGAACTAAGGGTACCCACGGCGTTTTAAAAGGCCGGTTAACATCCGGACGGGTTTTGCGCAGTATCACAATGGAAATACATACAAGCGTAAACGCCATCAATGTTCCGATAGAGACTAATTCTCCCAGTATATTGATTGGCAGTAAACCTGCAATAAGGCCTACAGCTACACTTGTTACAATGGTGGAATTATGAGGTGTATTGAATCTTGTGTGTACTTTAGAGAAGAATTTCGGCAACAGCCCGTCTCTGGATATTGTATAGAAGATGCGTGACTGGGCAAGCATCATTACCAGGATTACGGAACTTAAGCCGGCTATTGCGCCTATCTTTACAGGTAACCGCAACCAATGCAGGTCATTGCCTGCCTTATCTATTGCCAATGCAATAGGAGCAGGGACACTTAGTTCGGAGTAATGTGCTATTCCTGTTAAAACGGCAGTTACAGTGATATACAGGATTGTACAGACGAGCAGGGAAATCAATATACCCTTCGGCATATCCTTCTGTGGATTCTTTGCTTCCTGTGCAGTCGTAGATACGGCATCGAATCCGATATATGCGAAAAATATGACGGCCGCCCCGCGGAAAATACCACTCCAGCCGAAATGTCCGAATTCGCCTGTGTTTTGAGGAATGTACGGTGACCAGTTGCCGGTATCTATATATGATAATCCGAAACCAATGAAAAGCAGGATCACTACTACCTTTACCACAACTATGATATTGTTTAATGTAGCGGACTGACTTATGCCTCTTATGAGCAATACCGACATGACGGCAACAATGAACATCGCAGGGAAGTTAATTATGCTACCCGTCGCAAACCATCCATCGGTACTCGTGTGATCGAAGGGTGCCATTCGCAGATTCCGGGGTATGTGTACCCCGAAATCATCGAGGAAGCTGACGAAATATCCTGACCAGCCCACAGCTACAGTTCCTGCTGTGAACAGATATTCCAAAATCAGATCCCAGCCTATAAACCACGCGAAGAATTCGCCCAATGTAGAATAACTGTACGAATATGCGCTGCCGGCAACAGGAATCATTGAGGCAAATTCAGCGTAGCACAGTCCGGCCATAGCGCAACCCAAAGCAGAAATAATAAAAGATATGGTAAGGGCTGGCCCTGCATAATTAGCGGCAGCTGTTCCCGTGAGGACAAAAATACCTGTCCCGATAATTGCTCCTATGCCCAGAGCTACAAGGTGTCCGGTAGTCAGGGTTCTTTTCAATCCGCCTTTCTCCTGAAGAGAATCCTGTAATAAGGACGTTATATCTTTTTTTCGGAATAACTGATGTTTCATATTTTATTGTATATATTGTTTCCAAAAATAATACTTTTTGAAATATAAATTATCTATATCGTATCAAAATGATTATATTTATTTCATGTTATCAATAAAACCATTTTTTTATTTTATAAAGATGCATTGTTTTTGTAAAACAATCGTTTTGAATAATATAAAACATGTTTTAAAACATGTTTTGATTCAGGGATATTAACTTTTATATTTAATGCGCTTTTATTCAGTTTTTTATATGTTATTTACGACGGTGTGTGTTCGCACACATATTTTGAAATTAAGTTATATATTAGTTATTTTGTTGAAGTTTTTTCAACAGAACCTATTAATTTAAGTAATTCGTATATACCATTCATCCGGATGACGCTTATTCTGTGCAAGCTGAAATAAACATAAGGGATATGGTGCTTTTTGCTATATCTCAGGATAACAGGTGTATATACTCAGATTATAATGCGATTTTAACTCTAATTTAAACTCAAAATACTAAATCATGGTAACACGCAGAAATTTTTTGAAAAGAGCCGCAGTAGCCTCAGCCGGGCTGGCTGTTGGTGGCATTGGTACAATGAATGCCGAGAGCTACAACCGGGTTGTAGGGGCGAACAGAAAGGTTAATATTGCCTATATAGGTATTGGTAACAGGGGCGAACAGATTATTGGGGATTTCGAAAAAACGGGACTTGTCAATGTCGTAGCTCTCTGTGATGTGGATATGGGAGCAAAACAGACCCAGAAAGTAATAGCTAAATATCCGAAGGCCAAACAGTTTAAGGATTTCAGGGTAATGTTTGATAAAATAGGCAATGAGTTTGAAGCTGTTGCTATAGCTATACCTGATTTCGCGCATTTTCCGGTTACGATGATGGCTATGGCGCATGGAAAGCACGTATATGTCGAAAAACCTATGGCACGCACATTCCTTGAGGCCGAATTAATGATGCAGGCAGCCCGTAAATACCCGAATGTCGTAACACAAGTAGGTAATCAGGGGCACTCCGAGGCTAATTATTTCCAATTCAAAGCCTGGCAGGATGCAGGGATTATCAAAGATGTAACCTCCGTAGTTGCCCATATGAATAATCCGCGCAGATGGCATGGGTGGGACGTGAATATATATAAATATCCCGAAGCGCAACCTATTCCAAGTACATTGGACTGGATGACATGGCACTGTGCTGTACCATATCATGAATACAGTGATAAATATCATAACGGAGAGTGGCGTTCCTGGTACGATTTCGGTATGGGAGCACTGGGAGACTGGGGCGCACATATTCTTGATACGGTACATGAGTTCCTCGATTTAGGATTACCTTACGAGATCAATCCTATAAAACTGACCGGACATAACGATTATTTCTTCCCTACGGACTCTACGATTCAGTTTAAATTTGGTCCGAGAGGAGAAATGCCGCCTTGCGACATTATGTGGTATGATGGGGTGAATAACCTTCCTCCAATACCGGAGGGATACGGGGAATCGGCTTTGGACCCTAATATTCCGGCTTCCGGAGCGGGCGAAATAAAGAAAACGACGATTAATCCCGGTAAGATTATTTACAGTAAAGAATTGACCTTTAAAGGCGCATCTCACGGTAGTACGCTTTCTATTATCCCTGAATCGAAAGCTAAAGATATGGCGTCGAAACTTCCGGAAGTTCCAAAAAGCCCTTCAAACCATTTTGCTAACTTCTTGCTGGCTTGTACTGGAGTTGAGAAGACCCGTTCTCCTTTCGAAATACATGGTCCGCTGAGTCAGGTATTCTCTCTCGGGGTGATGGCACAGCGTTTGAATACGAAGTTCCATTTCGACAGCCGTACCAAGCAGATAACAAACAATGCCTTTGCCAACGCGATGCTTACCGGCATCCCTCCACGTAAAGGCTGGGAAGATTTTTATAAATTGTAAATTATGAATTATAAGTTATGGGTTATGAGTCGCTTCACACCGTTTGTACGTCAGCAACTTGTAACTCGTAACTTGTCAACTATATTAAATCAAGATGAATAAGAATATATTATTAGCCATCCTTCTTTTGTTTACAGCAGCAATATCCGCACAGGAAAAATGGGAACCGTTATTTAACGGCAAAAATCTGAAAGGTTGGAAAAAGCTCAACGGGAAAGCCGAATATAAAGTTGTGGATGGTACTATTGTCGGTATCTCGAAGATGAATACTCCCAATACTTTTTTAGCTACAGAAAAGAATTATGGTGATTTTATCCTCGAATTCGATTTTAAAGTGGATGACGGGTTGAATTCCGGTGTGCAATTTCGTAGTTTGAGCCTTAAAGATTATCAGAATGGACGGGTACACGGCTACCAGTTCGAAATAGATCCTGCCGCGCGTGCGTGGACAGGAGGTATTTATGATGAAGCGCGCCGCAACTGGCTATACCCGATGACTGTAAATCCGTCGGCACGTACAGCGTTTAAGAACGGTCAATGGAATAAAGCGAGAATAGAGGCCATCGGTAGTTCTATCCGTACATGGGTAAACGGTATAGCTTGCGCTAATATCTGGGATGATATGACGCTCGAGGGATTCATTGCATTGCAGGTTCATGCCATAGGAGATAAAGCTCAGGAAGGAAAAACCGTGAGTTGGAAAGACATCCGCATTTGTACTACGGATGTAGAAAAATACAAGACTTCGGATGCTAATGACGCACCTCAGGTCAATTGTATCGTAAATACAATTTCGCCTAAAGAAGCGAAAGAAGGCTGGGCACTTTTGTGGGACGGAAAAACCACAAACGGCTGGCGAGGAGCTAAGATCAGTAACTTCCCGCAAAAAGGTTGGGTAATAGACAATGGTATATTGAAAGTATTGAAAAGTGGAGGTGGAGAATCCACTAACGGTGGAGATATCGTTACTACACGTAAATATAAAAACTTCATACTAAGCGTTGATTTTAAAATTACCGAAGGTGCCAATAGCGGGGTCAAATATTTTGTGAATCCGGATCTGAACAAAGGAGAAGGATCTGCCATCGGCTGCGAATTCCAGATTCTTGATGATGATAAGCATCCTGATGCTAAACTGGGTGTAAGAGGAAACCGCAAACTGGGCTCTCTTTACGACCTAATTCCGGCTCCGGAGAATAAGCCTTTCAATAAGAAGGACTTTAATACAGCCGTGGTTGTGGTAAAGGATAATAAGGTGGAGCACTGGCTGAATGGTGTGAAAATTCTGGAGTATGAACGTAATAATGACATGTGGAAGGCTTTGGTTAATTACAGTAAATACCGTGATTGGCCTAACTTTGGAAATGCTGCCGAAGGTAATATCCTCTTGCAGGATCATGGTGATGAAGTATGGTTTAAGAATGTAAAGATCAAAGAATTAAAGTGATTTCATTTTGAATAATAGAAAAGCCCGGACAGATTACATGTCCGGGCTTTCTCATTTATATGTAATTGGGCTTTTTACTTATTTTTATGTAAATCAGTAATTTAATTTCTTATTGTTGTATAAGAATGAAAGAATAAATCTACTACTTCTTATTAATACTATTCAGTTTACTATGTTTTATCCCATATGTAAAATAGATAAGGAAGCCTATCAAGGTCCAGCCGATAAGCCGTTCCCATGTGCTCCATGGCAGAGATAGCATTTGTACGATACAGATCGCAGCTCCGGTCAAGGGAATAAATGGTACAAGAGGTGTTTTGAACGGACGCTTGAGGTCG
This sequence comes from Dysgonomonas termitidis, assembly GCF_042654545.1. GTDB lineage: Bacteria > Bacteroidota > Bacteroidia > Bacteroidales > Dysgonomonadaceae > Dysgonomonas > Dysgonomonas termitidis. The sequence goes on from NZ_JBHSGN010000121.1 coordinate 169,521, forward strand.
GGCTGTGTTTTGCGCAGTATGACAATGGAAATACAGACAATGGTAAAGGCCATCAGGGTACCTATCGATACAAGTTCACTGAGAACATGGAGAGGAAAGAGTCCGGCTATCAACGCTGTAACAATGCTGGCAAAAATAGTCGCGTTGTGGGGAACTCCATGTTTATCGTTTACTTTCGAAAACACCTTCGGCAATAACCCGTCTTTAGAAATAGAATAGTATATACGTGATTGTCCTAACATCATTACCAAAATTACCGAACTAAGCCCTGCAATCGCTCCCAGTTTAATGAGGGGGCTTAACCATGCTAAACTTTCGCCGGTACGGTCTATAGCAAGCGCTATCGGTGCGTCTACATTCAAGTCTTTATAATTGACTATTCCTGTCAATACTGTGGTTACAGCTATATACAGCAGCGCGCATATAAGCAGTGAGAACAAAATACCCTTTGGCATATCCTTCTGTGGATTTTTAGCCTCTCCTGCTGCGGTAGAGAGCGCGTCGAATCCCAGATAAGCATAGAATACCACTGCTGCACCTCTGAGAATACCCGTCCATCCGAAATTTCCATAACCTCCGGTATTTTCGGGTATATATGGAGTCCAGTTGCCAGTGTCTATATATGAGAGGCCGAATCCGATGAATAAGAGGATTACGCTAACTTTGATGACAACGATGATATTGTTAACGAATGCCGACTGTTTGATGCCTCCGATCAGAAACGCAGATACTATGGATACGATAAAGACGGCGGGAAAATTGATGATGCGCCCAGTCCATACCCAGCTTCCGTCTTTCAGATGGTCGAATGTGGCACCGGCTATCCGATCAGGGAAATTTATACCCCATCCGTCGAGTAAACTCAGCATGTAGCCCGACCATCCGACTGCGACACTCGAGCAGGCGAAAAGATATTCAAGAATCAATATCCAGCCTACACCAGGCCAGAATCTCACCCATTGTGGTATAGCTGTATGAATATACACCGCCCGATACCGGTATCATAGCAGCAAATTCGGCATAACACAGTCCTGCCATAATGCAGCCGAGAGCCGAAATGACGAAAGAGATCGTCAGTGCAGGTCCGGCATACATGGCGGCAGCTTGTCCGGTGATAACGAAAATTCCGGTTCCCACGATTGCTCCAATCCCCAGAGTAACGAGGTTTGTTGCCGAAAGGCTTCTTTTAAGCCCACCTTTTGTTTCTGTGGGCTCATTGAGTATTGCCGATATATCTTTTTTCTTCAAAAGTCTTTCTATCATAAACTAAAGTTTGCACAAAAATAAGGAAAATGTAATAATTATCTGCTATTCGTTTATTTATTAGAAAAAAAAGAAACATTATAAGATGAATTGAGCGCGGGAATTACATCTGGATAGCCATGACCAAACAAAAAAGATATTCTGTTGTTCTAAAATTAATGAATTATAATATTAGAACTTCACAGCATATGACAGAGATAAAATTGAAAAGGGTTTATGAAGATCCTGAAGGTGATGATGGTTTTCGTGTATTGGTTGATCGCCTGTGGCCCAGAGGGATGAGGAAAGACCATCTGAAATATGACTTATGGGCAAAAGAAGTCACTCCGTCTCCTAATTTACGCAAATGGTTTCATGAGGACATAAAAAACCGGTGGAATGATTTTGTGACTATGTATCAAAAAGAATTGGATGGGTCGGATGAAGTAAAGGATTTTATAAAAATAATAGAATCGCATAATATTGTTACGCTGTTATATGCTTCCCGGGAACCGCTATATAATCATGCAAGTATATTGAAAGCGTATTTGGAGAAAGTACTCGGAAAAATGTAAAAATTGCTACCTTTGTTTTTATCAAAACAGTAATTAATATGAAAACGAGCATGAATTGTAATTCACCAAAATACAGGATAGTTTTGCCATGCGGGTTTCCATACATCTTTTAAAAACAGAATCATCATATGAAAATAACTATTCTAGGAGCAGGAAATATGGGTGGGGCCATCGCTTGCGGTTTGGCTGTAAACGGAAGTGCACAACCTCAGGATATAACTGTTATCGACCACAAAGGAAAGAATGTTCCCCGGTTGAGGGAAGTAAGTGAAGACATTAATGTAGTAGTGGCCGATTATTCCTCGCTGTCTACCGCAGATATTCTTATTATTGCTGTTAAGCCGTGGATGGTAGAAGAAGTGCTGAAGACGCATAAGGCCTTATTGGAGAATCCTAAGCAGTTGATTGTATCTGTTGCGGCCGTTGTTACATTGGCCCAGCTACAGGAATGGACTAGTCCGCATCAACCTGTATTCCGTGTTGTGCCTAATACCGCTATAGCCGTGCGCCAGAGCATGACATACATTGCTTCACAGAATGCGGATAAGGAACAACGCGAGCAAGTATTCCGCATCTTTTCCCAACTTGGTAAGGTTGAATTTGTGGAAGAGAAACTTATTCCGGCAATTACCTCGCTTACCTCGTGCGGTATAGCCTTTGCATTCAGGTATATCAGGGCAGCTATGGAAGGAGGTATTGAAATGGGAGTATATCCGGATCAGGCTAAAGATGCCGTTCTGCAAACACTCCGGGGTGCAATCGATCTGCTCGAGGCAAATGGCAATCATCCCGAAGCGGAAATAGATAAAGTGACTACTGCCGGAGGAATCACTATAAAAGGATTGAATGAGATGGAGCATGCAGGCTTTACTTCGGCTGTCATTAAAGGTTTGAAGGCGAGTAATATAAAGTAGTTGTATTTTAGTGTTATTAAATATAAGGTCCTGGAAACGGGACTTTTTTATTTATCAGAAATCTATTATAAAAGTAATAGAACCGGACTATAAGCCCATCTTCTTTATAGATTATTATAATAAAATAAAAAATAAAAATAAGAATCACTAACAGCGTTTTCACATATATATATTATCTTTACAAATTGATAGCAAACTACCCTTACTGCTTGTGGTGATGCTATACGTGGCTGATATTCAGTGCATATTAACATTTGTGTATGTTTGAAATATGTTAATTGGCCTCGTTGAGACAGAAGAAAGAAAAAACGATATAAAATGATTTACAAATGGAATTACGAAGCCCTAACAACCCAGCAAAAAGAGCAGAGAGATGATCTTGCTAAGAAATTAGGCATTAGCCCTGTTCTTTGTCAGCTCTTGATCCAGAGAGGAATATCATCTTCCGAAGATGCATATAAATTCTTTCATCCAAACCTGAAAGATTTACACGATCCTTTCCTTTTGCCCGATATGGACAAAGCTATCAAGAGAATTGAAAAAGCGTTGGGACAAAAGCAGCGTATATTGATATACGGTGACTATGATGTGGACGGAACGACTGCCGTCGCGCTTGTGTATAAATTTCTGCGGAAATTCACAACTAATCTCGATTATTATATCCCCGACCGTTACGATGAAGGGTACGGGATATCGGAACAAGGGATAGACTACGCCGAAGAGACGGGCGTAAAACTCATTATCGCTCTCGATTGTGGCATTAAAGCCATTGAAAAAGTGGCCTATGCCAAAAGCAAAGGGATTGACTTCATAATCGGTGACCACCATATGCCGGATGAGATACTTCCCGATGCGGTTGCTGTTATCGATGCCAAACGTACGGATTCCACTTACCCGTATGAGCATCTTTCAGGATGCGGGGTAGGTTTTAAGTTGGTGCAGGCATTGGCTCAGAATAATAAGATAGATTTTTCGGAACTGACAGATTTGCTCGATCTGGTGGCTGTCAGTGTAGCTTCGGATATTGTTCCCATCACAGGTGAAAACCGGGTATTGACATATTTCGGTTTAAAGCAGATTAATTCCAATCCCAGTCTGGGTCTGAAAGGGATAATTGAGATTTGCGGGCTTACCTACAAGGGTATTACCGTGAATGATATTATTTTCAAGATAGGTCCCCGTATCAATGCTTCGGGGCGGATGATGAAAGGTAAAGAGGCCGTGGACCTGCTGCTGGCCAATACGATAGAAGATGCACGGGAGAAGAGCGCCAATATAGACCATTATAACGACGACCGTCGCGAGCTGGATAAGCGGATAACAGACGAAGCGATACAGTTTATCGACGGAACGGTAGATATGTCGAAAAAGAAAAGTCTGGTGATCTATGATGAAACCTGGCATAAAGGCGTTATCGGTATTGTAGCGTCGCGCCTTACCGAGAAGTATTTGCGCCCTGCGGTGGTGCTGACCAAATCCCAGGGACTGATCACCGGGTCTGCCCGTTCGGTAATGGGCTTTGATGTTTACAAGGCCATAGAAGCCTGTAAAGATATTCTGGAAAATTTCGGAGGACATACTTATGCCGCGGGTTTATCATTGAAAGAAGAGAATCTGGCTGAATTCCAGCGCCGTTTCGAGGCTTTATCGCTTGAAATGATAGCGCCTGAAATGATGCGTCCCCAGATTTGTATAGATGCGGAACTTTCATTCAAAGAGATTACGCCGAAATTTATAAGTGATTTGGCCGGTTTCGCGCCTTTTGGGCCGGAGAACCTGAATCCTATATTTGTCACATGGGATGTACAGGATTATGGTACGAGTAAACCCGTGGGAAAAGATAATGTACACCTGAAACTGGAAATGACAGATAAAACGACTACAATTCCGGTGAATGGTATCGCTTTCCGGCAAAGTTCCAATAGTGAGATAGTAAAAAGCGGCAGGCCGTTTGATATCTGCTATACACTCGAGGAAAATACGCACAACGGAAAGACGAATATTCAGCTCTATGTCAAGGATATAGATACAGGGCAGCTTTCAGATTCACACTAAATGACAAGAATATGAAGAGATCTTTAGTATTATCATTAACAATCGCTTTATTTTCCTTCGTTGCCTGCGGTAACAAGGCCGGTACGGCAAATGCCGGAGATAAAGCTACGGATACGTTGAGTATGGAACAGGCGGAGTATATAAAAGCTGACAGCTACGAAACGAGCAAAGGCCCGCTGAAAGTAACACTGGTAGGTCATGGTTCGGTTATGTTTGAATTTGCAGGAAAGGTTATTCAGGTAGACCCTTATTCTCAAGTCGCGGATTATTCGAGATTGCCTAAGGCCGATCTGATTATCCTGACGCACGAGCATGGCGATCACCTCGATACAGCAGCTATCAACGCAGTTAAAAAGGTAGATACGCACTATATAGTATCGAAGGTATGCAACGAAATACTTGGATATGGTAATGTGGTAAATAATGGAGATAAGACCGAATGGAACGGAATAGCTATCGATGTCGTTCCGGCTTATAATGCTGTAAATAAGAAGCCTGACGGAGAAGCATACCATCCTAAAGGACGGGGCAATGGTTATATCTTTACATTTGGCGATAAAAAAGTATATGTCGCCGGGGATACCGAAAATATTCCGGAGATGGATAAACTGAAAGGTACCATCGATATTGCTTTCATGCCTAAGAACCTGCCATATACAATGACGGATGACATGTTTGTGGATGCGGCTAAAAAGGTGATGCCGAAAGTGCTTTATCCGTATCATATGTCGGAATTCGATCAGGAGAAAATAGGTAAAGCCTTGGATGGTACCGATATTAAGATAGAAGTACGTCCGATGAAAAATTAATATACTGATTGACCAATGTGCCAATATGCCAATTGAAAACAATCCGATATTGGCACATTGGCATATTAGTTAATTGGCACATCGAAGAATGGGTCTCTATCACAAAATACTTAAACAGTATTGGGGTTACGGCGAGTTTCGCCCTTTACAGGAAGATATTATTCATTCCGTCAGCCAGGGAAAAGATACGCTGGGGCTGATGCCCACAGGCGGAGGAAAATCACTGACCTTTCAGGTGCCTGCGATGGCAATGGAAGGTCTTTGTCTTGTTGTCACTCCGCTTATCGCTCTGATGAAAGATCAGGTGGATAACCTGCGTCAGAGAAATATAAAATCATTGGCCGTATATTCGGGGATGACCCGGCAGGAGATTATCACTACGCTTGAAAACGCCATCTTCGGTGATTATAAATTCCTTTATGTATCACCCGAACGACTGGCTACCCAACTATTCCTGAGTAAACTTCGCGATATGAATGTTTGTCTGCTGGTTGTTGACGAATCGCATTGCATATCCCAGTGGGGCTATGATTTCCGTCCGTCCTATCTCAAGATAGCAGCCATTCGGGAACATCTGCCCGATGTGCCTGTTCTGGCTCTCACTGCGACAGCTACCCCGGAGGTGATAGATGATATCCAGGAACAATTGCACTTCCGTGAAAAGAATGTCTTCAGGAAAAGCTTTGAGCGTAAGAATCTGGCCTATATAGTGCGTAATACGGAAAATAAGCCGGAGGAAATTATCCGTTTGCTTGAGAAAATAAAGGGTTCCACCATCATCTATGTGCGCAGCCGTCAGAAGACGAAGGAGATGTCGGATTTCCTTATACAACAAGGTTTTTCCGCCGATTTTTATCATGCCGGACTGAGCAGTGAGGATAAATCACGGAAGCAGGGCCGCTGGAAGAATAACGAAAAGCGCATTATTGTTTGTACCAATGCCTTCGGTATGGGAATAGATAAGCCCGATGTGCGGCTGGTAGTGCATACCGACCTGCCCAATTCGGTGGAAGAATACTTTCAGGAAGCAGGGCGCGCGGGACGCGATGGGGAAAAGGCTTTTGCAGTCATCTTATACCATAAGAATGATAGTGTTAAATTGAAAAAGCGTATCAGGGACGAGTTTCCCGAACGGGAATTTATCTCTCAGGTATATGATTCGCTCGCTTACTTTTTTCAGGTGGCCGAAGGTTTCGGGGTGGGTATGGTATATGATTTTAATATACAGCAGTTCTGCGCTACTTACAAATATCCTCTTCTGCCTACTCATAATGCACTCAGGATATTGGATCTGGCGGGCTATATCGAGTACACCGACGAGATAGATAACCGTTCGCGGCTGATGTTTACAGTTTACAGGGATGATCTGTATCATTACGATTTCGAGCGGGAATATGAGCAACTCGTAAATACTATCCTCCGCCTTTACACAGGCTTATTTACCAATTATGTAACCATTAACGAGGCCGAAATAGGCCTGAAGACAGACAAAAACCGGAAAGCTGTCTATGAAATGCTGAAAATGCTGGATAAGCGCAATGTCATCGATTATATCCCGCATAAAAAGACGCCTCTGATAGCATACACCCGTCAGCGGGTGGATAAGAAATACCTGATTATACCACGTCTTGTAAACGAAGACCGTAAGGATCGTTTCGAAAAGCGGATATTGGCGATGAGCCATTATGCAGAGCAGGATGAGATGTGTCGCAGCCGTATTTTGTTATCTTACTTCAATGAGAAAGATATCAGTGATTGCGGGCAATGTGATGTTTGCCTGGCAAAGAACGATTCGGGAATGACGAATGCAAAGTTCAATAAGATATCATTGGATATAAAAGCGTTGCTCAAGGACGGGGAGCGATCCGTAGATGATATAACAGGTGCATTGCCTGATTACCGGTTGCAGGATGTAACCGGAGCCATCCGTTTTATGACGGATAGGGGAGTTCTTGAAATGCAATCGGGGAAGATAAAATTAAGAATTAAGAATTAAGAATAACTTGTTTACTTGTATCTCGTATCTCGTATCTCGTCTACCTGTAACTGTCCATAGGACAAAATGAAAAGTGTTTTGACGCGGAGTCAGACCAGGCTCTTTTTAAAACGAACGACTGTTAGCAGATCTTTTACTTGTTCCTGACTACTTACATTAAAAATCATCGGGAGTAGGCGACCCACCGGTTTTGCCCCGGCAAATTCATCTTTAATAGTGTCGGCGATATCCAGTGTTGCAATCTTTTCAAGGTGCTTTTCCGTGAAATAGAAACTTGTTTTGAAAAATTCCTCCCAGACCGAAAGCCACAGTATCGTTTTCTTCTTATAAAGCACTTTGCCCAGCCATGCTTTCCCATCATTATAGTACCGCCATTCAATAGCCAGCGCGTATTCTTCATTCGTAATCGTTTCAAGAAAAGAAGCCAGTACATTGTGCACACTTTCTCCCAGCGCGTTCTGCAGCACTTTTTCGGACGGAAAAATATCCGGATCTCTCAACAACATTTCTGCTTCCATGGTTTCGTGATGGGTTAATTATTATTGTTAACAAAGATACATTCTTTTCTGACTTTCACAATACTGACTAGTGCCAGTACGTGAATATGTATACTACATCTCTATTTTATCAAAATTCAGAATATTTATCTATGGAATGATGATGTTAGAGGAGAATGGCTTCCGTCCGGACGGCTCGCTCAATCCCGGGGTAGTGGTGGTCGTGGATAATGAACTGTAAGAGGAAAACAAAGTGAAAAGAGAATAACGAAAAACGAAAAGCGAGCAGGTAGAAAAACAGGAACAGTCGCCTGTCATACAACCGCCTGTCGCCCCGGTATAAAAGCCAGGCCGAATCCCTATCCGTTTCTTCCGCCCGGATATACATCGAGAACAGATTAAGTGGAAAATTATATGAGTTACGGGTAAATAAGTCCTCCTTAATATGAATCCCTTCAACTACTGACTGGTATTAGTAATAATCACAGATGGATTGTTCCTGTCCGGATATCCCGTCGCAAAGTCCTGCCGTTGGTTTGTTCTAGTTGGAGATAAACTTAAATTCGGGGCTTATCTGATATTTTGTTATTGCAGTATCGGCCGTGCCTCCCGAATCGCTGTTAATCTCATCGTAGGTATAATTGATGGTTTGAACGATTATTTCGTTTGATTTTATCCTGGACGATACTTCACTGTAATATTCGACCATGTCTTCATATGCAACTATCAGATTATCTATCAGATTGCCGTTTTTGTCATAGCTGAGGAGATATTCCGTGATTTCACCGTCTGTTACTACTTGTATTGTCAGGATTTTCCCGTTTTTATTCTCCAGTAAAATCTGCCCCAGGCACAGGTCGCTGAGTTCGTACCCATCCAGTCCCTTTACTTTTTCGAGTTGCAGGCTGTTGTATTGTTCCGGGGTAAGTCTTTTTATCTTGGTTAAATCGATAGTGCTGGAACTGCTGTTTAATGAGATTTCGGCCAAATCGACCTTTAGGGGGTTAAGCTGTGTTTCGTATAAGTTTATTTGCTTTTTCTGACAAGAAACAGATATAACCGTAAATATGAGCCCAAAAAGATAAATCTTTTTCATTTTGGTTATGGTAGATATGTATTGTGAATTATTATACCTATATAGATAACAATTCTTTAATGCAAATGTTTAAACTATCTTCCCATCTGGGAATCGTGATATTAAATGTGTTTCTGATTTTAGCTTTATCCAGTACACTGTATTTAGGCCTTGTCGCTTTTGTCGGATATTGGTCTGTGGTAATTGGGTTTACCGTACAGTTTGTTATTCCGGCATTTTTGTGTATGGCTAATGTAAAATCGTACCAGGTGGTAACACCTTCATTGGAATAGTGGAAAATCCCCGGCTTGAAACTATTCGCTTCACTATAGTCCAGTATTTTTATGATTGCATTGGCCAGATCGGCAGCATTGGTCGGTGTTCCGGTTTGGTCGGCAACTACGTTGAGTGTATCGCGCTCTTTCCCGTATTTTATCATCGTTTTCACAAAGTTGTTTCCAAATATGGAATACAGCCAGGCTGTACGGATGATGATACTGTCAGGGCATGCTTTTTTCAGGGCGGCCTCTCCTTCTTGTTTCGATTTCCCGTATATTGATTGCGGATTCACTGCATCCGTTTCGGTATAAGGTCTTGAAGCAGTACCGTCATATACATAATCGGTAGATATGTGGATTATTTTAGCGCCGTTATTTGTGGCGGCGGCTCCCAGGTTCGCTACAGCATCCCGATTGATCCTGTAACATAATGCAACGTCGTCTTCGGCTTTATCTACAGCTGTGTAGGCCGCACAATTGACAATATACTTTATATTGTTTTCTCTAATAAAGTCTTCTATGGCCTGCTGGTCAGTAATGTCAAGCTCCGCAACATCAGTAAAAAAGAATTGGAAATTGTTTTCATGTAAGGCGGCTATACGCTTTATTTCATTCCCTAACTGTCCATTCGAACCGGTAATAAGAATATTCTTTTGCACCAATTCAAACATGAAGATGTTCTTTGCAGTTTCATCCTGGTCGTCAGCTTGCTTATTTCCTGAAAAGAATGCCATATTTATCTCAATTATGAGTTATGAATTATGAGCTATAAATACAGAGTAAAAACTCATAATTTATAACTCATAACTTATAATTATTATAAACTTATTGTTTGCCGCTGGTTGTTACATCCGAAGCGATTTTTTTTACGAGGCCTTGCAATACATTACCCGGTCCCAGTTCAATAAATTCAGTCGCTCCGTCGGCCACCATATGTTCCACCGATTGAGTCCATTTTACAGGAGCTGTCAACTGGGCAATGAGGTTTGCTTTGATTGTAGCCGGATCGGTTTCGCCGACAGTGGATACATTCTGATATACAGCGCACGCCGGTTCGCTGATTGTTGTTGTATTGATAGCTTCGGATAATTCTATCTTAGCCGGTTCCATCAGCGGAGAATGGAATGCTCCGCCTACTTTTAGTTTTAATGCACGTTTTGCACCTGCAGCAAGCAATAGCTCGCAAGCTTTTTCTATACCTGCATTAGAGCCGGATATAACGATTTGTCCCGGGCAGTTATAGTTTGCCGGTACCACTACCTCATCGGTGATAGATGCACATATTTCTTCAACTTTAGCATCGGGTAATCCCAGTACGGCAGCCATAGTTGATGGGTTCAGTTCACACGCTTTCTGCATGGCAAGCGCACGTTTATATACAAGTTTCAATCCATCCTCGAACGATAATGCGTTTGCGGAAACTAATGCGGAAAACTCGCCTAAAGAGTGCCCTGCAACCATATCCGGCGCAAAGTCTGCTCCCATTGTCTTAGCTAATATCACAGAATGGAGGAAGATGGCAGGCTGGGTTACTCTGGTCTGGCGAAGGTCTTCATCTGTGCCTGCAAACATCAGATCTGTAATGCGGAATCCCAGAATCTCGTTTGCTTTTTCAAACATTTCTTTAGCAACTGGAGATGTTTCGTACAAATCTTTACCCATTCCTACAAATTGAGCTCCTTGCCCTGGAAATACAAATGCTTTCATTTTCAATATTTAATAGTTAGAATAAGCGGTTAAATTTCAGCCTGCAAAATTAGTAAAAAATAGAATATGATATGGCAAAATAGACTAAAATAAAAAAGTACAGGATTAAACTATCCCATTACAATGATTTAATTTTATTATTATTTAATACACATTAAAGCTATTAAAAAATTATAAAACACTTACCTTTGCCTCATATATACATTTTATTACTAAATGAGAAATACTTCAAGAAGAGATATTCCGCTACAAGAACTAAAAGCGTCGCAACCTTGCGAATTATTGGATTTTCTGATAAACCAACAAGTCCGTAAGAGCCGTAATGCAATAAAATCACTGCTGGCACACAAGCAGATAAAGATAAATGGTAAACTTGTCACTCAATTCGACCATGAGCTCAAAGCCGGGGACAGGGTTTCGGTAATGAAATTCGACCAGTCCCGGAAAGAAAAGAAGCTGAAAGGTTTGAAGATCGTATTCGAAGATGATGAAATTATAGTTATAGACAAAGAGGCCGGGTTCTTATCCGTATCAACGGATAAAGAGAAGCTGCGTACTGTCTACGGAGCACTGAACGAATATGTAAAGAAAAAAGGAAAGAATAAGGCCGACCGCGTATTTGTCCTTCAGCGTCTCGACAGGGAAGCTTCAGGATTGATGGTGTTTGCCAGAAGCGCGGAAATGCAGGAGATATTTCAGAAAAACTGGAATAATCTTGTAAAGGAATATATATATACTGCAGTCGTAGACGGAAGGCCGGAACAGGAAGAAGGTACGGTTACTTCATGGCTTACCGAAAATAAGAATTATGTAATGATGTCGTCTCCCTACGATAATGGAGGGTTGAAATCGGTTACACATTATAAAGTAATCAAATCGACAGGGCGCTATTCTTTGCTAGACTTCGACCTTGAAACCAAGCGCAAAAATCAATTGCGTATCCATATGCAAACAATCGGCCATTCTGTAGTGGGTGATAAGAAATACGGCGCTTCGAATAATCCGATTAAACGCATTGCTCTCCATGTACGTGAACTGGTGCTAAAACATCCGGTTACAGGAGAGGTATTGGAATTTAAAAGCCCGATACCGAAGGCAATGCAGCAATTGGTGACTGCCCTGCCTAAGAAAGAGGTATCGGCCGGGTCCGATATTAAGGAACAATAAAGCTTGAATTTTTCGAACCTTGAAGCGGGTAACTGAAAGTATCTGATGATATGTTTTTAATTATAACAAGTTTTGACTGTTTTTACATGTTAAAGCAATAAATAGGTCTGTGACCTTAAATGTTTTATGAATATAGATATTAAAGAAATAGGTCAACGTCTCAAAGGTTTACGTGAGGCTTTGGATATGACACAAGAGCAATTTGCAGCATCTTGTAACATACCTTTAGAGGAGTATATCAACTATGAGTCAGGTGAAAAAGACCTGACCATCAGTGTACTGAAAGGCATAGCATCTGCTCACAATGTAGATGTTTCGGTATTAATGTTCGCCGACGAACCCCGTATGAGCAGCTATTTTCTTACCCGTAAGGGCAAAGGGCTGGCAGTGAACAGGGTAGAAGCCTATAATTACCAGACTTTGGCCGGAGGATTTAATAACCGGAAGGCTGAAGTATTTGAAGTAACAGTCGAACCTAAAGCCGATGACGTAGAAATTCATCATAGCATACATACCGGGCAAGAGTTTAATATGGTGCTGGAAGGCCGTATGCTGTTGCAGATAAATGGGAAAGACCTGGTAATGGAAGAGGGGGACAGTATTTATTTCGACTCCAGTCTGCCGCACGGAATGAAGGCTCTTGATGGAAAGAAAGTCAGATTTATCGTTGTTGTTTTATAAGGATTTCAAAATTTATAATTTCAAAATTTCAAGATTAAAGAGTCCAAAACAACAATTTTGAAATCTTGAGATCTGAAATCTTGAAATAAAATATATAGTTATGTTAGAGCGATTTTTAAAACAAACTCATTTTGCTTCAACTCAGGATTTTGCAGAGAATTACCATGTTCAGATACCTGAGAATTTCAATTTCGGATACGATGTCGTAGATGAATGGGCAAAGACAGCTCCCACCAAAAGGGCTATTTGCTGGGTAAACGACCAGGGGGAGCATGTTGATTTTACATTCGCGGATATAAAAGAGCAAAGCGACCGCGCCGCATCTTATCTCCGGTCGTTAGGTATCGGTAAGGGAGATATGGTGATGCTTGTGCTAAAGCGGCGTTACGAATTCTGGTTTGCCGTAATTGCCCTTCACAAGATAGGGGCAGTGGCCATTCCGGCTACACATCTGCTGACTAAGAAGGATTTTATTTACCGTAATAATGCAGCTGATATAAAGGCGATTATAAGCGTGGATGACGATGTTGTTATTCAGCATGTAAATGATGCGATGGCCGATTCCCCGACCGTGAAATTCCGTATTGCCTGTGGTCAAAATATACCGTCCGGCTGGCTTGATTTCCATCAGGGTTTAATTGAAGCAAAACCATTTGTCAGACCTGAACATGTAAATACAAACGAAGATATTTCCCTGCTGTATTTTACTTCAGGGACGACCGGTGAACCAAAGATGGTGATCCATAACTTTATATATCCGCTCGGGCATATTGTGACCGCCAAATACTGGCATAATCTGGATGAAAACAGTCTGCATCTTACCGTGGCCGATACTGGCTGGGCTAAGGCTGTCTGGGGAAAATTGTACGGACAGTGGATTGCAGGCGCCGCCGTGATGGTGTATGACCACGAAAAGTTTACTCCGCAGGCTATGCTGCATATGATACAGGATTATAAAGTGACCTCATTTTGTGCTCCGCCAACCGTTTTCAGGTTTATGATAAGGGAAGATCTCTCTCATTACGACCTGTCTTCGCTGCGGTATGCCACTACTGCGGGCGAAGCGTTGAACCCTTCGGTCTATAACGCATTCCTTGAAGGTACAGGTATTAAAATGATGGAAGCATTCGGACAAACGGAAACTACCCCTACCATAATAACATTCCCGTGGATGGAGCCGAAGCCCGGCGCGATGGGAGTGCCTAATCCGGCTTACGATATGGACCTGATTGCAATTGACGGGCGTTCCGTCGAAGATGGTGAAGTGGGAGAGGTCGTAATTAAAACGGATAAGTGGAAGCCTCTGGGGCTGTTTATGGGATATTATCGTGACGAAGCTCTTACAAAGCAGGTGTATTATGATGATGTTTACCATACAGGAGATATGGCCTGGCGCGACGAGGACGGATATTATTGGTTTGTAGGCCGTAGCGACGACGTTATCAAAAGTTCAGGTTATCGCATAGGGCCGTTTGAAGTAGAGAGCGCTTTGATGACGCATCCTGCTGTTGTTGAATGTGCCATTACAGGTGTTCCGGACGAGGTCAGGGGGCAGGTGGTAAAAGCCACTGTCGTACTGGCGCAGGATTATAAAGATAAAGCGAACGATCATCTGAAGCATGAGATTCAAGATCATGTGAAACAGGTTACCGCTCCATATAAATATCCCCGCATTATCGAATTTGTTGACGAATTGCCGAAAACGATCAGCGGAAAGATAAAGAGAGCGGAGATCAGGAAACAATGATTTAATGTGATGATATGCCAATGTGCCAGTGTTTTCTATTATTGACATATTAGTATATTGGCATATTGGCACATTAATCAATAGGCACATTTTCTTTATATTTTATTATGATATGTAAAGAATAAAAGATTATATTTGCACGCCTGAAAGTGTGTATATGTCTAAGTTTAGCCTCGTTTCGCGGGGAGAGAGGTCTGGATGTATGCGTATTTTGAGTGAAAGAAAGTATTAATGCAGCATTAATTTAATCGTAACGGATCATTGCTGTTGCAGATATGAAAGCAATAAAAGGTCTGTGACCTTATTTATTTTGAATGAAATAGAAATAATATAAGTAAATAACAAAAAGTAAAATCTAAAATGCAAAACAAAGGATTTGTAATCACATTTTCCATTCTCCTTACGTTGGTATGCTTATTTTACCTGTCTTTTACATTCGTAACCAGAAGTTATGACAGTAAAGCGGAAGAATTTGCCACAGCCTACGCGGTCGCGAATGCTAAAGGTGATCAACTACTGCAAGACGAGTTGTACAACAAACAATACACTCACTATCTTGATTCAATGTCTACCGAAAGAGTTTGGTTAACCTTTGGTACCGACGATATGGGTTACACCCTTAAACAATGCCGCGAAAAAGAAATCGGGCTGGGACTTGACCTGAAAGGTGGTATGAGTGTTATCGTGGAAGTAGATGCGGCGGCTGTACTCCGTTCACTGGGCGACCCTGAGAACGAAGCGTTCAATACAGCTTTGACAGAGGCTTCCGCTGAAAATAAAAAAGGTAGCAACCGTGACTATATCACTATTTTTGTAGATAAGTTTAAAGCTGCGAACGGCAATGATAAACTGGCCGGGGTATTCAGCACCAAACTTAGAGATCAGGTAGGACCTACCGATAAAGATGATAAAGTTATTTCGGCACTGAGAACAGAACTTCAGAGTGTAGCCGATAACTCGTTCAACGTACTTCGTACACGTATCGACCGTTTCGGGGTTGTCGCTCCTAATATACAAAAGCTGGACAACCGAGCGGAACGTATTATGATCGAGCTTCCGGGTATCAAGGAACCGGACCGTGTAAGAAAACTATTGCAGGGTAGTGCAAATCTTGAATTTTGGAAAACATACAATCTGAACGAAATACAGGGATATATAAGCGCCCTGACAGAACGTTCGAGAGAAGCTTTGGCTGCTCAGAATGTAACAGATACAACCGCTGTAAGCGATTCTTTGAAAGTTCAGGAAGTTGGAAACCTGGGATTCACCAAACCATTTATTGAAAATTTTATCAGTGGTGGTATGGGTGCTATTGTCGGTATTGTTCATAAAAATGATACGGCAGCGGTTAATGCGATCCTTAGAAGATTCCAGGATGCATATCCTCCTGACCTGAGATTTGCATGGGGATTCAAGGCTGAAGATATAAGAGAAACTCAGATTACATTATATGCTTTGCGTGGCGACGGTCTTAAAAAAGGCCCTGCATTGGACGGGGATGTGGTTATTTCAGCAAAGGCTGACCAGTCTCAACATGGTGCAACATGGGAAGTAAGCATGCAGATGAACTCTGTAGGTACACAACGTTGGGCTACTATTACCGGAGCTGAGAAAGGCAGAAGCATAGCTATC
The DNA here is from genome assembly GCF_042654545.1 of Dysgonomonas termitidis. Taxonomy (GTDB): domain Bacteria; phylum Bacteroidota; class Bacteroidia; order Bacteroidales; family Dysgonomonadaceae; genus Dysgonomonas; species Dysgonomonas termitidis. The sequence continues at coordinate 185,896 of NZ_JBHSGN010000121.1, forward strand.
GTACTCGATGGTTCTGTATATTCAGCGCCTAATGTAAATGATAAGATCGAAGGAGGACAATCTCAAATCACAGGTAACTTTACACCGGAAGATGCAAAAGACTTGGAGAACGTGCTGAAATCGGGTAAGATGAAAGCCGGGGTACACATTGTGCAGGAAGATATTGTTGGTCCTTCATTGGGCCAGGAAGCTATTAAAGCCGGAGTTATATCTTTCGTCCTAGCATTGGTGCTTCTTATGACATACATCTGTTTGGTTTACGGTTTTATTCCGGGTCTGATTGCCAATACGGCACTATTAGTGAACTTATTTTTTACGATCGGTATATTGGCGGCCTTCGGGGCGGTAATGACACTGCCCGGTATAACGGGACTTGTGCTTGCCCTGGCCTTGGCGGTGGATGCGAATGTATTAATATATGAGCGTACTAAAGAAGAGCTGAGGGCAGGAAAGAATACGAAAGTTGCCGTAGTAGACGGTTACAGGCATGCATTCTCGGCTATCTTCGACGGGCACGCATCTCAGGTAATTACGGCTATTATATTGGCATATTTCGGTACAGGCCCTATACAGGGTTTTGCTACCACATTGATTATCGGTATCGTTGCATCATTCATTACCAACGTATTCCTTACACGTATATTCTATGAATATATGCTTGATAAAGGTCATTTCAGAAATCAGACATTTACTACCGCTATCTCAAGAAAATTATTTGTTGATACAAAAATCAACTTCTTGGGCATGACTAAGAAAATAGTGATTTTCTCAGCCGTAATATTAGTAGCCGGTGTAGGCTCTCTGTTTATCAATGGTTTGAATGGCGGTATTGACTTTACAGGAGGACGTAACTATCTGGTTCGTTTCGATAAGAATGTAGATGCGGATGCTATTGAAAAAGTATTGGTTCCTGAATTCGATGGTTCCACAGTACTTGTTCTTACCAGTGGATCTGCAAGTCAGTCATCTACGACAAGCCAGGTGCGTATTACTACAAACTATAAGATTGAAGAAGCTACAGATGAGGTTGAGGATGAAATAAGGGCAAAAATGACTCATGCTCTTACTGCAGCCGGATTCATTGCTGATGGTAAAACAATAGATGATTATGTTCAAAGTTCTCAGCGTGTAGGCCCAAGTGTGGCTGACGACCTGAAAACAGCTGCGACCATAGCAGTATTGATCGCGGTTGTCTGTATGGCTTTGTATATCTTATTGCGTTTCCGTGACATCGCCTTTTCTTTGGGTACGCTGATAGCTGTGGCGCATGACGCCGTGATGGTTATCTTCCTGTACTCATTGTTGTATAAGATCATGCCGTTCTCAATGGAAATAGACCAGTCTTTTATTGCAGCTGTACTGACAGTGGTAGGTTACTCTATCAATGACAAGGTTGTAATCTTCGACCGTATCCGTGAAATCAGGAATATGTATCCGAAACGTAATATAACCGAAACGATAAATGAAGCCCTGAACTCTACATTAGGCCGTACGTTGAATACTTCGATAAGTACGATGCTGGTTGTGTTCTGTATCTTCCTCTTGGGTGGTGATACTATCCGTAGCTTTACGTTTGCTATATTTATCGGTATTGTAATCGGTACTTATTCATCTGTATTCGTAGCAACTCCAATTGCCTGGGCTGTATTCAGGAAAGAAGGCAAAAAGAAAGAGGCTCAGCTGAAAGAGGCTAAATAAAACATAGACGTCTTTAAATATATCAAAGAGGTTGGCCTTATGGCTAACCTCTTTTTTATTGATGAAATTTCTTAAAATTTATCTATATAGTTGGAACTGACAGCTGTCAGCTTATAGATATCAGTTCTTTGAAGTATTGATTAAAGCAGTTACAAGTTGCAAGTAGACAAGATACGAGATATGAGTTGTTAACTGCTGACTGTTTACTGTTAACTGATATAAGTGTTACCTTTGTTACCTTTTAACAGTTACAAGTTACTTCGCCCTTCGGGCAGTTACGAGTTACAAGTAGACAAGATACGAGATACGAGTTGTTAACTGCTGACTGTTTACTGTTAACTGATATATCTGTTACTTTTTAATTATATATTATTAATTAATGTAAAAATAGCAGGTAAAAAATACTGGAAAATATGTCAGATCTGTCAGGTTTTAACTAAATGTAGTTAAATAAAGTGAAAATGACAAAGCGGATGATCGACAGTGCGTCTTAGCATCATCTGCGCGGGAATCCTGTTGATCGTATAGTCGCTTTGCAATTCAATTGGCACATTAGCAAACTTACTAACCGGCACATTGGTATCTGTTACCTTATACAGGAGATCTAATCAGAATGGCACGAAATCATTTCCCGCTCCTTGCATCGGTTGAAAGTCCTGTCCCGAACTTGGTGCTGAAGCATCAGTGTTAATCTTGGAAGAGAAATTCTGTCCTGCCCCGAAGTTGTAATCATCGTCGATATTTTGGAAACGGGCAAATTCACTTTTAAAGCGTAGCAGTACATCACCGGTTGCTCCGTTACGGTGTTTGGCTATGATGATCTCAGCCAGGCCAATCAATGAGTTGCCTTTGTCGTCTTCCAGTATCTTGTAATACTCGGGACGGTGGATAAAGCAAACCATATCGGCATCCTGCTCGATGGCCCCCGATTCACGGAGGTCGGACAATTGAGGGCGCTTTCCTTCAGCGCCTGCACGGCCTTCAACACCACGGTTGAGCTGCGACAGGGCAATGATAGGGATATTTAGTTCTTTGGCCAGTCCTTTCAATGAACGGGAAATCATACTCACCTCCTGTTCACGGCTTCCATAGTTCATCCCGCTGGCATTCATAAGCTGAAGGTAGTCGATGATTATCATCTTAATGCCGTGTTCGCGAACCAGACGGCGGGCCTTAGTCCTTAATTCAAAAACGGATAAGCTGGGGGTATCATCGATGTATAAAGGGGCATCGTATAGTTCTTTTATCTTAAAGTCGAGCTGCTCCCATTCGTAAGGCAATAGCTGGCCGTTCTTTATCTTCTCACCTGGGATTTCGCAGGTGTTTACGATCAGACGGTTAACCAGCTGTACGTTTGACATTTCAAGAGAGAACAAAGCCACAGGATAGCCATAGCTTACCGCCATGTTTTTTGCCATGGACAGCACAAATGCAGTTTTACCCATAGCGGGACGGGCGGCTATAATAACAAGGTCGGAATTCTGCCAGCCAGATGTTATTTTATCCAGAGGTGTAAATCCGGTTTGCAGGCCACTAAGTCCCTCGGGACGGTTAGCCGCTATTTCAAGCAGGTTTAAAGCCTCTTTTATTACCGGGTTGATCTGGGTCACGTCCTTCTTTACATTGCCCTGGGAGATTTCGAAAAGCTTGCTTTCGGCTTCCTGCATCAGGTCGTCTACATCGGATGTTTCATCAAATGCTTTATTTGTGATCGTGGATGAGAAGGCGATAAGTTCCCTTGCCAGATATTTCTGGGCAATAATTCGCGCATGGAATTCGATGTGTGCCGCCGATGCTACTTTCTCGGTCAGTTGGGCTATATAGACCGGCCCGCCAACTGTTTCCAGTTCACCGTCTTTTTTTAGTTGCTCCACAACCGTGAGCATGTCGATAGGTGCCTGGCGGACAGCAAGGTCAACTATTGCCCTGTATATTATCTGATGTATGGTGTCGTAGAAACTATCAGGCTTTAAGATATCACTAACGAGCGAATATGCGTCTTTCTCGAGCATTAAAGCTCCGAGTATGGCTTCTTCCAGTTCCCTCGCCTGAGGCTGTATTTTGCCTATATCAGGTAATAAATTTGTTTCTTTAGGTTTTCGTCTCCCCTGATTCTTATTATTTGCGTCAGCCATTTTTTGTTATCCCTTCAGTTTTTTATTCAAAGATAACAGAAATAACGTTCAAAGATGAGTTAAGTTTTGAACATGATGTTAATAAGTACGGGGATTTAAGAGGTAATTATTTCCTGTTCGTTGTTTTAAGTCATTGATGCTGTTGATAATTGATTGAAAACGGTACTGTTATTAGTGTTTAAGGATTATATTTGGCTTCTTTTAATATTGTCTGAGCATCTGTATCTATAATATTCCGGAGAGAGGCATCCTTCTTTTTTGCATATTGATTTACTATTTGCCAGCCTGTCCAGGCTCCGATCCTACCGGGGGAATCTTTTGATACAACGGCCGTATATGCACCATCATTTATAAAGCGGGTAATAACCATGTGATCGGTAGAATAGAGATAATTCTGTTTGACAATATTCTGCCAGATTGATTTTTCATTCTGTTTGCACCAGTCAGACTGGCCTTTGGTATATCCAATGATATCCTCTGGTTTCTTCTCCGGCAGTAACAGGGACAATGCATATAGTATTTTCCCTTCATATACCATTGCGGATAAAAGCGTCTGTCCTTCAGCGTCAGATTTTACTATATCGCTCATCAGCCATGCTTTCAGATAGTCCCTGACTATATATTCAGGCTGCATATGCTGGCGCTCGAATGGTTGGAAAAACTCTTGGTAAGCAGTGTAATTATTCCCCAGATATTTATCTATAGATATAGATATAAGGTTGTTCACTATAATGGTATTTTCTCTGAAGCCTGATACATGCATGGCGAATCCGGGTAATTTTTTCTCCGGCAGATTTTCGGATACGAGTGAAGATACATTGGATAGCTCTTCTTCGTATAGAGTGACATTATCGAACGTATTTAGCGCATCCTTGTATATTTGCATCAGCGCGGGATGGGAGAAATAATCCCTGAGAGCAGGGAAGAAAGTCGCGGGGTCGCTATTATCCATGGCTATACGTCCGAAAGCAGGAAGCAAGAGCGGATATTTATCTTTCAATCCGGATTCTTTTACGGCATCGGGCTGCTGGAGGTAGTTATACACATCTTTATCGAAACGTATGATGGTTACTTTCTCCTGCTGCGATAGCCCGCTGTTTTTCTGTGTTGTACCCGAGCATCCGATGAAAGACAGGATGATGAAAGTCAACAGATATGCTATATTTTTCATTTATTCCCTTTTATGAATTCTTCTTTGCGAAGGTAATTTATATTTCTTAATTTTGTAGCACTTTTACAAACCATATAATTAAAAACGCACATTATTATGCTTTATTTTAAAGAAGATATCCCCAATAAGGAGAGTAAGTTGATTTACATTTATAGAGGTATAACAGTGGTTCAGATGCAGAACGAAGTGGAAATGCTGATGCTGTCATTGGGTTATAAACATTTGGGGCAGGGATTATTCGAAAAGGGAAGCCGGGCGATGCGCTTGCTGTTCGGGGCATTTTGCAAATATTTTAAGTTCAGGGTGCATATAGAAGACTATGGCAACGGCGAGGTGAAAGTGACGGTGTCGAAAGATACGACAGGATTGTCGGGAGGAGCAATTGGAGTGAATCAGGTGAAAAACGAATTCTATAAATTGTCCCGGGCATTCCAAACAATATAATTAAAATGATGTTATAAGTCTTTGGATTTATAATATATAAATATAATATTTGAATGATAACCATACTAGGCATAGAGTCGTCTTGTGATGATACTGCGGCAGCAGTTATCAGGGACGGTGTACTTCTATCGAATATAATTTCAAGTCAGAAAGTGCATGAAAGTTACGGGGGGGTAGTTCCCGAACTGGCTTCACGGGCACATCAGCAGAATATAATACCGGTTGTGGACCAGGCATTGAAAAAAGCGGGGGTAAACAAGGACGAACTGACGGCGATAGCTTTCACGCGCGGCCCCGGTCTGATGGGTTCCCTGCTGGTGGGTACTTCTTTCGCTAAAGGATTATCTTCTGCGTTGAATATTCCGATGATAGATGTAAATCACCTGCATGCCCATGTATTGGCTCATTTTATTAAAGAGGACAAAGACGATAACAGTCAGCCTCAATATCCTTTCCTGTGCCTGTTGGTATCGGGTGGAAATTCCCAGATTATCCTGGTGAAATCATATAAAGATATGGAGATTATAGGCCAGACTATAGATGATGCGGCAGGTGAAGCCTTCGACAAATGCGCCAAAGTGATGGGACTGGGGTATCCGGGCGGACCTATTGTAGACCGTTTGGCTAAAGAAGGTGACGCTACTAAATTTAAATTCAATAAACCGCACATTCCGGGTTATGATTACAGCTTCAGTGGTTTGAAAACTTCTTTCCTGTATTTGCTCCGCGATGAACTGAAAAAGGATACTGATTTTATAGAGAAGAATAAGGCCGGCCTTTGTGCTTCCCTTCAAAAAACGATTATCGATGTATTGATGGAGCAATTACGTAAGGCGGCGAAAGATCTGGGAATTAAAGAAGTTGCCGTAGCCGGTGGGGTCTCGGCGAACTCAGGCCTTCGTGCCGCTTTTGAAGATCATGCGAAGCGTTTCGGATGGAAAATACATATTCCTCCGTTTGGCTATACGACGGATAATGCCGCCATGATAGCCATGACAGGCTATTTCAAATATGAAGATAAAGATTTTTGTCCGATGGAAGCCGCTCCGTTTTCAAGGGTGGTGATGTGATTTAATGTGACAATGAGATAATGTGCCAATATGCCAATGTTCTAAGTGGGGAATTATGAATTATCCGCTATTAGCTTTTGCCGCGTTATGCCATCGGCCATTTATTTAAACTTATAATTCGACTATGTCCATATATTTAACCATTATCCTCCTTATAGTTGTCCTTGATTTCTTCTGGACGCAATATCTGGCATATCTGAACCGTAAACGTATGAGTCCCGTGATACCACCTCAGCTGGAAGGTATTTATGATAAGGACGAATATGCCAGGCAGCAAGCTTATCAGAAAGTGAACAGCCGCTTTGGATTGTACACAAGCCTTTTCTCTTTTATCGTTATGCTGGTGGTCTTATTGTCCGGTATTTTCGGCTGGCTCGACGGGTTATTGAGACAATATATAGATAATGAAGTCGTTCTTACCCTGGCTTTCTTTGGTATAGTATATATCGTGAACGATATTATTACCCTGCCTTTCGGCTATTATGCCACCTTTGTGATTGAAGAACGTTTCGGGTTCAATAAATCCACTAAAGCTATTTTCTGGCTCGACCAGTTGAAAGGTTTACTTTTGACTGCTGTTTTAGGTGGTATCATCCTTGCTCTTCTGGTATGGTTTTATGAAACTTTGGGTACATACGCGTGGTTGTACGCATGGGGTGCAGTGACCGTATTTTCTTTATTTATGACCTTGTTTTATTCCAATATTATAGTGCCTTTATTCAATAAGCAGACCCCGTTGGAGGATGGGGAGCTTAGGGATGCAATAGGGGCTTTTTCCCTGAAAGCAGGCTTTGCCGTAAAGAATATCTATGTGATGGATGCATCGAAACGTTCCAGTAAGGCGAATGCCTATTTTACAGGTTTTGGAGCAAAGAAACGTATCGTATTGTTCGATACCTTAATTAATGACCTTACTACAAGTGAAATAGTCGCTGTGTTGGCGCACGAAATAGGCCATTACAAAAAGAAACACACATTGCAGGGTATGTTTATATCCATTTTTTATACAGGAATTATTTTGTTTTTGTTATCATGGTTCCTCGATAATGAATCCATTGCTGTGGCATTGGGAGGAAAAGAGGCTTCATTTCATCTGGGGCTGATTGCCTTCTCCATATTGTTTACTCCCGTGTCGATGATTATCGGTTTGTTTTCGAATATGCATAGCCGTAAGAACGAATATCAGGCGGATGCCTACGCCGCAGGTTTCGGTTTAGCAGACTCTTTGATCGGCGGATTGAAGAAACTATCAGTAAAATCGCTGAGCAATTTGAATCCTGATCCGCTATATGTGTTTTTCTATTATTCACATCCGACTTTATTGCAAAGGATGGGTGCGTTGCTGAAAATTGATAATAAAAAGTAGATTTTTATGCAGTATCATTAAACCTTTCAGTTTTATTATATTCATAATATAAACAGAGCTGAAAAGCAGCTATTCATAATCTAAAAAATAATGCCTATGAAACGCTTTTATATAATCTTCATTTCGTGTCTGGTATTACTGCCGGTAAATATATATGCCCAAGGCGGAAAGAAAGAAAAGGTCAGTAAAGATATTTTCGGTAATACAATTATTGAAGATGAGGACGGTAATAAGACAACCATAAAGAAAGATATCTTCGGGAATACTGTAATTGAAGACAATAAGGGCTATAAGAAGACTATAAAGAAAGATATTTTTGGAAATACAGTGATAGAAGATAACAAGGGGAATAAAAAAACTATTAAAGAAGATATTCACGGAAATACAGTAATCGAAGATAATAAAGGAAATAAGAAAACAGTTAGGGAGGATATCTTCGGGAATACTATCATTGAAGATAATAAAGGAAATAAAACGACTATCAGAGAAGATATCTTTGGCGATAAAGTAATAGAGGATAATAAGGGTTATAGAAAAACGATAAAGAAAGACATTTTTGATAATACCATAATCGAAGACAATAAAGGAAACCGTACAAAGATAGGAAAAGACATTTTTGATAATATGGTTGCTGAAACAAACCGGAGAAAAGTCAAAATAGGCCGTGATATATTCGGTTATCTTCAATATGAGGAAAACAATAGAAGGAAAGCATATCTGAAAAAAGATATTTTTGATGCATGGATTTTCACTGATGATAATAACAATGAAATAAAATATTCTCAGGAGTTCTGGGCCGATATTCAGCGTGATTTCAGGGGTGATGAAGAAGAGGCCTTTTTCTGGCTGATGGATATGTGCCGGGGATTGGCGGACTACAGAGAAGAATATAAAGTTGATGTTTTCGGCCACCTTCAATTCAGCAATAACCACAATGAAAGGGCATCATTATCGAAAAATATTTTTGATGAGATGGTTTATGAAGACACCAAAGGAAATACAATGATATATCCGCAGAATTTCTGGAATAAGATATGCAAACATAGCTCAGATAAAAAAGTATTTATGGATCTCATACAACGTTATCTGTTCAAATAAATGTGTTTTTGTTTATCGGATTTGAGCATATTACTCTGTTGATATTGATAATAGTATTGCATTTGTTATTTTTTGCTTTCAAATAACTGTGTCAAATATTGTGCCCTGTAAGGGTAAAGAATAGGAAAAGTTAAGTGGAAAGGGATAACAGGGGAAAAAGAGGAAATATAATCTTTTATAAAAATTGCATATAACAAGTAAACCGATTCTTAATTCTTAATTATTCATTCTTAATTAATTCCTGTTACCTTTGTTACTTTTTAACAGTAAATCAAACAAAACTTGTATTCGTAATAACAGATAGAATAGAAATGAAAGCAGCAATAATTACAATCGGCGATGAAATCCTCATCGGTCAGATTGTCGACACCAATTCGGCATGGATAGCGCAGAAACTTACACTCGCAGGATTTGAAGTAGAAGAAATGCAATCGATAGGAGACGACGCTCAGCAGATAAAGGTCACTATAGACGAGGTTTTTTCCCGCGTAGACGTTATACTGATGACAGGTGGATTAGGCCCGACGAAAGACGATATAACAAAGAAAACGCTTTGCGACTATTTTGCTACAACGCTGGTCTTTGATGACACTGTTCTTGAGAATATACAAAATGTAATATCGAGTTTTACAACTTTAAATGAACTGACCCGTAACCAGGCTTATGTACCGAAGGATTGTACCGTGATACAGAATAGGGTAGGGACGGCTCCGGTTACCTGGTTCGATTACATAGGTAAAGTCCTGGTGTCTATGCCGGGTGTTCCCCACGAAATGCGGTATGTGATGGATAATGAGATAATCCCCCGCTTACAGGCAAAATATGATCCGGATGCTTACCTCAAGCGTGTATTCATTGTAAAGGGGTATACCGAATCGGCACTTGCGATGTATATTGCCGATTTTGAGGATAATCTGCCCGAAGGTTTCGGGTTGGCATATCTGCCTTCTCCCGGATTGATGAAATTACGCCTGTTTGTAAGGGGTGAGCATCGTTTGCCGGAGTTGGATGAGCAGGTGAGAAAACTTCAGAATATATTGGGAGACGCGATCTTGGCCGAGAAAGATATTACAGCGGAGAAACTGCTGGGAGAACGTCTCTTCGAAAGAGGATTAAGCCTGGGTACAGCCGAGAGTTGTACAGGGGGTAATATTGCTCATACCATAACTTCTATCCCCGGTTCGTCCCGTTATTTCAAAGGTTCGGTCATATCATATGCCAATGAAGAAAAAGTAAATATATTACGTGTGTCACAGGATTCTTTAGATCGTTTTGGCGCCGTGAGTGAAGCCGTAGCTGTTGAGATGGCCAGAGGAGCACAAGATGTTCTCCATGTGGATTGTTCTATAGCGACCACCGGCATTGCCGGCCCTGATGGCGGCACAGAAGAGAAGCCGGTGGGTACTGTCTGGATTTGTACTACCTGCAAAGACAGATGCGTTGCCAAGAAGTATCAGTTGGGGAGGTTCCGTGAAGCAAATATTGTGCGTGCGACTAATATCGGGATGTTGCAGTTGTTGGAAATGCTGGAATAACAGCAAATTAATGAGTTTTGCGTTATTTTTTAATAAAAGAACTGGTTTTAGCTTTTGTTTAATAAATTTATGAAGCAATATGGTGCTATTAACTTATAACCATATTATATTTATATGATTATACAATACTTGCAACCAATAATATATACAGTCTATGAAACTTAACGACGAATCGGATAATAAAGCTGTAATAACCACGCGCTATGTTTTGGATGCCAATACCCTGATCACATATGTGGTATATGATGAAGACGGCGAATGGCAGTTTTTTAGTGATGACGATATTACGGAAAGTGATGCCTGTGTAGTTTCTGTAAAACAAATGTTGGAACTGGATGAAAGCCTTAATGAGCTCGACCTGAAGCCGGGACAGGCAGCCGAAAGAAGTGATGCCGACGCACCCTGGCAAACAATCAAGCGGAAAAGTAGCCGGAATAGTTCATTTACAGAAGATGATGAAAATTAATGCTTAGGTAATTTCAATTCTATTCGATAGTAGTTACTGATGGTCCGTTGTTGAGGCCGGAAGTCTCTTTATGATAAAAAGCGTAGCCTCCGCATGACATCCCGTCTGTGGAGGCTACATTGTAAACACAATCAATATTAAGTTTAACCCTAATATTACTTCTTGTGAAGAACCCTTATTTCTTAGTACCCGACATGATGCCGGCGTCTGTATCATCGTTGTTCAACCGTTTGTTCGCAGCCTTATACTGGCGTCCGAAGTTCAGGTTGAGCGTGAAGTTTACCATTAGTATCTGTCCCAGATTGCCGGTGTATACGTTTGATACATTCGGTGCAAGCCGGGAATAGTTTTTGCTCCCTTGCGTATAGTCTTTCGCGAACGGATTGAACATACCTACGGCTACGCTCCATTTCTCAGCATTATATCCCGCCATCAGAACATGGAATCTTTCGCCTATTTCCTGTGTCTCAGCCCAGTAGTTGTTCCATCGGGTCATCAGTTCAAAATTGAGCATCCACCGTTTGTAATTGGCCGTTAGTGATGTGCGTACCCGCAAGTTGGTATATGTATGGGTATAGTCGTTTCCAAGACTGATAAAGCGGTTCAGTCCCGGTGATATGCTGAATGTGATATAGTCTTTCCACGGTTTCAACTTGAATGTTGTTTCCATATTTATGCGGTGGAAGCCTTTGTGGTTCACATTTGAGCGGACGAATTTACCGTCTTCGAATGTTATCTGTTCCATAATAGGTTTGTGATCGTAGCTATATCTCATGTAGAACTCGGCTCCGAATATGCCTTTGTTAAATCCGGCGTTTAATGTATTGGAATAGAACCACACAGTCTGCAGGTTAGGATTACCTCTGCGGATTTGCAATGAATCTATCTCCTGCTCTACATTATTCAGATCGGACAGAGACGGGGAATATCCCGATATGTATCCGTTGTAGCGTATGTAGGCATTATCGTTTATGTTGTATGCCACACGCAAAGTAGGACGGAATATATACTTCTCGTTTTTGCTATCCCCCTGGCTGTTGTATGACCGCATCACTCCTAGTCCGAAGGTATAGTTGAACTTGTTTTTCCTCCATTGGAACTCGCCATAGCCATAAGTTTCGGCAAAGTTGAGGCCTATGTTTGTCGATACATTCCCATCGTATATATTGCTGGTATAGCTCTGTGTATGCTTTATTCCTCCTGATAGCTTCCCTGTCTCCAGTTTCTTCTCATATATACCTTCCATTATGAACGAGTATTTGTCTCCGGTTACCGATGAAAAGATATCTGTAGTCAGGTCATCATCCCTGTGTTCTTCGTACCGGCGGGTCGATTTGGAATCTATATATGTACCTACGGCATTGAATATGACCAGCTGGTCATTCTTCAGGTTACGCTGATAATACAAGTCTAAAGATGGTGTGTTATTATCCCATGTAGAGTGGTCCGATATGGTTAATGGAGTACTGTTGTCAGACGAGCGTATAATACCATTCCTGTCCGAAAACTGATTCGGGGTCTTCTGATAGTTATACCTTAAAGCGGCGTTAAACAAGTATTTATCAGGTTCATTCAGGTTATAGTTCAGAGCCATATTCAGGCGGTCATCATTGAACTTGGTAGGTTGTCCCTCTTCTATACGTTGCAGTGTTTTATCGGGTAATACAAATGTCTCCTGATTTTCGCGCGTCCAGTCTATACCACGGCGCGACCAGTACGCGTTGACTCCAAATTCCGATTTCTTGTTATTGACTTTAGCTGAGGCGAAGTTCTCTCCCCATCCCATGATGGATGGCGGTACATTTGCGAGGTTTGCAGAAACGTTCCCTCCCGATTCCCTGCGACGGGTAATATAATCGATTACAGCTGCCGCATTGTTGTATCTCATACCGGGATCATCGTGGTATTCGATACGGATAATATCAGCAGGCTGGAGTGCAACGACCTCGGCAATAGTAACTTCAACGCCATTGATTCGCAGTTGAACAGCGTCACCTCCGGGCACTGTTACCGTATTGTTTATAGGATTGATAATAATACGTGACAATTGCAGGTTTCGGAGCAAAGTTACACCGCTGTTGGATGCCTTAATTTGTGCGTCGGAAGGAACTATTATTTTCCTGTCTGCCTTTTGAATGACAGCATTTGCCGTGACGGTCACATCTTTGAGTGCCACATCCGAGGCTTCCAGCGGAATACTACCTATATCTGTATTTTTATTGACATCATTAACGGGAATATATGCTTTCCTGTAGCCGACAAATGCGGCGGATAATATATAGTTTCCGGTGGGTATATCGTTGAAGGCAAAAAGTCCTTTTGTATCGGATGATGCTCCGGCTACGAATGTTGAGTCTTGTTTAAGCAAGGCAATATTTACAAATTCCAACGCATCATGTGTATCAGTATCTACTATTGTACCCGATATTTTTATTTGTGCTGTCGATATTGAAGTTATAATAGCAAAAAGAGTGAGCAGGGTTAATAAACGTTTCATAATATCATTGTTTTACTTATTTTACTAATATTGATTTTGTTTATTGATATGACGGATACAAATGGGAAAAGGTTACAGATAAAAATGAATTAATCCGAAATTAATTTGTAAAGTGTTATAAGTAAATTGTTTATACTCTTGCTAAAAGCAGGCTGTATGCCAATCTGTTTAAATAAGTCTGTTAAAACTCCGCTTTAAGAAGGAAATCTTCATACCTTTGCGCTCAGATTTAATTATATAGATGAATACGGAAGCGTCTCTTAAGAAGAATACGTTAGCTAAAGAAGAAAGATTGTACAGTACAAAATCCATAGACAAGCTTTTTTCTTCGGGAGAGTCGTTTGTTGCTTATCCTCTGCGAATAGTGTACCTGATAGAAGATGAAACCTGTATTGATAAGCAGATTGTTTCTATTCTGGTCAGTGTATCCAAGAAAAAGTTTAAACGGGCTGTAAAACGGAACCGTGTAAAGCGTTTGGTGAAAGAGGCATACAGACTGAATAAGGGAGTATATCAGGATTTATTACACTCCGGAGGTAAGCGGATAGGTATTGCTTTCCTATACCTTAAAAATGAATTACCGGTATATGCTGAAATAGAGAAAGCAATATTAAAAACGGCAGCAGTATTATCCGAAAGGTTGAAAGGAGGTAAGCCATGAAGAAAATATTGTCATGGATTCTTCTGCTTCCGGTCTATTTCTATAAATACAGTATATCCCCGATGCTTCCGCCGTCGTGCCGCTATACACCTACCTGCTCCGAGTATGCCATACAGGCAATAAAGAAATACGGGCCATTCAAAGGCTTTTGGTTGGCTATAAAACGAATTGCGCGATGCAATCCCTGGGGGGGGCATGGTTATGACCCTGTGCCTTGAAAAAAATACCCTTGCTATATAAATTATAACAAGGGTTTTAGCTTTTCTGGTTTTTTAAGAGCTTATTGCGTTAACGCCTCTTTTTCCTTTATTTTGGCTATTTCCTTTTCAGCTTTTTCCAGAGCTTTAGCTCTTGCTTTCTCTTTAGCTTTGGCTTTTTCTATGGCTTTTTCTCCGTTTTTTCTAGCTTTCTCTTCACCTTTCTGTCTGTTTTTCTCAGCATCTTGCTTTGCCTTTTTTTCAGAATTCACAATATCCTTTTCTACTTGTTTTCTGGCTTTTTCTATTTCTTTCTGCATTTTTTTCTCTGCTTCAGCCTCAGCTTGCGCAGCTTTGGCTTTGACGCTTTCTATCGAAGCCGTAGTTTTTTGACTGATTGTAATATCCTGGCTATACAATGATGTCGAGATAGCCATAACTGTTAACGAAAACAGGCTTATAAATAACTTTTTCATAAATTTATATGTTAAGATTGTAGTTTGTTGGTGTTATAAAAATCTTTTCCAAAAATTAATTGTGTGAATATATATAATATAAGGCGATCTATAATCAAAAAGTTACATTGTTTATTCAATTTTTTCGATTTTTTATATGCTTCTCCCCGGAATGGGATCACGGGAAGATTAAAAGCAGAAATAGATGAGACGTAAAATTGCCATTTGACAGAATTCTTCTTCTAGCTTTATGATTACTTAACTCTCACCCAATTTTGTGTACGCCCGAAAGCGGAAATACCTATATAGCCCCGGACTTTGAGTTTATCGCTTCCATCAAGAGAGACAATACATTTATAAAGTTTTCCATTCGAGGGGTCAAGGATCTTACCATCACTATACTCCTTTCCGTCCTTAGACAATCCTTTCAGGATTTCCAGACCTAGAACGGGCTTGTCTTTATCAGTTCCAGAACAGTTTGTACATTTTATATTCTTTTTTGCAGGGTTAAGTATTTCAATTACTTTACCATATATCTTACCATCACGTTCGGTTATTTCAACTATCGACTTTGCTTCTTTGGTCTCGTCATCGAATGTTTTCCATTTACCTGTAACGCTTTGTGCATTGGCTGATAGTATGGAGATAAATAGTCCGGCTAATAATATAAATTTCAATTTCATCTTTTTATTTATTTTAAGTTATTATTCGGTCACGAAAATAATGAAAATAATAGTAATAGTTTCTTTTGAAACTATTAAAATTTAATTTCTTTAGTAATTGACCGAATAGATTATTCGTTTTTTGTTTATAATCAATTGTTTATAATGCCTGTAATTCTTCGATGGAAATTCCGGTGAAATCTGGGATGACTTTTACTGTAATATTGAATAGCGCCTCTTTAAAAAGTGAGCTGTCGTTCACTGCTATAACTTTCATCCCATTCAGATGAGCGGTTTCTATCGCGCTTAAGGAGTTTTCAAAGACAAAGCAATCCTTTGGATCGAAACCTAATTCCTTTGCAGCCAACTGAAAACCGGATATGGAAGATTTAAATTTGGATAAGTTTTCGATAGATACGATCGTATCCATTGTATTATTTAAATCCGTCTGTTTATATACATTATCAAGCTTTGTCTGACTGGAATTTGTTACCAGTCCTGTTTTTATTCCATTCTTTTTTAAGCCTTCAATGAATTGCTTAACTCCCTTTGCTTCGTGAATCTTTAAGTTGGCTTCATGTGCTTTCAGGTCATTTATTAATTCATGCTTTTCTTTCTCGGAAAGGTGAGAGAAGTATTTGGTAAGAATGTCGTGCAGGCTTTTCTCGTTTACAAGCTGCTCCGGCTTTGCTGTTTCCGAGCCATATTTGTCTCCAAGGTATTTCCATATGCTTATGTTCTGGGATTCGCTGTCTATCAGTACCCCATCAAGTCCGAATAATACGCAAAATTTATTTTTCATTTTAGTATGGATTTATAGGTGAATATTATTATAAAACAGATTATTAATTCAGTAAGTTTATTTACTGATTTAATATTTTCCGCAAATAATTTTGTCAAACGTTATATATACCAAAAAAATCCTGCGAATCTCACGACTCACAGGATGAATTTTTACACAAACTTTACAAAACTACATTTACAACCTTATCCGGTTGTATATACTTAGGATATTTTTTCAATAATTTAATTCAGTCATATGAATTTTTTATAATTCTTGTTTATCTGCCCGGTATCTGGTCGGAGTCATCCCTGTATGTTGTTTAAAGAATCTACCTAAAGATGCCTGATTTGAAAAATTGGTTTGAGAAGCGATTTGCTGAATATTGAGTGATGAATTTTTTAAGTATGATTTTATATCCAATACGACATATTCAGTAATCCAGTCTTTAGCGGGCCTGCCACTGACTTCTTTTATTACAGATGTCAGGTATTTTGGTGTAATACAGAGTTTTTCAGCATAAAAAGCCACATCTTTATATTCTTTATAGTGCTTCATTACCAGCATGAAATAGTCGTATGCCAGCTCCTCTTTCCGCGTGTCCATTTTGGATTTGCCCGATAGCAGGCTCGTTTTATAATTGTTATAGAGATCCAGGTAAAGTAACCTCAATAGATTGATTACATACTCTCTCCGGAACAGGTAATCATTCGCCCCGCCCCTTTTATAGAGCACATTGAAGAATCTCATATAATTATCTACATCTTCCCCTTTTAATTCATAATGAAGCTTATTTCTCATGTAAATGAAAAATTGAGGGGAGAAACGGGAAATACCACTCAATGTGTCATTAAATAGCGCTTGTGAGACAATGAAATAATTTACTTTAAAATCTTTACTCGTTTTATTAATAGCCACTAACTGACAAGGAAGAAGTATGACCAGTTCGTTTTCAGCCAGAGAATATTTGTTCGTATATACTGTTATTTCCGCATATCCTTTAGTACAGAAAGCAACAATTCCAAACTGAATGGAAGATTGGCGTGAAGTGATGGGCAAATGCTTCGCATCTCTGAATATTTTGAAATCTGCTTCTAGAGGCGGATTATTCTTCATTATATCCTTCATCATTTATGTCTGTTGTCTTTTTCGGGTGCAAATATATATTATCATTTTTTATATCACCGGATTTGTGGATATTTGGTGTAATATTTCCGAAATCTGGTATTTCTATCAGTTAACACATATGGAGACAGTCTTGTTTAGAGCAAGATGAAGGGATGATGTTTTTAGCGTGTAGTTTTCTGTTAATTAGTATGTTGTAGATGTGTTTGGTACTGTATTCAGGTTAGCGGTTCACAATAGGTTTTGTTTACTACACGTTCGCGCATAGATGCTTTATTTGTGAAGTTGCGGGAGATGTTTTGGACTATTTATTTAATTAATAGCCATCTTATGATATAGTAACATATATTCTCCCTCATTACCATAATACAATTTAAGATATCCATTTTCATAAGCAAATTTATTAATGTCTGATATGCATTGTAAAAAGTAATGTCCATCTATTGCTTTTTCATCCATATAATTGGACCCGGCGAGAGTGATAGAAGCATAAGGATATTTGGTGGTAAAATTACCCCAATAATTGTTATTCCCAGATTTACCAAAAATTTCAGATTCATTAAATCCGATTGTAAAGCAATCTTTACAAATTTCTGTTGTTAGTTCTTTATATGAATTCTTATTTCCAAATCCGACCAATTGCCACACATCATAAAGTTCATATTTAGTTTCCTTTCCACTTTCATCTCCGGAACAAGAAAATAGGGATATTATAATAATGGATAAAAAGATAATTTTAGTTTTCATAGTTATTTTCTTTTTGCTGGGTTATTAATTATATGATGTAATGAAAGGAGGAAAAGTTGCAATTAAAACAAAAAAACTCCCGCTCAAATATAAGCAGGAGTTTTAATACTATCTTTTCCGTCTGGAGTTACTCAGCCAGCAATATTTCCATTATCTGCACAGCAGCCTTAGTTACCGAAGTACCAGGGCCGAAAATGGCAGCAACACCCGATTTGTACAGGAAGTCGTAATCCTGTGCAGGAATCACACCACCTGCAATAACGATGATATCCTCACGTCCAAGTTTTTTCAACTCGGCTATAACCTGAGGCACAAGTGTTTTGTGACCGGCAGCAAGAGAAGAAACTCCAAGTACGTTCACATCGTTTTCCACAGCCTGACGGGCAGCTTCTTCCGGAGTCTGGAACAATGGCCCCATATCCACATCGAATCCGCAGTCGGCATAACCTGTTGCTACAACTTTGGCTCCGCGGTCGTGTCCGTCCTGGCCCATTTTGGCAATCATGATACGTGGCTGACGACCTTCCTTCTTCGCAAAATCTTCCACAAGAGCCTGTGCTTGTTGGAATGTAGGGTCTTTCTTAGTTTCTGATGAATACACGCCTGATATTGTTCTGATTATTGCTTTATAGCGACCTACTACTTCTTCGCAGGCATCGGAGATCTCTCCCAATGTTGCACGAAGGCGAGCAGCTTCAACTGCAAGTTCCAATAGGTTGCCTTTCTTTGTTTTCACACATTCAGTGATTGCAGCAAGAGCTTTCTTCACTGCTTCATTGTCTCGTTTCGCTTTCAGGTCGTTCAAACGCTCGATTTGCTGACGGCGAACCTCAGTGTTGTCCACATCGAGAATATCGATCGGGTCTTCTTTTTCCAAACGGTATTTGTTGATACCGATGATGGTCTGGCTACCCGAGTCAATTCTTGCTTGTGTGCGGGCAGCAGCTTCTTCGATACGCATTTTAGGAAGGCCGGTTTCGATAGCTTTAGCCATACCTCCAAGTTTCTGTATCTCCTGGATATGTTCCCATGCTTTGTGAACCAACTCATTAGTCAGAGTTTCCACATAATAAGAACCAGCCCAAGGGTCGATTTCTTTAGTAATATATGTTTCTTCCTGGATATATATCTGGGTATTACGCGCGATACGGGCAGAGAAGTCAGTTGGTAATGCAATGGCCTCATCCAGCGCGTTGGTGTGCAATGACTGAGTGTGACCAAGAGCAGAAGCCATTGCTTCGATACATGTACGGCCTACGTTGTTGAAAGGGTCCTGTTCAGTCAGCGACCATCCGGATGTTTGAGAGTGGGTACGGAGTGCAAGCGATTTCGGGTTTTTTGCGCCGAAACTTTTCACTATTTTAGCCCACAACAGACGTCCGGCACGCATCTTAGCTATTTCCATGAAGTGATTCATCCCGATAGCCCAGAAGAACGACAGACGCGGAGCGAATGCGTCCACATCGATACCTGCGTCGATACCTGCTTTCAGGTATTCCATACCGTCGGCCAGCGTATAAGCCAACTCGATATCCGCTGTTGCTCCGGCTTCCTGCATGTGGTAACCCGAGATAGAGATTGAGTTGAACTTAGGCATCTTCTGTGATGTATATTCGAAGATATCAGCAATGATCTTCATTGAGAATTCAGGCGGATAGATATATGTATTACGCACCATGAATTCTTTAAGGATATCATTCTGGATTGTTCCGGCCATTTCTTCCAGTTTAGCACCTTGTTCGAGACCTGCATTGATGTAGAATGCAAGTACAGGAAGCACGGCACCGTTCATTGTCATCGAAACGGACATCTGGTTCAAAGGAATACCATCAAACAACACTTTCATATCTTCTACCGAGCAGATAGATACCCCGGCTTTACCTACGTCACCGACTACACGCGGGTGGTCGGCATCGTATCCACGGTGAGTGGCAAGGTCAAACGCTACGGACAGACCTTTCTGTCCCGATGCAAGGTTACGGCGGTAAAATGCATTTGATTCGGCTGCAGTAGAGAATCCTGCATACTGACGTATTGTCCAGGGACGCATAGCATACATACCGGAGTATGGTCCGCGTAGGAATGGAGGAAGCCCCGAAGCATAGTTGAGATGCTCCATGCCTTCAAGGTCTTCTTTTGTATAAACAGGCTTAACCGGGATCAGTTCAGGAGTCATCCAGTTAGCTTCTATACCATTATCAGCAGCCCATTTTGCAGCATCTGTAGCTGCAAAACCTGCTTTGTTAATGTTTATATCTTTAAAATTTGGTTTCATTTTTCTAGCTTTTAGCTGATAGCTTTTAGCTGATAGCTATTAGTAAAAAGGTTAATAGCTAATGGCTAATGGCTAACGGCTGGTTTATTTAATTGATTCCCAGTTTAGCATTGAACATTTTTAATGTTTCAAGGACATTGCTCTTCACGTTAACGAAGTGCTCGATCCCCAGAGCTTTCAGCTCATCCATGCAAGCAGGAGCTCCTGCTACTACGAAATGCTCTTTACCCGCGATTAGCTTATAAGCTTCCGGTGCAAGTGTTGCATATTCGTCATCACTGGAACAAAGAACGATAATGTCGGCTTTCTTTTCGCGTGCGGCTTTCACTCCGGCTTCAACAGTTTCGAAACCTAAGTTGTCAATTACCTTGTACCCTGCACAAGCGAAGAAGTTACTTGAGAATTGAGCGCGTGCAAGGCGCATACCCAGATTACCGATAGTAAGCATAAACACAGTCGGTGCGCCGTGTTTTTCGGTAGCTAAACGCATGCTTTCAAAAGCCGTTGCCAGACGATCGGTAGGTAATGCCAGGTAAGGAGCGTCTTTCGGGCATCCGCAATCGTGACTTTCCTTTTCAACAATCTTACCGTCTGCTTTTTCTGTGAAATTAGGGAACTGGTTAGTACCTAAAAGTATTTCGCGGCGGGTAGCCAGACCTTTGAAGCGTGCATCGGCCGAAGCTTTCACTGCGGTCTGTACTGTTCCGGCCTTCAATGCCTCATAGAATCCTTTTTCGTCTGTTTCGAGGAACAGTTTCCATGCCTGTTCTGCGATAGACTTAGTCAGGTTTTCTATATAATATGAACCTGAAGAAGGATCGGTGATCTTATCGAAGTGACATTCCTCTTTTAACAATAATTGTTGATTGCGGGCAATCCTTTCAGAAAAATCGTCCGATGTTTTGTATGTTTCATCGAACGGACGTATTGTGAGTGAATTAACACCTGCAATAGTAGCGGACATCGCTTCTGTTTGGGTACGAAGCAGGTTTACGTGTGCGTCGTATATTGTCTTATTGAAAATAGATGTCTGTGCATGTGCGTATATTTTTGCAGCGCAAAGGCAGATTCCCTCAGGCGATTTGTTAGGGCAATCGTTCTGACAGATCGGTTTGTATGCTTCTACAATCTCGGCCCACAACCAGCGTGCTGCACGGAATTTTGCTATTTCCATGAAATAGTTTCCTCCGATACCGAAATTGAATTTGATTTTCTTTGCTACTAATGTAGCATCCAGACCAGCCTCAACAAGAGCGCTTAACAGCTGGTTACCATTAGCCAGTGCATATCCGAGTTCCTGATAGATATATGCACCACCATCATTTGTAGCATGTGCATTAACAGCCAGTACCCGGAAACGTGGCAGTGGGGCAGCAGCTTTTACTATTTCGGCAGCTTTTTCTACCCATCCTTCCGCGTCACGGCCTTTTTTCAGAAGTGGTTTGAATGGATCGTAGTTTACCGAACCGAAACATTTCAGCAGGTCTGCGCCCGATTCTTTGTAATATTCTACAAGGATTTTAGTTAATTCGAGCGATTTGTGATAGCATGTGCTGAAGTTAAGCTCTACAGCTTCCGGCAAAATGTTTTTCAACAGGGTCCTGATGTTTTCGGCATTCACATCATCCCCATCGATAGAGAAGCCAAGTGATGTGATACCTTTGTTTAATACGTCAAGTGCTTTCGCATTGGCAGCCTTGAAGTTGTTAACGCAGATATCCTGCCGTGTATACCAGTCATTGTCTTTCTTGGTGCCACGTACATATGGAAACTCACCCGGAAGAGAACGGGCCGTTGCCAGGCCTTCAGTATTCTCACTTCTGTAGAAAGGGTTTACGTTGAACCCTTCATTTGTTCTCCAAACAAGTTTTTTCTCAAAGTCGGCCCCTTTCAGGTCAGCCGTAATCTTAGCCATCCATTCTTCGGTAGATACCGCTGGAAAGTCTGAGAAAAGCTTTTCTTTTTGATTAGCCATGATTAATTTTTATTGTTTAATGTATATAGGTTTTATTGTAATTGCATTGATTCTTAGTTGATTATATATCGCCTATCTATATTCGCATAAATAATATTTATATGTGCTTAAATTCAAATAGTTATACTTTTTAAAAATGCAGTACAAAAGTAAAGTATTTTGTTTGGTTAGTAAAGTTTTAAAGGCTAAAAAATCTAAGGAGTAATGTATAAATTGGTGTAATTGGTTAAATGGGGTGTTAAAGTGTCAATATAAGATTAAAACTGTCCTGTTTCAGAATACAAGAGATGAGCAGGTTAAATAAATGTATGATGAATATTATTACAGAGGAATCCAAGATATATGATATCAAGAGATTATCTTAAGAGGGGAGGGATCTTTTTATTATTTAGATATTTCAGGATATTGTTGTATGTCATAAAATGTCCCGTATGTGCTGTTTTGTATATATGCTGTTGTGCTTATTTTATTTATTTAGAAAAAGTGTGTCATATTATGTGTGTTTTGTTGGTGTTCGTGACGTTTGTGCTGCCAATAATATTTTACTTATGACAGAAATATATACATTAAATTCATTATATAGAAC
Organism: Dysgonomonas termitidis; assembly: GCF_042654545.1. Classification (GTDB taxonomy): domain Bacteria; phylum Bacteroidota; class Bacteroidia; order Bacteroidales; family Dysgonomonadaceae; genus Dysgonomonas; species Dysgonomonas termitidis. The sequence continues at coordinate 208,840 of NZ_JBHSGN010000121.1, forward strand.
ATATCTTTGCTAACAAGATAAATAAGATAAATAGACAATAAGACTTTTACAATCCTTTGGGTATTGTCCAAACCTCGTTTATTGCATACTAGTTTTTATAAATAAATTCAATTTATTTAGCATTTCGACTTTTAATGGCAAATTTTTACTTTTCAAAAATATATCAACTGAAACTAATCCGGTGTGGAAAGAGATTTACCGCAGATACCCTGTTAAATTGTATCTGTCATCAATGGTCTATGTCTTTAAATATATTGTCTTCGCTGCATTTCATGTTGCTTGCGAAAGTAGCAGGTGCAAGATCTTTACCACTTGATATTCTTAATGCACCGGATTTCTTGTTTAATAAATATTCCCGGAAAAACTTCGATACTATATCGTAAACATAACACAAAATTAAGAAAACAACTATTTTTATGAAAACAACAACAACTTTAAACAAACTGCTATTACTTTGCATCGTAATATGTTTTTGCAAAATTTCGCAAGCGCAGGTTACAATAGGTTCGGGAGAAAGTCCTAATATAGATGCATTATTGGACCTTAAGGAAACCAGTGCAGGGGTATCAAATAAAGGCCTCCTGCTGCCTCGTGTTTCACTGACCTCAACAGCATTGGCGAGCCCATTATCGGCTCATGTAGCCGGTATGACCGTTTACAACACCGCTTCAACAGGCGATGTGACGCCCGGACATTATTATAATGATGGAGCTAAATGGGTAAAACTTTTTCCTGAAGTATCATCTGTGACACCTAAGTTTTTTTATATGCCGTCAGTTGTACTACCTACAGATACGGCTGATCCTTCTTATAACTCAGGAACGCAGGAATTCACCATTGATTTGTATGCGCTCTACGGAGAGCAGTTCGGCCTGACCAATTCGGCTTCCTCTGTCAAAGGTGCGGGGGCAACAACCTTGCCTGTGTTAGCAAGTAATGCTATGGAGTATTTTATTACCTATTATGATAATACGGTTTTCCAGAATATTGCATTAAGTAATACCGGAGTTTTGAAATATAAACTGTTTGCACAATTTACTTATTCCGAAAAAACGTTTATGAACATTGTTTTTAAAGTTAAATGACAATTGTTTGTAAAAAATAAAGATTAGTAAATTATGAAAATATTTTATATAGTGATATTTTGCCTATGCACAATTTCTGCATATACACAGACCTCTGGGGTTAAAGATGCTAAACAGGAAACCAGCGGAAGCTATTCATTTCGTAGTGCTGCGATTAGTGTTCGTAATTATGAGACTAAAGCCGAGGTGTTTACCCATGCTTTTAATGATACTATTTCCCTGAAGGAAATGAAAGGATTGCCATTTCCTGTTCAGCCGGTATTTTTGTCGGTATATATACAGTCGGGGATGCTGTCTGCTTGTACTCTATGGAATAATCTGAAGGAATATAATGTAATAGATGAGGGTAGATTACTATTGCCAGCCAAAGAATCTGATACGGATTCGAATGCGAAGTCCGAAGAGGACATGTTTTCACCGTCATATTCCCTGTCTCCTCTGTACACCTTGACTATAGAGGGAAATACAGCTACTTTTACTTTCCCCGAAATTTATGGTAACAGTCAATATAATTTCACACTGGAGGGTACATTTACTATTATTTTAGTTAGAGACGAACCTTATAAAGACACATTATGACAAAACAAATCATTTATATATTCTCCTGTTTGTGCATAAGTTTACTCCTCTCACCACAAATCGGAGCACAGACTTGTAGTACTAATTTCACAGTGAACACTCAGATCAAAAATTCCACTTGTCTGTCCAATGGAGAAATTACGGTAACATTAGGGGGAGATCTTACTAACATATTTAATGTACAATACGGACTCAGTTCCGAAGGGGGATTCTCTATCAATCCTCAAAGTGATAATGTATTAAGGAATATACCGCCTGGCACATACGAATTGACAGTACGGGCTTTCTGTACAGTGGACAGCGAATACAGTACCGTTAAGAGTATTTCCAATCTGGTTGTCGGAGGTACTTATAAGGTGCCGGAAGTATCGCTCAACTCAGATGTTTCCCGAAAATCATATCAAACATGCAATACCGGTATTATTGCCCTGAATGTTACTAATGGTAGCGGGACTTTTACGTTTACTATTACTTCGGCGCCGGCAGGTGTAACGATACCTCAGGTTGTTACTCCTACCAAGAGTGGGAATGTTTACACTTTTCCTACTCAAAATTATCCGGCAGGGGATTATACGGTACAGGTAAGTGATGGATGTTATACATCGGTCAGGGATTTTACTTTGGGAGCTATTTCTGAATTTCCTACTTTTTCCAATCAGACTAATTCTGCTTTTCGTCCGGATGTAGATAATACACAGGGTTCATGCGGTTATGTAAAATGGACTGCATCTTCAAATGAAATTTCTACCAACCCCGATTATAAAAGATATTACGACGATAGGATGTATGAAATAGGAGCTGCTCCGGCCGGACAGATGCCAACTTACTGGTCAGACTGGAACAGCACTGCTACCGGTGGAATACTATTGAATATATCTCCTAATACCATAGCTGATTTTTACACATCAAACAGTATTGCGATTTATATACGTCTGAAGGGTTGTGAAACTGTATACAAAAGTTTTACTACTAACATTAAAAGGCCATCTACAACTGGTTCCACTACATATAATTGTGATAACTTTACCAGGACCATATATCCGTGGACAGACTATGACGGTTTAGTTTGTTATCCTTTAACCTTTACTGTAAAAAATTCGAATACGGGTAATATTATTTATAGTGAGCCTAATTGGTTATACAATGCAAATAGAAGCGATGTATTGACGTTCGACTACGGCGTTCCTTATGTAGCGACATTTGTAGATCAGAATAATACACAAATAACAGTTAATATACAGGCCAGCAGTAGCCGGACTTTCTATCTTAATAGTAATGTCCTGGCCTGCGATAGCTATTATTTCACTTATTATGTATCGATATCGGGAAAACCCGTTAGCTGCTGGGACTGGCCGGTAAAAGTTACTATAACAGATCCCGATGGAAATATCGTTCAACAGGAATCACTTGTTAATACCACTTCAAAGCAAACTCCGGCTTTAGAATATGGTAAGACATATACAATAACCAGAGAATTCCCTGATGGCACAGTTACATCAACTACACGTAATGTAGCATCCACATTACCAACAACCTATACTTTGAGTACGTATAGTGGATATGACGATAAATGTACTGTAAATAGAGGAGGCCTATATATATCGGCAAATGCAAGTTGGCCTATAGGAACTACTTTGACAATAACGGGACCGGCAGGATATGTTTCACAATCGGTAACAACCACATCAACCTCTTCCGGTTATTATCTGTCTACAACAAGTTTGCCTCCGGGTACTTATACGCTTACAGCTAATCACGGCTGCGGAAATCCTGTTACTGCGACCTTTAATAACCCGGGTATATATAGTTACAAAGACCTTGGCTATAATGAGCAATTAACTTGTTCGGGAATGAAGATAACCCCGACCGGCAGTATAACATATAAAGGCAATCCAACGACTACATATTACCGCTTGACCAGTGGCCCTACGGGATATGATAAAACTGTAATTGCCCCGGGAGGATCTTTCACTTTTTCCGGACCGGGAACTTATGTATTAGGTATATTGACGGATAATAGTTCTACTGCCTGTGTTATTGGTAGTACTACAATTGTTTATACTGCTCCGCCTTTAGACCTCGATCCTAATGCTACTTCAGCATATGTATGCGTGGGAGGAACCACCGGGAACATTTCGGTGAAGGCTATGAACGGAGTTGCACCTTATACATACCAGTTGTGGAATGCAGATAATACTGTAAAAATACCGGGTATCACAGATATTACGACCAGCGATATTGCCCATTTCACCTATGGACTTGCCGATGAGACTTATACTGTTCGTATCAGCGACCAGTGTGGGAACGCATTTAAGCAGGAGATAACTATATCTAATCTTGAGACGGCAAAAATAGTATATGCGAGTACGAACCCTGTTTGCACAGGTGGCACGATACAACTTAAATGTATTACTTTGGGAAAAACCGATTATACCTGGACTGGACCCGCCGGATTTACATCTGATAAGCAAAATCCGACTATTAGCAATGTACAGACTAATATGACGGGTTGGTACAAAGTATCGGTTACGCCGGAGTATTGCGGTATAGAGAAACTGGATAGTGTATACGTTACAGTGACACCACCTTTGGTGCCGACTCCGAATACAGAAAACCAGACGGTAGAGGTATGTGTACGTGAACAAACAACCTTAACGGCAGATGTGACAGGTGGGGATGGTTTTTATACTTACCAGTGGCAGTCGAGTACCAACGGTACATCATGGTCCAATATTGCGGGGGCAACGAGTGCTTCCTATGGACCGGTTGTTCAGATAAAATCGGGGACATATTATTATAGGCGAGTGACTGCAGATACTACCTGTGGCACAACCTACAATCTGGTAACACTAAATGTAAAAGCCTGTTATATCCTTGTGAATCCGAATATCAGGACACGGGCAGGGAATAGATAATATATCTCGGGAATAAATACAGAAAAGGAGGGGGAACTTGCAACAAGTTCCCCCTCCTTTGTTACTTATCAACGGGGTATAGCGGAATATCAATAATAATTTTCAGGAAATATGGCACTAAGTTCAATATATATAGACCCGTCTCTATCACTGATGTGAACTTTATTCTCCCGGGACAGCCATCCGATAGCAAGGAGTATCAACGAATCTTTGTAATGCGTATAATCCCCGATTTGTCTTACCGAAAGACTACCTTTTGTTGACAGGAGACGCCAGATATTACCGGCGTTTGTTCCAATAGCATTATCCGTCATAGCCATAAATTTAAAATGATTAAAAATAAGTAGAAAAACTCTATATTGAAATAGAGGAGTAAGTAGTATTCCGGATAAACGATCCGTTACAAGGGCCTTTAAATACAAGTATAAGAATTTGTCCGTTACCCGTTGCCGGATATGGCGGACATGCGCGTTTCCTTCTACCCTTAAAGTTAAGAACATTTTCGTGTAATTCCAATAAATTTAATTGAAATTTATAGATAATTTATTATATTTCATATCATTCCATGTTTTTTAGCATAGCGGATAGCGATAAATGCAATTATTCCGTCGCATGTCATTATCAATTTCCAAAAACTTTATCTATAAGTAAAAAACCAATTTTACTTATATGAAAACGAGCATGAATAACAACTCACCAAACTACATGATAATTTTGCCATGCGAGTTTCCATACATCCATAAAAAATAAAATTATCGTATGAAAACTACTTCCGTATTTAAGCGCAACCTTGAAGGAATAAACGAAAGGAACCGCTATATCGTAAACAAGGGTTCGACCCGTTCGTCGAAGACTTACAGTATCCTGCAACTGCTGCATGCCATCGCTTTACATTCCGAAGCACCGAGGATTATCTCGGTGGTTTCCGAATCTATGCCCCATCTGAAAAGGGGCTGTATCCGTGATTTTATGGATATGCTTCAGCGGGAAAGTATGTGGGAACAGAAAAACTGGAATGCCACGGATAAAATTTACAAGGTGAATAATTCCATTATTGAATTTTTCTCCGCCGATAATCCGGGAAAAGTGCATGGTCCGTCCCGTGATATATTATATATAAACGAGTGCATTAATATCGAGTATGAGGTGTACCGCCAACTGGCGATCCGCACGACCGAATATATTATTCTCGACTGCAATCCCTGCTTCGAATTCTGGCTCGATGAAAAGGTGCTTGTCCTGCCCGAAGCCAAACTGATACACTCTACTTATCGCGACAATGAATTTCTCTCATGTGCGCAGGTCAGGGAAATAGAATCGAACCGGGGTGACGAAGACTGGTGGCGGGTCTACGGTGAAGGGCAGACCGGAGTCCGGCAGGGCGTGATTGTCCGCAACTGGGATATCGTGCAGTCTATGCCCGAAGTGTATAAGAAACGTTGGCTGGGAATCGATTTCGGCTTTACCAACGACCCTACGGCGATAGTGGATATACGCCTTGCGAACGGTGAACTGTGGATAGACGAACTGTTGTATGCCAAAGGGTATGACAACCTGATGATCGCCGGTCATCTGAATATGTCGGGTATCCCACGCGATACACCCGTTATTGCCGATAGCGCGGAGCCTAAGAGTATCAGGGAGATAAGTGCGAAAGGCTGGAAAGTGGAAGCGGCACAAAAGGGGAAAGACAGTATTAATTCAGGTATTTCTGTTCTGAACAGGTACAGAAAGCATGTGACCAACCGGAGCGTGAATATCATAACTGAATACCGCAACTATTGCTGGAAAACGGATGAATCCGGTAATGTGACAAATACGCCTGTAGACAAGTATAACCACTCTATTGATGCACAGCGTTATGTGTGCCTGAATAAGCTATTGGAGAAGAATGGCGGATTGAATTATTCGGTGATAAAGGGAAAATAATTTTAATGTGCCGATGTGATAATGTGCCGATGTGCCAATAAAATTCACAAATAAGATTTTTAAAATATCTCATTGGCATATTAAATAGACGATAGAATAAACAATTGGCACATCGGCATATTAAATTTATTAGCATATTAAACAAGGTATTATGGCAAGTTTAGAACTCTACATCAACAATCAATTATGTGAGATAGAAAACCCGAAGGACTTTTCGATCTATCTCAAGCGTCAATTACTGAATCCGGCGGAACTGAGCACTAAAGACGCGCAACGCTCATACGACGTCAGCCTGCCCGCCACGGCTACCAACAACGCTATCTTCGGCTATACGAACACCGAGGAGGTGAAAGGGAAATTCTCGCAGCTGTACGATGCGCAGTTGGTGGCAAGCGGGACAAAGATTTTTGACGGCAAGTTTAAAATCAGTGAGATAGGAAAAGATTATTACAAGGGGAACCTTGGGATTCCGGTGGCGAAGACAGTGAAGGATATTTTCGGGGAGATGAAGATGAATCAGGCTGGGAAGTGGTTAGTGGATTTCACGAAAATAGAGGACGTTACAACATATAACACAAAAGAAAATTCGGAATGTATATTTCCGTTTGTCCTTTATAACTTGATGCCGAAAAGAGATACAAATAAAACTTATACTCCGAAAAACGTTTATGACGCATCTGTTGTATTTGGTTTGGAAAATTTTCCGCCGTCTGTTAATTGCCTGCAAATGCTGGAACAAATATTTAAAAATTCAGGCTATTCACTTACAGGCAGTGCAATGACAGACGAAAGGCTGAAAAATCTGTATGTATCATATAAAAACCCTGAAAATTATGAAAAACTCTGGGGTATAGGAAGTTTGAAAATTTCAGGGACATGGGGTAATTATATGAACGGTGTGATAGACAATTATCACATTAACAATGCTGAAATACCAGGCATTCCTCGGGGTTATATAACCGGAAATTTTTTCAATTCAAAAAATATAAGAAATCTGAAAAAAAGCGAATCAGGAACAAATATTTCAATATCCAAAGAGGGTGATACTACTAATACAGTTTTTAAAATACCACAAACAGGCTTATATAAATTGTTTTTCAAAGCTGTTTATCGTGGTAAAACAGAGGGTTTGGAAGACCCGGCGGGTATGAGTATATTTCAGGGAAGTTTGGCAAATCCGATCTATGAAGCAAAGGTGTTGAGATACACAGATAGTGATGTATTAGATAGCCAGATGATTGATAATATCTATTGCTATAATAATATAGATCAGAATCTAGGCGATGCAAATAAGATCTACCCTAAAGCTCATGCGGTAAATTTTGTAGATCCAAAGCAAAACCCCCATCTCATTTGCGGTCTGTCCTGGGGAGGAGAAGATACTTCCATAGAGATTATAACTCCTTATGATAATCTGCTGGTTGGCAATGGAAAATTCCATAATCCGATAGCCATAAGCGGAGGGCTCTCATGGAGTTATGGTAATAAGGAAGGTGGTGTAAAAGATAGGTTTTATTCTGCGGTAAAAAGTGAAGGCTATTTTTCTCCAAATAATTTGGATACGCCCCGGAAATTTGTTGTCGAACTGGAAGATATTCCTGCAGAAATGCGGACTCATACCACGAGGACAGACGACTGGAATGGAACAGGGCAGGTTTCCCAAATAATCTGGCTGGAGAAAGGTGAATGTATAACTATCGTATCCACATCAAGGCTGGCTGCACTAAAAGGAAAAACCGATGCATGGTACAACCATGAAATAGACTTCGAATTGACATTAGAACCTTTTACTCCTTACCGCAGCTGGCTGAAAATGGGTGATGATGGGTCGAGTACCGATGCAATGCACTGGACTGATAAAACAGTTTTCGATGTTGGGAAAATGAACCTTATAAAATTGCTGCCAAGCGCGATAAAAGTCAATGACTGGATCGATAACTTTTGTAAAGCGTTCAATCTTAATATCGTAAATACAGGAGAAACTAATTTTGAGTTAAATGTAAAAAACAGAAATATTATAACCCGTGCTACAAATATTATAGACCTCGACAAATGTGCCAATGTAAATCAAAGGTCGAACGAATCATTAAAACTGCCCTACCTGTACGATATTGGCTTTACAATAGACACGAACGAAGAAGGCTATTACAATACATTGAAGGAATATGTAAAAGATGAAGATGGGAATGAAACGGATGAAAAAGCGATCAATTCGGGCATGGGTGGAGGTGGAAAATATTATACCGGAAGTTCGGAAACTACAGCCATTACACAGACATCCAATTTTTCTTACTGCTGGTACAAAGACTTGTTTGCCAACGAGGAGAATGCTAAGCAGGGAATAAATCCAATTGTCAGCATACCTGTTATAATGGAACATGAAGCATGGGAAAAAGATTATGATTATGCAGATATGATGGATAAGTATTATTCTGATAAAGCACAACGTTTTTGGTATAAATCGGGATTGTTTGATATATCCATAGAAGGAACACCTTTAAAGTTTGCCCTTGTATCAAACTCCTATACCAATGGAGATAAGAAGCTGGTACTTGATTACGGAAACGAAACGGATTCTATTCTCAATGAGTATTTCTTATTGCTATTGAACTCGGCGAATAGTTATACTGTTGTAGATTGCCTGCTTACACCCGAGGAATATAATAACCTGAAAACATTTTTGGTGAAATTTAACGGTGATTTATACAATATTGCTGAAATAGATGGTTATGATCCTCTATGCAAGAAAAAAGGTATCCTCAAATTAATAAGGAAAATAATATAAAAGGGGGAAACCCCTTTTATTCTTTTACTTTAATATATACACTCCAGCCTTCTGTAACTAAAATGCCACCAAGAGCTTGATTTACTAAATATAATTTATTATCTTTTATTTCATATCTGTATATAGGTATATAACCATTTCTATAAGCCTTATCATTTATTGTGTATGTCATACCTGTGCCAGAGGTCAGATATTGTCCATTAGGGAAAAAAGTAACAATGTAAGTTTTAAAGTCCTTAGAAAAATATAATCCATATTCATCATTATTGTCACCTCTCCACAATCCCTCTATCGGATTATATCCCTCCGGCTTATAATTCTTATCGTTCGGGTCATTCCAGTCACCATTCCATACAAATTTTTCGGGTTCCGGCTCCGGTTCATCATCCCCGCCACAGGAAACGAATCCCATGCACAACGAGCAAATAAATAAAAAATACAGGAGTTTCTTCATCGCTTTTAGGATATAGTTTTGTTAAAGGCAAAGATAGTTAAATTGATCGAGAATTAACAATTGAAAACGAAAAATTTATATATTATGGAAATACGATGTTCTCCGAAAAGGGCAGAAAATATGAGCAACAAAAATGACAGATGGAAAAATGTGTAAAAAGTGTCAGGTTTGTCAGGTTTTAGTAAATAATCTTTAAGAGGCAGCACGGATCGAACTACCCGCTTGTTTATAATATTGATAAGGCGACCGATTACTAAGCGAAAATTTGTAACTTGCAACTCTAAATTTGTAATCAGTACATAAGTATGGGACTATTTGATTTCCTCAGGAAGAAAAAACAAGTGACAGAAGTGACAGATGAAGATCGCAGGCAGTTTGCTGAAGATATGCAGGCAAATGCAAATGCTTTGGTTAATCAATTTAAGGACGTTGCTCTGCTTGATTTCAGCGTGGATAGCCTTCAGTTGCTGGATGAGATAATGGAAGAGAACACGCCGTTTTATAAACAGGGTAATGATGAGACAAAGCGAATAATGATAATAAAGATAGGCGCGTATATATTTGAAGTTGCCCGCCAGAATTTTGGAGGGCGGTATTATTGGTACGATAAACTGGATCAGCCAGTGTTAGTTACCGGACAGCCCGAATTTGAAATGTCATTACTTGCATACGAGAAGGTAAAGGGACGTTTCGAGAATGGCAGTGAAGACAATATCCCGTTTTTCTTTGCGGGGTATGTTGAGGGGGTGAAGGAGAAGAAGAACGCCATGATAGTTTAGTCCTTATTATGAAATAAATAGTCTGGTTTTAAACGCAGATTATGAGTATTTTAACTTAAAATACAAGTTCTGTATTCTCTTTGTCTTTTATGTAAATCCTCTTATAAAGAAACCGGGATTATCTTGTTTTTCTTCCTTTTTTAGAAGAAAATATATCGTTTTGGCTATATTGTTGATATATAGTGTGTTTTTCGATAATCGAAACTGCATTTGTTAGATTTATCTGAAAACGATAAATTGATGCTTTTATATTTTTAATATTCCAGGATTCGAAATGGTTAATACTTCCATCTCTTAAATAAGAAACAACCTGATCTTAAAATACTCATAAATAGAACTGTTTATCACATCGGATTATACTACTTTTACCTATGTAAGATGAATATAATATTTATAGCCTGAAAAATAACAGCCTGGATACCGAACTCATTTAATATATGGATTTATATAAATTGTAGTTGTTTAGTTGAGCATAAATACCCAATATGAATATTGTTTTATAAATTTTAATTAGCACGAAATTAGATTTTTTTAAGATTTAAGGAAGAACCGCAAGTTTTGTGTAGTTTGTGAAGTGTGGAGCCATGTGAGCTGTGAGGTTCGCGTGGCTTTATTTGAGCATCATGATACCTACTCATGCAATATATCCTTTATGATCTTTATCACATCCGGTATAGCTTTTTCAACCTCAGGTGACAAATCCATTCCTACCTCACTGATATCCGCAGCAGAAACCACGATCAGGTCTACTTTAGGCATACTTTCCGTGAGTTCCATGACCGCCATCATATCCCTGAGCCCAATCTCATGCGCGCTCATCAATGGCGGGAAGTCCGAAGCATATCGCGGGTGAAGCAATCTTACTGTTCCCGGAGGATTATTGTCCAGCGTGGCATCTATCATTATGATATGGTCATAGCTTTCCAGCCAGCTCAGCAAGTGAAAACCCCCGGTACCTCCGTCCATCAGGTCGACACCGGAAGGTAGTTTTATTTTTTCAAGAGCATGGATAGTGTGTATACCCACGCCCTCGTCTTTCAGCAATATATTTCCTATTCCCAGAATAAGGGTTTTCATTTTTCTATAGCGACATTTACAGGGTTATTCGTGGCTCTGTCTTTTGCATCGGCTTTTTCCTCGGCTTCGGCAACATTTTCTTCCACAAACTTCCATCCGCCGATCATAGAGGATGTTACCCCACGACGCTCGATGTAGTCATGATAGAATACAAGATAGACATGGCCGATTGCAAAAAGAATGAAAAACCACATCAGGTAATGATGTATATGGCGCACCATCAGGTCGCCGCCCATAACCGGTACCATCCATGCAAACAACTTAGGCAAAGCGGCCTTACTCATCTGGGCATACAGCCCGAACCCGGTAATGCATTGAAGCAGGAATGCCAAAAACATAATGAAATAAGTACAACTGGCGACCTGATTGTGCCCGATACTGTCTACCGGCTTATTCTTTATCATCAGTACATCCACTTTGATAACTTCAACAAGTTCCTTCCACTGGGATTTTTTCAGGGGAATGAAGTTGCTCCACCGGGCATATTTATTACCTGCAAATCCCCAGTAAATCCGGAATACAAAATTGAAGAAGAAGACAAAGGCTGTTACAAAATGGATGAAGCGCACTATTCCGAACCAGTACCGGAATGTAGCTTCCGTATCGCTCATAATTGCCGGAGGGTCGGCGATGAGGAACCCCGTTACGCAGAGGATTACAATGCATAATGCATTCACCCAGTGGTAAAAGCGCACGGGCAGTTCCCATACGTAGACTTCCCTTACTTTTTCTTTACGACTTTTCATATTGTAATATTTAGTTATGAGTAGATAATTAGCATATCTGAAGATTAGTAAATGGAGCGCAAGCTGCAATATCATTTGCTAATATGCTGATATTCGAATCTGATAATTATCCTTCACTTTTCGTTTCTCAAAATGTATCCATCTGATGTACATATTTCCCTTCCTCGTCGTACAGGTGGACTGCACAGGCCAGACATGGGTCGAATGAGTGTATTGTGCGCAAGATTTCGAGTGGCAGATTCGGGTCGTGAACAGGTGTTCCTATCAAAGAGGATTCATAAGCGGAAAGTACGCCTTTTTCATCCCGCGGCGAGGCATTCCATGTTGTGGGTACTACCAACTGGTAATTTTTTACCCTGTTGTTTTCTATAACAACAAAGTGAGCCAGTGCTCCGCGGGGAGCTTCCGTAAGGCCCACGCCTTTCGCTTCTTTCGGCCATGAATCTTCTTTCCACTTCTCCTGATTTGCCATGCGGCTATCCCCACCTTTAATATTGGCTATCAGCTTATCATAGCATTCCAGTGCCCAATCGGCATTCAGTTTCGATTCCAATGCGCGTGCAGCGGTTCGGCCAAGCGTAGAGAAAAGCGCTTCTGCCGGAAGGTCCAATGCTTTTAAAGTATCGTCAATCAGTGATTTCTGAGGTTCTTTACCGGAGGCATATGCGACCAGCATTCTGGCCAGAGGACCTACTTCCATCGGTTTCTCTTTCCATCGCGGTGTTTTTATCCAACTGTATTTATCGTTTATATCCAGATGCCTGTATGGTGGACGGGGACCGGTGTAATGCAGTTCTGTTTCTCCTTCGTAAGGATGCAGGCCTGTGTTGTCTCCTTTGCTGTATTTGTACCATGAATGGTAGATATATTCCTGTATTTCGTCGGGAGAATTGGCATCTACGGGGTGTACTTTCGATAAATCCCTGTCAAGGACAATACCACGGGGCATCTTATAACTGCCCGGGTCTGAGCCCTCCATCGGGAAATCGCCATATGCCAGATAGTTGTGTATTCCGCCGCCGATTTTACCCCAGTCGTCTTTATATACACTGCCTATCAAAAGAATGTCGGGGATATAAACCTGATTGATAAAGGTTTTGGCTTCTTCCAGCTTTTCCTTTACAAAGGCAAGCCTTTCGGCATTGATTGCATTGGCGTCGTTGATGTTGATACTTGCAGGCATACCGCCTACCAGATAGTTCGGATGAGGATTCTTACCTCCGAATACGGCATGTACTTTCACTATTTCTTTTTGCCATTCCAGTGCCTCCAGATAATGTGCTACGGCGATCAGGTTCTGTTCGGGCGTAAGCTTATAAGCGGGATGCCCCCAGTAACCATTGGCAAATATGCCCAACTGGCCGCTCTCCACGAATTTTTTTACTCTGTCCTGTATGCCTTTGAAATAGCCGGCAGAACTCTTCGCCCATGCCGATAATTGTTGTGCCGCGGCCGATGCAGCCACAGGATCGGCTTTCAGGGCGGAGACTACATCTACCCAGTCGAGGGCATGCAGATGATAGAAGTGTACAACATGGTCGTGCATATACAGCACATTAGCCATAATATTACGCACCATCTCAGCATTCGGGGGGATTACAATATTCAGGGCATCCTCCACGGCGCGTACCGAGCATAGCGAATGTGTAGATGTACATACACCGCAAACACGGCCTACAAATGCCCATACATCGCGAGGATCACGGTCTTTTACAATGGTTTCAATGCCACGCACCATTGTACCCGAGCTGTAAGCATCTTTGATAATTCCGTTCTCTATTTCGGCTTCTATTCTTAAGTGACCTTCGATACGGGTAATCGGGTCGACGACTATTCTTTCTGACATAGTTTTTTAAGTTTACAGGTTATTACTTTCTTCCTTTACTTCTTCCTCGTGAGGTACTTCGTTTTCAATCAATTTCTTTTTACGGATATTGGTTGCTACGGCGTGGGCGGCTATTCCCGCTACGGTAGCGGCACCCAGAGCAAGTCCTATGTCGTCGGCAGTGGCTTCTATACCGAAACCATGGGTTGTCGGATTGCGTTTGTAGAACGGGCTTTTATCCCAGAAACCTTCTTCGCTGCATCCTATACACGGATGCCCGCTCTGGATAGGATAGCTTACGCCTTCGTTCCACTTTATAATACCGCACGAATTATAGGTGCTTGGTCCCTTACAACCTACTTTGTATAAGCAATAACCACGTTTTGCATTTTCATCGTCGAAACTTTCCACGAACAGCCCCGCATCGAAATTAGCGCGGCGGTAACAGGTGTCGTGTACACGATGCGAATAAAATGCTTTAGGACGGCCCAGGCTATCCAGTTGAGGTATAGTCCCGAATGTAAGCAGATGAACCACTACCCCGGCCATTACTTCTGCGATAGGGGGGCAACCCTGTACATTGATAACGGTCTTTCCGCTTACTATCCGGTGGGCAGGCCGTGCTCCCGTCGGATTCGGATTTGCAGCCTGCACACAGCCTGCCGATGCGCAGTTGCCCCATGCTACTACGGCTTTGGCTCCAGCTGAGGCTTCTTCCACTATCTGTTTGGCACTGCGTCCGCCTATACAGCAATAGGCTTCGTCTTTAGTGGGGATAGAGCCTTCGATCATCAGGATATATTCACCTTTGAATTTTTCCATTGTATCGTGCATGCATTTCTCGGCCTGATCGCCCGATGCGGCCATCAGCGTTTCCGTATAGTCGAGTGAGATCTGGTTGAACAGCAGATCGGCAAGGATAGGGTGGGCAGTACGGATAAACGATTCGCTGCAACATGTACACTCCTGCAAATGCAGCCAGATTATCGGCAGGCGCGATTTTGTTTCCAGGGCCTTTACTACCTGGGCTACTCCCGTAGCTTCAAGTCCCATCAAAGCACCCATCATGGTACAGAATTTAAGGAAGTCGCGGCGTGTAACTCCTTTCTTACGGCTCTCTTCATAAACGGATGGTCTTTTCTTTTCCATATTTATAAAGTATTTAATTAGTTGATCTTATTGTTCTATTATTGTTGTTTCTTTACGGTTAAAAAGTAACAGGTATATCAGTAAACAGTTAGCAGTAAACAGTAAACCAACTTGTTACTCGTAACTGCCGGAAGGGCGAAGTAGCTCGTAACTGTTAAAAGGTAACACTTATTTCAGTTAACAGTAAACAGTAAACAGTCAGCAGTCAGCAGTTAACAACTCGTATCTCGTATCTTGTCTACTCGTAACTCGTAACTGCCCGTAGGGCGAAGTAGCTCGTAACTGTTAAAAGGTAACAAAGGTAACACTATTTACAGTAAACAGTTAGCAGTCATCAGTTAACAGTGCTGTACGTTGTCATGCTGAGCGGAGCGAAGCATCTTATCAGTTATCAGTTAACAACTCGTATCTCGTATCTCGTCTACTTGTAACTCGTAACTGCCCTAGGGCGAAGTAACTTGTAACTGTTAAAAGGTAACAAAAGTAACGCCTCTGCATACTTTTCATACTGTTACCCGTTGGCTTCTTTCTCCTCACTCTGTCATCTCCCTTTTGGGAGTTGGGAGCGGTACATTATAGATAAATCTATTCGTTTTTCTTCAACAAATCCGTGGCAACTGGTCGCTGTTCAACATACTGATAACCCGGTGTCCTCCATATGCTGTTTTCATCTTCACCAGACCATTACCCGTTGAGGATATGCGCCCTATAACTGCTGCATCCTTTCCTTCATCGAACCGGTGCATGATTTCCAGCGCTTTATCCGCATATTTTTCGGGCAGGATAACAATAACTACCCCTTCATTGGCAATATACAGCGGATCAAGACCTAATATTTCGGACGCGGCACGTACAGTATCGGGGATAAGGATAGAGGCTTCGTTAAGCTCAATATCCACTTTCGCAGCCTGTGCTATTTCGTTCAGGGCACTGCTTAGCCCTCCCCTTGTAGGGTCACGCAGGACATGTATTTCGTTCACGGTTGTGTATAGTTTAGTAATCATGCCGTTCAGGGCTGCGGTGTCACTTGTTAATGAGGTCTCGAAACCAAGGCTTTCACGGGTAGAAAGTACGGTTATACCATGTATCCCGATCGGGCCGCTACAAATAATTACGTCACCTTCCCTCGCGTTTTTGGGCGAAATATTTATATTTTCCGCAACGATGCCAATACCACTTGTATTTATAAATATTTTATCACATTTGCCTCGTTCCACCACCTTTGTATCTCCTGTTACAATATATACTCCGGCGTTGTCGGCAGCCTCTTTCATCGAGTTCACTATCTTTTGCAGGTCTGAAAGAGGTAAGCCTTCTTCTATAATAAATCCGGCAGTCAGATATAAGGGCCTTGCTCCGCAACAGGCCAGGTCATTTACAGTACCGTTTACTGCAAGGTCACCAATATTACCGCCGGGAAAGAAAACAGGATCGACGACGAACGAGTCGGTTGATATTGCCAGCAGGCCTTTTTCCACGGCGAATACACTGCCGTCATGGCCTTGTTCCAGCAACGGGTTGCGGAATGCAGGGTAGAATATATGCTCTATCAGGCGATGCGTAAGCCGTCCGCCACTGCCATGTCCCAGAAGGATACGGTCTGAATCGGTAAAAGGTACGGGGCAGTTCATTTCCATATTTACTTAGCTGTTAGCTGATAGCTTTCAGCTTCTTTTTAGTTTTCCTAAAGCCATTTGCTAATAACTAAAGGCTCATTTGTAATTATAATATGCCGCGCAGACACCTTCGGCAGATACCATAGGTGCGCCAAGAGGATGTTCAGGGCTGCAATCCGACCCGAAGTAAGGACAATCGGCAGCCTGCTTGTTTCCTTTCATAATATCTCCGGCAATGCATTCCATTCCGGGTTTATCTCCGGCTGCTCCGGTATTTCCTTTGTATGGGAATTTTTGTGCAGCATCATATAGTTCGTATTCTTTTCTCAGGCGTAATCCGCTCAATGGAATTAGCCCGATTCCACGCCATTGCAGGGTAAAAGGTTCCAGCACTTCGTTCATTAAGGTTTGTGCTTTCATGTTGCCATCTTCTGTTACCGCCCTTTTATATGCATTCTCTACATAGGCTTCACCTGTTTCCAATTGCAGGATACATTTGTAGACGCCATATAATATATCTATCGGCTCAAAACCTGTGACCACGATAGGTTTATTGTATCTTTCCGCCAGCGGATAATATTCCTTACATCCCATAATGGAGCAAACATGGCCTGCCGCGAGAAATCCGTCCGCCTTATTGTCTCTATCGGATAGGATGGCATCTATGGCAGGGGGGACGGTAAATAAGGAAGTGAGTAGGGAAAAGTTTTCCAGGCCTTTTCTTTGCGCTTCTTTCAATGCTGTCAGGTGAACAGGGATAGTCGTTTCAAATCCGACAGCAAAGAATACAATTTCCTTATCAGGATTTTTCAGAGCCAGTTCCAACGCATCCACAGGGGAATATAGCATACGTATATCAGCGCCTCTGGCTTTTACCCTTAGTAAATCCTCTTTTGTACCGGGAACCCGCATCATGTCGCCGAAAGAGGTGAATATAACATCCGGCCGGCCGGCTATTTCCAGGGCATGGTCGATTATATAGGCAGGAGTAACGCAGACAGGGCATCCGGGACCATGCAGAAGCCTTACGCTATCAGGCAACATTTCCTCTATACGGTAACGCGCGATCGAATGGGTTTGCCCGCCGCATATTTCCATGATATGCCACTGTCGCGTAACGGATCTCCGTATTGCGCTTGCAAGCATCTGCACTTGCTTATTGTCCCTGTATTCATCGAGGTATTTCATATCGCGGGGTTTTCGAGGGAGCGTGCTATGGTTTTGAAGTCGGCAAGCGTTTTTTCAGCTTCTCCGGCGTCTATCAGTGATATTGCCATTCCGGCGTGAGCCAGGATATAATCCCCTTCATTGGCTTCTACCCATTGGATGCAGACATTTTTCATCATACCGCCAAAATCGACTTTTGCCATTCTTAATTCAGGAATGCTATCGTCTATGCTGATTATTTTTCCCGGTACTGCCAGACACATAGGGTTAAGGGTTTTAGATTACGGTTACTATCTTCAAATATAAAGATTATTTTTTAACTAAACAGTCTCATTTATTACAATATAGAATATTTTTTTACCTTTGTTATTTCCTGATCTTATTTTTATAAGATGCTGTTTTCTAGTATTTTGATAATATATATCAGTGAATCGGCTAGTTAACCTGAATTATAAATGGCTTGCAGGCATAATCCAAGCCGTCATTACTTATAACTAATAACTATAACTGATAAACAAAATTTATACATATGGTGTTCAACGAATTTCCTCAGAATCCTGAGTTTTATTCTCCCGATATGCGTCCAATGGTAACCGCAACTATCCGGAAATACGGATTGAGCGAGTGGCGGGCTGCTGTATTAACAAATGAATTGCACGGACATTTGGGCATATATGCCGTGATAGGGGTTAAGATGGGGCTTTTCGCGCTCGAACAGTTAGGTGTAGCGGCCGGAGATCTATGTATAACATCCTTTGCGGGGCTTAATCCTCCGCTAAGCTGTATGAATGACGGATTGCAGGTGAGTACGGGCGCTACATTGGGGCATGGTCTTATATACTCTCCTCCGGCTGAGTACCCACTGGCGGCAGCTGTATTCTCAACGCATGACAATGCTATAAGGATAAAGGTCAAAGACAGGATATCGAATAGGATAGGGAACGAAATAGAAAGCGCCGCTGAACGCTGGGGGCATGCTCCCGGTTATTGGGGACACGTGCGGAAACTGGCTGTCCGGTATTGGTCCGATTTGGACAGGAAAGAGATTTTCGAGGTTGAACCTGTAAAAATATAAGTGATTTTGATAACCCGGTTAACGATATACGGTCTTGTGCAAGGCGTTGGTTTCCGCCCTTTTATCTATCTGCTGGCAAAGAAGATGGGAATAAAAGGTACGGTCGCAAATCATACGAACGGGGTGGTTGTCGAGGCTGAGCTGTCGCAATCTCAGCGGGATTTATTTATACGCAGAATACAGGATGAATGTCCCGGAGCAGCTGGCATACATAAGATTGAAGTCCATGAGACAGAATCGGAAAAAAACTATACTGACTTTGCAATTATCTCCGGCCGGTCTTCATCAGATGTGGTAACACAGGTCGCTCCTGATATAGCGGTCTGTGATGAATGTCTCCGCGACAGGCAAGCGCAGGCGCATCGTACCGGCTATCCGTTTATTAATTGTACTCACTGCGGCCCACGTTTTTCTATTATCAGAGATTTGCCGTACGACAGGATAAATACAACAATGACGGGATTTATAATGTGTACCGATTGTGAGAAAGAATATTCGGATATACACGACCGCCGTTTCCATGCCCAACCCATCGCGTGTAATCATTGCGGGCCGGTATATTATACGGAATATCTGGGGGTGAAACAGACAGATTATAGTGTTTTACTGGTCTTGACATCGAAACTGCTCAATGACGGTAAAGTAATAGCCGTAAAAGGCACCGGTGGTTATCATTTGGTTTGCGATGCCACGAATGAAGACGCCGTGAAGCATTTACGTGAAATAAAACACAGGGATACCAAGCCTTTCGCTGTCATGTTCCGTGATGAGGAAAGTATCCGGGAATACGCTAACCTGAATGATGCAGAGAGAGATAGCCTTACATCGTGGCGCAGGCCGGTTGTTTTATTGAAACAGTACAGAGGTTTGGCATCCGGAGTGAATCCCGGAATGAAAACATTAGGCTGTATGCTGCCATACATGCCGGTACATTACGACTGGTTCCAGCATATAGATACGCCCGTTTTAGTGATGACCAGCGGGAATCTGAGCGATTTACCTATAACTATCTCACAGGAAGAGGTTACCGGACAGTTCGGGGATAAAGTAGAATTGATTCTGCACCATAACCGTCCGATACACAATCGTGTCGATGATTCAGTGATGCATATTTTTGATAATCAGCCCTGTATGATACGCCGTTCACGCGGGTACGTTCCCGAGCCTTTGTTTGCTGATGTGGATGTGGAAGGGATACTTGCTTTCGGTGCAGAAAAGGTAAATACATTCGCTTTAGGAAAAGCTGATACAGTTATACAAAGCCAGTATATCGGTGATTTGAAGAATTGGGAGACTTTTAGCTTTTATAAAGAATCACTGGATCGTTTTCAACATCTTTTCCGCTTTACTCCCAAACAATTGGTATGTGACCTGCATCCCGACTATATGTCGACCCGTGAAGCGGAGGAGACTGCGGCTAAAAATAGTTTACCTTTGTTCAAAGTACAACATCATCATGCGCATGCCGCCGCCTGTATGCTCGAATACGGGATACACGAAGAGGTTATCGCCGCAGTGTGGGATGGTACGGGGTTGGGTGATGATGGGAATATCTGGGGTGGGGAGTTTTTTCTTTGCGACAGGAAGGGTTATATCCGCCTTTCGCATCTCGATTATATACCGATGCCGGGCGGCGATAAGGTATCTGATGAGCCGTGGCGTATGGCTGTCGCTTATCTGAACCATTATGGTTTACCTTTTCCCCGCTCTTTTGCCGATAGGGTAGGGATGGATAGGATTGAAGCATTAAAACAGCTAATTGATAAGGGGATCAACTCACCTTTATCATCAGGCGCGGGGCGTTTATTCGATGCTTTTGCTTCCTTATTGGGGCTTTGTGATGTGGCGACAAGACAGGCAGAAGCACCTGTGTTACTGGAACAGGCGGCATCGGATGATAATACGGCCTGTTATGATATCCATACCGGTTCTGACGTGATTTCTACCCAAACGATATTCGAAGGTGTATTGAGGGATATGGATAATAGAATGGATATTACTCTTATTTCAGCAAAAATTCATAACTCGCTGGCATTTATTATATTGGAGGAGTCGAAGCGGTTGCTCGAACAAACCGGTGTGAAAAAGATTGTCGTTTCAGGTGGATGTTTTCAGAATAAACGTTTGACAGAACATTTGCAATCGTTATTTTCGCAGGAAGGAATACCATTGTACATTCCTTCAAGAATTCCATGTAATGACGGAGGTATAGCAGTAGGGCAAATGGCAATAGCTGCAACTAATAAATTAATAAAGTAATATGCCAATGTTTTATTGTTGGCATACCGGCACATCAAATAACTGGCACATTAATACCATGCACGAATTATCCATTGCACAAAGTATAGTACAACTTGCCGAGCAACAAGCCCGCAAGCATCAGGCGAGCGAAATAGAAGAGCTGGAACTCGAAATTGGAAGCCTTGCCGGAGTAGAATTACAGACTCTCATGTTTGCTCTCGAAAGTTCCGTAAAGGGTACTATGCTGGAAAGAGCGCGTATAGTACGTCACGATATAGCCGGAGAGGCGAGGTGCGGTGATTGTGAAGCGGTATTCCCGGTAGAAACATTATTTTCACCTTGTCCGCAATGTGGCTCATACTATGTAAAGATTGTGAGGGGAAAGGAACTGAAAGTGAAGTCAATAGTCGTTAAATCGAAAAATAAAGAATAGGATGGACGGAAAGGATAAATACATTGTGGACGAAAAGATGATTATAGCTGTGGAGGAAGATATTTTTTCACGGAATAATGCGATTGCCGACCAGAACAAGACATATTTTGAATCGAAGAATATACTCTGTCTCAATCTGATGAGTTCCCCCGGTTCGGGTAAAACCACCCTGCTGGAAGAAACCATTCGCAGGATAAAGGGACAAATTCCCGTTTATGTAATAGAAGGTGACCAGCAAACTTCGAATGACGCCGACCGTATTGCGGCGTTAGAAGTGGGAGCCTATCAGGTGAATACCGGTATGGGATGCCATCTCGAAGCTGATATGATAAGCAAAGCCCTGCTTCAACTGGATCCTGAAAACGGAGCCATTGTTTTTATTGAGAATGTAGGGAATCTGGTCTGTCCGGCTATGTATGACCTCGGTGAAGCTAAGAAAGTGGTTATTGTGAGTACTACCGAGGGAGATGATAAACCCTTGAAGTATCCTTATATGTTCCAGGAGGCGGATGTCTGTATCATCAATAAAGTGGATCTGGCTCCTTACCTGAATACAGATATAGCCATATTACGGGACAATGCTCTGAAAGTGAACCATAACCTCCAGTTCTTCGAATTGTCGGCATTACGCGGACAAGGCATGGACAAATGGTGCCGCTGGCTGTTAAGTCGCAATGATTAGTCGTTTTGCAATATTATCTTTTTCCGTTGCGCAAAAGTGCTTACATTAGGCGGGATCTTATATGCAGTAAGATCGATGGATAATGAATCCGTGCCATTTACAGGGATATCGCAATTGTCGATGGTAGCATACTCTTTTCTTATCACGTCCATATCTCTGTTGTAGAATGCTGTTACCGAATTGAAAATACTGTCATTGTTTGCGGCTATTTTTACCTGGAAAGCGATGGTGTTTTCATGCTCGTCGAAGTAATAAACGAAGGTGGTGTCGCTCGTCTTATTATTCCGTGTGTATGTTTCCGAAGCTCTGGCCAAACCATTAGAATCATCGTGGAATAATTGATAGTAGCAGTTAATTTCTTGGCTTTCAGTTAGTACTGCGACAAAATGGGATGGGCATTCACCTTTGGCTATAATGCTGTCAATAGCCTGCTTCCGGTTTTTTAAGCGAAGCGCGATATCTGGTTCGGGTAATGAACAAGAAGAAAAAATGCTTATTATGAAGATCGCACAGAAGAAAAGGCAAAAGTTCCGTCTCATTTATGTCAGTTTTACAGGTGTGTGTTTATAAAGCAAAGGTATAATTCTTTTTACAAATAAAGAAGTAATTCTCCATCTCAATAAGCTATATTTGCATTTTCCTTATTACCGGTATAAATTATATAACAATATGTATTTCAGTAAGACAAAAGAAATTGTTGCCATACACGACCTTTCGGGTATAGGAAGGGTATCGCTCACAGTTGTAATTCCCATACTTACATCTATGGGATTTCATGTAAGTCCTTTACCAACGGCCATCTTGTCGAGCCATACACAATATCCGCATTTTTCGTTCCTCGATCTGACAGATGAGATGCGGAAAATCATAACCGAATGGAAAAAACTGAATCTGGGATTCGATACATTTTATTCCGGTTACCTGGGTTCTCCCGAACAGGTACAGATCGTGAAGGACTTCATACAAGAATTTCGCAAAGAGAATAACCTTGTTGTTGTAGATCCTGTACTGGGGGATAATGGTAAGCTATATACAGGCTTCGATCTCACTATCGTAGAGGAGATGAGGCGGTTGGTAACCGTGGCTGATATAGTGACTCCTAATCTGACCGAACTCTTTTATTTGCTGGATATACCTTACGAAAAAGAATATACGGACGAAAGGCTCAAGGAATACTTATTAGCCCTTTCCGGTAAAGGGCCTTCCATAGTCATTATTACCAGTGTGCCTGTGGCTGATGATCCGCATCAGACATCCGTATATGCTTATAACCGCAATGGCGGCCGTTTCTGGAAAGTGACCTGTCCTTATCTGCCTGCCCATTATCCCGGTGTGGGTGATACATTTACCAGCGTTATCACCGGAGCTATGATGCAGGGCGACAGCCTACCCATGGCTTTGGACCGTGCCACCCAGTTTTGTTATCAGGGTATAAGGGCTACATTCGGTTATGAATACGATTCGCGCGAAGGTATCCTGCTCGAAAAGGTTTTGCATAATCTGCATATTCCGATTCAGGTAAGCACATATGAGTTGATATAATTAAGATTTCAACATGATGTCACTCGTTATAGCTTACTGTTTACTAGTCCTGCATATACAGCCGGTCAAGTGGTCGTTGACATAGCCTACGGCTTGCAGGTGCGCGTAACAGATCGTTGTGCCGAAAAACTTAAATCCCCGTTTCTTCATATCCTTACTGATGGCATCCGAGAGTGGCGTTGATGCAGGTACTTCGGCCAATGTTTTCCAATGGTTGATGATTGGTTTTCCGTCAGGCAGGAACGATTTCATATAGTTGCAGAAACTACCGAATTCTTTTTGTACATCAAGGAAAAGTCGGGCATTGGATATTGTCGCTTTTACTTTCAGTCTGTTCCGGATAATACCTTCATCCTTTATGAGCCGTTCCACATCTTCGTCTGTGAATTTTGCCACTTTTCCGGCATCGAATCCGGCAAAGGCCTTTTTATAACCCTCCCGTTTCCGGAGGATCGTTATCCAGCTCAGTCCGGCCTGAGCACTTTCGAGGACAAGGAATTCGAACATAGTTTTGTCATCTGTCACTTCCGTACCCCATTCGTCGTCATGATACTTTATGTATAAAGGATCATTTCCTACCCATCCGCAGCGGGTTATCTCTGTATTGTTGTCCATAAGATTCATTGTTTATTATTTATCTTTTAATTCCAGTTTCATCATGATATCTGTCTGTTCGTCATCGCCTAGTGTGAAAATGTGTTTATCAAACCTGACAAAGCCATTCTTCTTATAAAAACTTATTGCTCTCGGATTCTCTTCCCAAACAGCTAGCCATACTGAGTCGACATCTGTTTCCTGCGCTCTTTGTATAGCTTTCTGATAGAGTAATTGTCCCACACCTTTTCCGTGGAATTCTTTCAATACATAAATTCGCTCTATTTCAAGTGATTTAATATCATGGAGTTCTGTTTGCGATTGCCCTGAATTTAGCTTCAGGTAGCCGATTATCTCTCCTCCGGATATGGCAAAATAAAACTCTGAGTTTTTGTTGTTAAGCTCAATGGACAGTGTTTCTGATGAGAGTTTCTCAGTTAGATATTTGGCCATATTTTCTTCAGTATTTACTTCCGAAAATGTTTCATAAAAAGTTTGTCTGCTGATTTTTTGTAATTGATCAATTTCATCGAATGTCACTCTTCTTGTCTCTATTTCTTTCATACTATACTGAATACGCTATTATAGTTTAAAAATACAATATTAATTATGATTCCAGACTAATTTGAAAATTAAAATCTTTACTTTTATAGTGAAATAGTAAAGAAGAGAATGATCGTAACACAAAAAAAGAATATTCCGCGAAAGGCATTAGTAAACAAATATCTTCCGGTCGACTATAAAGACATCTTCGAATGTATCATAGAGAATACACCGATGATTACGGCTGATGATATTCAGGTTGCCTTCTGGACTGTGAAACCTAAATGGCTCAAAAATCTTTACCGTATCCGGAATACTTTGGTTAAGCCATTCGGGCTCAAAGGAGATGAAAATAAGAATGCAGAAGAAATTGAGCGATGTATCCGTGAAGGTACTAGCTCTGGTCTTATGTCAGTTTCAGACAAATCAGAAAATGAAACGGTGCTCTATCTCAGCGACAAACATTTATCAGCACATTTGTCAGTTTATATAGAGAATGAAGGAAATGAGCAGATTGTCAATGCTATTACATTGGTTCAGTTTCATAACTGGCTCGGATATACCTATTTCTATGTTATTTGCCCTTTCCATCATATTGTGGTGAGGAAAATGTTGAAACACGCCATCAAAAGCCATACCGGAGGTATATAAAATAAAACAGGCCGCAATACTCTTATATACCGCAACCTGTCTATGAAAAATTTACCGTTTTGTTATCAGAAAAAATCTACCTGCCCTGTTTCCATATGATATGTACCTCCTACAATTTTTATTTCTCCCTTTTCTTCCATTTCTTTCAGTATAGGACTTTTAGCCCGAATTTCTTCTATTGTTAATTTTACATTGTCGTCGCAAACCTTTTGTACGAATTCAGGGTTTTTGGAAGTTTTATCTCCCTCAAAATCTTTGGAAGCCAAAGCTACAGCCGGGCGGATTTTAGAGAGTAATGTTGTGATGTTCCCCAATTTTACATCATCGATAGCCGATTTTACAGCTCCGCAATGTTCATGTCCCAGTACGACTACCAGTTTAGACCCTGAGACTTTGCATGCAAATTCGAGGCTTCCCAGTATATCGGAATTTACTATATTGCCTGCCACGCGCGCTACGAATATATCTCCTATTCCCCTATGAAATACATCTTCTACAGGGACACGCGAGTCGAGACAAGATACTATGACTGCCTTGGGATATTGCCCCAGTGCGGCCTCTCTTATACGCCGCGAATTGTTGCGCACTGTAAGATTATCTTCTGTATATTCTTTGTTCCCTTGTTTAAGAATCTCCAATACAGAGTCCGGAGTCAGTTGTGCCTGCTCTTCAGCTGTAAGGATTGTATTACTTAATATTTCCTTCTCAGGAAGGCTTATCTCTGTAGACTGAGTTGCCGAATCGCTATTTACTTTACCCTGTTTATTACATGATGTAAAGATACCAGATGCACTAGCTAGTAAAATGAATAGTATACTATTCAATACAATTTTTTTCATGATGTGTTTAATGTTTAATGAATGTGTTATATGTTATTAAATTCTCGGATTTGTAATATTATATAATTGTGTTATTAATGTGTTTGTTGTTAAAAAAATTAATTTAGTTTTGTATAGATCGTATAGCAATTCAATACAAAGATAATAAAAATTGTTTATAATATTAACTATACTATTTAGAAAATGTATAAAATAAACCCGTGTCATTTCAGGCTATTCTTTTCTATTAATCATGATAACTAAAATAATTATATTTTTGTAGCCGGATCAATATCGTCAGAAAAATGTCGGCTACCTACTACGTTTCTACTTTTTCTAGACCGTTGTATGTCATGTTGAAGCCGGTCGGGGACGCTGTAATCTGCGGATTGTAATGGTGAATGCCCTAAAAACAGGATAATCAGAACAGATTCCGGAGAGGAAAGACTAA
Organism: Dysgonomonas termitidis; assembly: GCF_042654545.1. Classification (GTDB taxonomy): domain Bacteria; phylum Bacteroidota; class Bacteroidia; order Bacteroidales; family Dysgonomonadaceae; genus Dysgonomonas; species Dysgonomonas termitidis. Next base: position 235,976 of record NZ_JBHSGN010000121.1, read on the forward strand.
ATTATTTATGCAAAGGATATTATAAGTTTTTCGATCACGTAGCGCCTTATATGGATTTTATGAAAAATGAATTGGATAATCAACGTTCGCCGATGGATGTTATGGACACTGTAAAAAACGGATATCTCATATAAACAGAAACGGGACCATCCAAATGAAAGATCCCGTTCTTATACATCTGCCGGTAAATCAATCAAATTCCTTCTTTAATTGCTCCACCCATTCTTTTACTCTTTTGTCTGTCTTGCTGTGCTGGTTTTCGAAATCGATCGCCAGCCCCACAAATTTACCCTCGCGCACGGCACGTGAATGTTCGAATGTATAGCCTTCTGTTGAAGTAAATCCTACAAGAGTAGCTCCGATAGCTTCGAATGTTTCGGCTAGTATACCTATACCGTCTACAAAGTTTTCAGGGTATTTTACCTGATCGCCCAAACCAAAGATAGCAATCTTTTTCCCGTTCATCTTCAATGTTTCCAGCTCTGGCTTCACTTCGTCCCAATAAGTAGGTAGTTCACCATCGAACCATGTGGAAACACCTATGATAATATTGTTATAGCCTTCAAAATCCTTTGTCCATGCATCTTCTATGGGAATAATATCGATCTTGTCCTCTCCGAATGCAGCTTTAACTTTTTTTGCTACTGCCGCGGTTTTGGTTGTGCTTGTTCCGTAAAACAATCCTATTTTTTTCATATGTCTTTATTTGTTACAAGTTACGAGTTACAAGTTACGGGTATGAAGATCGCTTTTCTTGTAACTCGTAACCTGTAACCTGTAACTACTTTAATATTCTAATAATTTCTTAGCTGCTTCATATATCCGGTCTTCTCCCGGTAGTACGGCTTTCTCGAGTATAGGGTTGAAGCCTACCGGAGTAAATGTGGAACCTACCCGCTGCACAGGGGCATCCAGGTAGCGGAACATTTCAGTTCCTATCATAGCAGCTATTTCCGCCCCAAAGCCGGAGAAAACTTTATCTTCATGTACAACAAGTACCTTGCTGGTCTTCTTCACCGATTCGAAAATGGCATCTTTGTCGAGAGGTATAAGCGAACGGATATCGATTACTTCCACATCCCAGCTGTCTTCTTTGGCAAGGCGTTCGGCAACATTTAGGCAGAAGAGGGTCGTATTTCCGTAAGTAATGATACTAAGATCCTTCCCCGGACGGCGGATACGGGCCTTTCCGAAGGGAACCTCGAAATCGTCGGGGATGACAGTTGAGGCTTCTACTGAATTGTATAATGCTTTCGGTTCAAGGAATACTGTAAATCCTTCGGAGCGCATACTTGTGCGCAGCAGTCCTGCCGCGTCGTCGGCAAATGACGGATATACGATACGCGCACCGGGGAGTGTTGTTAATGTTCCTTCCAGATTCTGTGAGTGGTACATACCTCCACCGATAAACCCGCCTGAAGCCAGCCTCAGAATGATATTCGGCGCAAACTTACCATTGCTTCGCCAGTAGTCGTGCGTACATTCCACATACTGCTCCATCGCCGGCCAGAAGTAGTCGGCAAACTCGGCACCTTCTATTACTACTCTTATCTTTTTGTCGAAACGGCTCATGCCGTTCGCTGTGGCTACAATATAGTCCTCGGCAATCGGAGCATTAAATACACGTGCTTCGCCAAATTCCTGCTGCATACCTTTCGATACATTAAACACACCTCCTTTATCCTTATTGGCCACATCCTGTCCCCATAGGAAAGTATCCGGATTATGGCGGAATTCGGCTTTTAATGTTTCATTTAATGCGGTAACGAGATTTTTCTTTTCTCCTTCTTCATTATGTGTGCCGTCGACATATTTTTGTGGCTGATATGGTTCGGGTGTTACAAAATCGAATATAGATGCCGGATCAGGGTCCGGTGCTGCCAGAGCCTTTTTGTTAGCGGCGCTCAATTCTTTCTTCGCGTTTGCTTCTATCTCTTTCAGTTCCTCTTCTGTAAAGCGTTTGTAGCGCAACAGCATACGGCGGAACTTCATCAGGGGGTCAGCTTCCTTTACATATTTCAACTCGTTTTCGTCACGGTAAAGTGTATGTTTATCCGAGTTGGAGTGTGAACCGATACGTACGCAATTGGCGTGTACTATTACCGGAGTGCGGTTTGCAATAGCATATTCACGGGCTTCGGTCATGGCGTTCATCGAATCGAAAACATCCTTACCGTTACAATATATGATTCGCAGGTTTTTTATTCCCCTGAAGTTTTCAGACGCTTTGCGGTTGGCTGTCTGGTCTTTTTTAGGAACAGATATACCATAACCGTTGTCCTGTACGACAAGGATAAAAGGCAGTCGCTCTTTTGATGCCCCGTTGATCGCTTCGTATACATAACCTTCGGATGTGGATGAATCTCCATGCGAGGCTATTGCTACACCCTTATGGTTATAGTAGACCATCGCGCGGGCAGTGCCGACAGCCTGAGAGTCGTGGTTGGCGGTTGCAGATGATACATTCTGTATTCCCCATTCGGGTTTGGCGAAGTGGTTCGACATATGACGCCCGCCACTGGCAGGGTCGGTAGCTTTTGATATACCGTTCAGTATCAGTTCTTCGGCGGTCAGGCCTGCTGACAGAACAGTGAGCATATCCCTGTAATAAGGAAACATAAAATCTTCGCCCCTCTTGAAAACTTGTCCCATTGCCAGCTGGATACCGTCATGTCCTGCATAAGGCGCATGATACGACCATCCCAGCGATTGCAGGAGATAAGCCGGAGCTTTCTCATCGATAGCACGCCCCAATGTCATCAGGTGATACCATTTTTTGAGCGTTTCTTTGTCTGTGGTTTTTATATCGTATTTTTTCATTCTTATTTTTTGTTAGTTGACAAGTAGACGAGATACGAGATACAAGTTAGAAACTCGTTTACTTGTACCTTGTCTACTTGTATCTGAGTTTATTCATTCCAGTTTTCCAGATACTCTGCTATACGGTACAGGAAGTTCCCTCCCAGCATGCCGTCTATCACCCGGTGATCGTACGACAATGACAGATACATCTTGTGACGGATAGCTATTACATCTCCCTCAGGAGTTTCTACTATAGAAGGTTTCTTTTCGATAATACCTACCCCCAGAATCGCAACTTCCGGTTGATTGATGATCGGAGTACCGAACAAGCTCTTGAATGAACCGAAATTGGTTATTGTAAATGTACCGCCTTGTATTTCGTCCGGCATCAGTTTGTTAGCACGGGCCTTGTTTGCCAGAGAACTTACCGATGCTGCTATTCCGCTGATGCTTAGTTTATCTGCATCTTTTACGACAGGCACAATCAGATTACCATCGTTCAGCGATACGGCAACACCCACATTGATACGTTTCTTCTCGATAATATTGTATCCGTCTACCGATGAGTTTACACGGGGGAAGTCTTTCAGAGCCTTAGCTGTCGCCTCTACGATTGCAGGCATATAAGTAAGGCTGATGCCTTCGCGTTTTTTGAATGCGTCTTTGTTTTCTTCGCGCCATTTCACCAGTTTGGTTACATCTACTTCGATTACGTTGGTTACGTGCGGAGAAATCTTTTTGGATGAAGTCATGCGGTCGGCAATGATCTTGCGTATAGGGTCCATTGCAATTACAGTATCGCCATCGGCTACAGCCACAGGAACAGCAGGCTTCGGCGCATCATTGGTTTGTGAATGTGAAGCCGTTGCAGCCGCCGGTTTTTCTGCTGCTGCGGATTTTGGTTTTGCTTCTGTAGCTGAGATTCCTTTTTTCTTGTTGTCTATATATTTTTCTATATCGCGTTTGCTCAGACGACCCTCGTATCCGGAGCCCGGAATAGCGTCGAGTTCATCTTTGTCAATCTTGGCGTCGCGGGCTTTTCCGAGAACAACAGGCGAATACCATCTGTCACCACTGTTTTTTGTAGCGGGTGCACTTACTGCCGGTTCGGCGGATGCAGCAGCCGGAGCGGCTTTTTCTTCTGCTTTCGCCGGAGTCGAAGGTTCTGCTTTCTTTTCAGCAGCCGGAGCCGGAGCAGCATCTTCACTCTCGCCTTCTTCATCTTCGAGTTGTACGACCGCAACCACTGTGCCTACGGCAACAGTATCTCCTTCCTTAAATAATATTTCAAGTATCTTACCTGCGACAGGCGACGGGATTTCCGCACTTACCTTTGCTGTATTCACTTCGAACAATACATCATCTTCGTTGATAGTGTCGCCTACTTTAACTGACCACGAAATGATTGTCCCTTCTGTAATACTTTCGCCCAGTTTGGGCATTTTTATTTCAAATTTTGACATGGTTATTTATATATTTTGGTTTATTCTTATACGTGCAAATAATTATTGTTTACAGTCCTGTTGCCATGAAAGTTCCATTCTTCGGTAGTATATTTCATTGCAGACAATGCTTTGACTGCCGAAATATCTTCTTCCGAAAATTTATACATCTTGTTATCCTTGTCCTTATTGAGAAAATAATCGAGTATGTATTTTTTGAAAAACTTTATATCCAAAGGCTTATCCAGGTGTTGCAGAATATTGGTAACAGGGCTTTTTACCGATTTTACATAAATACGGTTGTCTGTCTTGTTTTCCAGTTGCTTGGGGTCGCTCTCCAATGTGGAGACGAGGCTGCTTAGGTCAGACGAAAAAAGCAGGGTAGCATGATACATTACCCTGTCTTTGTGTACACATTGCGCACTTCCCGATATCTTCAGCCCGTCAATATTTATCGCCCTGCGTTCGTCCGATTGGGCATGTATCCCGATTTCGGAGAGTAGGGCGATAATCTGTTTTGTGAACTTGTCGAAGTTTACATTATTATTTTTCTCAATGAATGTGAGGTTGAGGTTGCCGAGGTCATGAAACACTGTACCCCCGCCCGAAAAGCGTCTGACGACTTTTATCCGATTACGTTTGACAAAGTCGAGATTTATCTCGGCCAGCACATTCTGATATTTGCCAACAATGACCGACGGTTCGTTCTGCCACAGCATGAAAATATCATCTCTGAAATTTTTCAGAAGATATTCTTCGCTTGCCAGGTTGAAATAAGCGTCGGTATGTGTATTGTTGATACAAAGCATAATTATTCGTTTTATTTCAAGATTCGGAATCTATTTTTCTTTTTAATCTTGAAATCTGAGATTTTGAAATCTTGAAATTATAATTCATGAGAATAACGTTTCGTGTATAATTTCGCTCACGGTAGGGTGAGGATATACATGTTTGCGGAATTCTTCCACTGTGTCGCCGTTTTCAATTGCTATTCCTGCAATAACAATGAGTTCCGATGCCGGATTACCGAGCATATGACAACCGATAATGCGGTCGTCGTCATCCACAATTATCTTACATAGCCCGTTGCCCACCTCATTTTCGGCTACGAAACGGCCCGAGTAAGCCATTGGCAGTTTCAGTACACGGAATGATTCGCCGTTTGCATTCAGTTCTTCTTCAGTTTTACCTACACCTGCCAGTTCGGGGTTGGTATAAACCACTCCGGGGATGGCTTTGTAGCTCATCTTATCATCTTCGCCTACAATATGGCTTATAGCAACCTCGCCTTCACGGATCGCTGTGTGAGCCAGTAATGAGAATCCGGTAACATCACCTGCGGCATATACACGAGGATTGCTGGTCTGCATGTATTCATTCACTTTAATACCGTTTCTCAGCATTTCAATGTTCAGATTTTCGAGTCCGAAGCCTTTTACTATCGGCCTGCGGCCTACGCTTACGAGTATGCGGTCGGCTTCGATGGTTTCTGATTTGCCGTCTTTTTCTACTACAACACCTTTTTTCGTTACTTCCACTACTTTTGTGTTCAGACGGAAAGTAACCCCTTTCTTTGTGTAATCGGTGCGCAGCATGGCTGAGGTTTCTTTATCCATTGCACCGAGTATTTCGGGCATCATCTCTATTACATTTACTTTTACTCCCATACTGTTAAAGAATGAAGCAAATTCGATGCCGATAACACCGCCGCCGATAATGGCCAGAGATTTGGGCAATTCTTTCGATTCCAAAGCCTCTTTCGAAGTCCAGTAGTCTACTTCCGACAATCCTTTTATAGGCGGGATAATCGTTTCGGAGCCGGTACACAATAATATATATTTTACGGAGTATGTATTCTCACCGCTTTTAATTTGGAACAGACCGTTATCTTCATTCACAATGTCGGCTGCACCTTGTACAACTGTAACCCCGTTGAAACTCAGTTTGGCACTTACGCCGGCAGTCAGTTTTTTTACAACCTTATCTTTCCGGGAGATAATTTTAGGCAGGTCGAAGGTCGGTTCGCCTTCTACAGAGATACCATATTTTGACGCACTTTTTATATTATCCAGTGTTTTAGCTGAATAGAGTAATGTCTTGGTTGGGATACACCCTTCGTTCAGACAAACACCACCGATTGCGTTTTTCTCGAAGAGTATTGTCCTCAAACCGTTCAGGGCAGCCTTTTCTGCAGCATTGTATCCTGCCGGGCCACCTCCGATAATTGCTATATCATGTTCCATAGTTGTTATTATTTAATATCTTATTTAGTGCTTGATTAACAATGCTGTTTAACATTTTGTTTTATAGAAATTGATTATATCTATTAGATAGATTCTATCTATAATGCAAACTCAATGTTACAAATTCATGCATGTGAAACGTTTGTAGCTCTGCTTGAAAAAATATACAGGTTTATAAATATGTTGTACAACATATTTTGGGCTAAAAAAGTCAACTGAATATAGCTGTATGATGCCCTATTTAGTGTACTTTTGTAAATTAGATTTTAATCAACGTTATGTTTTAAATGGAATTTAATCAAGATTTCGATTATAGTATTTTTGATTCCCTGATTGAAAAAAATGTATCCTTTGCCGTATACAGGCAGGCAAGGCAACAAGATATACATCTGGTATTACAAACATCGCAGGCTGCTCTATGTTTAGATTCTTTGTCCGATCTGAATGGAAAGACAGGTTTTGTTATTGCTCCTTTTCGTATCTCGGAAGATACTCCTCTTATTGTTATTCATCCTGATATCTGTCTGAAAGGAGAAGCGGTAGTATTCAGCTATTTATCAGATTATCATTCTGAAGGGATTTCATCGGCGATTAATATTCATAATCAGACCTCTGTTAATTCGTTCACCCAATATAGCTCTGACTATACTACCTTTTATTCAGCGTTGTCTGAAAATAAATTACAAAAACTGGTGCTTTCCCGTACATTCGATGTGGAAAGGAAGCGTAGTTTTTCGGCAGGTACGTCTTTCCGTGAGGCATGTGGGAAATATCATTCCAACTTTGTATTTCTATGCAATACTCCCCAAACCGGGGCTTGGATGGGTATTTCTCCCGAATTGCTTGTTTCGGAGCAGGATGGAATCTATAAAACTGTAGCGCTGGCAGGCACTAAAAAAGTATCGCCCGAAGATTGGGATGATAAGAACCGGAAAGAGCAGCAGATTGTTGTTGATTATATGCAGCAGCAGCTTAATCAACTGTGTGGAGATGTAATACAGAGTGGGCCATTTACTGCGCAGGCAGGAAATATAGAGCATTTGAAAACCAAATTCTCGTTTAAGCTGAAAGATGGATACAAGATAGGGGATTTGCTCGCCTTGTTGCATCCCAGCCCCGCGGTATCCGGGTTCCCGAAAGAAGCGGCTTTCGATTTTATCTTTAGGAATGAATCGTATGACCGTCGTTATTATTCGGGGTTTGCAGGTCCGCTGGATATTGAGGAAAGCAGCCGCCTGTATGTAAATCTGAGGTGTATGCAGATGGGGGAGGATCTGCTTCGGCTTTATGCGGGAGGAGGTATGCTTCTTTCTTCCGAACTGAAACCGGAATGGGAAGAAACAGAAAATAAATTGCAAACGATATTGTCGGTAATTTAAAAGTGAAAAATGAAGAACGAAGAATTAAAAGTATTTTTCACTTTTCACTTTTCGTTTTTCACTTACAAATTGTAACTAAAATGTTCTCAGTAAAGAAAAATGTATTACAAACGGTAGCGATACTCAAAGCGTACGGGATACGGCATGTGGTAATGTCTCCCGGTTCACGCAATGCACCATTGATGCAGACATTTTCGCAGGATTCGTCTTTCGATTGTCATGTAATCGTGGACGAGCGCAATGCGGCATTCTATGCACTGGGTATTATCCAGTGTACCCGTAAGCCTGTCGTAATCTGTTGTACATCGGGTACCGCCTTGCTCAATTATGCCCCGGCTGTAGCGGAGGCATATTATCAGCAATTACCTCTGATAGTGGTTTCGGCGGACCGTTCGCAGGAGTGGATAGGACAAATGGACGGGCAGACATTGCCGCAGGCAGGAGTTTTCGGTTCGTTGGTAAAGAAATCTGTGAATCTGCCGGAAATAGAAACAGAACGGGATACATGGTTTTGCAACCGTCTTATAAATGAGGCCTTGATTGATTGTATGACTGATGCTCAGGGGCCTGTACATATCAATGTACCTATATCGGAACCCTTATTCGATTATTCGGTGGAGAAACTTCCCGAGGTAAGAAAAATAAATCTTGCCTCTATTGAAAAATCGGTTGATACAACACCTTTTTCGGATAAGTGGAAACATCTGCCCAAACGTATGATTATAGTAGGGCAGTTACCAAAATCGCCCGGGTTAGTAAAGGTTTTGGAGGAATTAGTGAAACGGAATGACTGCGTCGTTTTGGTAGAGCATCCGTCCAATTGTGTTTCACCTTTGTTCATATCCAATTTTGATGCTTTGTTATATGCTATCCCCGACGAAAAGAAGACTGATTTTGTACCCGATTTGGTTATTACCGTCGGTGGGCATATCGTTTCAAAGCGATTGAAGCAATTTCTAAGAGGGAATAAGCCTGTAAGTCACTGGCATATTACACCGTCGGGCGAAGTGGTAGACCTTTTCCAATCGCTTACAGATTTGATTGAGACTGATAACGAGAAATTCCTCAAAGCTTTGTATAATGCCATTTCGGCAGATGAACAAAGGCCATATTCCGGCTTATGGAAAGAGGCTTCGGAGAAGATAACGGAACCGTCTTCTGAGACACTGTTTTCCGATATCCGGGCTATGGGTGATTTCCTGAAATGCTTACCAGACAATTCTGTTTTGCATTTGGCTAACAGTTCTACCGTGCGTAACGCACAGCTTTATACATTGGATAAATCAGTAGACGTATTTTGTAATCGCGGGACGAACGGGATAGAAAGTTCATTGCCTTCGGCTATTGGTTTTGCATCCGTTTACGAGGGCATAACCTATTTGGTTATAGGCGATCTGAGTTTCTTTTACGGACTGAATTCATTGTGGAATATTTCACATATAAAGAATCTGCGGGTACTGCTCGTCAATAATGGCGGCGGCGGTATTTTCCACCTGCTACCGGGATTGAATAAGGCTCCATCGCTGAAGCAATATGTTGCTGCAACGCATAATACCGGAGCTGGAGAATGGGTGCGGGCTTCGGGCATGCAATATCTTTCGGCTACCAGCGGGGAAGAACTTGGTAAGGCTTTTGAGACATTTATGAATGAGACGATCCAGGAATCTATGGTGCTTGAAGTAATTACTGATATGGAAGTGAGCAAAGCAGTTTTTAAGGACTATTATCATAAACTAAAATAATGAGCTGAAATGCCAATATGAAAATGTGCCGATGATTAGTTTGGTAATATTGGCAAATTGGCATATTAATTAATTGGCAAATTAATAAACTAAAATATTATGGCAACAAGAGAATGGCAAACCATTAAAGAATATGAAGAAATCCTGTTCGATTATTTCGAAGGGATAGGTCGTATAACAATCAACCGTCCGCGTTATCGCAACGCATTTACTCCTACCACGACTATGGAGATCAGTGATGCGCTTCGTATATGTCACGAAAATCAGGATATCTATGTCGTAGTGCTTACAGGCGCGGGAGATAAAGCTTTCTGTGCTGGAGGAGACCAGAATGTAAAAGGTAAAGGCGGATATATAGGTAAAGATGGTGTCCCACGCTTGCAGGTGCTTGAAGTGCAGAAACAAATACGCTCAATGCCTAAGCCTGTTATTGCTATGGTAAACGGTTATGCTATTGGTGGGGGACATGTATTGCACGTTGTTTGTGACCTGTCTATTGCGTCGGAAAATGCGATCTTCGGACAGACCGGCCCTCGTGTAGGCAGCTTCGATGCCGGATTCGGGTCATCATATCTGGCGCGTATAGTGGGACAAAAAAAGGCTCGTGAAATATGGTTCCTTTGTCGTCAGTATTCAGCGCAGGAAGCTCTGGATATGGGACTGGTAAACACTGTTGTGCCTTTCGATCAGTTGGAAGACGAAACTGTGAAATGGGCGCACGAAATGATGCAGCACAGCCCTATGGCGCTGCGTATGATAAAAATGGGACTCAATGCCGAACTTGACGGGCAATCTGGTATTCAGGAACTGGCCGGAAATGCGACTTTACTTTATTACCTGACAGATGAGGCGCAGGAAGGAAAGCATGCATTCCTCGAAAAGCGTAAGCCGGACTTCAAGAAATTTCCTAAGTTTCCGTAAGGCCCCCTAAATCCCCCGAAGGGGACTTTAGGCAAAGCCACGAAAAGATAAAAGATGATTACTAATATATACTTTCTTTGAGTTCCTCCCCTTTGGGGAGGCTAGGAGGGGCCGATATGCTTAAAACCCGGATCATACCCTATACTCTCCATTTTAAGCGTCCCGCAGGGACATCGCGCGGAGTTTATCACGACCATAAAATATGGTATGTGGTGGCGGCTGATACATCCCGGCCCGAAGGATGGGGCATCGGGGAGTGTGCCCCGCTTTTTGATCTTAGCTGCGACTATGACGAAAATTATGAGGATAGGCTATCTTACTTTTGCCAAAAACTGGAGCAGGACGGAAAACTGGATATAGAAGCATTGCGTCCGTATCCATCCATTCTCTTCGGTCTGGAGACGGCGATGAGGCAGTTGGAACAAGGCAGTTTCCGTTTATGGGATACTCCGTTTGCCCGGGGAGAGAAAGGGATTCCTATCAACGGGCTTATCTGGATGGGCGATTATGAGTACATGCTCGAACAGATAGAATCTAAGTTGCAACAGGGTTTTCGCTGTGTGAAACTCAAGATAGGAGCCATTAATTTTGAGCAGGAACTAGACCTGCTTCGTTATATCCGTAAGCATTACGGTGCTGATAGAATAACCTTGCGTGTGGATGCAAACGGGGCATTTTCGCCGGGTGATGCACCGGATAAATTGAAACGCTTGGCCGAACTGGATTTGCATTCTATAGAACAACCTATTCGTGCCGGACAATGGAACGATATGTCCGGACTGGTGAAAGTAACACCTTTGCCGATAGCGCTCGATGAGGAACTGATCGGAGTTAACCAGCCTGAAGAAAAGAAACGCTTGCTGGAAACTATAAAACCGCAATATATTATTCTGAAACCTACCTTACATGGAGGAATCATCGGTGCAACCGAATGGATAGAATTGGCCCGGTCAATGGATATCGGCTGGTGGATAACTTCGGCTTTGGAATCGAATATCGGGTTGAACGCGATAGCCCAATGGTGTTCTACTTACAATAATCCGCTTCCTCAAGGGCTTGGTACGGGAGCATTATATACGAACAATATAGAGATGCCATTGTTTATACAGGGAGACTGTCTGTGGTACGAAATAAAAACGAAAAATGAAAAACGAAAAGTGAAAAATATTCTACATTTTTAGTTCTTCACTTTTCACTTATAAAATATATGTATCAACTTTACATAAAAAGACAAATAATAACAATAGACGGAGGCTCCTATACTCCTGATATTTTCCGGAGCAAAGGAATACCCGCCTTTGCCCTAAAGTCGGATTTTCATTATAGTCTTTATTTATTCCTGAAGGAATGGTTTTCACGTTCACCGTTGATTAGGGTACAAACATCAGGTTCTACAGGTATACCCAAAGAAATGATGGTGGAAAAAGAGCGGATGATGCGCAGTGCGGAACTTACCTGTTCTTTCCTCGGATTAAAAGAAGGAAACAAAGCCCTGCTGTGTATGTCGCTAGACTATATTGCAGGTAAAATGATGGTGGTACGTGCATTGATCGCAGGCCTGGACTTATATCCTGTCACCCCGTCCGGCAACCCGCTGAGAGATACAAAAGTTACGTTCGGTTTTGCCGCGATGATCCCTATGCAGGTGTATAATAGCTTGGACTCTGATAAAGAGCGGAAGAAACTGGAAAAAATAAAAAATCTGATAATAGGAGGAGGGGCGATTGACTCCCGTCTGGAAGAAAAACTGAAATTTTTTCCTAATAACGTATATTCTACATATGGAATGACCGAGACCCTTTCGCACATTGCTTTACGCAGGCTGAACGGAGAGAGTGTTTCCGGATCATATATCCCGTTTCCATCGGTTGCTCTATCATTGTCGGATGATAATACATTGATAATAGATGCGCCGTTGGTGACAAGCGAAAAACTTTATACCAACGATATTGCGGAAATAGATGAAGACGGAAGCTTCCGTATCACAGGGCGCAAAGATAATGTAATTAACAGCGGAGGAATAAAAATTCAGATAGAAGAAGTTGAAAAGTTACTGAAGCCCCTTATCAATAGCTCTTTTGCTGTTACATCTCTTCCCGATCCTAAATTTGGAGAAGCATTGATCCTTGCTGTGGAAGAAGATGTTGATCCGGAGATATTTAAAGATATCCAACCTGCGTATTACATTCCAAAAAAGATTATTAAGGTAGATAAAATCCCTTTAACAGAGACGGGTAAGATAAGCCGTGTAGAATTGAAGAAGTTGGTAAGTGAACTTTAATGAGATATTTTATCATCTTGTTCAAACTCTTTTCATATAATTAGTAAAATAATATCCTTAAATCATTTAAAATTGCAAATTGTCATTTCGGCTTTTCGCTAAAAATCTTTATCTTCGGTGCATATATCTAATGCACATGAACATTATACTATTACAAACCGACATACAATGGCAAAAGCCAAATGAAAACAGGACGCAGGCAGAGACGATAATCGACACGTTGCCACAGGCAGATTTGATTATCTTACCTGAAATGTTTACCTCCGGTTTTTGTATGGTTCCCGCAGAAGTTGCAGAGAAGGCCGGCTCTGTGACTCTTCAATGGATGCAAACAATCGCTATGAAAAAGAAGACGGCGGTTGCAGGAAGCGTGTCTGTTGAAGACGGAGGAAGATATTACAACCGTTTCTATTTCGTAAAACCCGACGGTAGCTATACTATCTATAATAAAAAGCATCTGTTTACATTCTCAGGTGAGGACAAAGAATATGCAGCAGGAGATGAAAGGGTAATAGTAGAGTATAAGGGGGTTAGAATATTACTGCAAATCTGCTATGATCTGCGCTTCCCTGTATTTTCCAGAAGCAGGGGAGATTATGATATGATTATCTACGTTGCCAACTGGCCTGCCGTCCGTATCGATGCATGGAATACTCTGCTCAAAGCGCGCGCTATCGAGAACCTTTGTTATGTAGCGGGAGTGAACAGGGTAGGGAATGACCCCGGCAACGGCTATAGTGGAGGCACCGTACTGCTCGATTATATGGGGAAATCCATTGTGTCGGCAGAAGATGGGTTGGAGAATGCAGTTTGCGGGAAAATAGATATGCAGACATTAAAAGACTTTCGCGAAAAATTCCCGGCACTCAACGATGCCGATAAATACAGAATAATCAACTAAATGAGAGAAAAACTATTAATGCTGGGAGACCAGGCTATTGCCTTGGGTGCTATCCATGCAGGCATCACGGGTGTTTATGCTTATCCCGGAACGCCGTCTACAGAAATCACAGAATACATTCAGGATTCGCCATTGGCACAGGAACGGAATATTTACAGTCAATGGTGTACCAATGAGAAAACAGCTATGGAAGCTGCCTTAGGCGTGTCGTATATTGGAAAGCGGGCATTGGTATGTATGAAACACGTGGGACTGAATGTAGCAGCCGATGCCTTTGTAAATTCGGCTATGACGGGGACAAATGGCGGACTGGTGGTACTTGTGGCTGACGACCCCTCGATGCATTCTTCACAGAATGAACAGGACTCACGTTTCTATGGTAAGTTTGCGTTTACACCTATATTCGAACCATCGTCGCAACAGGAGGCATATGATATGGTGCGTTATGCCTTCGATATTTCGGAAAAATACGAATTGCCTGTCTTGATGAGACTGACTACCCGTATGGCACATTCGCGCGCTGTGGTTGAAATATCCGGAATCAGAGGACAGAATGAAATAAAGTTTCCCGAAGACAAATCACGTTGGGTACTGCTTCCTGTAAATGCGAGAAGAAGATACAACGAACTTTTGGCTGCACAACCCGGACTGGAGAAGATTTCGGCCGTATCCCCTTATAATCTTTACAAGAAGGGTAGCAGGCAAGGTGTTATTGCTTGTGGAATAGGGTACAATTACCTGATGGAGAGTTTTCCGGACGGATGTAACCGCACCGTGTTGAAAATATCACAGTATCCTTTGCCGAAAGAGCTTATACGGGAAGTGCTGAATGAATGCGACGAGGTCTTGATTCTCGAAGACGGACAACCTTTTGTAGAAGAGCAGCTTCGCGGATTGCTGGATGAAACAGGAAAGATTAAAGGACGCCTGACGGGCGAATTGCCTCGGGTGGGAGAACTTACTCCCGACAATGTTCGCGCAGCATTGGGTTTTTCGGTAAAGGTGCACCAGGGAGCAAGTGAAAATGTCGTAGCCCGTCCACCGGCATTATGTACAGGTTGCGGACACAGGGACGTATATGACGCGTTGAATGAAGTGCTTCGTGAATATGAAAATGCGAAAGTGTTCAGTGATATAGGTTGTTATACGCTTGGAGCATTACCGCCTTTCCGTGCTATAGATACCTGTGTGGATATGGGTGCGTCCATAACGATGGCTAAAGGTGCTTCTGATGGAGGTTTGTTCCCATCGGTAGCGGTTATTGGCGATTCCACTTTCACTCATTCAGGAATTACAGGATTGTTAGATGCCGTAAATTCGAATGCCAGTGTGACCATTGTTATTTCAGATAATTTGACTACGGCTATGACCGGAGGACAGGATTCGGCGGGATACGGGAAACTGGAGGATATATGTCTTGGTGTTGGCGTGGAAAGAGAACACCTGCGCATTGTTATTCCGTTACCGAAGAATATAGAGGAGATAAAGGATATTATTCGTGAAGAAATTGAGTATAACGGTGTTTCAGTTATTATTCCTCGCAGAGAATGTATACAGACACTGAAAAAACATGCAAAGAAAAAATAATATGAAACTCGATATAATACTTTCAGGTGTAGGCGGACAAGGGATACTTTCCATTGCTGCCATTATTGGAGAAGCCTCGCTTCGGGAGGGGTTGCATATCAAACAGGCCGAAGTGCACGGTATGAGCCAACGGGGAGGGGATGTACAGTCCAATCTCCGTATATCGTCGGTACCGATACATTCCGACCTTATTGCAAAAGGAGGTGCAGATGCCATTATATCATTGGAACCGATGGAGGCCTTACGCTATATTCCGTACTTATCCGGAGAGGGTTGGGTGGTAACAAATATTTCGCCTTATGTTAATATTCCCAATTATCCCGAACCGGATACGATCCTTAAAGAATTATCTTCATTGCCCAATGTCATACTTCTGGATGTGGATGCTATTGCTAAAGATGCTAAAGTGGCCAGGGCTGCCAATATGGTATTGCTGGGAGCTGCTTCTGTGATACTGGGTATAGAAGCATCAAAACTGGAAGAAGCTATTGCACAGGTATTCGGCCGTAAAGGAGAATCTGTAGTGGATATGAATATAAAAGCCTTCAGGGAGGGGAAACGCGCAGGCGAAAAACAAATGGAATAATGAGAGGAATGATTCTTGTTTGCTATGTCTCAAGAACGAAACATCCGGGGTATTGCAGGCTAAGTGCCCGAGGATTATATTTTTTTGGTAAAAGTTTATCTATATAGTAAGCTATTAGCCTCTAGCTGTTAGCTTTTAGCTCTTTGAAAAAATAATTAGCAGATTTGTAAATTAGCATATTAGCAAATGTTTTAAATTAAAAGTGATAAGTGAAAAATTAAAAGTGAAAGAAAATGAAAAACTAAAAATTAAGAGTGAAAAATATTTATCACTTATCACTTTTAGCTCTTCGTTTAAAAACATTCTTCACTTTTCATTCTTCGTTTTTCATTTAAGAATATTTTTCGTTCTTCGTTTTTCATTTTTCGTTAAAAACATTGGCACATCGGCAAATTGATTAATCGGTACATTGATTTCTGTTACCTTTGTTACTTTTTAACTGAATATGGTTAATGAATATAAAATAGACAAGTGAAAAATAGTGGAAAATGTGTCAGAAGTGTCAGGTTTTAACCAAATATGGTTAATAATTGTAAATATAGTAGTGAGTAATAAGTTAGACTTTGCGAGAGATACTTTTTATGAAAGAGATTCTTCACTTCGTTCAGAATGACAAGGATAATAAAGACTTATAATCTATGTTTAAACTAACCGGAACACATAATTATTTTGTTTATATAGTTACGAATAGAAATAGAAGTGTTTTATATATTGGAGTAACCAATGATTTAAAAAGACGCTTATACGAGCATAAGTTTGATTCCATGAACGAGAAAAGTCATTTTACAGGGAAATACAATATATTCTATTTAATTTATTGGGAAAAATTTGAATATATAGAACATGCTATAGACAGAGAAACAGAGATAAAAGGGTGGGTGAGGAAACAGAAAGATAAACTTATATCAGAATTTAATCCTGAATGGAACTTTCTGAATGAAGAAATATAAACTAATACTCATTTGTCATTCTGAGTGTAACGAAGAATCTCGTCTCTCATAAGAGATTCTTCACTCCGTTCAGAATGACAAAGTAGATAAAGAGATAATAATATATGCAAAACAGAATATTCAGTCAGGATCTGGTAAATCAGGTTGTAAACGAACTAAAGATAGCCGATCTGGAGAAAGCTACTATAGGGGAGGTACTCCTATTGGCTTCGAGCCTCGAACAGATTACAGGCATTCCTTTTATCCGTATGGATCAGGGTGTACCGGGACTTAAACCCTGCCGGATAGGTATAGATGCGGAGAAAAAAGCGTTGGACGAGGGTGTAGCTTCGATGTATCCGGCTGCTGCGGGTATTCCTGTGTTGAAGGAAGAAGCATCCCGTTTTGTTAAAGCGTTTCTCGATGTTGATATATCATCAGGCTCATGCATACCGGTTACAGGTTCGGTTGCCGGTTCTTTCAGTTCCTTTATCGCCTGCAACCAACGGGATAAAGATAAGGATACTGTATTATTTATCGATCCCGGCTTTCCTATACAGAAATCCCAATTGAAAATACTTGATATTAAATATATAGAATTTGATGTCTACAATTACAGGGGGGGAGGCTTAAAAGCTAAACTTGAAGGATTATTGGAAAAGGGCAATATATCTTCTATCGTATATTCCAATCCGAATAATCCGGCCTGGATATGTCTGACGGAGGATGAATTGCAGATAATAGGAGAATTGGCTACAAAATATGATGCGGTCGTTATTGAAGATTTAGCCTATTTCGCTATGGATTTCCGTACCGATTTCAGTAAGCCTTTTCAAGCGCCTTTTGTGCCTACCGTGGCCGGATATACCGATAATTACATTCTGATGCTTTCGGCTTCCAAGATATTCAGCTATGCAGGACAACGCGCCGCAGTTCTTTGTATTTCGGATAAATTATTTTCCCGTAAATTTGAAGCATTGGCGCAGAGGTATTCCGGTTCGGGTATTTTCGGACCTGTATTTATCGGGGAAATACTATATATGATAACATCCGGCATAACTCATTCCACTCAGTATGGCTATGCTGCTATGCTAAGAGCCGCATCGGACGGCGAACTGGATTTTGTGAAAGAAACAAGTGAATATGGCAGGCGTGCCCACCGTATGAAGGAGCTATTCAATAAATACGGTTTTCATGTAGTATATGATAAAGATATTGACAGGGATATTTCCGACGGGTTCTTTTTCACAATCGGCTATAAAGATATGTCATGTGCCGAGCTGATGCGGGAGCTGCTTTACTATGGAATCAGTTCCATAGCCTTGTCTACTACAGGCAGCGAACAACAGGGCATCAGGGCGTGCTGCTCGCGCATGCATGATGATTTATACGCTGTACTGGATGAAAGATTGAGGTTTTTCAGATTAGATCATTAACAGGATAAACAACTAAAAAAACTAACATATAATATGATTTGGAACAAATCTAAGGAGTGCATGAGTCCCGGCGAAAAACGCTGCCTTCAGGGAGAACGTTTGCGTAAGCTGGTGGAGAAGGTATATCACAGTACTCCTTTCTATAGACAGAAAATGCAGGAAATGGATATTACACCCGGCGACATCCGTTCGGTGGAGGATATCGTAAAACTACCTTTTACCACAAAACAGGATTTGCGTGACAATTATCCTTACGGTTTGTTTGCAGTGCCTATGTCACAGATTGTGAGACTGCACGCCTCATCGGGAACAACTGGTACACCCACTGTAGTAGGTTATACCCGGCGCGATTTATCCATATGGTCCGAGATGACCGCCCGTTGCCTGAGTGCTTTCGGTACCGACCAGAATGATATTTTTTCGGTTGGCTATGGTTACGGACTCTTTACCGGAGGACTAGGTTTACACTATGGAGTGGAGCACTTGGGGGCAACGGTTATCCCCATGTCTACGGGAAATACAGCTAAACATATTCAGCTTGCACGCGATTTTGGAGCTACGGCTCTTGCCTGTACCCCGTCTTATGCCCTCTATTTGGCAGAGTCGATAGCGAAGACAGGCATTCCCCGCGAGGAATTCAGGCTGCGAACTGCTATTCTGGGTGCGGAACCGTGGACAGAGAATATGCGCAAAGAGATAGAAGCAAAGCTGGGCGTAGATGCCTACAACATATATGGGTTGAGTGAGATAATGGGGCCGGGTGTATCGCACGAATGCGAATGTAAGAGCGGTTCGCATATTATTGATGACCATTTTCTGCCCGAAATTGTTTCGCCTGACACACTTGAGCAGCTTCCATATGGAGAACAGGGGGAACTCGTATTTACCACACTTACAAAAGAGGGTTTGCCGCTATTGCGTTACCGTACCAAAGATCTTTGTTCACTCACGGAGGAACCCTGCAAATGCGGGCGTACCAGTGTGCGCATGAGCCGTATAGTAGGGCGTAGCGACGATATGCTGATTATTCGCGGAGTGAATGTATTCCCTTCACAGATAGAGAGCGTGATCCTGGAAATGGAAGAATTCGAACCACATTATCTTTTAATTGTGGATAGGGTAAACAATCTGGATATACTGGAAGTGCAGGTCGAGGTACGGGACGGGTATTTCTCTGACGAAATCTCGAAGATTATAGCTTTGAAGAAGAAAATAGCCCATCGCCTGCAAAGCGTGCTGGGAATCAGTGCCGACATAAAACTGGTAGAACCGTATAGCATCAAACGAAGTGAAGGTAAGGCACAACGTGTAATTGATAAACGTATCTTTAATTGATTAGCATATGACAATAAAACAACTATCTATTTTTGTGGAAAATAAGACAGGACGGCTGAACGAGGTAGCGCATGTACTTGGGAAGAATGGGATAAATCTGAAAGCATTCAGCCTTGCCGAAAGTGCCGACTTCGGTATCTTACGGCTGATAGTATCCGATGTCGACATGGCTGTAAAGGTACTTAAAGAGGCTCACTTAGGAGTGAGTGTAAATGATGTGCTTTGTCTTTCTTGTCCTAACACGCCGGGTTCACTGGCTATGATACTGGAATATCTGGCAAAAGAAAATGTATTTATTGAATATATGTATGCCTTTTCGAACGGAGAGAGAGCGAATGTGGTGATAAGGCCTACCGATATTAAAAAATGTATGGAGATACTTACGTTAAACAATTGTGAATTACTGAGCCAGGATAAGATTACAGAATGCTAGTCTTTAGGGTCTTATATAATTAAAAATGGTCTTTGGAACGTAATTTTATTCCAAAGACCATTTTGAATGAAGACGGTATATTCTTTATAAACAATAATTTGTGAAATATTCGACAGTGTACTTATAGTTCCAAAAGAGTCTTCTTATTATCAAAATGATAAAAGTAATCGGTGCATGCTTCTACCCGGTCGGTGTTAATGTAATCCACACCTATATGGTGGAATGTTTTCCATGCATTATCTCCATCCGGTGTTCCCCAAAAACGGATGGGTTTGTTTAGTGCATGAACGGCATCGATTGTCTTTATAACTTTGTCATACTCTTCCTTTATCATTGTTCCCTGTCCATTCCATTGGGAATAATCTTTGAATGGAAGGCTTACCATCGCTATGCGTTTTAACTGTTCAGCAGTATAGTTCATTTCTCTTCCGTCAAAGGATATAAAAGGAGGATACTTTGCAAAATCCACCGGAGCAGGACGGTCGCCGGATATAACTATGCGCACGGCATAAGGATTCGCAGACGGATCAAATACCTCAGGATAGACTTTCAGTTTATCAACGAGTATATCTAAAGTCGGAATTGCAGGTGTCTTCAAATCTATAAGCAATATGAATGTTTTCTCTGAATTTTTCCAGGCTTTGCCATTATTATTTTTATATAGGTCTACAATCGGCTTAATATATAATTCATCAAGAGTAAGTGCTGTGGCAAGATCTTCCTTATTGTGAGTTACCAGTAATTCGTCCTTCTTATTCGTAGCATATATATCAGCTTCTATTGATGCTGCTTGCTGGGCATATGCTTGGTAAAATGGTACCCGTTGTTCATAATCGTTATGTGAGTGAATGAGTATTTGTTGTGCAAACAGAACGGACGGACATATGATTAACGGTACTGCAATTGAAAATAACCTCAATACAGAAAAACCCTTGTTGATAATATAAGTCATAAGATATTGATTAAAAGCAGGTTTATTCAATTTCTATTTGTGCTGTTACAACTGAGTGATCAGAGATAAATTTGCCATCCAGTTCTTCAGGTATAACAGTGTGTTTTAATACTTTTGTATCCGGTTTTACAAAAATATAATCTATAAACTCGCGTTTTTCGAGAGGTACTTGCCCAAAACCATGGAATGTCCAGTCTGTTCCGCTTTTTACAACAGCTATGTCTTTGGTATGCATCAGATAGTTTGGAGTTGCCGGGTTTGTAACATGTTTGATTACTTCCGAATCAGGGGTCGCGTTGAAATCTCCCGTTAATATTACAGGTAAACCTTTGCTTAGTTCTCCTATCCGGTCGAGTAGTAATGTCACACCTTCCTGACGGGCTACTTTCCCTACATGGTCAAGGTGTGTGTTAATGAAGAATATCTGTTTCTTACTACTCATTTCTTCCAGGATAATCCATGTTGCAACGCGCTCACATGCCCCATCCCATCCTTTCGAACCTATAACTTCAGGGGTTTCACTTAGCCAAAAATGTCCCGATTTAACTTCTTTAAATCTTTCTTTTTTGTATAGGACAGCACAATATTCGCCTTTTTCTATTCCATCTATCCGGCCAATGCCAATAGCATTATATTCCAGCAGGGAGGTTTTCAGGTCGTTCAATTGATTTACCAGGACTTCCTGGGTACCTACAATATCCGCGTTTTGAGCTTTGATCGTTTGTGCGGCAATATCTTTTCTGTATTGCCAGCTGTTGAGGCTGTCGCCAGGATTGTCGTAGCGAACATTAAAGCTCATTACGTTCAAGTCAATAGGTTTATTTTCTGAGCAAGAAGCTAATAATAGAGCAGCAAATAAATAGAATAACTTTTTCATGTTAATATAGGTTTGTTATTTGATAAATAGATATAATTCCGTGCTTTTTTGATTCCGAAGTTTTGAGCTTTCCAACTCTGGGTTTTCCTCCGTAATCCTCCGACAGTTTGTATGAGTTAATTCTCTTTCGGAAAAATCGGTCCTGTTCCCGTTATAATAGTCTGTAAACCACTATTATCTGTATTTTCCATATTTTCAAGATATCGGATACGGCTATCGTTAGTCTTAGGCATAAGTTCATACATACTATCTTTTGTTACAAAGATAATACCACTAAATATAAATGCAAAATGATCTACATATTTTACATTCTTAATAGTTAGTTCTAAAGAGATTTTATTTACGTTAAGTATGTGGTCATTTAACTGATTTGCCGGATCATAATGTTTTCATGGTAATCGATATCCGCCCACTTTCTCTATTCTGGGCCATCGGGCGATGCAGATATGTTCCGGTAGGCAATATATAAATTCTCTTATAATGCTGGATGACATATTCTTATTTAACTAATTACTCTTGTTTATATTACAAATGCTGCTTACTTTTGTGCTGAGCAAGTTTTGAATATTCAAAAAAATGATATATAAAGCTTTTACATTTTTCCAACATGGAATTATGGCAGTGAAGACAAAATTTTAGGCAAACTATTTGTAAGTACATGGAAATGTCCGGCGGTTATCTTGCCGGACATATGTGTTTTGTAATTGATAATCTGGTGTTTAATTTTCATATAGTAAAAAGACGTAAGATAATTGTACCCTCCTTGTTAAAAAACGGTATCTACTGCAAAAGGTATTGATCTCATAAATTTATTGCGCTTTCTTATTTTTTAACATGTAAAATGATATATTTAATTTTGCAATATTTAATTTTGCACAATATAATAGTGCGTGTATATATGTCAGAAGATTTAAAATTGAATAATCAATTGTGTTTCCCAATATATGCTTTGTCGAGGCAGATAACATCACTTTATCGTCCTTATTTAGAAAAGTTGGGACTCACATATCCTCAGTATCTGGTATTGATGGTATTGTGGGAGCGAAAATCGGCAACAGTAAAACAATTAGGAGAACTGTTATGGCTCGATAGCGGTACGCTTACGCCATTATTGAAACGTATGGAGGCAAATGAACTTCTTAATAGAGTACGATCATCTGAAGACGAAAGGAGTGTGGATATAATTATCACGGATAAAGGTAAAGCTTTGGAAAAGCAAGCAGAGCAGATCCCTCCAATAATGAAAAAACAGCTTAAGCTGACGGATAACCAACTTGTTCAGTTACGTAATCAGCTGCGTAAGATTTTATTAATAACATGTAATGAACAATAACGAGTATTTCTAACATAATTAAAGCAATGAACTTATTAGATACATTCAAATGGCGTTACGCCACAAAAAAGTTTGATCCTACTAAAAAAGTCGATCAGAAACTTGTTAACGAGATTGTTGAAGCTGCCTGGCTTGCGCCCACGTCTTCGGGTTTACAACCTTTTCAGGTTATTGAAATAACCAATCAGGAGCTAAAAGAGAAGATGATACCTATTGCTTATAATCAGCAACAGGTCGCGGATGCTTCACATGTCCTTGTCTTTGCAGCTTGGGATAACTACACGTCGCAGCGTATAGATAATATATACAAACATACAACAGAGGGTAGGGGACAAGACCCCGGCCGTTATAATGACTATACGGACAGATTGAAGAAGGCATATTTGAGTCGCCCGTCTGAAGTGAATTTCGAGCATGCAGCCCGCCAGTCCTATATAGCTTTTGGTTTTGCTATTGCAATGGCCGCTGAACTGAATGTCGATTCTACCCCGATGGAAGGATTTGATAATGATGCGTTGGATAATCTTCTTGGCTTGAGAGAATTAGGATTGAGGAGTGTGACAGTATTACCATTGGGCTACCGGGACGAAGCAAATGACTGGTTGGTGAATCTCAAGAAGGTCCGTCATCCGAAAAATGAATTTCTTATTGAACTAAAATAACAATTTTGAGGTTTATAATATGATAATACTTCGAAAACCAGAATACTAACTTATATAAATTAAAAAATTATGGCAACAGTTACATTTAAAAATGACATCACAGTAAATACCAGCGGGCAATTGCCGGCAGTAGGTTCAGCAGCACCCGAATTTGTACTTGTAAAGAATGACCTTTCAGAAGTGTCGTTGAAAGACCTTAAAGGTAAGACTGTTATATTAAATATATTCCCCAGTCTTGATACAGGTACATGTGCTGCGTCGGTTCGCAGATTCAATAAAGAAGCGGTAGCACTTCCTGATACTGTAGTCCTTGCTGTTTCGGCTGACCTTCCATTTGCTGCGGGTCGTTTTTGTTCGGCAGAAGGCATCGATAATGTTGTTCCGGCTTCTGTTTTTAGAAATACATCGTTTGCAAAAGATTATGGCGTATTGATGCTTGATGGTCCGCTGAAGGGATTGTTGGCCAGATCGGTTGTTGTAATTGACCCTGACGGAAAAGTAGTATATACAGAGCTGGTTCCTGAAATTGTAAATGAACCGAATTATCAACCGGCTTTAGCGGCCGTTAAATAATAAACAGAACTGAACGGTATCCCAAGGCTTTTACTATATGGTAGAAGCCTTTTCCTGTTAATTTTCGGCGATACCTAAAGATTGGTATAATATCGTTATATCGGGGAGTTAAAATAAAACTATCTTTGTCCTCAGAATAATAAATAGGTTTATAACCTCAAAAAAAATTGGTGTGAAGAGATTATTCCATATAATATATAATAAGCAATTTGCCATTGGTATAGGTGTTATAGGGTTTGCCCTGCTTCTAAACCGTTATTCCCTTTTGTTCGACTTTTTCTTCGGATTACTTCTCTCTGCGGGGATGATCTTGATATTGGCCGGCCTATTATCCAAGTTTCATGTGATAGGCAAACTGAGGGTGATTAAAGGGAAATATCTGGGCAGGTTCGCCCGATAGGCTACAAAATAAAACCTCCGAAACATATGCGGAGGTTTTTGGATATAAGTCAAGTTTGTTTAGAGTCAGAAAGTCTGATTAATAATCAGGACCTTATAATTATCTATTGTTGATAGTTTAAGACACAAGATATGAAACTTTCTTAATATTTGCAATGTTATAAGATAATTTATGCATTTTTAAAAAGTTAAGGGTGGTCTTATCATATAATGTTCAATATATCTCAAACAGACGTGTTCTGGCTAATAAACAGGCGCCTATTACCCCTGCCTTATCCTTCAACTTCGATATTGCGATCGTAGAATCTTTATTCACCAGATTAAGGGAATATTTGCGGATCGCTGTTTTCACCGGTTGCATTATATAGTCTTCGGTCATAGATACTGTACCTCCTATAATAACCATTTCAGGATTAAAGATATTGATAAGTCCGGCGATCTGTTCTCCAAGCTTTTGTCCGATCTCTTCCACCAGGTCTATGCAAAGCACATCCTCTTTGTTTACGGCGGTAATTATTTCATCTAATGTGACGGATTCGTCTTTCAATATTTTCTTCGATAACAGGGAAGAAGCACCGTCATGTACCAGTTCGAAAAGGCGCCGGTGCATTGCCAGTCCGGAGGCTTCCGTTTCCAGGCAGCCTTTCTTTCCGCAATGGCACAATATTTCATTATCGTATATTTTCATGTGCCCGAATTCTCCGGCGAATCCCGATTTTCCGGTATATACTTTCCCGTCTATAATGATTCCGATAGCCAACCCCCAGCTTATGTTTACGAATATGATGTTTTTCTCACTGTTTACACAGCCCGACAGATATTCACCATAAGTCATGGCCCGGGTATCATTATCGATAGTAACTTTGTAGCCATTCAGTTTTTCGCTAAGAATTTCAGCCAATGGTCTTTCTTCAAAATAGAAAATGCTGTAGCTGTATCCCGATTCAGGGTTTACCCGTCCCGATATATTTACATTTACATTCAGTATTTTGTTTTTATCTACTGTTTGTTTATCAATAAATGCCAGGATTAATTCACACAACTTGTTCATCGCTTCCGGAGTGTTTTGCATCTGATAAGGAATACCCATTGTCAGATCCACCATATCTCCCTTGAAGTTAATCAGTCCGATGTTTATTGCCGACTGCTTCATGTCGACACCTATAAAATAACCGGACTCAGGATTGAGGCCGTATAGATTGGGGTAACGCCCCCCTGTTGTTTCCAGCTTTCCGTAGTCGTTTATATATCCATCTTCACACATCTCGCTGATAAACTTAGTGACAGTAGGGATGCTCAAATCCAGTTCTTTCGACAATTCGGTGATGGTCGAACTGCCATTTTGGATATAGTAATTAATAATATTCTTCTTGATCAAAGCACTTTTTGTGCCTTTTTCAATTTCCTGAAGCAGGTGTATATTCATGTTTCCTGATTTATTGATATTTTCCTTTCGGATAAAATTTCATCGCTAATACAAATATAAATAAAAAATATTATTAAATAGGCTGCCTTTTGTATCTATTATTAAAAAAGAGTTTGGGGTTGATAAATATTTAGGACCTCAAATTGTATGATAATAAACGAAATAGCTTTCTGTTACAGATAATAGCCTATTTAATGATCTCCTCTCCTGTTGGATAGTATCTATTCCGTCTTGGCTTAATTTATATCTGCGCGATGTACGATATTTATATTAATTAACTATACATTGTTAAAAGGTAACAAAGGTAACAGATATATCAGTCAACAGTCAACAGTTAGCAGTAAACAACTCGTATCTTGTCTACACGTAACTCGTAACTGCCCGAAGGGCGCAGTAACTTGTAACTATTAAAAGGTAACAAAGGTAACACTATTTACAGTAAACAGTCATCAGTCAACAGTGCTGTACGTTGTCATGCTGAGCGGAGCGAAGCATCTCATCAGTTAACAGTTAACAACCCGTATCTTGTATCTTGTCTACTCGTAACTTGTAACTGCCCAAAGGGCGCAGTAACCCGTAACTATTAAAAAGTAACACCTTTTTAGCTATTAGCTGATAGCTGTTAGCCAATAGTTTATGTACAAAACCTGACAAACTTGACACATTTTCCACTATTTTTTATCTGTTCCTTTTTTTTCTCTCTGTAAGTCCCCCCTGGGGAAACAACGTTCGGCGGAGCCAATTTAGGGGGCTTTTTCAATACTTCAAAGAACTGTCAGCTAACGGCTATCAGCTAATAATATAGATAAAGTATTTTCCAAAAATCAAATAATTAAATAGTCAATAAAAAATAAAGGCAGGGTCTGGAGGTGCGGATATTTATTCTGTCAGCGCTGGCCTATACACCTCCGATTGATGATTCAGTTGGCTAATACGACTTATTGCCGGATATTTCTTTCGAATAAATTTGTTTATATAATAAAAGGCTGCCTCAATTTACAGAGGCAGCCTTTTATTATATAAACTTTATGTATGGGATATTAATTATTTATTATCGAGTGAACTTTCCGGAGCTTGGTCAATTAGATCCATAAACTGATCCAGTTTTGGAGTGATAATTATCTGGGTCCGGCGGTTACGGGCTTTCCCTTCTGCTGTACTATTGCTCGCAATCGGATTATATTCTCCGCGTCCGGCAGCAGTCAGGCGTTTGGGATCAACCCCATAATTGTTTTGTAATGCCTGAACAACAGAAGATGCGCGAAGAGTACTTAAATCCCAATTGTTGCGGATGTTAGGGCGTGATATCGGGTCTGTATCAGTATTGCCTTCTATCAGGACGTCATAATCTTTATAGTCCAGGATGATTTTAGATATCTTACTTAGAATTTCCCCTGCCTTATCGCTTATTTCATAGCTTCCGGAGCGGTACAGCATCCTGTCGTCAAGTGAGATGTACACAACTCCCTTCAATACTTTAATATCCATATCCTGCATTTCGTCACGGGTAAGTGAACGTGTAAGATTGTTTATCATAACCAGGTTCAACGAATCCGATTTGTTCTTAGCTTGGACCAGATGCTGGATAAAGCGGTTCGAGGCATTGATTTCATCTACCAGTTTCGCAATATTTACATTACCCTGTGAATTTTGCGAGAGACTTTTATTCAATGAGTTTTGCATCTCTACGTAAGCTGCGCGTAATTCCTCATTGTTTTTCCGGGCTTCAGCTAATCTCTCCTCCAGGCTCGATACTCGGGTTCTGCTTTCGGCCAGTTGCAATTGGCCTTCCTGATAATTTCTTTTCAGATCATTATGTTCTGTTTGTAAGCGATTATAATCAGTTTCCAGGTTTGTGAACTGTTTCTTGCTTACACAACCGGTAAACATTATACCTGCTGTTAATATTAGCAACCAAAAAGAATACTTCATAATTAAATTATATTAAATGTATTATTATATGTAACAATAATATTCATTCATTGTTTGATTACAAAAGTATCAGATAAAAATTTATCTGGTAAGTAATTGTCGATAGAATTAATTTTTGTTTTCATTCTTTAAACTTATTTTATCCGCAAAAAGCTCTTTTAACGGAGAGAACAATCTTCAGGTATCAGGTTCTTGTCTTCTTTCTCTGCCGGACATATCCAAATATTAGCTTTATAACTAAGGGTCTTTTTCTGTATATTATTTCAGAAAGGTTTTTAAAAGAGGGATGGCATCCTGTGTATAAATTCGTTTTACCTTCGTGTTGTTCTCTGATTGTTAATTATTTATGGTGCGTATGAATAGTACGCCAAGCCTGGAACATATTTTTTTATGATTGTCAATAATGATAAGGAAGACGAAACGTTGGGTTTTTTTCTGCATAATCCCTTTCCTTATTTATTTTCGAAAGCTTTTAACTTGTTCCTGCCGCGCCCTGCGGGGCTTGTCCTCACTTCTGGCATTGCCCAAAAGTAACACAAGCAATCTTTGATTGCGCGTAGTAGAAAAAATCCACATTTTTATACTACAATAATCACTTCAACTACTGATTGGCATTAATAAAGGAACTCCATAAACCTTTGCTGGATTCTCACACTGAACAATTGACCATGCCTGTTTGCAGGGTGTGGGTTTCTGTCTTGCAGTCATTTTGCACTATATAAGATAGTATAACCTGTTTGTGGAAAATAAACCTAATCCGTCTTTGAGTCGGCATAATATAAAACGAAGAAAGTTTGAACCTGATCTTTTTTATATAATTTATTAAAAGTTTCGATATGTTGTTAAATTTATTTCAAAGTATTTTTTTTATCTGTTAGGAAATACTTATTAATGAATATTTTTTTAATCATGTGACAGTGTATTTAATTTTAATGTTAAAAATGACCTTATTTATTTAATTATTTTATTAAATACTTTGTCGATAAAAAATATTTTATCATATTTGCTGTAGAAATAGATACTTAACATAGCTCCTTAATAAACCTGACGCTCTGATACCCGGATTATACCTTTGATAATTAAAGTATTATCATCGAAAGAAAAGATACAGGCTGTTTGTTATAATAAGGCAATATAAGATTTGCCCGGAATAAATTGTAGTTGTAAGTAAATAATAACCAAATACTATATGGAAACAAATAATCGCAGAGATTTCCTCAAAAAAGCGGCAGTAGCCGGAGCTTCGGCTATTGCGATACCTGCTGTGGCTGCTTGCGGGGGAAAGGCTTCGGATGATAGCAAAACCTTAAAAACGGATGGCTCTATCGAGAGTCGCCTGATAGTATCAAAGGCAAACGGACTCCATATTTCGGGTACGTTCCTGGATGAAATATCACACGATATACCGCATCAGAACTGGGGTGAAAAAGAGTGGGATCTTGATTTTCGCCATATGAAGAATATCGGAATCGATACGGTCATTATGATACGTTCTGGATACCGCAAGTTTATTACATACCCTTCCGAATATCTATTGAAAAAAGGCTGTTATATGCCTTCTGTCGACCTGGTTGATATGTACTTGCGCCTCGCTCAGAAATATAACATGAAGTTTTATTTCGGACTTTATGATTCCGGAGAATATTGGGATACGGGTGATTTGTCTTCCGAAATAGAGCATAATAAATATGTAATAGACGAAGTATGGAAAAAATACGGAGAAAAATATAAAAGCTTCGGCGGATGGTATATAAGCGGAGAGATCAGCAGGAAAACCAAAGGAGCAATAAATGCTTTTTATTCGATGGGCAAACAGTGTAAGGATGTATCGAACGGATTGCCCACATTTATATCACCCTGGATCGATGGCAAAAAGGCTGTAATGGCGGCGTCGGGTCAACTGTCGAAAACAGAATCGGTTTCTGTCCAGGAACACGAAAAAGAATGGGGTGAAATATTTGATGGTATAAAAGGAGCCGTGGATGCATGCGCTTTTCAGGATGGCCATATAGATTATGATGAACTGGATGCTTTCTTCGAAGTGAATAAAAAACTGGCAGATAAATATGGCCTTCAATGCTGGACAAATGCCGAGACTTTCGACCGTGATATGCCTATAAAATTTCTCCCTATCAAATTCGACAAACTGCGTATGAAACTCGAAGCTGCTAAACGTGCGGGTTATGATAAGGCTATTACATTTGAGTTTTCACATTTTATGAGTCCTCAGTCGGCCTATCTCCAGGCAGGGCATTTATATGACAGATATAAAGAATATTTTGAAATAAAATAAAAGAACAGATTTATGAATTCTGCTGTAAATATAAAATATATAAGTTTTTTATCTGTGGTTGCGGCTTTGGGAGGTTTTCTGTTTGGGTACGATACTGCGGTGATCTCGGGGACGATAGCGCAGGTTTCCGCTCAGTTCTCTCTGGATGCCATGTCTCAGGGCTGGTATGTGGGATGTGCCCTTATCGGTTCCATATTCGGCGTTATGTGTGCCGGGATACTTAGCGATAACTTTGGTCGGAAAAAAACATTACTGGTAGCAGCCATACTCTTCTCTATATCTGCTGTCGGTTGTGCTCTATCTTCAGATTTTAATCACTTGGTGATGGCTCGCGTTGTCGGAGGTATTGGTATCGGTGTTGTATCCATAATTTCACCGCTTTATATTTCTGAAATTTCGGTTGCCGAATACAGGGGGCGATTGGTATCACTCTATCAGCTTGCTGTAACAGTGGGGTTCCTGGGGGCCTACCTTGTAAATTATGCATTGTTGAATTATTCAACAAACGGGGCGGAACAATTATCGGACCCTGCATTGTATCATATTTTCCATAGCGAAGTGTGGCGGAGCATGCTGGGAATGGCGGTAATACCGGCCTTGCTGTTCTTTGTTATTATATTCTTCATCCCCGAAAGCCCCAGATGGCTGATATTGAAGAATCGTGATGTAAAGGCCGGATCGATACTGAAACATATATATGGTTCGGTGGAGACTGCTGCATATGAGATGAACGAAACTAAAAAAGTAATAGGAAGTGAGACTAAATCTAACTGGCGTATTCTGCTAAAACCGGGTATAAGGAAAGCTGTCGTAATCGGTGTGGCAATTGCTATGCTGGGCCAATTTATGGGAGTCAATGCGGTACTTTATTACGGGCCTTCCATTTTCGAAAGCAGTGGCTTGTCAGGTGACGATTCACTTTTCTATCAGGTGATCGTAGGATTGGTGAATGTGTTGACGACCATTCTGGCAATCTTTATCATTGATAAGATAGGGCGTAAGAAGCTTGTGTACTATGGTGTTTCGGGTATGATAGTTTCACTCCTTCTTATTGCATTCTATTTTGTTAAAGGAGGTGATTTAGGCATATCTAATGTATTATTGCTCATATTCTTCCTTGCTTACATCTTTTTCTGTGCCGTATCTATCTGTGCTGTTATCTGGGTTTTGTTGTCGGAGATGTATCCGATCAAAGTGCGGGGGCTGGCCATGTCGATTGCCGGATTTTCGCTTTGGATCGGGACATATCTTATCGGACAGCTTACCCCGTGGCTGTTGCAGAACCTGCGGCCCGAAGGTACCTTTATTCTCTTTGCGGTTATGTGTGTGCCGTACATACTTATTGTGTGGAAATTAGTCCCTGAAACAACAGGCAAATCGTTAGAAGAAATAGAAAAATTCTGGGAAACATAAATCAGAAAAGTACTATATAAAAATACAATCTTATGGATTTTAAAAAATTAGAGAAGCAGTACAAATCGGAGCTGCTGGACAATGTATTGCCTTTTTGGCTCAAAAACTCTCAGGATAAAGAGTATGGCGGATATTTTTCCTGCCTCGACAGGGATGGGACAGTATTCGATACCGATAAGTTTATTTGGCTGCAAGGGCGCGAGGTGTGGATGTTTTCCATGATGTATAACAATGTGGAAAAACGGCAGGATTGGTTGGACTGTGCCGTTCAGGGCGGGGAATTTCTCAAAAAGTACGGGCACGATGGTAGTTACAACTGGTATTTCTCTCTTGACCGGGAAGGTAATCCCTTGGTAGAGCCTTACAATATATTTTCATACACATTTGCCACCATGGCATTCGGGCAATTAAACAAGGCTACGGGTAATGAGGAATATGCAGAAATAGCACGGAAGACTTTCGATATTATTTTATCAAAAGTGGATAACCCGAAAGGGAAGTGGAACAAGGCGTATCCGGGGACACGGAACCTGAAAAATTTCGCGCTGCCGATGATCCTTTGCAATCTGGCTTTGGAGATCGAGCATTTGTTGCCGGAAGAGTTCCTGAATAAAGTGATGGATGACTGCATCCATGAAGTGATGGAAGTATTTCTAAGGCCCGAATTAGGCGGACTGATAGTAGAGAACGTGACCGTAGAAGGCGAATTGTCCGATACGTTCGACGGCCGCCTGATGAATCCCGGACATGCCATTGAAGCTATGTGGTTTATTATGGATCTCGGACATCGCCTCAACAGGCCCGAATTGATAGACAAGGCTGTAGAGACAACTTTAAAAATGATTGATTACGGCTGGGACAAGGAATACGGAGGTATTTTTTACTATCTGGACCGTCTGGGACGCCCGCCGCAACAATTGGAATGGGACCAGAAATTATGGTGGGTGCATATCGAGACACTGATAGCATTAATAAAAGGATATTACCTGACAGGAAATCAGGAATGCGCGGAATGGTTTGAATCAATACATAATTATACATGGCAACACTTTAAAGATAACGAATATCCCGAATGGTACGGATACCTTAACAGGCAAGGTGACGTCTTATTGAGCCTTAAAGGAGGAAAATGGAAAGGATGTTTCCACATTCCTCGCGGACTATATCAGATATATAAGACAATATCTGAAAACCAGAATGATCTATGATTATTATAATTATTAAATTCAATGAAAAACAAAAGAAATTGCTAACATTTTAACATCGACACTATGAAGATTAATTACGATGAAAAAAGAAAGCGCAGATATCCTAAATTTATATGGATATTATTATGTGCTTTTATGTGTCTGTCCAATGCTTATTCCCAAAAAACAATAACAGGGAAAGTTACTGACTCTCATCAGGAAGCGTTGGCTGGTGTTTCCGTCGTGTTGAAAGGCGCGACTGTGGGTACGTTTACGGATATAGACGGTGCGTACAAAATCACGGTACCTTCCGGTGATGCGTCGCTTGAATTCTCGTTTCTGGGTTTTAAGCCTCAAACTGTGATAGTAGGAAATCGCTCTCAGATAAATATCGCATTGGTCGAAAATCTGAAAGAACTTGACGAAGTGGTGGTTGTGGGATACGGTGTCCAAAAACG
The DNA here is from genome assembly GCF_042654545.1 of Dysgonomonas termitidis. GTDB lineage: Bacteria > Bacteroidota > Bacteroidia > Bacteroidales > Dysgonomonadaceae > Dysgonomonas > Dysgonomonas termitidis. The sequence goes on from NZ_JBHSGN010000121.1 coordinate 269,498, forward strand.
CGCCCATCTGACAGGTTCTGTTTCTCAGATTACCTCTGAAGACATTGTAAAAGCACCAATGCAGAATGTATCGAATATGCTTACGGGTAAACTGCCCGGATTGACCAGCCTTCAGCGGTCGGGCAAACCCGGCGATGACGGGGCAACGTTCTATGTACGCGGATTGAATTCATTTGCCGGAGGTAACGGTCCTATGATAGTTGTTGACGGGGTACCGCGCACAATAGACAATTTGAACCCGAACGACATCGAAAGTGTCTCCGTGCTGAAAGATGCGGCGGCATCGGTTTATGGTATTCAGGGAGCGAATGGAGTTATCCTGATTACTACAAAATCGGGAAGCGAAGGTCCTGCCAAAATCTTTTATGACGGATCTATGACATGGACAGCAAATACGGCGATGCCCGAGTATCTGAACGCCAGGGATTATATGTACTGGCACAATAAAGCAAGCCAGATGGACGGGCTCGATCCTCTGTGGACAGCCGGTATCCAGAATAAAGTGATGAGTAACGACCCCAACAGTGTATTTGGCCAGACCGACTGGCTGGATAAAATCTTCAGAACCGGAATAACTCAGCAACATAATATTTCGGCCTCAGGCGCCACCGAAAGAGTGAAATATTATGCGAGCATAGGTTTCATGAATCAGGAGGGAACATTGATAAATACAGGCTTAAAGCGTTATAATGTGCGCACAAACCTTGATATTCAGGTGGCTAAAAATCTGAAATTCAGTATAGGTTTGTCTGGAGACCGCAGGGATCGGCATTGGCCGGGTACGGCTATTGGCAACCAAACCGAATTCAGCCCGATCAGGCAGGCTATAGCAGCCATACCTATCTTCAAGTCCGAATATGACGGTATGAATGTGGCATGGAATAACGGGACGTACAATAATAACGGTTATGCCGCTCTGACAGAATCGGGTTGGAAGAACAATACCCAATGGCAACTCAACTCTAATTATAAACTGGAATACGACCTTTCCGGTCTGACGGATGTATTGAAGGGATTGAAAGCATCAATATTCGCCGCTTATAATTACAGCAATACTACCGATGATAATTACGACCGTTACTACGAGGTATATTCTATCAACGGAAATTTTGATCAGGGAGTTTCCGGAGCCAGCGGATATACAAAAGGTAATTCATATTCCAAATCGGCGTCGTGGGGCGATACATGGATGTTGCGCCCGCAACTTGATTATTCCCGTGAATTTGGTAAACATTCCGTGAGTGCGACACTGTTATTCGAAACGGAAAAAAGCTATTCGAATACAATGACAGGAGCAGCCCGCGGATTTTACAGTGATGTTGCCGTCGATATAAGCATGGGGTTACTCTCCCTTCCGAAAGGCTGGCAGGCAGTAACCGGGTCTCACGGATATTCCGGAGGAACCGCATCATATGTAGGACGCCTTAATTATATGTATGATAAAAAATATCTGGCCGAATTAGTGGTCCGCCGTGATGGATCTTATGTATTTGCGCCAGAGAACCGTTGGGGTACTTTCCCGATGGCTTCGGTAGGTTGGGTGATTTCGGAAGAAGAATTCTTTTCCAAAGCCTTTCCGAATGTAGATTTCTTTAAAATCAGAGCCAGTGTAGGAACTGCAGGTAACATGAACAACAACATACCTTGGTTGTACAAGTCGGAATTTGAAGTTGCAAAAAATAGTATGGTACTAGGCGACAACCCTATCACTCAGCTCTATACTAAAAACGCCTACCTTTACCAGGATGTGACGTGGGCTTCCACCATCTTGTATAATCTGGGTTTCGATTATACCATGTGGAAAGGTAAACTGGGCGTAGAACTGGATTTATTCTATAAACGCACTTATGATATTATACAAACTCAGTCTGGTGCTTACCCTCCTTCATTGGGCGGACTTTTCCCTGCAATCATGAATTCAGGGGAAGTTGAGAATAAAGGTTTTGAACTCACACTGAAACACGATAATCGTATCGACCGGGATTGGAGTTACGGACTAAAAGGTAATTTTTCATTTGCCCGCAACCGTGTGCTGAAAATAGTCAATCCGGACGATCATCCTCTCTATCGCAGTCAGGTAGGCAAATCCATGAATGCAAGATATGGCTTTAACGCTCTCGGATTGTTCCAGAGCCAGGAAGAAATAAACAACTATCCGATGGCGCCATCAGGGAACTTGCGTCCGGGGGACATAAAATATGAAGATGTGAATGGCGATGGTATCATCAGTCAAAAATATGATTATGTAAAAATCGGATATGGGGATGTTCCTGAAATCACTTTCTCGCTTGATATGAACCTGTCATACAAAAACTTTTATGCCACATTATTATGGCAGGGTGTTACGAATACCGACTATACACTGTCCGGTACATATGACTCAGGCGTGATCTCATCCACAAATTATACAGCCTCATTCGCAGAGAATGGTAATTCGCCTTACTATCGTATCGAAGGAGCATGGACGCCTGAAAATCCAAATGCCAAATATCCGAGATTGACTACTGTAAATAGCGGAAACAATGCATGGCATTCTACATGGTGGCTGGTGAACGGTGAATACCTGCGCCTGAAAAATGCGAATATCGGATATAATGTTCCTTCTAAAGTGTTGAAGAGCACTCCGTTTAGCTCGGTGAATATCTATCTGGCAGGAACCAACCTGCTTACGTTCAGTCATTTCAAATATGTTGACCCCGAAAGCCCGTCGGTAAGTAACGGATATTATCCGCAACAAAAAACCTACAGTTTGGGACTTAAAGTAACATTCTAATAATGTAAGGAGGAAAAAAAATGAAAAAGAGAACAATTATAAAATTATTAAGTGCCGTCGCCTTAACTCTGTGTATGCCTTCCTGCCATGACGCTCTCGATTTGGAGAATACAAGAGTATTGTCGAGCGATGCAGTCTGGGGTTCGTCAGAGGCAGCCGACTTGTATATCACAGCATCTTATAAAACCTTTACCGATGTTTCGCAGGTGAGCAATAGCCGCAACGTATTCTACGACAGCTATTCCGATCTGATGAAATCCACATCGTGGGAATTGTATAACCATCCATATAATAAAGTTTTATTGCAAGCCAGCTCATTCTCTACCGGGAACGCAGGCGCGTTTGAGTGTTGGGGATTATATAGTGACCGTATTCGCCGTGCTAATGCTTTGCTGGACGAAATGAAGCGTTACAACGCTGACAGCAAGTTCGGCGAAGATTGGTGCAATATACGCCGCGCAGAAGTCCGTCTGTGTCGTGCTTTCACATATTACCGCCTGATTCGTGTGTACGGAGGCGTGGTGCTTCGCACGGATGTTTCCGGTATAAACGGTGGATTAGACGATGGTGCCTACGAGGAAGATGTACACAGAGCCCGTCTCACCGAAGCCCAGAGCTGGGACTTTGTAATCAGTGAATTGCAATGGGCCGCCGAACGCTTGCCTGATTCATGGCCTGCCGAATGGGAAGGCCGTGCGACAAAGAAAAGCGCTTACGGATTCCTTTCAAGAATGGCTTTATACGCCGGTAAATGGCAGATAGCCGCAGATGCTGCCGAAAAAGTGAAGGAATTGGGTGGCGCTCTGGCTCCGGACTATGCGAAAGTGTTCCAGGTAGATGGAAAACAGGATAACTCGAAGGAAATCTTATTCGCATTATACTACAAGCCAAGTGCCTCGGACACAGATCCCGGCGTACCTCACAGTTTCGACCAGTACAACCGGCCTTTCGGTGACAGGGCCGTTTACAAGACGGACGCTATATATGCAGAACATGTACCGACCGGCGAGTTGGCCGATATGTATGAGTTTAGTGATGGAACCGATTTTAGCTGGAGTACTTATACTCTTAATCATACAGATCCTTACACCGACAGGGAACCCCGTTTCCATGCCACTATATTGTATAATGGCAGCCAATGGGAAAGTCGCGAAATACAGACGTGGGAAGGTGGAGCCGATGAATTTAAAGATTTCACCATGTCGGCGAGTACCAGCGGACATACCTGCACAGGCTATTATCTGCGTAAATATTTACAGGAGAATTACACCCGTTTTGTAGAGCAGGGAAGCTACCAGTACGATGCGGTACTCCGTTATGCCGAGGTATTGCTTAATAAGGCCGAGGCGTATGCCGAACTGGATTATATCCGCTACAAGACCCAGGCTTTGGGTGCATTGAATGAAGTACGGGCCAGAGTAGGATTACCTGCGAAAGACGCCGCGACCAAAGAAGCGTTTATGACGCTGTTGCGTAAAGAACGCTGTGTGGAACTGGCTGGCGAAGGTTTCCGCTATTGGGATTTGCGTCGTTGGAAACTGGCTGAAAACGTTATTAATGGACAAAATGCGCATGGAGTAAAAGTAACGAATGATAATGGATCTTACACTTATGCCAGAGTAAATTGCGATGCGGGAACTCCTCGTATATTCCTCGAAAAATATTACTATTTTTCACTGCCTACGGCAGAACTTGCCAACAATAATAAATTAGGCGGAAATAATCCATATTGGTAAATCATAAAAAATATCGGAAATGAAGAGAATAACTAAAATAGGAGCATTGACTCTGAGCATCTTATTGACAGTCTTGTTATGGAGATGTACCGATGCCGATGAAGATCATGTGCATAATACTAATACAATCTCGCAAATGATTTGTAAAGCGCAGCATGGTGCCAGTGAATTTCGTGGAGAGATTATGGAGTACGACAAAAATGGCAACCTTGTAAGCGGTGATTTCACCCAGGAACAGGTGGACGGCGGTTACGGGCTGATTCTGTTTGCGATTTCCAAATCGCTGGAAAATGATGTGGATCTGAAGAATATCTATTTAACGGCAACAGTGACATATGATGAAATCATCACGCCATCTTTGTCCGGGAGACATGACATTACGGGCGAAGGTATTATAATTACCGTGAAGTCGGGAATAGGAACCACACGCCAATACCGTGTAAGAGGTTATTATGAATAACTTTTATTATTTATATAAAAATTATTTCGTTATGAAAAACTTAATCTTTAATATATATTCAATATTGGCTCTTTGCTGTGTCGTTTCGTTCGGTGCTTGTAAAGATGACGATCTGAACAGTGAAGCGGAAATAACCCTGTCTTTTTCGGTTAAGGGGACAGTTGGGGATAAACCTGCTGTTTTTAGGGGAGTGATTAATGGCGACAATACAGTCACCATTAAGGTTTCGCCTTATATTGACGCGGAAGAAGCGCTAAAATCGGCTGTGCCCACTTTTTATCTGTCGAAGGGGGCAACAGTGACACCTGATCCGGCTCTTCCTCAAAACTTTGCGCAGGCTGGAGGTGTGAAATATACCATTACCTCGGAAGATGGAAAAAACAAGCGTGATTACACAGTGGGGTGGGGTATTTCCGATCAGTTGCCATATGGTCAAGGATTCAGTTACGCGGAGATAGGAACAGCGAAAAAATTCGATCAGATGGGTTATCCGGGCAAACAGAATGATTTCAGCTTCGCTGATTCGAAACTGTATGGCGACTTGTTGATGTATCCCGCCTATTGTGGCGATTACATCGTGATGCTTTCACGTGCATACGTCAACGCCGACCCTGCCTCTCCGTATTGTATCAAAGTAGTGGATAAAAACACGCTGAACGATGCCGGTTCATTCAATTTGGGTTCTATCTCCGTAGCAAATCTGAAATTGATTACATCCGATTTTAAGGGAAATCTTGTCGGACTTGTGGTCACCGGAAACGAAACGGAATTTTTCTACTGGACCAGACCGACGGATGCTCCCAGATCGGTGGGTAAAATAGCTGTGAATATGGCATCGTCTACCGATGGGTCGGCTAATTTCCAGGTAGCAGGCGATATTACAGGTAATGCTTGGATTACGGCTTTGGCTCCGCGCGGGGCAAAAGGCGAACATTACCGTGTCAAGGTTACCGGAGGACAACTCGCATCGAACTACTCTACGATAGAAACCGGTTTTTCAAGTGGCGACAGTGCCGGATTCCAGATGATTTCCCCGCTTGACGACTCCGACTCTCCAAACTACGTAGTGGGTGACACCGAAGGCACGGCGGGTGCAGCCAATTCGATTCATTGCTACATTAATACATTCTCAGGGTTGACTACTTCGACTATGCCTCCGCTTTGGCAGAATACACTCCAGGCATGGTGGGTCGGAACCGGATTCGCCACAGCCCGTACAGGCGGACGTGCTCCGGTAGTATGTGGAATGGTTGTCAACGGGAAGAGCTATGTGGCGGTAACCAGTGGAACAGCATGGTGGCACGCGGCCGCAGTGTTGACATCCGATCTGCAAACACTGGCTCATCAAAACCTGAATATAGCTGAAGGCATAAACCGTAACTGGAGCTATGGTTCATGGGTGGACTGGTACTGGAGCGAAGAGAACAACGAAGCTTATTTGCTTGTTTGGGCCGGCAGAGTAGGATTGTACACCTATAAACTGACTTGTTTCGAATAATTACCCGATTACCGGAAAGCCTCTTTCAAAAACGGGGGCTTTCCTTTTCCATCCGGAAGAACCGGATATTTATTGTTAATTGATATGAGAAATATTCTAATCTTATTTTTTATAGCGTTTGTATGCGCTGCTTGTTCCACCAAGGAGAAAGAAGCCGACACCGGAAAACCTAAATTACTCTGGCTGGATGCCGAAGCTAATTTCAAACGTTTTTCGGATAAGGATAGTATACGCTTCTATTTAGACCTTGCTAAAAATACAGGATTCAACGGAATTGTGGTGGATGTGCGCCCGATGGCGGGAGATGCGTTATACAAAAGTAAAATGCTGAAACCCCTGACGACATTCGGAGACGGTTATGTGTACGAACGGGACTGGGACTACTTGCAATTCTTTATAGATGAGGCCCGTAAGCGGAATATGAAAGTAACTGTTTCTGCCGGAATACTTTCTGCCGGACTGGTCAGGCAAAAAACAGGAACAGCCTATGAAGATGCTTCCTGGGACGATAAAGTATGCATCGCTTATACGCCCGACGGCTTGAAAAATATGAAGGAAACCGGCGAATACGCTGTTTTCCTGAATCCTGTGTTAAAATCCGTGCAGACATTTATTACGGAATATATTTCAGAAATTGTATCCAATTACGATTTCGATGCTTTTACTTTGGATTATTGCCGTTATTGCAATGCTAATTACGACTTTTCGGATTCGACACGTGTGGCATTTGAAAAATTCATCGGAGAGAAAGTGGATCATTTCCCTGAAGATATTTTTACTTATAATGACAAAGCAGAACGTATCCCGGGCAAATATTACAAGCAGTGGTGGGAATTCCGCTCCACTACTATTACAAACCTTATAGGCAATATCCGGAAGACAATAAAAGACAAAAAGCCTGATATGCAGTTGGATTACTGGGCGGCCTCGTGGATACATTCTATCTATGGAAACGGGCAAAACTGGGGCAGTAAGAAACATTATGACCCATCAGAAATGTTTCCTGAATGGGCTTCGGAGACCTATAAAAATACGGGCTTTGCCGATCAGTTGGATGTATTCATGCTGGGTTCATACCTGTATGATGTATACGGGCTGGATAATAACGAATCGATAGAATATGCGATAGACCGCGCGTACAAACTTATTGGTGATGACTGTGAAATATACGGGACAGTCTATGGTGAGAATAATATAAAAAATATGGAAGACGCCGTGTATGTATGTCTCACCCAGAGTGCCGGACTGATGGTATTTGATATTGTACAGGTGATAAAATATAATATGTGGGACGATATCAAGCGAGGTATCGGACGCGCAGAGGAAAATAATAACTAAGAAGAAAAAACAATGTATCCTAAAATTTATTTACGCATGATTAGATATATATTATTACTACTGGCAGTTCTATGTTCAGTGATAAGTTGCTCCGGTGATGATGGCGGTAACGGTGATAATAAACCCGAGATTCCGATAGATGTGGATAAACCGCCTATGGCTGATAAACCGATACAAATGTGGATCGACGCCCATGCGAACCTTACCCGTTTTTCAACTAAAGAAGCGATTAAGGGAGCATTGGAAAAAATGAAGGCTACGGGCTTCAACGAAATCTATGTGGATGTGAAGCCGGGCATCGGCTATGCCCTATACGATAGTGATATTCTGCCCCGGCTAACCAAATGGGACACTGAAACGGTGACACGCGATTGGGATTATCTTGGATATTGGATTGAAGAAGCCGAACGCCAGGATATTAAAGTCATCGCAAGCATATCCACACTTGGATTCGGATACACGAGAAAGAAAGAGGGGTTGATCTATGATGACCATACATGGGATGGCAAAACGCAAATGAGGATGAATAACAACAATCCGAACGACTTGGTGGATATACGCAATGAGGAGAATGTAGACGCCGCGATGTTGAATCCATGCCTGCCTGAAGTACAGTCATTCGTCATTTCCATCATAGGAGAAATAGCTACGAAATATCCTAAACTAAAAGGGATATGCCTGGATTATTGCCGTTGGTGGTACGATAACTATGGGTTCAGCGACGCTACTATCTCGGCCTTTCAGGCATATAGCGGGGAAACAGTGACCAACAGGAACAATATTCTTACGTCGACCGGAGCGCCGGGACCTCAATATCAGAAGTGGATAGAATTCCGTTCGATGACGATAACCAATCTGATAACGAATATCCGCTCGAAGGTGAAATCCATTAATCCGAATATGGAACTTCACTTGTGGGCATCGGCCGACTGGGGTTCACGATATGGTGTAGGCCAGAATTGGGCCAGCAAGAATTACAAACCGGATGGTTGGCAGTTTACAAGTAATTATAGCAAAACAGGGTTTGCCGACCAGTTGGATGTATTTTCGTTAGGTGCGTATGCCGATGCTATTTGGAAATCCGAAGCTCCTAATTCTGTTTGGTCTGTAGAGAATTTTGTGGCTACATACAATAGATTTACAATGGGTGATTGCAAAGTAAATGGTTCGATAAATACACCTGCATATGGAAGCAATGCTTCCAAAGTTTCGGATGCTGTATATCTATGCCTCAAAAACACAGACGGACTGATGGTATTCGAGATATCGCATGTTATTAATTTCAATCAATGGAACGCGATAAAAGACGGGATAAATCGCGTATATAAATAATAAACAGAAATAAAAACAATATGAACAAAGCAATAGCTTCCATTATACTTTTTTGTTTTTCTATAGGTCTTATACATGGGAAAGACTACATTGTATCTTCTCCCGACCGTAAAATACAAGTAAAGGTTTCTGATGGAAAAGAACTTAGCTGGAGTGTGAATTTTAATAAGGAAACGATACTGAAGCCGAGCAGAATAGCGATGACGGTAAAAGAAAGCAACGATGTGTTCGGGATAAATGTTTCGGCGCAAAAAGTGAGCCGGCGGTCTGTCGATGAGGCTTTTGAAGTTGTAGTTCCCACCAAATTCAGGAATATGAAGGACAACTACAACGAAATGAGCCTGACCTTCAAAGGAGGCTATGCCGTAACGTTCCGTGTCTACAATAATGGCTCGGCCTACAGATTCGAAACGGCTGTACCTTCGCAGAAAATACATGTAGAAAACGAAACTGTAGAATTTAATCTGGGAGGTAATTACAATACTTATTGGCCGAAAGAGAGCAGCCCGAATTTTATTACACACTGTGAAGGCGATTTCGATTACATCTCCGTTTCTGATATTCCGAACCGGAAATATGCTTATCTCCCGATCTATTTATCTTCAGCATCAGGCACAAAGATGGTTATAATGGAAGCCGGTTTGTCCGATTACCCGAATCTGTTTTTATCAGGAACAGCCACACAAAAATTAAATGGAGTGTTTCCTCCTGTTATTTTAGAAAAAAAGATAAAAGAAGGCTCGGATCGCAATGAGGAGATTGTCCTTAATGCCGATTATATAGCAAAAACTGAAGGAAAGAGAACTTTTCCCTGGAGATTGCTGATAATCAGCCCTGACGACAAATCCCTGCTGGAAAATAATCTGGTCTACCAGTTATCCCCTCCGGGCGTAGCCGGAGATAAGAGTTGGATAAAACCCGGCCGCATCTCATGGGATTGGTGGAGTACATTGAATGTATATGACGTAGATTTTGAGGCGGGAGTCAATACCCGGACGTATAAATATTATATAGACTTTGCCGCGAAATACGGATTGGAATATATATTGCTGGACGAGGGCTGGTCTGCCGGTACATGGAATATCCGCGAGCCAAACAAGGATGTCGACGTGCAGGAATTGGTCAGGTACGGAAAGACGAAAAATGTAGGGCTTGTATTATGGGCTTTATGGAATCCTCTGCACGAGGATATAGAAGGAATCCTCGATTTGTATAAGCAATGGGGGATAAAAGGAGTGAAAATTGATTTTATGCAGCGCAACGATCAGGAAATGGTAAATTTTTACGAAAATGTGGGAAAAGCGGCCTTCGAAAGGCACTTGCTTGTTGACTTTCATGGTGCATTCAAGCCTTCGGGTTTGCATCGCAAGTATCCGAATGTGATGACTTATGAAGGAGTTTACGGGTTGGAGCATAATAAGTCTTCGAATGATATTTCTCCTGATCACGACTTGATATTACCTTTCACCCGCATGGTGGCAGGCCCGATGGATTATACGCCGGGGGCGACCGTTAATGCAACGCAAAACGACTTCCACATGAACTTCACCCATCCGATGAGCCAGGGCACACGGGCGCATCAGGGTGCACTGTTCATTGCATTTGAGAGTCCGCTGCAGATGTTCGCGGACAGTCCGTCCAACTATTATAAGACGCCTGATTTTACCTCTTTCATTGCACAAATACCGACTGTGTGGGACGAAACCAAAGCCATCGAAGCCGAAGCAGGGAAATATCTTACTATCGCCCGCCGCAGCGGGAACAAATGGTATATCGCTTCACTTACTAATTGGGACCAGCGCAAACTCAGCGTTAATCTTAATTTTATAGGGGAGGGCAAATATAAAGCGGAAATACTGAAAGACGGAGTAAATGCAAACAGATACGGTTCCGATTTCAAGATAGAAACCAAAGACGTTTCCGGAGGCCAGACTTTAGAGATAAATATGGCTAAAGGTGGAGGATGGGCGGCTATACTGACACCTGCGGAATAAATAGTTGAGTTTTGTTGTATGGCCTGCCGTTTTTATCTGTGCAGGCCATAGAACTTTTGAAAAGACAAAGTATGGATATGCTGAAAATAAAATTAATTTATATCTTAATCATATTAACCGCCTTGCCTGTAACCAATGGTAGAGCGCAAGCCGATTTGCGGACAAGAGAATTTTATGGCAGAGTCAGCGAAAAGGGTAAAGGTATTGGTGCTGTCCCTGTTACGGATGGTATCAATATCGTGATCACAAATGAGAAGGGGGAATATAAATTATTGAGTAACGGAACTTCCGAATACATATATATCACAGTACCATCGGGATATAAAATTCCGATTGAAAATAAAGTGCCTTGCTTTTTCAAAAAAATAGAAAAGAGTGACAAAAAGAAGCAAAAAATAGATTTTGAATTACAGAAATCCAGTGTTGATGATAATAAACACACTTTTATAGTGTGGGCGGACCCTCAGGTAAACTTCATGGACGAATTGTCTTTCGTGGAAAGAGCTGCTTCAGATGTATCGGAACTAATAAGAGATGATTATTCCGACAGGCCTGTTTATGGCATAATATGTGGAGACATTATCCACGATACAGGCAAAGAGCCAAGACTTTATGAACCGATGAAAGATATTGTCAGGCAAATGAATATCCCTTTCTTCTTTGCCGTGGGAAACCATGATATAAATCTCGATGTAAGATCGGATAATTATGCGAAAGAATTATATAAAAAGCATTTTGGTCCAACGTATTATTCGTTCAACAGAGGCAAAATCCATTATGTGGTCTTGGACGATGTTTTTTATGCCGGAAATAGTTTTTACTATATCGGATATCTTCCTGAGAAACAACTCAACTGGCTGGAACAGGACTTGGCATTTGTGCCTGAAGGGTCTACAGTTGTTGTCTCCATGCATATACCCTCTTATTCGGTGGAAGCCCGTAGAGGCGAATATAGTAAAGAACCTCCGACCAAAGTCTTGCAGAACCGCCAATCCCTATATAAAATACTTAAGCCATACAATGCCCATATATTTTCGGGGCATGAACACCAAAACGAAAATTATATCCTTGCCGGTAATATCTTCGAACATAATCATGCAGCGATTTGCGGTCTTTTCTGGCAGGCGCCGTGGTGCCATGATGGAACAGCTTCGGGATACGGAGTCTATGAATTTGACGGAGATAATGTGAAATGGTACTTTAAGACAATCGGGAAAAATCGGAATTACCAGTTCAATTTATATCCACTGGGAGCTAGTCCGGAAAAACCGGATGCGATAACAGCAAATGTTTGGAATTATGATCCTTCATGGAAAATATATTGGTATGAGGATAATGTGAGGATGGGCGAAATGGAACGGTTTACCGGATACGACCCTAATATTCGCGACTATGTAAAAGATAACGGGAAGAATTTCAGATATAACTGGATCTCTGTTAAGCAGACAGATCATTTGTTTTTTGCTATCCCTAAGGATAAGGAGGCCAGAATAAAGGTAGAGGTTATCGACCGTTTTGGAAACTCTTATATTGAAGAACTTAAATAATAAACAAATATGCCGGCCTGCAAATTTTTTTATCTGGTAGTTATATTTATTTCATCGGTAAATATAAATGCTCAGGTAGATTTACGAAATATAGAATTGTCAGGGAAAGTCCTTGATAGTAAGGGATCTGCCATTCCTGGGGTTGCCGTGACCGATGGCTATAATATTGTTACCACTGATAATAGGGGTGAATATAAGTTGTTGAGCAATGCCACTGCCGACTTTGTGTATATATCTGTACCACCGGGCTATATTATTCCGGTGAAGGATAATGCCCCTCACTATTTCCAGCGGATAACCGACAAATCCGGATTGAAACAAAAATTTAATTTTATACTGGAAAAATCCGGACAAAATGAAGATAAGCATGTCCTGATTGCCTGTGCCGACCCTCAGGTCGGATTCGATGAGGAAATACCCATGCTGGGAGGAGCGTTAAAAGATATGGAATTGCTGGTTAACCAATATTATAAGCATCTGCCCGTGCATGGTATGATTTGCGGTGATATAATAGCGGAGATAAGCAGGGAGCCAAAGTTTTTGGAACCGATAAAACAGATGTTTGCCAAAACAAATATCCCATTCTTCTATGCTGCCGGGAACCATGATATGGATGTGGACGGAAGATCGAACCATTATTCGAAGGAAACTTTCAAAAAAGCGCTAGGGCCGGCATACTATTCATTCAACAGAGGTAAAGTTCACTATATTGTCCTTGATGATGTATTCTTTACGGCCCGGGGATATTCCTCCATCGGCTATCTTGATGAAAAGCAGTTATGCTGGCTCGAACAGGATTTGGCTCTTATTCCCGAAGGTTCCACTGTAGTTGTTGCCTTCCATATACCAACTTATTCACCCGAAGCCCGGAAAGGAGAATATGTAAAGGAAGAAATGAACAAAGTGCTTCAAAACAGGAATAGCCTTTACAAAATGCTAAAACCATACAACGCTTTAATTCTTTCGGGGCATGAACATTATAACGAAAATTATCAGTTGGCAGATAATCTCTTCGAGCATGTTCATGCTGCCCTCTGTGGTATTTTCTGGCAAGCTCCCTATAATAGTGACGGTACCCCTTTAGGATATGCTGTTTATGAGTTTGACGGAAACCGTGTGAAATGGTATTATAAACCGATAGGAAAAGATAAGGATTATCAGTTTGATTCATATCTGCCGGGAGCCGATAAACATAAACCAGACGCCATTATAGCAAACGTATGGAATTATGATCCTCAATGGAAAGTATATTGGTACGAAAACGGAGCTAAAATGGGCGAGATGAAGCAGTACAGGGGCTGGGATCCCGGCGTTGTGGATTATGTAGAGAAAAACCGGGAAAACTTCCGGTATAAATATATCGGGGCGGGACCGACAGAACATTTATTCTATGCCGAACCGATAGATAAAAACGCTGAGATAAAAATAGAGGTGATAGACCGGTTTGATAATGTATATACCGGAATACCGAAGAAAATAAAATAATAAAGAAGAATATTAAGTGTAAATCATAAAATATTAATTATGAAATATTTTGTATATATAATCTTGTACTTGGTTGCAGTAAATACTTTTGCACAGCAAAAGCCTGATTTCAGAAATGATTATTATGACAACAAGCGGGCACAACAGGAAAGCATCCCAAAAGTAAACGGAGCAATTGTAATGCTTGGAAACAGCCTTACCGAGCGAGGTTTGTGGTGGGAATATTTTCCCGGAAAGAAGATATTGAACAGAGGAATCGGTGGCGATATTTTATGCGGTATGATTGACCGGTTACCCGATATATTAAAAAACAAGCCCTCTAAAATGTTTATTACAGCCGGAATTAATGATATTCTGTTTCATAATATAACGAAAGAGGAATTTGAAATCCGGTACGATACAATTATAAATTTAATATCAAGGGAGCAACCCCGTTGCCGTATATATCTTGAAAGCTTATTGCCAGTCAACGATATTGTAAATCCCGGTAGTGTATTCTTAAAAGATAAGAACGGCACAATAAAAGAATTTAATGAACTTATTAAAGAAATAGCAAAAAAGCACCGGCTAAAATACATTGATATTCATTCAGGTTTATTAGACGACGGACATCTCAATGCCGGCTACACTGCTGATGGCATTCATCTGAATGAAAAAGGGTACTTGATTTGGGCTACATTGTTAAAACCATACATCAATGAATAAAACATCACTTATTTTATTTTTTACCCTGATATTTTCAGTTTCCCTGATATCGTGTGAAAATATACAAAGCACGAAGGAAATCACTACTGATGTTCTGGTTATCGGTGGTACCACCAGTGGCACGTCTGCAGGGATATCTTCTGCTAGAGAAGGTGTTAAAACACTTATAGTAGAAGAAAGCCCGTGGCTCGGGGGTATGTTTACAGCTCAGGGTGTTGGAGCCTGCGACGGGAACCACAATTTACATTCGGGTATATGGAATGAGTTCAGGGAAAAACTTCGCAACAGATATGGAGGTATTGGCGGTGTATGGACAGGCTGGGTGAGCAGTACGTTATTCGAGCCCCATGTAGGTGATAGTATTTTCAAATCGATGGCTGCGGCCGAAAAAGATTTGACGGTACTTCATGGTTATTTTCTTGATGATATACTGAAAGAAGGGAATACGGTCACTGGCGCTGTTTTCTGCAACGATAAGAACGAGAAATTAATTGTTCATGCTAAAATCACAGTAGATGCCACTGATATCGGCGAAAGCCTGAAAATGGCAAAAGCCGGTTACAGGTTGGGAATGGATTCAAAGAATGAAACCGGAGAAAAGGGCGCTCCTGAACAATCAAACGGTATCGTACAGGATCTGACCTGGGTTGCCATACTGAAAGATTACGGAGAAGGAGCAGATAAAACAATCCCTAAGCCTCAGGGTTATAATCCGGAAATTTTTCATGGTTGCTGCAAAGAAACTGTCGATTCGATACAAATCGACTGCCGGCGGATGCTCGATTATGGAAAAATGCCGAATAACAAGTATATGATCAACTGGCCTAAATCCGGTAACGATATTTATCTTAACGTAATAGAACTGCCTCGCAAAGAACAGGAAAAAGAACTCCAAAAAGCGAAAGAACATACGCTCTGTTTTATATATTATATACAGAATGAGTTAGGGTTCAAACATCTGGGATTAGCAGATGATGAATTTGACACACCGGACAAATTAGCATATAAACCATATCATAGGGAAGGGCGCAGACTTAAAGGATTGTCTTTCCTGACTTTCAACCATGTTGAAAATCCATACGGCCAAAAGGAGTTTTTATACAGGACAGGCATATCGGTAGGTGATTATCCGGTCGATCATCATCATGGGAAAAATCCAGAGGCTCCTAAAATAGGCTTTGATCCCGTTCCGTCTTTTAATGTTCCGCTGGGGTCTCTTATTCCTGAAACTGTAGACGGCCTGATAGTGTCGGATAAAGCTATTTCAGTATCGAATCTCATCAATGGGTCTACCCGCCTGCAACCTGTAGTTCTGCTTACCGGGCAGGCTGCCGGAATTCTGGCGGCATTATCAGTAAAAGAGGATAAACAGCCACGCGGGGTATCAGTAAGGGATGTTCAATCTGTCTTGCTGGAGAGAAAGGCATACATTATGCCTTTATACGATATTCTGCCGTCCGACCCCGACTTTGAAGTGATACAGAAAGTCAGCGCGACCGGGATATTAAAAACAACAGGTGAGCCATTTGGTTGGGCAAACCGTACATGGTTCTATCCGGATACAACAATCACAGTTGCTGAATTTACAAAAGGGCTCAATTCTTTCGATCCTGAATCGGAAATTATAGATGATAATAAACTGCTTACCGAAGATGCAGCCGTTAAATATATTTACCGGATTACGGGACAAAGCAAAACCGATGGGAAAGTATATTCGACCAAACCGGTTACAAAACGCGGACTGGCGGTGATACTGGACAGGTTGCTCAATCCTTTCAGTAAAGAAATCGGATTTGACGGACACTATCAATAAAAATATGTGGAAAGAAGTTGAAACAGGTATGCATACCGGTGGCATAATAAAATAAATTCCTGAAGGATGGATGACAGGTCATGTGCACTGGATGCACTTAGAGGATACGCCATTGTGACAATGGTTTTGTCGGGAGCCGTAGTCTACGGCGTCCTGCCCGGATGGATGTATCATGCACAGGTACCTCCTCCCACCCATGTTTTTAACCCCGCAGCACCGGGAATAACATGGGTCGATTTAGTCTTCCCCTTTTTCTTGTTTGCTATGGGTTCAGCATTTCCTTTTTCTATCAGGAAGAGACTGGAGAGAGGGGAGTCTAAATTGAAGCTTATTTACGATGCACTGAAAAGAAGTATCCAATTGACATTCTTTGCCATCTTTATCCGGCATTTCTATCCTTATGTATTGAGTAATCCGGAGGATGCAAGGGCTTGGGGGCTGTCCCTGCTGTGTTTCGTTCTTCTGTTCCCTATGTTTATGCGGATACCGTTAAAGATGCCTGCTTGGACGCATATTGTAGTGAAATTACTGGCATACGCAACAGCTCTTGTCCTGTTACTTATGGTAGATTATGCCGACGGACGCAGGTTCGACCCGCATTTCAGTAATATCATTATCCTTATACTGGCTAATATGGCTTTATTCGGTTCGCTGATTTATATTTTTACGATAAAGAGTAAAATATGGCGTATTGCAGTATTGCCTTTTATTATGGCTGTCTTTCTGGGAAAAGATATACAAGGCAGTTTTGTAAGTGAGATATATAATTTTACTCCATTGGACTGGATGTACAGATTCGAATATCTGAAATATCTGTTCATCGTGTTGCCGGGTAGTATTGCCGGGGAATATCTGATGGAGTGGATGAATGCCAGAAAGGGAATGGAGCCGGAGCCAGATGTAAAGGAAAGGAATGGATCGTATCAGGTGTTGTTTATTTCTATAGCGCTTATTATTATCAATCTGTATTGTTTGTATAACCGCTGGTTGATAGTAAACATGTTCATAAATACAGGACTGATAATCTATGGCTACCTTATTCAGAGAAAGGCTGTGACAGCGGATGAGCAATTATGGAAAAAGTTGTTTGTTGCGGGCAGTTATCTCGTTCTGTTGGGGTTGTTTTTCGAAGCCTATCAGGACGGGATAAAGAAAGACCCTTCTACATACAGCTACTATTTCCTTACTTCCGGACTGGCTTTTATGGCAATGATAGCATTCCATGTTATTTGTGATTATTATAAATGCCGTCGTAGTACAAGTTTTCTCGTCATGTCGGGGCAGAATCCGATGATAGCCTATGTGGCTACAGGCTTGTTTACAGTGCCATTGCTGAGCCTGACCGGTGTATATTCTGTTTTCGACAATTTTCAGCACAATGCGTGGCTTGGATTCCTGCGAGGCGTTATACTGACGGCAATAGCTGTATTGGTGACGATGTTCTTTACTAAGATAAGGTGGTTTTGGCGGACATAGTTTTACCATTTGGCCGCCAAAATTGAAATCAGTACCAAATCCAACTACTGATTCACATGATTAATATTAGATAATGCCGGTATCTCTTCTCTTTTATAGTTTGGTTCTTTCCCTTTCTTTTTATTAAAATAATTTTCCGCCCTTTCTTTTCTGATGAGAATATTCACGGAGACAGCTATTGTACAATATATCAGGAATGGAACCACAATGAAATATGGTATATAACTTGTGTACTCCCCGAAATCGAAGTTACCCACGGCTAAAATAAGTAAATAAGAAAAGAAAACGATGTATGAAATCCTGTGTATTGTCTTGTATTTCTCATATTTTTGCATAATAATCAAATTTTAATCTGTTATAAACCATAAGAAGTCAGATTCTTAAGATAATTAGCAGTGAAGTCTTTTCATACGCACCCTTTCTTTAATAAAATGTCCATATAATCTTATTGGGATAAACATAGGCCTTAAAATCCAGATTCCCAAATATTTTACAAAATCTTTACAATTAGTGGGATCTTAATTGGATATTTTTATATAAGTTTCAGGCTGTTTTTGTTTTATTTAATACGGCTTCTTCTCTGAGAAGCAAAAAAACAGTGATAAAATTTGTATTTAAAAAAAAATTTATAACTTTGTGTTCACTTTTTGATATGAAATTATGACAAATTGCTTTTTACATGTCCTCATTCTTGATATTCTCCTCGTCGGCCGGAATAAATGAGAAAGGTGTGTATATTAGCTTGATAATATAAGGAATAAATAAAATATAGCCTTTCTCATTTTTGGGGAAGGTTTTTTTATAATATTCCGGATAATAAATAAACTGAAAAACAACTATAAGCGTATGGCGATGAGCTAACGGCTAAATTTAGAAAGTTATGGGATTTGAATTAAGAAGTTCGACAAGCACACAAGGTAGACGCATGGCAGGAGCCAGAGCTCTATGGCGTGCAAACGGTATGAAGGAAGAGCAGATGGGTAAGCCATTGATAGCCATCGTAAATTCATTTACACAATTTGTACCGGGCCACGTTCACTTACACGAAATAGGGCAAAAAGTTAAAGCTGAAATAGAAGCATTGGGTTGTTTTGCCGCAGAATTCAATACGATTGCGATTGACGATGGTATTGCTATGGGGCATGATGGTATGCTGTATTCCCTTCCTTCGCGCGATCTGATAGCCGATAGTGTAGAATATATGGTGAATGCGCATAAAGCCGATGCAATGATCTGCATTAGCAACTGTGACAAAATTACTCCGGGAATGCTAATGGCTGCCATGAGATTGAATATCCCGACTATTTTCGTTTCGGGTGGACCAATGGAAGCCGGAAAGATGGACGGGCAGCAACTAGACCTTATAGATGCCATGATAAAGTCGGCTGACGATTCGGTTTCAGATAGGGAAGTAAATCTAATAGAAAAGGCTGCCTGCCCTACGTGTGGTTCCTGTTCGGGAATGTTTACGGCAAATTCGATGAACTGTCTGAACGAAGCTATTGGATTAGCCCTGCCGGGTAACGGAACTATTGTGGCTACGCATGCCAACCGGATGCAGTTATTTAACAATGCGGCCAGACAAATTGTAACCAATGCCTATCGTTATTACAGGGATGGGGACGAATCGGTTCTCCCCCGAAAGATCGCGACAAAAACAGCTTTCCTTAATGCCATGACACTGGATATAGCTATGGGAGGCTCTACAAATACCATTCTTCATCTTTTAGCCATTGCTCAGGAAGCCGAAGTGGATTTCACAATGGATGATATTGATAAATTGTCCCGTAAAACACCTTGTCTTTGTAAAGTAGCTCCCAATACACAGAAATATCATATACAGGATGTAAACCGTGCAGGTGGTGTTCTGGGTATTATGAGAGAACTGGATAGAGCCAAGTTAATAGACACTTCTGTATCAAGGGCAGATGGACTTACATTGGCTCAGGCCATAAGTAAATACGATATTACGAAAAATACGATTATAACCAGGGAGGCGGAGCTTACATACAAATCGGCTCCCGGTAACCGTTTCAATCTTGTAATGGGATCTCAGGATAATTATTTCCCGACGCTCGATATAGACAGGGAAGCGGGCTGTATCCGCAATTTGGAACATGCTTATACCAAAGACGGTGGTCTTGCAATACTGAAAGGAAATATTGCGATTAACGGATGTGTAGTAAAAACAGCAGGAGTAGACGAGAGTATTTTCAAATTTTCGGGCAAAGCAAAAGTATTTCACTCACAGGATGCAGCATGCGAAGGTATCCTGAAGGGTGAAGTTGTTGCCGGAGATGTAGTTGTCATAACCTATGAAGGACCTAAAGGAGGACCGGGCATGCAGGAAATGCTTTATCCTACGTCCTATATAAAGTCGAAACACTTAGGCAAAGCATGTGCTTTGGTTACAGATGGCCGTTTCTCCGGTGGTACATCCGGATTGTCTATCGGCCACGTTTCTCCCGAAGCCGCATCAGGAGGTGCAATCGGTTTGGTCCGTAACGGTGATGTCATAGAAATAAATATACCTAAACGTTCCATCAATGTGAAATTATCTGATGCCGAACTGGACGCACGTCGTCAGGAGGAGTTGGCAAAAGGTAAAGATGCATTCAAGCCGGATCGGGAACGTTATATATCCAAAGCGCTGAAAGCTTATGCGAGCATGGTGAGTTCGGCCGATTTGGGAGCAATCAGAATTATAGAATAAAAACTTTATCTATAGTTATGAATAGGCAAATATGCGGGCAGGTAAGTTTATAACTGGTATCTCGTATCTCGTCTGCTTATTTACAAAAAACGTAAAAAAGTGTCAGATTTGTCAGGTTTTTAGAAAATAATCGCGAGTTATAAGTAAAGTACTGAATAATTGTTGGCTGTTATCTGCCAAATGTAATATATTAAATATGAATACAAAAATAACAGGAAGTGAAGCCCTTATCCGTTCTTTGATTAATGAAGGGGTAGATACTATATTCGGATATCCGGGAGGTGCTATTATGCCGGTATTCGATTGTTTATACGATTTTAAAAAAGAGATAAACCATATACTTGTCCGTCACGAACAGGGTGCAACACATGCCGCACAAGGTTATGCGCGTACATCCGGTAAGGTTGGTGTGGCTCTGGTTACCTCCGGTCCCGGAGCAACGAATGCAGTTACAGGCATCGCCGATGCTATGCTCGACAGTACACCTATGGTTGTAATATCGGGGCAGGTGATTTCTTCCCTGTTGGGGAGCGATGCCTTTCAGGAAGCCGATGTTGTGGGTATTACCCAGCCTATTTCGAAATGGTCGTATCAGATACGCCGTCCCGAAGATATGGCATGGGCGGTTGCCAGAGCATTTTATATAGCCTCTACTGGTCGTCCTGGTCCGGTTGTACTTGATATAACCAAAGATGCTCAGTTTGGAAAGGTGGATAATTATACATATGAAAGGGGAGCGTTTATACGCAGCTATCAGCCTAAACCTGACATAAAGGATGCTGAGATAGAAGTTGCCGCGCAGATAATAAATGAGGCGAAGAAGCCTTTGGCCTTAGTAGGACAGGGGGTTATTCTGGGTAATGCCGAAAAAGAGCTACTTGCTTTTCTTGAAAAATCGGGTATTCCTGCCGCATCTACCATATTGGGACTCTCGGCTATACCATCCGGTCATCCGCAACATGTAGGTATGCTGGGCATGCATGGTAACATCGGACCTAATCGTAAAACGAATGAATGTGATGTGCTGATCGCCATCGGGATGCGTTTCGACGACCGTGTAACCGGAGATTTGAAGACATATGCCAAACAGGCAAAGATCATACACTTCGATATAGACAAGGCCGAAATAAATAAAAATGTAACGGTAACTGCCCGTGTATTGGGAGATGTAAAAGATTCCTTACCTAAAGTGACTGCGAAACTTAATGGAAATAAATTTCCGGAATGGCTGGCTGAATTTAAAGCCTGCGATGATGAGGAATATAATTTTGTAATCAAAGATGAACTATATCCTGAATCGGGAAAACTGAAGATGGGTGAGGTTATTAATAAAGTATCTGAGGCTACGGACAATGATGCGGTGCTTGTTACAGATGTAGGGCAGCATCAGATGATGGGAGTTCGCTATTTTAAATACAACCGCAGTCGTAGTGTAGTTACTTCCGGCGGATTGGGTACTATGGGATTTGGCCTTCCTGCAGCTATCGGAGCCAAATATGGCGCTCCAGACCGTACAGTATGCCTGTTTGTGGGTGATGGCGGTATACAGATGACTATACAGGAACTGGGTACCATTATGCAAACGGATATTGATGTTAAAATCGTGATTTTGAATAATCATTTCCTGGGTATGGTGCGCCAGTGGCAGGAGCTATTCTTTGATGAACGGTATTCGGAGACAGTGATGAAAAATCCTGATTTTGTAAAAATAGCTGAAGCATATAATATTCCGGCTAAAAAAGTGGAAACAAGAGATGAATTGGATAAGGCCATAGCCGATATGCTGAATCACAAGGGTTCATATTTGCTGGATGTACAAGTGGAGACTAAAGGAATGGTATATCCGATGGTTCCGGCAGGTACATGTGTGACAAATATATTATTGGGAAATGAATAATAAATAATTAGCAAATTCGGATATTAGCAAATTAAAAAACGAATCAGGGATGCGTTCTATTTTCGATATTTGCTAATATGCTAATTTTCAAATTTTCAAATTAAAAATTATGCAAGATAAAACATTATATACAGTAACCATTTTTTCGGAAAATACAGTCGGACTGCTCAGTCAGGTAACCAGTGTGTTTACCCGTCGCCAGCTGAATATAGAAACTCTGTCTGTATCACCGTCAGCATTGAAAGGGATACACAAGTTTACGATCACTGTTTTCTGCGACGAGGAGATGATAAAGAAAGTTGTTCTGCAGGTTGATAAACGAGTAGATGTTCTGAAGTCATATTATAATACAAATGATGAGCTGATACATCAGGAGATTGCCTTATACAAACTGTCTACTCCCGATTTTCTGAAAATCGAGTCGGTAGAAGGACTTATCAGGAAATATAACGCACGAATTCTGGATATAAATGAAAATAGTGTGGTTTTAGAGAAAACCGGACATTATCAGGAAACACAGGATCTGTTTGAGGAATTGAGTAAGAGTATAGGAGTCTTACAGTTTATCCGTTCGGGTCGTGTAGCAATCACTAAATCCAAAATAGAACGATTGAGCGATATGCTGGCCGAACTGGATAAAAAATACAGTGAAGATAAGTAATGAGTTGTTAGCAGATTTGAGTATTTTTACAAATCGTTATTAACTTAATACTAACTTATATACTAATAAATATGATGACTCCTATTGGCCGGTACGAATTCGGAATTGACGCATACTTAACAGATTTCAGAGGAAAAGCTACATTGCCGATGATTGGCGGATTTATGCTTCAGGCAGCGACAAAGCATGCCGAAGAACGCGGATTCGGCTATTCAGCAATGACATCCCAGCAACGGGTTTGGGTGCTTTCCCGGATAGCGATAGAAGTATTTGAATATCCGAAAAACGATACGGCAATGGTGCTCAAAACATGGGTGGCTAGTGTTAACAGGTTGTTTACTGAACGACATTTTTCATTCGAGGACGAACAAGGCAGGGAGATTGGTTTTGCCAAGTCACTCTGGGCCTCTATCGATTTGGTGACACGCAAACCGACAAATGTCCTGGAATTGGAAGGATTGTCCGATTATATTACCCGGAAGGAGAATCCGATAGAGGGAATGACTAAAGTTCCGGCATTGAAGGATGATTATGAGATCGCTGCCGGTTTTGTAGTTAAATACAGCGATGTGGACATCAATAAACACCTTAACAGCATGAAGTACATTGAGCACTTTGTAGATGTTTTCGATATTGATATGTTTAGGGAAAAAGAGATTCGCCGCATAGAGATAAACTATATTTCGGAAGGCCGTTACGGGACAAAACTCGATATTCTTAAACGAACGGAAGGAGACGGTGTCTTTGTGCTTGAAATGAAGGATGGGGATACGACAGTCTGTTCTACAAGGGTCACATGGAAGTAAAAAATACAAAACTAAAAATGGAAAGTTGATTTAATAATGTTGAAACTTGAAATCATTAAATTTTGAAATAAAATATATATAGTTCTTTAATTAATTAAACAAAACAAAAATGGCAGAAATGAATTTTGGCGGCGTTGTAGAGCAAGTAGCCACCCGCGATGAATTCCCTTTGGAAAAAGCAAGAGAAGTATTAAAAAATGAAACCATCGCAGTTATCGGTTACGGAGTGCAAGGTCCGGGACAAGCTTTGAATCTTCGCGACAACGGGTTCAATGTAATCATTGGTCAACGTAAAGGTGGTAAAACATGGGAAAAAGCTATCGCTGACGGCTGGGTTCCGGGCGAAACTTTATTCGATATAGAAGAAGCAGCTGAAAAAGGTACAATAATCCAGTACCTGTTGTCCGATGCTGCACAGATAGAAGTATGGCCACGCCTGAAACCTTACCTGACAGCCGGTAAGGCTTTGTATTTCTCTCACGGATTCGGTATTACATACAAAGAGCGTACAGGTATTATCCCTCCTGCTGATGTGGATGTTATTCTTGTTGCTCCTAAAGGTTCGGGTACAAGCCTTCGCCGTATGTTTCTCGAAGGTCGCGGGTTGAATTCAAGTTATGCTATCTTCCAGGATGCTACAGGCCGTGCTAAAGAACGCGTAATCGCTCTGGGTATCGGTGTGGGTTCAGGTTATTTGTTCGAAACGGATTTCAAACGTGAAGTATATTCTGACCTTACAGGTGAGCGTGGAACATTAATGGGTGCAATACAAGGTATTTTACTCGCACAGTATGAAGTATTGCGTGAAAACGGCCATTCGCCTTCAGAAGCCTTCAATGAAACGGTAGAAGAACTCACTCAATCATTGATGCCATTGTTCGCCGAAAAGGGTATGGACTGGATGTACGCGAACTGTTCTACTACTGCCCAACGTGGTGCTCTTGACTGGATGGGACCTTTCCATGATGCAACAAAACCTGTCTTTGAAAAATTATATAAAGAGGTAGCTTGCGGAAATGAGGCTCAACGTTCCATCGACACCAATTCGAAACCTGATTATCGCGAAAAGCTGGAAGAAGAATTGAAAGATCTTCGCGAAAGTGAAATGTGGCGTACAGGAGCGGTGGTAAGAAAATTGAGACCGGAGAATAATTAAGATAATCTATTTTCAATAAAAAAAGGCTGGATTTATTAAAATTCAGCCTTTTAGCTTTATATCGGTAGAGCCTTCAAATTAATTTGAAAATTGGTGCAATGGTACCTGGCGATAATATTGCGGTGCTTTTTTTCTTATCACAACTTCTTTAGCAACAATGTCTTTGTTTATATAATCAGTCCAGATAGTACTAATTTCATCACTTTGAATATTCGCAGTGTAATTACCGGTATAGTTTATGGTTTCTACTATTTTCCGAAACCGCTTGCGTTGATCTACGCATTCGATGCTGAAGGTTGCCTGTTGATTATTGGTTGCAAAGAATAACAGAGTATCAATATTTTCTTTCCGGATGTATTTAAACATTACAATTTCATTTAGCAGCGTGGAGTAAATTACCCTGCCTTTATGAGTGGCAACCAGGTTCGTATTTGATATGGTAACTGTAAATGTTTTAACGAAAGCCTTTTTCAATAAAAGGACGACGGATAATACTAAAACCGGAATTGCAATTATGAGGAACGAATCGATGCCATTATCAATCAAAGTGTTAGAAAAGTAGATAATGGTAGATAAAAAAACTGTAAGTATCAGTAATGTGCTGATAACCAAAGCTCTTTTGTTAAACGTTTTAAGTTTAAAAGATTTCATTATTGTGCTGTTGTATTCCATTATGTTACTAAGGATATATTCCTATTCAACATTCTATATTGCACTGCCCCAATATATATACCTATATCCATATAGGTCCTCCAATACCCTTTTCTAAATATAGAAAATCACTTTTTGCCCAAACACTTCTGTGCTGAAAATATCATCCGGGCTTATTATTTGTCTCTAAGTAATCATTTTATTCAAAATAGAAAGATTGTAAACACTTACAATTTTTCTTAAAATGCCTAAAAATTGTATACAAAAATATGAAAGTTATTTATAAATAAAAAATATTTCCAGTCAAAAAAACTCGATATGCAAAAAGGACATGTATTCAAGCTGAATACACGCCCTTTACAATTTTAATTTATATGATTTGTTAAATCGCGTTGATTTCTTTCAAAACAACATTTGTTTTGTGAACAGCAGCGGCTGAAGCTTCGAATTTTTCTTTTTCATCAGCTGTCAGTTTCAGATCAATAATTTTCTCCCATCCGTTTTTACCCAGGACTACCGGCACACCTATACAGATATCGTTTTGCCCATATTCACCCTCCAGAGTAACACAGCAAGGAATTACTTTTTTCTGGTTGTGTATAATAGATTCTACAACATATGCTCCTGCAGCTCCCGGTGCATACCACGCGGAAGTACCCAGCAGGCCTGTAAGAGTAGCTCCGCCCACCATTGTGCCGGCAGTCACTTTGTCCAGGACTTCCTTGGACAGGATTTCCGAAACCGGGATACCTTTATATGTAGCCAGACGGGTAACAGGGATCATTGTAGTATCGCCATGTCCGCCTATTACCATGCCTTCCACTTCGTTCGGATTGCAGCCTAAAGCTTCACTCAGGTAGAATTTAAAGCGGGAACTGTCCAGTGCTCCACCCATACCTATAATACGGTTTTTAGGCAGGCCTGTGACCTTAGATGCCAGATATGTCATTGTATCCATTGGGTTGGAGATGATAACCAGGATAGCATTCGGCGAATATTTAAGGATGTTTTCAGCAACGCTTTTCACGATACCTGCATTCACCCCGATAAGTTCTTCCCTGGTCATTCCCGGTTTCCGCGGGATACCGGAAGTTATAACTACAACATCGGAATCAGCTGTAGCAGCATAATCATTAGTTACACCTTTGATATGAGTGTCAAAGCCCAGCAACTGAGCTGTCTGATTCATATCTATAGCTTTACCTTCCGAAATGCCTTCTTTTACATCCAGCATTACCACCTCATCTGCTACCTCGTTAAATGCAAGTACATTTGCACATGTAGCACCTACATTTCCGGCACCTACGACTGTTACTTTAGACATAATATTTTTTTTATAATAAATTAATAATTTGATTCCTGGATTTCAAATAGTCAGACATATCCTATATATTATAGAGATGATGTCATAAAAGACTAGCAAATGTACATGCTTATTCTGATATAAAGAAGATTTTGGCCGTCAAAAATAGCAGGAATTATTAAAAAAAGCGAAAGCATATTATCCATTTGCTCGATATGCTGAAAAACATCTATATTTGTAGTCGCTTAATATTTTAACATAATTATGAGCACGGAACAAAAAAACAATTCTAAAATATTATTAATTGTAATAATCCTGTTACTTGCAGCAATGGGTATAGCCGGATATTACATATTCAGTCAAAAGACGCAGATAAATGAGTTGCAGGAAGAGAGCAGTTTGAATAAGCAGCAACTGGAAGACGAGTATGAAAATCTTACTATGCAATATGAGGGTTTCAAACTGAATATCAAAAACGATTCTTTGCTTCAGAAACTGACGAATGAGCAGGCAAAGGTTCAGCGATTGCTGGAAGAACTGAAAACGGTAAAAGCAGATAACAAAGCCGAAATAGCGAGATTGAACAATGAATTGGCCAGCCTTCGCAAAATCCTGAAATCATATATTATTCAGATTGACTCACTGAATCAGGCTAACGAACGGTTGAGGAAGGAAAAAAGTGAAATCACTAACAAATACCAGGAGGCTACGCGTACATTGAATGAAGTGTCGCAGCAAAAACAGAATCTGACAGAAAAAGTTACTTTGGCCGCCAAGCTCGACGCTACAGGCATCAGTGTGCAGGCTACCAATAGTAAGGGTAAAGTGCAGAAGAAAATTAATAAAGTGGAGCAACTCATTATAAACTTCACTATTACTAAAAATATTACCGCCGAACCCGGGGAACGGACAATCTATCTGCGTATAATGAAGCCGGATAATGATGTCCTGACCAAGAGCCGTACGAATGTTTTTCCATACGAAAACAGGGATATCAATTATTCAATAAAGAAGATTATTGAATACGGTGGGGAAGAAGTTGGCGTAATCATGTATTGGAATGTAGAAGAATACCTGATGCCGGGTACCTACCGGGTTGATATATTTGCCGATGGAAGCCGTATCGGAATGAGATCTTTTACATTGGAGGACTAATGAACATAATAGAAGCATCAAAAGACCATATTTTTATCATTCAGTCACTTTCCGACAGAATTTGGCCTCCTACATTCGCTAGTATCCTTACGTCCGGCCAGATCAGATACATGATGGATATGATGTACAGTAATTCAGCTTTGGAAGAACAAATAGGGGTGTTAGGTCATCACTATCTTTTGGCAGAAGAGAGTGGAGAGTATTTGGGCTATCTTTCATATGAGTTGGATTATAAGGGCGCTGATGTTACAAAGATCCATAAGATATATGTGCTGCCATCTTTGCAGGGAAAAGGGGTAGGGCGTTTCTTTATTGATGCTGTCGGGAGGATAGCTAAGAAGTACGGCAACGCAGAATTGTCATTGAATGTGAATCGGTTTAATAAAGCTATTGATTTCTACAAGCGTTTGGGCTTTGAAGTTGTTAAATGTGAGGATATAGACATTGGCAATGGTTTTCTTATGGAAGATTATGTAATGAATAAAAAGGTCTGACAGAACAATAGTTTCTTCCCATCTGTTCTCCATTGAACGTATATATATTTGCAAAAATAAATGTGTGGTATTTAATATTACACAGAATAGGTTGCACTTGTATATCTTTTGAGCGGACGAAGATACCGATTAATCATTTTATATCTATTATTTCAATTTTTTACGAAATTTATGAATTATGTTTCGAACTATTCCGATAAAAAATGGGTCCGGATATAATATTTGTTAATAATTATACTATATTTGCCAAGTTAACTTTACTAACAAGAGCAATAAAATCATAAAACACAGTAAGTATATCACTATATATAGTCGATAGTATTTGTTTTATCATAATTTTGTTGCATTTGTTAACAATGTGATAAGAGTGAATATTAATCAATAAAAATTAATACGCATGAAGAAACTTTTAGCCCTATCTCTTATTTTATTTCCGGCGGGCCTGATGGCCAGTGAAGCAGACTTAAAAGTTCCTGAGCTTGGAAGCGGTTATACGCTTTTGCTCTGGGGCCTTTTAATTTTGTTACTCGGCATTGCATTTGGCCTGGTGCAGTACTTCAATATCAAGAAGCTACCTGCGCATCAATCGATGCTCAACGTATCGAAGACGATTTTTGAAACGTGTAAAACCTATCTGTTGCAGCAGGGCAAGTTTCTCTTCTATCTATTGCTGATTATCTCGGCAGTAATGCTTATCTATTTCGGATTTTTGTCTAATCCGGAAATCGTAGCAAAAGGAGAAGTTGGCAGGGGGACGTTCCTTGCTTTTGTCTTGTTTTGGACAATATTGGGTATTCTCGGTTCATATGGCGTGGCCTGGTATGGCATCCGTATCAATACACTGGCCAATTCGCGAACAGCGTTTGCTTCTTTGCGCAAACGTCCGTGGGATGTAGTAAATATCCCGCTTAAAGCCGGAATGAGTGTCGGTGTGATGCTTATCACGGTAGAGCTCATAATGATGCTTGTTATCCTCTTATTTGTACCCGGGGATATGGCCGGGGCTTGTTTACTGGGATTTGCCATTGGAGAATCCCTCGGCGCATCCGCATTACGCATAGCCGGAGGTATCTTTACCAAGATAGCCGATATCGGGGCCGATCTGATGAAGATCGTATTCAATATTAAGGAGGACGATCCCCGTAATCCCGGCGTAATAGCGGACTGTACAGGAGATAATGCAGGCGACAGTGTAGGACCTACAGCCGATGGTTTCGAAACATACGGCGTGACTGGGGTAGCTTTGATCTCATTTATCATACTGGCAGTATTGAATGTGGAATACCAGGCTGCCTTTATAGTTTGGATATTCGTTATGCGTCTGATGATGCTATTTACATCCATCCTGTCTTATTATATCAATCAGGGGATTGCTACCGCTAAATATAAGAACTCAACAAAGTTCAACTTCGAAGTGCCTCTTACAGCCCTTATATGGATTACATCTGTCGTGTCTATTGCGGCAACATATATTGCCAGTTACTTCCTGCTGAATGAGATGCCTAACGGCTTATGGTGGAAACTGGCGTCTATTATCAGTTGCGGTACATTGGCAGCAGCTGTGATCCCTGAACTTACAAAAGCTTTTACCAGCTCGTCGTCCCGCCATGTAAAAGAGGTGGTTACAGCTTCCCGTGAAGGAGGAGCTTCGCTGAATATCCTTTCGGGTATGGTAGCCGGTAATTTCAGCGCATTCTGGAAAGGGCTTACAATCGCCTTACTGATGGCTGTGGCTTACTTTATCTCTACACAGGACCTGGGAAGTATGATGTCTCACCCTTCTATCTTTGCCTTCGGTCTGGTAGCTTTCGGCTTGCTGGGAATGGGGCCGGTTACTATTGCCGTAGACAGCTATGGGCCTGTAACGGATAACGCACAATCGGTATTCGAGCTCTCCCGTATAGAACACTTACCCGGCATATCGGCAGAAGTAAAGAAAGACTTTGGCTTCGAGCCTGATTTCGAGAGAGGGAAAGAGTATCTGGAAGAAAATGATTCGGCCGGTAATACATTTAAGGCTACCGCCAAACCCGTACTTATCGGTACAGCCGTGATCGGGGCTACCACAATGATATTCTCAATCATTCTGGTGCTGGAAAAACTCGGATTGCTGAACATCGATCTTATAGCTGCTCCTGTACTGCTGGGTTTCATCTGCGGAGGTTCCGTTGTTTACTGGTTCTCGGGTTCATCTATGCAGGCTGTGACTACCGGTGCATACCGTGCCGTGGAGTACATAAAGAAGAATATCAATCTGGATAAAGACGAAGCTGATATAGAAGATTCCAAAGCTGTGGTAAAGATCTGTACCCAGTATGCTCAGGTGGGTATGTGGAATATTTTCCTTGCCTTGTTATTCATCACTATGGCCTTTGCCTTTATCGATCCTAACTTCTTTGTCGCATATCTCATATCCATTGCTGTATTCGGCTTATTCCAGGCTATCTATATGGCAAACGCAGGAGGAGCATGGGACAATGCGAAGAAAATAGTCGAAGTGGAATTAAAAGAGCGTAATACCGATCTGCATGCAGCCACGGTAGTTGGCGACACTGTCGGCGACCCGTATAAAGACACATCGTCGGTTTCGTTGAATCCTATCATAAAATTCTCAACATTATTCGGATTGTTGGCTGTAGAGATTGCGATTGAGATTCCCGACTATTGTAAATGGATCGGATTGGTATTTCTTGCCGTGGCATTAGTCTTTGTTTACCGTTCATTTTATTCAATGAGAATTGTAAAGCAATAAGGATAAATGATAAAGCTGTGTTAAGAGTAATTTTGAGTTCACAAAGTATTACTCTCTTTGTCATTGGCTCCGCTTCGCTCTGCCGAACGTTGTTTCTGAATGTAATGAAGAATCTCGACCTCCGGGAAATGAGATGTTTCACTCCGTTCAACATGACAAAGAGATAATGAAAATTACTCTTAACATAGCCTCTTTAATTATTTTCAGTGCTTATAGTCTTCTGATAATATCCTCACTTCTGCTATCTTGGTTGTCACACTATTTGGTGCAGCCACGATTTTTACTTCGAGTATCTCCTTGCCTTTTTCACTTTCGGGAACAGGATAGGTAGAAGTAAAGAGGTTATCTCCTCCATCACCGTTCAGACTCAGTGAAGCCACTTTCCGACCATTTACAAAAACGTCAAAATTGCGGTTTTGGTCACGGTCAAAATATTTCAGATACAGGTAATTGGCATTCTTGCCGGCATTCTTCAACTGATAGCTGAACCAACCCCTTGCTTCACGCCAGTGTATGTCCTCGATAAAGCCTGTATTCGATTTATCGGATTGTATGAAATGATCCGATTCGGGTTGTTGTTCCCCGCAGACTACTTTATCGGCTGTAATCCCATCCAGTTTGATTCTTTCCTTTTCTTCGTCTTCTATTTTCTGCTGTATTTCTTTCACTTCTTCGGCTGTTGCCTGTGGCCAGTAGATGATATAGCGCGACTCATGCAGGCGGAAGAATGGTATAAGTTCCAGTCCTGCCGTATATTTTTCGGGATAGAGCCCCGATAGATGGAACGTCAGGGGCTTTCCCTGTACAGCTTTTACCAAAGAAGCTATTTTATCCGGATCGCTGACGATAATCGGCATATCTTTCATCGGTATTTGCCTGCCGTGAGCAATGTGTCCGCCCCGGCTGTCGTCGGCAAACAATCCCGTCATATCTTCGGTTCCCGTCTTTGCGGCAAGGGTAACAGGGCCGTAGAAAATAGAGTAATAATTCGATTTATCCGGCAATTGCTCTACCGTTATCCGCATAGGCATTTCCACTACTACTTTATCTCCCTTTTTCCATTTACGGTCGATGGATATATAACTGGCCGGGTCTTGCGATACCGGATAATCTTTACCGTTGACGCTCACTTTTAGCCCCCATTTCTTTACCCATACCGGATAACGTAGCTTTAAGGTGAAAGCGGCCGTTTTTTCAGGGTTGATAGTCAATTGGGTCTTAGCTTCGTCGGGGAATGAATTTTCCTGTATAATTTCGGTCTTTTTCTCTTTCCAATTTAAGCGGGAAGGGATGAACAGGTTCACATACAATTTATTATCCGTATGCGCATAGATCATCTCCCCGTATTTGGCATGGTTTTCTATTCCTGAACCTACACAGCACCAAAAACTTGTCTGCGGTTGGGAATATACCCGGTAGTGCCCCGGACGCATCTGGGTGAAGTAAACAAATCCTCCCTGTTCGGGATTCTGGGTAGAAAGGATATGGTTGTATAATGCCCGTTCATAATAGTCCATATACTTTTCATCCTGAGACGTTTGATAAAGCATTTTCGACAGGCGCAACATATTGTATGTATTACATGTTTCAGGGCCTTCGATACTCTTTATCACTCTCGAAAAATCATTCGTCGGGTTGAAATGTTCTCCCACACTGTTGCCTCCGATACTTACCGAACGACGTTCCACAACCGTTTCCCAGAAGAAGCGCGAAGCTTCCGACCACGAATCGTTACCTTCCACATCGGCTATGCGTTTAAATCCAAGCACCTTCGGTATTTGTGTATTGGCATGCATCCCGGTCAGTTTATCTTCATGGTTGAGCAGGGGATTAAGCACCAGCTGATGTGAAAACTGATGCGCCAGTTTCAGGTATTTCTTATCGCCTGTTATCGCGGCTACATCGGCGAATGTCTCATTCAGTCCGCCATGTTCACTGCGAAGCATATCCTGTATCTGTTCTTCCGATAGTTTCGACACCAGATTAATCGCCCAGTCGGTCATTTTTATCAGCATATCCTTTGCCATATCGTTATGGGCATAGAGGTAAGCATCACGCAGCCCGGCATAGGTCTTATGGATATTATATAATGGGACCCATTTGCCGTTAAGGTCGAAACCTCCCGCCCTGATATTGCCGTTTGCGACTTCTTCCCAGATAGCTTTTCCTCCCGGAACACCGCCTATATAACCGTTGCCGTTTGCATCCTGACAGCGTTTCAGCTCG
This sequence comes from Dysgonomonas termitidis, assembly GCF_042654545.1. GTDB lineage: Bacteria > Bacteroidota > Bacteroidia > Bacteroidales > Dysgonomonadaceae > Dysgonomonas > Dysgonomonas termitidis. The sequence continues at coordinate 303,469 of NZ_JBHSGN010000121.1, forward strand.
CTAACCATATAGTCGAGACGCTCTTTTATCTGTTTGTCGCCTGTCGATGCATACATCAGGGACAATGCCGATAGGTAATGGCCTCCGATGTGGCCGTCGAGTCCGGTATTTTCCCAGTTGGTATAGCTCTCGGCTTTAGGTGTCAGTCCGGATTCACGCAGGAACGGTGACAATAGCCTGTCGGCTTTCAGTTCCAGCAGGTATTGCTTATCCAGGTCTTCCGCGTGCTTAAACGGGCTATCCAGCAATCTTACGTCCTGCAAACTAAAAGTTTCTACTTTTGGTTTCAACTGGGCATTCATACACAATGTGCTGACGATAAGCCCGGTAATGATATAAATTCTTTTCATTTTATGTTTTAACTAAATATTCCAGGAAACCTGTATTGAATTAACCTTTATTTGCGAGATGTTGTTAAAAAGTAACAGATGTAACAGATATTTTAGCTATTAGCTGATAGCTTTTAGCCGTTAGCGGCGCGAAGCGACAAAACTCGTAATCTGTAACTTTTAACTTATTATCTTGTTTATATTTATTAACTATGTTTGGTTAAAATCTGACACATCTGACAGTTTTTCCAGTGTTTTTATCTTGTCATTTTTACGTTCGTTAACCATATATAGTTAAAAAGTAACAAAAGTAACAGATATATCAGTAAACAGTTAACAACTCGTATCTTGTATCTTGTTGTATCTCGCATCTTGTCTACTTGTAACTCGTAACTGCCCGAAGGGCGAAGTAACTTGTAACTGTTAAAAGGTAACAAAGGTTACACTTTTTCATTCATTTGCTAATCTGCTAATTTGCTAATCCACTAATTATTTTTTCAAAGAACTATAAGCTAACAGCCAGGGGCTAATAGCTTACTATATAGATAAACTTTTTAATTTGTCTTAAACCTTAGCACAGTGAAAGAATAAGCCGGTAATTTACAGTTATCCCCTGCATTGAAACTGTCTGATACAGGTTTGGCCGATTTATCGTCAGGCGCGCCTGTCAGCAAAGTTCTTGAAGCTATAGGATCTGTTATACTGATACTTGTCAGGTCTAATTTTGTATTTACTTCTACAGGCAGCATATTCACAAGTTTCACAATCACATCTCCGGTCTTGCTATCGCGGATGATTGATTTTGCAATACGTTTCTGAACAGCATCCCTATTGTCAGAAAGCTCTATCTTACTTGTCAGGTATTCGTCTCCCGAATGCTGTCCGTACAGTTTCTGTACATAATAGCCCACAGTCGGCTTCACTTCTGTATTATTGAAATATATCAGGTCGGGATTCCATTGGGTATGTCCTTCTTTTGCCAGCAGTGGCGCATAAGAAGTCATTGTTACAATATCTCCGTTACGCTCCACATTGGCCAGATGAAGGGCTTCGGCCAAGGCTGTTTCCACATTATTCGGCCTGCCCGGAAGGTGGGCGGCATATTCACCCAGATACACTTTCGACTTCGAACGGTCGTATTTGTCGTAAAAATCCTGATTGTGGATATACCATCCCGGTGGATTGTAATAATGCTCATCTACCACCGGGATCTGTAATTTATCGGCGATACCCCAGCCTTCCACATAGTCTGTCCCTTCATAGAAAGGCCCGACTGTGCCTATAACAGTTATTTCGGGATACTTTTCTTTTACGGCATTGAATATCATGGTGAAACGTTCCTCGAAAATATCGGAGATAATGTCTTCGTTCCCTATTCCGATATATTTCAGGTTGAATGGTTTGGGATGACCCGCCTCCGCGCGTTTTTTACCCCATGTAGTGTTTACATCGCCATTCGCCCATTCTATCAGGTCTAGCACATCCTGTATATAATCTCCCATTTCGCTCATCGGTATTCCGCCTTGTTGCCCGCCCAGAGAGCAACCGTGATGCGCCGAATTCTGGCACGGTACACCTGCCGCTACCACAGGAACAGGCTCGGCTCCTAAATCTTCGCAGAACCGGAAGTATTCGAAGTACCCCAATCCGGCTGTCTGATGATATCCCCACAGGTTCCGTTGAGGTTTGCGAGCTTCGGGCGGGCCTATTGTATTCTTCCAATGGTATATATTACCCAGTCCGTCGCCATGAGCCACACAGCCTCCGGGGAAGCGGACAAAACGCGGATTCATATTGGCGATAACCTGAGCGAGGTCTTCCCGCAATCCGTTTTTGTGTCCTCTGAACGTTTTTTGAGGGAAAAGAGAAATCATATCCAGTTCCACCTTGCCCGTCATTTGTGGTATGACCTCCAGTTTTGCGTCTGCGATAGTCTGGCTAACGGTTATTACGGCATCATATTTCTTCCAGTCGCCGGAAATGGCTTTTGTGGTAGTTTCTCCATAAATCTTCCCGTTCTTATCAGTCAGTCTTACAGTTAGTTTTCCTTTTTTTGCTTCCGGTGTGCGTGCAAATACCGAGAAGTTATATTTCTCCCCGGCTTTTACAGCGATACCGTCGAATCCTTCATTTGCCAGCCCTGCACCTGTCTGGCTGACCTGAAGTACGGCATAATGCTTGTTATTGGGATGAACAGGGGATACGGAGTCGATTGTGAGTACAGCATTATCGCCGGATACATTCCATGCTTTGTAGCTGTTCCAGTCTTTGTCGCGTCCTTCCTTATCGCTCAGGGCATATTCGAAACCCCTGTTCTGAACAAGCTCCGCATAAAGGCCTCCGTCGGCAGCATAGTTTATATCTTCAAAGAACATTCCCAATAGCAGGTCGCTTATTTTTTTAGTTTTGGAAGCATCTACGGTGATGGTTGCATCAACAGGTTTTAGAGAAGCAAAACGTTCTTTGTCCGAGCTTGAGTTTTCGGCGTTCAATATACTTTTATAAGCTGCTAATTGCTGCGCTTTTATCAGTCCGTCAATCACTTTCCACGAAACTTCGTGCAGTGTCCCTGTTTCTGCTTTCCCTGATATAATTGCAGTTTCCCGCAGATTGGGAATGCCGGCAACTTTCTTAGTGGAGCTGTAATCTTTAAAGTCCTTCGTAGTTACGGCATAGGCTTGATTATTCGAGCTTAGCCAGGAGATTGTATAAAGTTTATTTGTATTGTCGTAAGTGATTTCAGGTGAAAGGCAATTCCCGTTTTCCATGACCAGAGGGTAGGATTGCCGCCCCCAGTAGACAAGGTCGGGAGAGGAAACGCTGGCAAATGCCCCGTCCCTTTCGTTCATGCTCCATACGCAATACCACATACCATCGGGAGACCGGAAGAGGAATGGAGAGAACATTTTTTTCTCAGAGCCCCAGCGTCCATAGTCACATTTCACATAACTGTGTTCGGGGCCTATGGGGAACCAGTTTTCCTTATCTACACTCCATGCGAAGTGCAGACCGTTGTGATTGGAATTCTTATCTGTAGCGTATGCGAACAGATAAGCCGATGCGGGTTCACCGGCAATTGTTTTAAATACAGGAATAAAGAGTAAAATAATTAACAGGCAGATACTTGCTTTTTTCATTTCAACGTACATTTATATTTGATTTGGATATATTGTAATAGGTTATCCCAAATATTTATCAATATGTATTAATCGGGTGGGGAACCGGGATAAAAGATATCCCGAGTTGGTGTTGTCCGATACTGTCAGTTTTATACCCGGTGTGCTGTCTTTTATTCCAGCTTAAATTGCGGGTATTTACTCTTTTAGGACTATGCGGTAAACACACTTTTCATTTCCCCGTTGTATAGAAGAAATGACGGTCGCCTTTACCGGATTTCCGTTCACTTTCGAAAACATCATTTCGGCAAACCCTTCGGAGCAAAAACATAACGCAGGGTATTTATTATCTTTATGTTTATTGATAAGAGGACATACACAAGCCGATTTATTCTCATCCGCCAGTATAACTTTTCCGTTGTCTTCGTAACTGAATATCCAGCCCCATTCTTTTTCTATGAATCGGATGAAATCATCCATTTTCCCTATATAAGGAGCTAACGATACATCCATGTTTAAATTCTGATAATGGGCTACGGACGCAGATTTTACTAATTTCCGGATTTCTGTTTCAGGCAGATTGTTATCCAGATTAGTAAGTATTTCCGATATCCATTTCCGGAACATGGCGGCACTTCGGTCATCATCGGGCGTTTCGGCGTTGTTGGTGATATTAACACCGGATAGCGTATTGAATCCGCAGATACATGCACCGCTTAAACAAGCCTTTTTTATAAAATTTCGTCTGGATACAGTCATGGTTGTACTATTTTATTTCAAGAACAACAATCGATTTGGCAGGCAATTGGATATTCAGTTTGCCATCTTTAACGTTAGCACCGGTAAAGGTCTGAGGTTTTACTAAATCCGGATTTTCGAAAGTATTGTGGTCTTCAATGTTTTTCGATGTCAGAATTTGCCCTTTCACACTATTTATCTTCATTTTTGAGAAATCTATATTCACATCCTGGTCGGCATTCAGGTCTATGTTTGCCAGCGTAATATGTGTCAATCCGTCCTTTTGTGAGGCAGAAGCATTTACTAATGCTACATTACGGCCTCTTATCTCTTTTGTTCCCGAGATAATATCCATCGGCAGATAAGTCGCATCCTGGTGCACACGGTACATGTCGAATACATGGTAAGTCGGGGTCAGGGTCATCTTATCGTCCTTGGTCAATATCATGGATTGAAGGACATTGACTACCTGGGCTATATTGGCCATCCGAATGCGGTCGCCGTACTTGTTGAATACATTCAGTGAGAGGGCGGCTACAAATGCATCGCGCATAGTATTTTGCTGATACAGGAATCCCGGATTGGTGCCGGGTTCCACGTCCCACCAAGTACCCCATTCGTCTACCATGAGCCCTACTCTTTTATCTTTGTCGTATTCATCCATAATGGCCATATGTTTTTGAATGACTTCTTCTATTTCAAGGCATTTTCCCATTGTCCAATAATAGTCATCCGGTGTAAAATCCGTTGCTGACCCTTTACTGCCGCTCCATCCTGTAACTGTATAGTAATGAAGTGAAAGCCCGTGCATTTTCTTCCCGGCTTTTTTCATCAGTACATCGGTCCAGTTATAGTCATAGTCACTTGCCCCACTGGCTATTTTGAACAGTTTATTTCCGTCAAAATTGCGGCAGTAAACGGCATAACGGCGGTACAGGTCCGCATAATAGTCGGGAAGCATGTCTCCTCCGCAACCCCAGCTTTCGTTTCCAACTCCCAGATATTTTACTTTCCATGCTTTATCTCGTCCGTTCTTACGGCGCAGGTTTGCCATCGGGCTGTCACCGTCGGATGTCATATATTCTACCCATTTGGCAAGTTCTTCGACAGTACCGCTTCCTACATTTCCGCTGATATATGGTTCGCATTCGAGTAATTCGCAGAGATTGAGGAATTCGTGTGTTCCAAAGCTGTTGTCTTCTACAACTCCACCCCAGTTATTATTGACCATCTTCGGACGGTTTTCTTTCGGGCCTATCCCGTCCATCCAGTGATATTCATCGGCAAAACATCCGCCCGGCCAACGCAGATTAGGTATCTGAAGTCTTTTCAGGGCATTCAGTACATCGGTGCGGTAGCCTTTTGTATTGGGTATCTTTGAATCTTCTCCAACCCATAAGCCGCCATAGATGCATGTGCCGAGATGTTCGGCAAAGTGTCCGTAGATGTGCTTGCTGATAGTTTGCTTACCTCTTTCGGGATAAATGCGGATAGATACATCTTTCTGCTGCGGGAAGGCTGATGTGAAGCTTGTTAGGACAAGAATTGCCAGTAAAAGTGTTTTTTTCATTGATATAGCGGTTATAAATTTAATCAAATCCGAAAATAGACAAATTTTTCATCCTTCGGGTGCGACTAATTAATCATAGTTGGAGAGAAATCAGTCACAGGTCTTTATATATACTGTTTTTGACCGGATTTTTATCAATATTTTCAATAAATGTATTTTGTACAATTATTACGGTTAACAAAAATATAAATATTAAGTGTGCATATGACATTTAATAATAATGTTATAAAACATATTATTTATAATTGGATATACGAAAATACTGTATCCGGATATTCTGTCGGGGAAATTCAGATATTTTTAAGAGAGCGAAATTTATTGAAATATCAACAATCCGTTTTTTGATTTTAAACATCTGCCACTAATATTTGTTTTCACTTTGTAGGAAAAATGATAATCCCCCAACAATTTTTCTGTTGAGGGATTATTTTTAAGTTTGAAAGCTGTGTTATACCAAAATACTTTTTTATTTGTGATTCAGATTAATTTAAGAAGTACTTATTTTCCTATACCCCAGTCCATATTGGGAGTATTACCCATTTCAAGGACAAGGCTGCCGCCTTTCAGCAACTCCGATGCAGGGAAATGGAATGTGTTCAACTCCTTGCCATTCAATGTTGCTTTCTGTACATACATATTCTTTTTTGAAGCATTCTTCGCTTCAATTGCGAATTTTTGTCCCCGTCCGTATTTCCCATCCAGATTGATCTCTACTTTTTCGAAGAGAGGACTGGCTATTTCATAGATAGGATTTACGTGCGTTCCTCCATCGACCTGGAAAAGCCCGATAGTAGCCATTACAGCCCATGCGCTCATTTGCCCCTGATCTTCATCACCCAAATAGGCGTTTGCCGGTTCATATCCATAGTAACGGTCAAGTATAGAGCGGCTCCACTTTTGAGTAAGCCAGGGTTTACCTGCCCAACTGAACAGGAATGCAAAGTGCATAGATTGCTGATTACCCTGTACAATAGGGTGATCCCAGTACTGGTCGTTAGGGGCATTGTAGCGCCATGCTTCATCCTGATTGAATCCCCATTCGAGGCGGTCAAGGAAGCGTTCTTTTCCTATTTTTTCTACCAACGCCGGAACATCCTGCGGAACAAAGAACGTTAGTTGCCATGCGTTTCCTTCCACATAGTGATGGTTGGCTCCGCTACGGAACGGATCGAAATTTTCCATCCATTTACCGGTGCTGTCTTTCATATGGCAGTATCCTTCGTCGCTTATCACATTTTTCCACCAGTAACCGCGGTCGTTGAATGTATTATATACCTCTGTATTACCCAAGGCCTTGGCAAATTGTCCGACAGTCCAGTCGTCGTATGAATATTCCATTGTATTGGAGAAGCGTCCCAGATTCGATGGCACGTATTTATATTTCATATAATGGACAAGGTCGCGGTTTCCTGCAAATCCTTTAAATACCTTCTGAGCTGGAGTTGTTTGCATCTTTATAGCTGCTTCCAGAGCCTTGTTCGCATCGAAGTCACGGATTCCCATTTGGTAAGCTCCTACAATCAACGGAATTTCATGCTCGCCCACCATAACGGGTATATAGTTTAATCCGGCCGGACCTTTGGCGAGCCATCCGTTAGCATCGTACATAGCCAATTGCGAATTAACCCATTTGTTGCTCCATTCGGGAGTGACCAGATTCCAGAACTGATTGAGGTTCCAGAATGTATTCCAGAACGCGTCGCAACCCAGCATAGCGTCTTTGGACGGGTCAGCAACCTTTTGTAGTTTTCCGTCAGTCGATATCCATTCGCCGTTTATGTCACTCCACGTATTGCGGCTGCATGCACGGTACATATTATTATAAAAGCGTACCTTTTCCAGCCTGTCGTTAGTCGTGATTTGTACCCGGTTGAAGATGTCGTTCCATGTGTTTACCTGGTTTTGACGGATTGCATCAAAATCCCATCCGAATTTAGAACTAACTTCAGTCCTGAGATTTTCGTCCGCATTAGCGATGCTAACGAATGAAATACCTGACCGCACCTGTACCACAGGGTGTCTTGTCTGATCGAATTCGACAAATACACCTGCGTCCTTACATGTTCCGGTGATTAAATCGTGTATGTTGTGCGATACATTTTTGTCAATCCAGCGTCCCATGCTTTTGATCGGTTGATCAAACTCTATAACAAAATGTACAGTATAATCCTGATCTGCATCGTAACTCCATACATTCGGTGAAAATTGATGACTTGAACCTTCGATACGATAATCACTGACTTTGCGGAGCTTTATTTCTTTCAACTGGAAATTCTGCTCTGTAGGTGGATGCAGGTCTATCATAATCCGTGCTCCGTCGCGGTCGGTTGGAAATGTAAACCGTTCGAACCCGCAACGTGTAGTTGCTGTAACTTCCGCTTTAATGTTATAATCTGTAAGGTCTACAGCATAGTAGCCTATATCGGCGACTTCGGTGCGTTTGTTTATGCGGGAACGGTAGCCCTCATCCGGCTTTTGTTCGTCTCCTATTTGGGTCTTCAATTCTCCGTTTGCGGGCATAACGCCAAGTCCGCCCAATGTCCACTCGTGTATATGGCTGAAGCAGCCTACATTTTCGAAGGAAGGCTGATAGCCTGCCTGCCAGCCATTATTCTGGTTATCAGGGCTCATTTTGACCATACTGAACGGCATCCATGGGCCGGGTGCTATCATCCAGCGTGAATGGGCTGTTCCTATACGGGTATCTATATAGTCGGCAGGAGTTTGTAGCTTTTGTGGAGAACGTTCTATTGTGCCACGCTCTATTTCAACACCGTCTCTTAAGATACGGTAGTTGCTTTTTCTTGCTTTTTTTACTTGAGGCATAGGCGCTTCCAGTTGATACCTTCCGGCTTCAATCACCTGACTTAGAATTTCTTTACCATCAAGTTGAACACTGATCTTAGATGAGGCATCGAGCCATTGAGTATCTACAATGAGCGGCTGATACCGGTTCTTTCCGGTATTCACTTCATAAGTCGCCGGATATACATCCCTGATGAAGAACTTACCGGCTTCTGTGATTTTCGTATTCCGGGGACCTTCGAGATGTACTTCATCGAATAATATCCAGGAACCTTCCAATACTGTTATCGATATAAGGTTACCTCCTTTTTTGAGGGTACTTGCGTTGATAGGTATTTCAATTGTCTTTTTTGTAGCATTCTGTAGCTTACCTGTGATGGACAATGTATCCGTTATTGCTTCCTGAGTATGTGCTTTACGCTGTTTGGCAAGAGTTTCTTTGTCTCCCAACTGGAATTTTTCGTCTTGCGTATTTATACTTACTTTAACCAACGGGAGAAATGTTTTGGCATAATCGAGGAGATTGATTACAAGCTTCCATTCTCCATCTGCCGGGGCATTATCAAGACCGAACAATATATTTATCTGATGCGTACGCCAGCCGGATGTTGGCCATGTGCCGCCCCATGTGTCAGTAGGGCCGGGGAGTACATATGGGAATTCCTTTTTTATGTCTGAATGGCCTATTAAATAGAATTTGTCCTCGTATCCGAAGTCATTGGCGAGGAATTGCCTGAAATTGTCCGGTCCTAAGGCAAATTCAGCCGAAGAATTGTTTAAAGTCCCTATCGACCAGACTTTGTTTTCCGATATCTGCTTCGCAAAGGCCATGATTGCGAATACACACATCGCGATTGTCAATAAAATGCTTTTTTTCATATTAATTATGTGTTTATTGGGTTAGATCTTTATTGAGGTAAGCTTAAGTTTCTTATCTGTATAAGTATGTCCATACATTTCTGTGCTGTAAAGTAAATTAGTTTTTTCTAATATTCAAAATATTAGTCTTATTTTTTATATTTATTTGTTTCTGTTATTATTGCTTTTCTTTCTCTATCTATTTAATCATGTTCATACATTAATGATCTTTTGAATGAAGCATGGATAGGGTATTTTGTATTTTTGTAGAGAGTGTTAAGTGAATATAGTGCGGAAATATGGGTATTAATGATTTAACAGGAAGCTGTAGCGTGTTATTATAATATGTTTATTCTGAATTATACCTGAATAAAGGTTGCTTATAATGCTGTGTCTTTTTGAGGCAAGAGATGAGATTCCTTTATTGTTAATAAATTGGGTTGTCTGAAATGAAAGAATCTCTGATAGTAAAGGTTATATTATTGTATGAACAATTAAATCTTATGTAGTTACAGGAAATATTGTTGTTAAATAAATATTTAACATAATTGTAATAAGGTTTTGTTGTTGTTTATATACTTTATTTACAGATGATTATATCTAATGTGTTATTTTGAAAAATTCTATTTATTGAAAAAAAATAATCAAATATAATGCTAAAGATAAAAACATTTTATATATTAGCGACCTGAAAGTATGTTCATACATATTTGAAAAGCTAGGTAAAAGAAAAAACAAAGTATACTAACTTGGAGGAACAGGGGTGCTTTCAATTTTGAAAACAGGCTAAGATGCTGGGAAATGCTCATTCTGTAATGATTCAAATCAGGGGAATTATTCTTTAATGAAATGAGGCATTTAAAAAAAATACGTGATTAACCATTAATACTAACAAATAATCTAAAAATATGAGGATGATAAGAAAAGGATTCTTTTCTCTTTTAATCTTAGTGAACTCTGTCGGGATATACGCCCAAAGCACAAAAGTATATACTCAGATTCCATCCGATCAGATTCAGGCAACGGCAAGCAGCGAATTACCGGGGGCGACAGCTATGATGGCCGTTAATGGTGAGGGAATGAGCGGGGATATGCATATAGCGCATAATCTTGGGCACACAATGTGGACATCTCAGGCTTCTACACATAAGGTGAGAGCTAATGGATTTACCAGAGAGGGCATTGTCTGGTTTATGTGTGAGATAGGAAAAAACTCAGATCCTGCACATGTCGATTTAATAAGAATATGGAATGACAACCAAAGCCAGCATACACGCAGGGGCTTGAAGAAAGTATATATGGAATACTCCGCTGATGGGAAGACGTGGAAACTCTTGAAAAACAATGGACTGGACTACCATATTATAAATGAATCGAAAGGACAGAATCCCGAGCCTGCGAATTTCACATTTGATACAGGAGGGATTAAGGCGAAATATATATGTTTTACAGCCGATGCTGATGGAAACGGTAATTATTACGACCCTGAAGACAAATATATAATCAGGGAAGCTGCTGACATGCAGCAGAATGTAAATTATTACGGACTGAGTGAGATAAGATTCTACCGGAAGGAAAACAAACAGATCTCAAAACTTGCCCCATTAAGCAAGATGTCTTTAGTTGCTTCACAAGGATATTTGAAAACGGATAAAGGGCCGACCCGTGAATATACATTGAAGTTTGATGCGCCCCTGTTTTGTGGAGGTCAACTCGATTTCGATATAAACGGACGGAAATGGACGGAGAACATCAAACCATCCGCGACAGGAACAACTGTAATTGAGGGACGGTTTCCGGCAGGCTATATGGAGGAGAGCGCCGAAGTATCGGTGAATCTTCGCAGCAGACAGGGCAATTTAGCCGATAGTTATACTGTTTTGGGAGCCCGCAGGTGGAAACTGTATTTCTTACCTCATTCGCATTTGGACATAGGTTATACACATGCGCAGGATGATGTAATGAAACTGCAATGGCGTAATTTTGAGCGGGCGCTGGAACTGGCGGAGCGTACGGCCGATAATCCCGAGGGGTCACGGTTCAAATGGAATTCGGAGGCTACATGGGCTTTGATGGGATATCTCGATCATTACAAAGGAACGGAAAAAGGTGATAAGATGATTCAGGCTATCAAAGACGGTATTATTGGCGTCGATGCATCTTTGGGCAGCATACTCACCGGAATTTGCAAGCAGGAGGAACTGATGCACATGTTCGATGATGCGCATCGTATTTCCGGGTTGACGGGAGTGGAATTCAATACGGCGATGATGAGCGATGTTCCCGGGCAATCGTGGGGGATGGTTACGGCAATGGCTCAGAATGGTGTGAAATACTATTCATCAGGACCCAACTATGTGCCTTTCTATGGAAAGGTTGGTAACGACAGGGCTGCACACCTGCATGTGAAGTGGGGTGATAAACCGTTTTACTGGCTGTCTCAGTCTGGTAAGGAAAAAGTGCTGTTTTGGCAGACCGGCAGGGGATATTCATGGTTTCATGGCTGGTTGATAAACAGACTTTCGGCCTGTGGAGTCACTCCTATATGGGAATACCTTACCGATTTGGAATCGAAGGAATATCCGTATGCTACTACTTATCTGCGCTATACGGTAAACGGAGATAACGGGCCGCCCGATCAGTGGATGCCGGATGTAATAAAGGAGTGGAATGAAAAATACGATTCTCCTAAGTTCTATATAGGTACTACCAAAGAGCTTTTTACAGAATTTGAAAAACAATATGGTGATGAGATTCCGGTTTACGGTGGCGATATAACCCCGACATGGGAAGACGGGGCAGCTTCTACTGCCAGGGAACTGGCAATGAACCGGGAAAGCTCGGAGCGTCTGAACCAGACGGAAATACTATGGAGTATGTTTAATCCGAAGCCGTTTCCCGCAAACGATTTTCTGGAAGCATGGAAGAATGTCGTCTTGTTTTCGGAGCATACCTGGGGGGCCTCGGCCAGTGGACCTGAACCTGAATCGGAATTTACAAAAAAACTGTGGGCAGGAAAGAAATTATATGCGGATAATGCAGATATGCAGTCGAGAAAACTCTATACCGATGTCTTTTCAGAAATGAAATCCGACAAAGGCGGCTATATACATGTATTCAATACGAATCTGTGGAAAAGAACTGATATAGTGACGATTGATAACGATAATGACCTGACCGGTAAAGTATTGGAAAGCCCATCAGGAGAGATCATTCCTTTACAGAAATTGCATGACGGCAGGTGGATATTTATGGCAAAAGACATTCCGGCCCTTTCCTCCGTGGCTTATAAGATCACTGATGATAAGAGAAAGAAGTCGAATGTATCCACAATGATAAATGATAATATACTGGATAACGGCATTGTAAAGGTGGAAATAAACAAGGTGAAAGGTACGATTTCTTCTTTTACAAAGGTTGGTGAGGAATATAATTACGCATCCGAACGGGGCTTGAATGATTATATCTATACCGGGCGCTTTGCTTCGGACCCCCAATGGGTAGAGAACATCAAACGCATTATTGTACTGGACGATGGCGAAGTTGCGGCGACCTTACGTGTAGAGTCGGATGCGCCGGGTTGCCGTTCGTTATGGAGGGATATTACGGTCTATAAACAGTTGGGACGCGTAGATATCCTGAACACTATAGATAAAGAAAATATTTATAAGCCGGAAAATGTCCGCTTTATTTTCCCTTTCAATATAGCCCATGCAGATATCAAAATGGATCTGGCAATGGGGGATATGCATCCCGAGCGTGACCAGTTGGCAGGAGTGAATAAAAATTACTATTCGATACAGAATGGCATCAGTGCAAGCAATCTTAGCCATGGTATCTACCTGACAACAACGGATGCTCCTTTCGTAGAACTGGGAGAGATGACCAGCGATGTATGGCGTAAGGAAGGAGGCGGGCTTGGCTGGTGGTCTTCGGCTTTGATTTCTCCGAAGATATATTCGTGGGTGATGAATAACTCATGGAGGACGAATTACAAAGCCTCTCAGGAAGGTATCGTGACATTCCGCTACTCACTGGAGTTTTTCGATCCGTTCGATCAACAACTGAAAAAGCAAGGTACGGAACAGGCGCAAAAAATGATTGCGGTTGTTTCTGAAAAACCTGCCGGAATAGATAATCTTTTCAGGCTTAAAGGTAAGAATCAGATTTCAGTTTCTACAATAAAGCCTTCCGATGATGGCAAAGGCTATATTATCCGGTTACTGAACCTCAATGACCAGAGTGTACATTCTTCGTTTATCTGGGGCAGAATGCAGGCTGATGAAGTGTACTTCTGCGACCACAACCAGCAAAAAACGGGTGAGTTCGATGATTCTTCTTTCTGGCTTAAGCCTCATGAATGCATAACTTTAAAAGTTATCAGTAAAAATAAACCGAAAAACAATTTTATAATATGATAAAACGAATTATTCCAATCACAGTACTTGCATTTTCTTGTATAATAGCGTCTTGCGAGAAAAAGCCTCTCTTGTCGGATTATGTCGATCCGGGCATCGGTACTGCGCACTCACGCTGGTTCTTCTATACACCGGCTGCCGTTCCGTTCGGTATGGCTAAACTTGCCCCGTCTACAGACGGGCATCTGGGAAATACGGGTGGATGGCAGGCTGTCGGTTACGATGCAAGGCATACTTCCATCGAGGGTTTTGCTAATTTTCATGAGTTCCAGATTGGTGGCGTTGTTATAGCACCTACAGTCGGCAAACTGCAAACTGTTCCGGGAGCATTGGATAGTGTTGAGAGCGGTTATCGCTCATCTTTCGACAAAAAAGATGAATCCGCTTCTCCGGGATACTATTCCGTATTACTCAAAGACTACAATGTGAAAGCCGAACTAACGGCTACAAAGCGTGTGGGCTTTCACCGTTATACGTTCCCTGCATCTGAGGACGCTAACCTGATATTCGATATCGGTAACCGTCAGGGAGAAAGCGGTTATGTGAAAGAAGCTTCGGTGACATATACCGACGACGGACGTATAGAAGGATGGGTTACTACCACACCGGTCTATGTAAATATATATCAAAAAGGCGCTACTGTGTCTATGTATTTCAGTGCCGAACTGGATAAGAAACCGACCGCGTTCGGCTCGTTTGTGAAAGATACCGTATATCCCGATTCGAAGACTCAGACAGGTGTCGGAGCCGGACTTTATTTCAAATTCAAGACCAAAGAGCAGGAGGCTGTAAATGTAAAGATAGGATTATCTTATACATCTGTTGAAAATGCACGCCTGAATATGGAAAACGAAGCTAAAAATATGAGTTTCGACAAAGCTCATAAAAATGCGACGGATACATGGGAAGAATATCTTGGCCGCATAGAAGTGGAAGGCGGGGAATATAACGATCGTGTGAAATTCTATACAGGTTTGTATCATGCGCTGCTTGGCCGGGGACTGGCAAGCGATGTAAACGGAGCTTATCCGAAGAATGATGGCGGGGTAGGGCAGATACCACTGAATGAAAAAGGAAAACCGGTTCATAATCATTATAATACGGATGCTATTTGGGGCGCATTCTGGAATCTTACTCAATTGTGGGCGGTTGCTTATCCCGAATATTATTCGGACTGGATACAAAGCCAGCTTCTTGTTTATAAAGATGCCGGGTGGCTGGGCGATGGTATTGCCTGTAGCAAATATGTATCGGGTGTAGGAACTAATTTTACCAGTCTGGCTATTGCGGCAGCTTATAATTGCGGTATCCGCGACTTTGATGTGAATACTGCATACGAGGCGGCCCTGAAGAATGAAGTAGATGGAAAAGACCGTTTGGCAGGAGCAGGTAAGCTGGATGTGGAGCAGTTCGTAAACAGGGGTTACTCACCTTATACAACCGGCCTGTCTATGCGTACTACTCCCGAAGGTTCGGGTTTCGGAGCATCGCATACAATGGAATATTCATTCAGTAGTTTTGCTGTGGCTCAGATGGCAAAGCATTTGAATAAAGAGGATGATTATAAACTTTTATCGAAGTTATCGGAGGGCTGGAAAACTCTCTTTGATCCTGAGACAAAACTGATACGTCCGCGCGACGACAAGGGCGAATTTATAAAAGACTTCGATCCGTTTGCACCATGGATAGGATTTCAGGAGGGTAATGCAATCCAGTACACATACTATGTACCTCATCAAATAGATGAACTTATAAAACTGATAGGGGCTGATGATTTTAATGTACGTCTCGACAGCACATTCCAGATATCACAAAAGAATATATTTGGTGGAGGAGAGACTATAGATGCATTCGCAGGTTTGCATACATACTATAATCATGGCAATCAGCCGAATCTGCATATCTCATGGTTGTTCAACTTTTCAGGGAAACCGTATCTGTCTCAAAAATGGGTGAGGGCTATCTGTAACGAATTCTACGGAGTAGAAGGCATACACGGATACGGTTACGGACAGGATGAAGATCAGGGGCAATTGGGTGCATGGTATGTAATGGCGGCAATAGGACTTTTCGATGTAAAAGGCCTGACCGAGATAAACCCTGCATTCCAGATTGGGAGCCCGTTATTCGATAAGATCACAATAAGGCTCAACAAGGATTATTATCCGGGTAAGGAGTTTGTGATAGAAACACTGAATAATACCAAAGATAATATTTACATACGGTCTATAGATGTGAATGGAAAGCCGCACAATACGGTTCAACTGCCTTTCTCGGATGTGGTCAAAGGCGGCCGCATGTCTATCAGGCTATCAGATACACCTAACACAGAACTAAATAAATGATTCTATAATATTAACTAAAAAACAATCCATGAAAATGAAAGATTCGTTTGATGCTGCGACTTAGCAATGCTTAAGTGAAAATGAAATTTAAATTAAGGTCATAGACCTGTTTATTATTTGAGTAAGTAAAAAAAACAAGGATAAATTATGATTCGAAACTATATCATCAAATTCTATCTGTTACTTATTATTGATTTATCAAACACATTAAAAACTATGAAGTATGAAATTTAAAGTTAACTTCTTAAATCTATTTAGCCTGCTTAAAATTTGTATGTGTGCCACATTATTGCTGGCCTCTGCAAATCTTTATTCGCAGCAAAGCAAAACAGAGGTTTCAGGTGTTGTAAAAGATGCGACGAATGAGGCCATTATAGGAGCAAGCGTGGTAGAGAAAGGTACTACCAATGGTATAGCGACTGATGTAGACGGGAGTTTTTCGATAAAGGTAAATCCAAATTCTACATTGGTAATATCTTCTATCGGATATGTAACGCAGGAAATAAAAGTGGGGAATCAAACCTCCCTCGCTTCCCTTAATATTGTGTTGGTAGCAGACAGCAGGATTATGGACGAAGTAGTGGTAGTAGGATATGGCGTACAAAAGAAAGCTACATTGACAGGTGCGGTTTCTGCCATTAAAAATGAAGAGATTATCACTACCAAAAATGAAAGTGTGCAGAATATGCTTACCGGTAAAGTCGCGGGCTTGCGTGTGGTTCAGAATTCATCGGAACCAGGCCAGTTCAGTGGCTCAATGGATATAAGGGGCCTGGGAACCCCGCTGATAGTTATCGATGGAGTACCGCGCGGTAATATGGCGCGTTTGGATGCAGAGGATATCGAGAGTATTTCCGTACTTAAAGATGCTTCGGCCGCTATCTACGGTGTCAACTCGGCCAATGGCGTGATTTTGGTTACAACCAAAAGAGGTGAAAAAGGGAAGGTCAACCTTAGTTATTCAGGAAATATGTCCTGGCAGATGCCTACAAACTTTCCGGATCTGGCAAATGCCGTAGACTGGATGACCTTATTCAACGAGCGCACAATGCACAATGTAGACGGTCCCAACCGTCCTTATACAGATGAGCAGATCGATGCTTACCGCAATGGCACAATGCAGAGCACCGATTGGAAAAAAGAGGTTCTTCGCAGCAGTGCGCCTCAGACTATGCATACATTAAGTGCTACGGGTGGAACAGAAGCTTTGAACTATTATGCAAGCATTGGATATCAGACTCAGGAGAGTTTCTTGAAGACAAATGCTATTAATTATGAAAAATATACTATTCGTAGTAATATTTCTTCTCAGATTACAAAAAATCTCCGGTTCGACCTCAATCTGGCCGGATTACTCGATGAGCGGCAATCGTCAGTATATGGTTCCAGTGATATAATACGTGGCATGTGGCTTATGCAACCGATGGATAAAGTATACTACAATGAAGAGGAAGGTCAATACTGGCAACCGACCAATGGCGGTCTGCAAAATCCGGTAACTATGATGAACAAGGATATGACAGGTGCTAATTCATACAAAAGTAAATGGTTCCAGTCAAATGCTTCGCTAAGATATGATATGCCGTTCGTTAAAGGCTTGTATGTGAAAGGTATGTATAGCTACGATTATACATTGAATGACAATAAAGAATTCATGAAAGCTTATAAACTTTACGACTCGGGCGGCGCGGCCAAGACATGGAATGCTCAGAGTGATGCGCCTAACAGGGTAGCCCGTTATTTTTATGGTAAAGATGGTACCCTGTGGAATGTTCAGCTCGGTTTTGACAGGCAATTTGGCAAGCATAATGTATCGGCAATGGCACTCTATGAAAATACACATAGAGAAGGAGATAATTTTTATGGAAACAGGCAGCTTCTATTGCCGTTGGATCAACTATTTACCGGTATAACAGACAAAATGCAGATCAATCAGTCTACAGCCGCTTCATCTCTTTACGATTACGCGTATAATGCCTATGTAGGCCGTGTTAAGTATGACTTTGCCGGGAAATATCTGGCCGAATTTACGTTAAGACATGAATCTTCATCAAGATTTCCGGATAATTCCCGTTGGGCAACAACTCCGGCGGTTATGGCAGCTTGGCGTATATCGGAAGAGGGGTTCTTTAAGAAATCGCCGCTTAAATTCATTGATAATCTGAAATTACGCGGATCTTACGGTAGAATGCTTGATGATGCTTCAACAAATGACTATAATTTCCTGACCGGATATTACTATCCATCTTCGGGCGGCAATAGTGCAGGTTTACCTTCCGGTTATGTTTTCGATGGATCATTTGTTAATAGTTCCAACAATAAGGGATTGGCGAATACAGCCATTACCTGGTATAAATCCGATATGCTGAATGTCGGTCTGGACATGGATGCGTGGAACGGTCTTTTTGGACTAACTGCCGAGTATTTTCAGAGAAAACGTACAGGTTTATTAGCAACCCGGGCACAATCGATTCCGGGGATAGTCGGTGCTGCTCAACCGCAGGAAAATCTTAACAGTGACCTTACGAGAGGCTTTGAATTGGAACTCAGCCACCGCAACAGAATAGGTGATTTTGAGTATCAGGTGAAAGGTAATATGTCATTTACCCGTGTGAAAACAATTTATTACGAACAATCGAAGCGAGGCAACTCATATCTGAACTGGCGCCAAAATAACAACGACCGCTACAATAATATATGGTGGGGATATGGAGGAGACGGACGTATCACCAGCTGGGATCAGATATATCATAACCCTGTTTACATCGGCCGTGGTACAACTATGGGAGATTATCAATATCAGGACTGGAATGGCGACGGACAAATAAATGACCTGGATGTATATCCGCTTGCGATGAACGGTATGACACCGCTTATCTATTACGGAATCACTATATCTGCATCCTGGAAAGGAATAGATCTTACTATGCTTTGGCAAGGCGGAGGTAAACGTTATGTCGCTCCAAGACAGTTCTTATATCAACCTTTGTGGGCAGACACAAATGCTCTTACTCAGTTTTTGGATCGCTGGCGTCCGTCAGACCCGGCAGCAAGTCCTTACGATCCTGCTACAGAATGGATAAGCGGATATTATGCCTATACAGGTACAAGCCCTAATTATAATTCTGAATTTAATATTCAAAATGGGGCATATTTAAGGCTAAAGAATATCGAATTAGGATATACACTTCCGAAGAAATGGCTTTCAACTTTGAATATACAGAATGTAAGGGTGTATGTTAGTTCATATAATCTACTGACATTTACAAAATTAAAGTATATCGATCCTGAATTTTTTACAAATCCTGACGAGAGTAAGGGAGGATTAGGTGATTATGGATATAGTTACCCGCTCAACAAAACTGTAACAGTAGGTATGAATGTAAAATTCTAAACATTTAATATTATGAAACAAATAAAATATATTTTATTACTTTGTCTGGGCCTTTTCATGGCATGTACAGATTTGGATATCCCGCCTAAGAATATAATCGGGGACCCGGATATATTCGGTACTACAGAGGGTACGATGAGTTATATTGCCCGGATGTATAGCACGCTTCCTATGGAAGATTTCCGGTACAATTATGAAAAAAGCGGCCTGTTCAATAATACTGATACAAAATATAAGCAACAATCGTGCCTGACCGGTGAAGCTCTGGGACGTGATACTAAAGGGGCAGAAGGCGAACATGCAAGCTATTGGGATAATGCTTATTCGGCAATCCGTGATGCGAACTTATTTATAGAGACTCTGCCCAAATACGCTTCGGCACATACCCAGGCCAACTATAATACTTATCTGGCTGAGGCTTACTTTATAAGAGCATTCCTATACTATTCACTTGTTAAGCGTTATGGAGGTGTGCCTAAGGTGGATCATGTAATCGATTATCCGGCGAGTGTCGATGTTGAGGGTACTAAGCTTTTCCGCGATTCGGAAGAGGCCATATGGGATCTTATTGCGTCTGATCTGGATTATGCAATAAATAATTTGCCTAAAACGAATCAGAAAGGACGTGCAAACAGATATGTAGCCGCTGCATTCAAATCACGCACAATGCTTCATGCAGGATCTATAGCCAAGTATAATACTATCAGTGAAGTATATAATGGCGTCAGAATATGCGGGATACCGTCTGCCCGTGCAAATGATTATTTCAAAGCTGCTTACGAAGCCAGTAAAATACTTGATGAAACAACGGCCTATGGCCTGTATGAAGCAGAATGGGTTGATGGAAATAAGACTGCGCAAGCAACTAATTTTACTAATATATTCCTTAAAGATACGAAGGAGAATATATTTGTGAGGTATTATAAAAATCCGGAATCGGTGCATGGTTTCGATGACTCGACACAACCGATGCAGACATCTTCGGGAGGTAATAATTCGGAAATTTGCCCGACTTTAGACTTTGTTGAAATGTTTGACGGTATAGATAAGGATACTAATGGAAAATTGAAAAATCTGGATGCCAACGGTAAGTATGTACTGTATAATTCACCGCTTGACGCTTTCGCAAATTGTGAACCCCGTCTGAGAGGAACAGTAATACTCCCTATGGATCAGTTCATGGGTAAGATGATAGATTTACGTCGCGGAATCTGGACAGGGACTGTAGGAACAGGTATTGGCCGGCTTATGCCCGAGGGAAGTGTCACCGATTATAACGTAGTATATGGAGAATCAAGTAATCTGAAGCTTTCCAGCGATTTCTCTTTCAATAATCAGGCTGCTAATGCTATCTTGCTGAAAGATGGTGTGAGTAAGATGAAGAGAGCAGGAGAAAGCGGTATTGTATCGGGATGGGATTTTGGAAATATCAGTGGTTTCTATCTTCGCAAATATTTGAATCCGAACCAAACAGATAATAATGGCAATAAGTCGAGCCAGAGTTGGATTGAAATCCGCTATGCGGAAGTATTGCTTAACAGGGCAGAAGCTGCTAACGAGCTATTTCTCGCAGGTGTAAGTACAGCGTCCACAGGAGAGAGCTATCGCGAAGAAGCATTTCGTTGTATCAATCTTATAAGAAGACGTGCAGGTGCGACTTTGCTGGCAAGCTCCGCTACGTTAAGTGATATTAATGTTGTACGGACAGAAAGACGAAAAGAGCTTGCTTTCGAACATAAAACTTATTGGGATTTGAAACGTTGGAGAGTCATATATGATGAACAAACCAACAGGCGCTACAGAGTTTTATATGCCTTTTATTCCACCGATGCTGAAAAATATTTTCTGGATTCAAGATTCATGGAATCAAAAGCCGGAAATAACTATATTTTTAATTTTGATACTAAGAATTATTATCAGCAAATACCTACAGGTGAGATAACTAAAAATCCGAACTGTAAGCAAAATCCAGGTTATTAATAACAAAAATATTGATGATATGAGAAATACTATAATATATATTGCTTTGTCTCTATTGATGTTCTTGGGAATGGCATCGTGCGCTGATGACAATTATCCCGAGCCTAAAGAGACATTCAGAGGTAAGTTTGTCGAAAAAGGAACAAATAAGCCTTTCCAGACAGCTATTGGGAATACCGGTGTGCGCATCAGGATGATGGAGTATAGCTGGAGCGATACACCGCAACCGTATGACTTTAACTGTAAAATGGATGGTACATTCAATAATACCAAGGTATTCAAAGGTGAATATGGGATTACACCATCCGGTGCATTCGTCCCGCTACCTGAAGAAAAAATGACCATTAGCGGTACAGTGGAAAAAACGTATGAGGTGGAACCTATCCTTCGTATAGAATGGGATGGCGAACCGGTTGTAAATGCGGACAGAACTGTAACCGTCAAGGTAAAAGTTACATACGGATCTAATAACGCGACATATCAGAAACCTTTGGTTGAAGGATGGCTGTTTATTAGCGAGACCGACTATGTGGGAGATTTCAGCTATAGTCCTAATTATTCGGTTAAATGCGATCCCGCCAAAATGGGGGTGGGAGCATCTGAAATTTTAGGACCTAACGGAACTACTTTTACAATAAATACTTCGTCGGCATCAAAGTCTTTCCCGGACTATGCACGAAAATATTTTATCAGATTCGGGGTACGCACTTCCGTTACGTTTGATGCAACAAACCGCTATAATTATACAGAGGTAAAAGAAGTTTCCATACCTGCCCGTTAATACGAATTAATAAACTATTAAAAGAAAGCAGCAAGACCCAGTCTTGCTGCTTTCTTTTTACATTCACCATGATACTATTCTGTGACTTTCAGTTCTCTTCTTTTCTGTTCGAGAAGTATGTGAAGCCGTTCTTTTACTTTTGTATATTTTTTATCGTTATAAATGTTGATGATTTCTGTCGGATCTTTTTTCAGATCATATAGTTCCCAACTGTCGATATCCTTGTCCTTTAGTTCTCCTTTGCCGTACCAATGTATAAGTTTATACCTTTTGTCCCGTATTCCGTAATGCTTGCGTGTCATTCCCACAGCGGGATAATCATAGAATTGATAATAGAGATTATCTCTCCATTTATCAGAAGTTCCGGTCAATAATGGTATCAGTGATTCTCCGGCCATATCATCGGGTTTATTAACTCCGGCGGCATCCAGAAGGGTTGGCGCATAATCTATATTTTGAACAAGTTCTGTACATTCTGCCCCTTTTTTTGCTCCCGGTAAAGCGATAATAAGCGGTGTCCTGAAAGCTTCCTCATACATGAAGCGCTTATCATAGAGTCCATGCTCCCCCAGATAGAAACCCTGATCGGAAGTATATACAATAATAGTGTTTTCCATAAGGTTGTTATTTTCCAGATAGTCGAGTAACCTGCCAACCTGAACATCCACACTTTTTATGGTGCGGCAATAGTCTTTGATATATCGTTGGTATTTCCACCGGACTAGTTCTTTACCCTGCGGCCTGTTAGCCAGAAAATCCTTATTCTTCTTATCATATGATTCATTCCATACTCTGAGTTGCTCAGGTGTTAATGTACTTATAGCCATATCGAAACTCGATTTGATATAATCCAGTGTAGGTTCGTTTTGAAGTTGGGATACCTTCAGGTCGAAGGCATATCCGAGATGGCTGGCAACAGATAGTTCGTGTGTTTTCATCTGTTCGCCTCTGGTACTATAATCATCGAATAAAGTAGCCGGTTCGGGAAATTCAATGTCTTCATACAAATCGAGGTATTGCAGGTCGGGCATCCAGTTTCGGTGAGGAGCTTTGTGGTGAACCAATACACAGAACGGTTTGCTTTTGTCGCGGAATATAAGCCAGTTTAAGGCATCATCAGTTACTAGATCGGTTGCATAACCCTCTTCACGTATATATTTGCCATCCGACTGTGGTGTTCTGAATCTTGGATTATAATATTCACCCTGATCGTCGAATATCTTATATGTATCAAATCCTTTGGGCTGAGCACTGAGGTGCCATTTGCCGAATAATGCTGTCTGATAGCCTGCATCCTGCAGATACTCCACAAAGAATTTTTTGTCAGGCTTTAATCCGTAGCCGAGGTGTGTTTGCCCATGTTGGTGGCTATACATCCCTGTCAATAAGGTTGCTCTGCTGGGAGTAGAAATTGAGTTTTCTACAAATGCATTATTAAAGAGCATCCCGTTTTGTGCTATCCGATCCAGATTGGGAGTAGGAGCAAGCTTCGAAATAGGGTGGCCGTATGCGCTTAATGCCTGGAAAGCATGATCGTCGGTCATGATAAACAGAATATTCATCGGTTTTTTTGTACCTTGGGCAATGACTTCGTTGCATATGCACGCAGAGATACCAAGTAATGCATATAAAGGTGAATTTTTCATGATATATTAAATTATTTTTTAGTAAATACTATATGTATGTACATATACAAATGTATTAATTATTTATTTAATATATCAAGGAAAGCCGGAGAAACTATAATAAAGAAAGCCTTCTGAGAAGACAGGAGTGGTCGGAAGAAATATCTTCCGACTATTTTTTTATATAATCATTTGATATTAA
>NZ_JBHSGN010000122.1:0-42978 GCF_042654545.1 Dysgonomonas termitidis
GTATGCCGGCTGTATCTTCATAATAGGAATCATTATTGGAGTATGTCCTTCGTCTCATATTTTTAGCTATTGGCTGGTTATTAATTCGGATCTCCTACTCTCATGCTATAGTTTCCTGTTATCCCGCACAAAATATTCACTTCCGCTACTTTGCCTGCCGGAATGCTTACTGTAGGCTGACCGTAATTGTTCCTTAACCCTGTTACCGTAGGCAGTGTAAGTGTAATGGCGGACGCTCCTGTATTTTCAACCTCTATTACCATCTCGTAGCAGGATTTAAGACTGCTGATATTCGCTATCGACATTGTTGCACTGGCGGATATCTGGCATAATGTGTATGAAGCTGTAGCCGGGATATTTGCTACGGAAGTGAGCGACTGGGAAGCTAACTTGAATGCGATATAAGGCAGGGCATCAGCTAAGGATGCAGCCAGCGCATCCCAACCTACTACCGACATAGAGCCGTCGTTTTCCACGAATACCTTACCTGCGTTACCCGCTATCGCCGCAACGCCTTTTACGAGCCCCAGCACATCTGTCGCCGCCTGATTGACTGTATCCGTTCCCCTGTCTATCCATTCGAATACTCCGGGGGATGTTTCCAGATAAGTCCACGCGTGACCGGCCGGTGCGTCCTGATCGAGATTGACGACGGTCGCATTATCCAAAGGGGCTGCGCCTTTTATGGCTGTCCATGCATCGGTAAGCTGCTGCTGTGTAGGAGTGTTTCCCAAATTAGCCGCTGCACGTCCCGTCCCTTTTATAATTGCAATATCCGCCGTATTTATGCCTATCTGTTGGAAGCTCTCTTTCGGCATGGCCCCATCCTGTACTTCGGAAGCGTTTGGTATTACGTTGCTTGTATTACTTGTTATTCCGGATAACAGGTTTTTAGATGTTTCATTCAGTTGCAGACGTTTTGTTGTAGGGTTGTTGTCTATGGAGATATCGGAGAGGACGGATTGGTTGAGTTTGGTATCGGTGTAGCTATTAGCATCCTGTAATACATTTTCACCTACAGCATCGGTATAGTCCCTTGATTTTCTTTCTACATTAGATAACCTGTACTTATCTTTGAAATAGCACCACAATGAGAATTCAGTTATTTCATCAGGTTGCAATATAATTGATCCTCCGTAATCATTAAAAATAGGCGATTCTGTCGGTAGCGATATGGTTATGGGATTTTGAGATACATTTTTAATTATGATACGCATCTCATATCCGGGCTTCATACATTCCAATCCCTGGAGAGTAAATTGTTGGTCAATTAATGCCTCTACGGCGACATTACCCTTTGGTTTCAGATTAAATAATGTATCTACAACTTCATACCGGGTCATAAACCGGGTATACATATTCGATGGATCTAATCCTTTCCACTCCCTTTCTTCTATATCCCAGTATGCGAATGTCTTTAAAGACTGAACAAAAGCAAACCAACCGTAATATCCTTTCGGATACCTTTCATATATATCATATATAGAGCCGTATGCGCCTTTATAATCCTGAAAGGGAACACGGTCTTTTCTGTCTATTCTATTAAATCCGCTCATTGTCTGCAATTTTTATTAATTGTAATTTTTCTATTGCTGCCTGTTTTGTTTTGTCGGATAATTCGGATTGCTCATAAATAAGTTGAACAATCGAGACTATAAGGTAAATGAATACAGGAATAAGTCTGCTGTCTATATCTTCCAGTATCTGGCTATTCTCGTTATCCATGTCAATAGTTAGTTTTGGTATGTAATAACCGAAATCAATTTTATGCTCTCTGTATGTTTTAGGAAGTGAGTAGTATTCTAACTTTTTACCCTCGCTTGTTTTTATAACAGCGCATACAGGCGATGATACGCCGCCCCGTAAATAAGGGTTGAATTGATTCATATATGCCGGACTGTCCGAGGTAATAATTTTACTAACCGGGCGCTCCCAGCCTCTCATTTTGAATAATTTCAGTGAATGAAAATCTTCCGGAAGTTTTATATAGCCGCTGCCGTCTTGATTTTTTACAATATCTATAGGAGCATCTTCCGGCGATAATTCTTTGGACGGAAGTAAATCACCCGGTGATAATTCTATTAATAGGTCGTAGGCTTCGCTTATGGATTCTTTTATGTAAATCTCTACTGGTTTGTCGTATCTTTCAGGGTCAAGGACAACCAACCCGTCAGTCAAAGGAGTAATCACTGACGAATCGGGATCAAGTACAGCTAACCCCGAACCATACGGGGTTAGCTCTTGTAATTTCACCTTAACCTTATATATAAGATCCTTTATAGTCATTATTCATTGAAAATTCTCCAATTCGGGAAATTAAACCCATTTTCTTTTGCCAGAATAACCAGGCTTTCAGCTGTCAGGGCATTATTTAATATTTCAGGGCTTACGCCTTTTGAACCCATAAATTCCCGCACCTGCTGCTGATTGGACACATGCTCCGAGTATAAATCCGGATTTTGAGGAACGCCGACGCCTTTACCATTATCGAGCGTTACTTTCTGGCTGAGGCTCTCTGTACCTTCTTCATCAGGTGCATCTTCCTCTGTCTCGCTTTCAACGTATATCTGTTTATCCTTGAATCGCTGAGATGCCTTAATGGCTTTTATCACAAGAGGATCCTTTGACATATACCGTCCTCCGATAATGGAAGTACCGTTGTTTGATCCTCCTGTATATTCTATACGCACGCCTTTACCATTATCGAGCGTTACTTTCTGGCTGAGGCTCATCAATCCTTTTAGCCTGAATATGACTATAGTTATTTTTGACATGTTTTTTAATTTTGATTATGATAATAAGCGGAGCTATGATATTGACTATAACTCCGCTTTTAAATTATATTAAGCTGCTTTCATTATTTTACAATGGCAGGATGGATATCCCAATCCTACGCAGAAGCTTTCCGAGTTAACGGTAGTGTCCGACTTCCTTACACCAAGCTGCTCCTGGTCATATTGTTTTGTAGTTCTTGCTTCCCATATATATTTATACAGGTAATCAGGATCTAATACATAGGCATTTTCTGCGTCATCGTACAAATCCAGCAATTCATGATGGATCAGATATAGTGTACCGAAGTTTGTTCTTATGGTAGTCCACTCTATACCCCATTGTACGTCTGTGCCTGTTGTAATATCTTTGTACAATGTCCAGTCTATTTTACTTACATTGGATATAAACTTGGAACCGGCAAAAATAGCGCGTTTCTTAGATCCGCTGTTTTTAGTAAATATATATTCGAGCATGTCCACGAAATCGTCTTTAGTAAACGTCGTATATTCGTACTCTTTGAACATATATTTAGTGATACCGTTACATGTATACACATCTACGTTCTGATCATCATCATACGTCATACCTTTCTCTCCATACATCAGGGAGCCTTCCATTTCCATACGCCATTCAAAGATAGCAGCCTCATTCATATCTTCTTTTTCCCAGTCCAGTATCTTATCCTGTTTTTGGTACCATTTCGAAACGTCTATCTGGCACATGAACGTTTGCGCATAGTTATTGTCTATCGTAGGATAAGAAGATGTAGGAGGTGTTTTTACGTCAAATTCAGTGGCCGCACGTCCCAAACGGAATAGTTTCGTATTTGCCGGGATAGAAGGTATGAATTTTTGTGTTTTAGGTCTTAGAGCTGTACCCGTTAATGCTCCCCCGTTGGTCGCGTATACAGTGATCTGGTTTCCTGCGATGCTTTTTACTCTCAATTGCAGGTATACCTTTGTACTACGCACAGTACCTGATTCGTCGTATCCATATACACCTTTTACACGTATTGTACTGGATTTTGCGAATATAATAGGGTTGTCTACCGTTAACACAGCTGTCGAACTGGTTGTTACTTGTGTATAAGCACTCGTCGCAAATGTCTCGAATGGCTTTATATCAACACTTCCCCATTTTGCTTCTATGGAATTCGTATTCCGTGGGGTCATATGACGCAGCATAGTATCAAGTATGGCTTTATCCGGCCTTACTTTTATTATCTCATCATCATAAAACGGTTTTAATAGCTCTGATTGGACATTTTTACCGGTATCGACACTGACTTCCCCGGCTACATGCTTTCCAAGATTATCAGCTCCGGGAGAGCTTGGATCGGCTCCTGTGTTGTTCGGTGTGAATATGCCTTCTGCCGCATGTACGGAGCCCGCATCGGTCACTCCGATAATAGCGCATGCAAGGGAAAGTAGCAAAATAATCAGCCCTCCCTTTCCAAAATAGTTTTTAAAAATTTCTTTCATTTTTTTATAATTTAATGTTACTTAATTAGTTCCGTATTTGTTCCCCAGCTTCCGTTTTTCCTTGGTGTAGAAATTCTTTCTTCCGGTTTATTCTGAGGCTTGCCGCTTGTGGCTCCCAGTGTAGGAACTCCGTCTCCCCCTCCATTATCGTTACGCACCTTTTCTACTATTTTCTGGGTACGTCCTTTCGCTTCTCCGGCTTTTATAGCACTGTCTACGTCTGTATCGTAGTCATATGCTTTTTTTAAAGCCTCCAGTCCTTCTGTACTATACACTCCTGAAAATGCAGGCATATAGATAGTATCATAAGCCCATTGCAGAAATTCCGAAAACTGCTCTTCGGTCATGCCGTTATTTTCGGCAAATGCTTTGAAGACTTCTTCCGATTTAGATATGTTATCTTCAAATTCTTGTTGCTGTTTAGCAGTTCTATCAAATGCATCCTGTTCAGACTTCATCCGCTCGTCCTCTGCCTGAATTATTTCTTTAAATTCTTCGCTTTCGGGATCAAGCTCCAATATAGATTTTCCATACATTTTCACAATGTCCGGCAACATATTATTTCCGGACATAATAGATTGGAGAAGGGCTGCGTTCCGGGGGTTCTTCCTTACTCCTTCCGCAAGTTTATTACTTGTATCGTTCACCTTTCCGTATCTGTCGAGTATATGGTCTATCGCATCGTCATCGCTTTCAAAGATCATGTCTGGACTATTTGATTTCAGATAATCCATCATTCTGGAACGTCCTCTTAACGGTTGTTCTTCCGGTTCGGTGACTACTTCCTCAGCCATTACTTTTTCTTCATCTTCCATTATTTATAATTTATATAAAACTTAAAGTATTACTTTACAAATTTGTTATATATAATTGTATTTAAAAGTGTTGAAAAATTAATTTTTTATGTTTATTTCTTATTATTTTTACAGCAGAATCATTTTTTTATAATATGTGTACGCTTAAAAAAATAAAGGATCGGGATTTTAATTTAGCTTACAAAGAAGTGATTCGTAGATATGGACAAAAAGCCAGATTTATGAAAAGGATAGATATCGTGAATGAAGCGGTAAATATGCCGGCTCCCCGATATTACATAACTGAGCATGAAGCTGGAAGAATGATAAATAAAATGATGAAAGGCTATATTCCGCAGCACAAAAGAATGGAAAGGCGCAAGATGTATTTCGATATGTTCAATGCTTTTCTGGAATGGAGGATAAATAATCCGGACAGTAAAATATCTGAAGGTATAAATTATGTGATATATAATGAGGCTCCCGGATTTTATATAACGGCGCAATATGCGTCACAAATAAAAATAAGATGAAATATATTTTTATAATAATATGCATAATTGTTTATTTTTTGCCTGTCGATATCCTTTTGGCTGGGTATTCAGATAATAGTCCGGTATATACATTCTTTATATACATGGTATTTCACAAATCGTTTATTCATTTATCATTGAATATGATGTCTTTTTATTTCATATATGGATCAATAAATATAAAGGACAGATTATTTCTTCTATTATATCCGGGCTCTGTGCTTATCGCATTTTTGTCATCTATGCCGGAGCCTACCATAGGAGCATCGGGATTGATTTATATATTATGTGGTATACGCTCAGGAGCTATAATAACCATTCCGTATAAGTTTATTCCGTTTTTCACTTTAGTTATTTCTTCTATAACTATAGGTTTTCTACTGCCGGGTATTAATGGATTAATCCATTTATTAGGCTTCTCATTGGGATTTTTAGCATATATAGTTAAGTCTATTTTTAATGAAACTGACAGCGTCATACATAAGGGAAGAGAATAAAAAACGTAACAGGGATTTACGGCAGGAAGAAGATCAGTATAACCCTTATATTGGTGCAGGATCGAATACCGTAGAAAGAACTCCTTTAAGGATAAGTGATTTACCTATTCCTCTCTTTTATGCACCTAAAGAAATGCTTTGTCATGACCTCATAAAGTCACTGGAAAAAGAAGGTTCCATATTCGCTTATCTGCAAAAATTAAATATACCACCACAAAAGGAGAATGTAAGGAAAATAATCATAGCAGTCGAGAAAATAAGGATTAAGACGGATTTTGAATACACAGCAGCTTCTTATTTCAAAATAAAACCTAAACCCAAAAAAGACCCTTTTACCGGACAGGATATTGTTATAGAAGGGGATATCCCATTTATATTGAACAGAGGACAGCGCAAACTTTTAAAAGTATTGGAATCATTCAGGCTCAGGCGGAAATCCATCAGGATAATCCTGTTAAAAGCCAGGCAATGGGGCGGCTCCACGCTTGTACAGTTATATATGGCATGGATGCAACTATTCCATCACCGGCAATGGAATAGTACAATATGTGCGCATGTTGAAAATACAGCCAGAATTGTAAAGGGCATGTATACTAAGATTTTAAAATACATACCTGTCGAATTGGTCGATAATGTAAATTATTTGATGATGCGGCCATATGAAAAATCGGCAAAGACATCTATCATAGAAGGTCCCGACTGCCGTATCACTATAGGGAGTGCCGAAAAACCGGATGGTGTACGCGGGGAAGATACAGTAATGGCGCATTGTACCGAAATAGGAATTTGGAAAGTAACAAAAGGAAAAACCCCTGAGGATATATTAAATTCGGTTACTTCCGGTATACCTATGGTAGCTGATTCTATAGTTGTCTATGAGAGCACGGCTAAGGGCGTGGGTAATCTTTTTCATAGGGAATGGCTAAGGGCTAAATCAGGAGAAAATAATATGACTCCCGTATTTATTTCATGGTTTGATATTGAAAACAATGCAGTAAAAATAGACAATGTCATTGATTTTATTAACTCGATGACAGATTATGAATATAACCTTTGGGAAAAAGGGGCGACGCTTGAGCAGATAAATTGGTATAGGAATAAATCTAAAGAATACCCTAACGAATGGGGAATGCGTCAGGAGTTCCCGTCCGATGATATCGAAGCATTTCAGAGTTCCGGGAAGCGTAAGTTTGATATATACCAGGTACAGAACATGCGTAAATTCAATAAAGAGCCATTGTTTTACGCTACCGTCGAATCTACTCTGCTTCTTAAAGAATGCGATGATTCTGATAAGCAAAAGGAATTTCTAAAAAATTCATTTATAAAAAAACTGGAAGGCGTTCCGAATAAAGAGGATAATCTTCTTAAAGTATGGGCTCTTCCAACAAAAGAATATATACGTCGTCGGTATGTCGTAAGTGTCGATATCGGAGGTAAATCCGACAAAGCGGACTGGTCTGTCATTACCGTTTTCGACCGGAAATATATGACTGAAATAGGCGGAGTTCCGGAAAAAGTAGCGCAATGGAGAGGGCATATAGATCACGACTTATTAGCGTGGCTGGCAGCTATGATAGCTACAATATATGACAATGCGTTACTGGTATTTGAATCTAATACATTTGAAACAGAAAAAACGGAAGGCCAGCACTTCGAATACATACTTGATGAATTAGGCGGCGCATATGATAATCTGTATTGCCGTAATTCGGCGCAACGCATAAAGGAAAATTTACCTCCTAAATGGGGATTCCATACGGGTGAGTCCTCAAAAACAATGATTATGGACAATATGACAAAAATGTTACGTGAGGAAGGTTATTATGAACGTGATCTGGAATGCTGTAACGAAATGGATCAGTACGAAATCAAAGAAGACGGCAAACTTGGAGCTATCGAGGGCTGTCATGACGATATATTAATGTCTACGGCAATAGGGGTATATGTCTGTTACGACTTTAAATATTTTCCCATGCCCGAAATATATATTCCATATGAACATAAAAATCATAATAAACAACCAAAAATCAGAAATGAATCAACATTTTAAATAAATAATTTATGGAAAAATCAATCAAATCAAATGTATGGTTAGAAACCATGACATTTTTAATAGCTACAAAAAACTGGATCATAGAGATCTGGCTATTGTTTATCCTGGGTCTTAGGCTCCGTATGGCTATAAAGTTAGCCGATATGAAGCATTTCATCAGAGATAAACGCTATTTTGTATATCCAGACAGGATAAGCGGGGGGCTGTTGGTTCTGAATAACGATGAAATCGATATCCGGAAAAAACAAAAGTTAATGCCTCCCGGAATGAAATATCTGGAGATAAGGAACCGGTGCTTCTACGTTACGGCGACAAAAAGGTATGGGACGGATGCGCCTACAGAGATAGAGAAAAAGGAGATGAGGGATCGTTACCTGAATTGGCAGAAACTATTGAAGCCTTTTTTCAGGAAAGCCAGGGTAGGAATACCGGTAGTAAAGAAAAAGAAATGAAAATATATACCGTAAAACGTAGAAGGAACGGGCTTTCCTTTTTATTGGATGAAGACAGGATAAAAGCCCGCTCCTGGATATATGCCGAAATCAAACTTTTTATCGGGAAATTAACGGGGAGATATGACGCCTCATGCCATATAGATGGAATGCTTGTAGAAGAGATACCTGTAAGCGTTGATAATATGTTGGATATAATGATAATGATTAAAACAATAAAACTATGACAGAGAAAAATTGGAAAGTAACAATCGATATCAGTAAAATAGGACAAAAAAACACTTTAGAAACATATAACCTGTCCGCATGGAAAAAGAAAATAGGTTGTTATGGGAAAAGAGCGGCTAAAAGGATGCTATATTGTGCCCCTGAATGCCAAGTGTCGCCGACAGGAAATGGATATTGCCTGGCAAAGGACGTTTGTAAGAATTACGTCGAAAGGAAGCATTAATATGTTATATAATTATTTACACAAATAAACAATAATGATATGTTTAAACTTAATAAAGAATTAAAAAAAGGAGATACGCTGTATATAGACGCATTAGCGGATGGAATACATGAATTTCTTGTAGAATCGGTATCAATTAACAAAAATTGCATATCCGTAAAGATAGAACGCCGGAATGATTACTACGGAAGTCCATTCCTATTCGGACATAAAAACGGAAAAACCCTTTCATCCGATTCAGAGATATTTTACGTGAATATAGGCCATGCGAAAGATGCGGTATATGAAAGGGTAACCTCGAGAATATGGATGGATTATATAAGATCCAAGAAAGAAATTAACAGGATAAACGAAATAATAGAACAAGAATCATCCATATAAATAACGTATATAGAGAGCCGGTTAATACCGGCTCTCTCTTTATCCCTGAGGCATAAAATTACCACTCAGCATATTCATCGCTTCAGGGTTTACCTGTCCCTGTATCTCCTGCATCATTTCAGGAGAAAATCCCTGCATCTGCCCGTTCTCTGCCGATTGTTCAGCCGATTCTACGGACTGTAGCAATCTGTCTTTAAATGGCAGTGTTGAGTTTTCAAGCAGCATCTTTAATGTTATGGCTCCGCCTTTGAACATATCTAACAGGAATGTATCCATGACAGACCTGTACGCAGCAGTAGATGTGCTTTGAGCAAGTGATATATCCATCTCCGAGTTTTGGACGGTTTCAGGATTATAATATTTCGACTCTTTTGAATAATACACCCCGGCCGTATTAATGAACTTCCTGGAGTCATAATACTGCTGCAACACTTTCATTAGTTTTATATCCCTGTCTGTGCGCAATGAATTGAATGAGTTTATAAGGTGTACTACATTAGTGGCCGCATTCTGCGCCTCCTGTGCATAGAGGCTGGCAGCAGTACCAGCTTTTGGCTCCTCCCCTCTTGCAGCTCCGTGAACTCCTGATATGTCGTTCATAAATGACATCATCAGGTTTATCATTTCATAGGTACCTACATTGTTATTATCCGCCTTTATCTGGTGTATCGATTCGCTTATCTTAATACCGGTCTTAGGTTTCATAACAATAACGGAACCAACTTTTACATAGGATTCAGCTATAGATTCAGGAGATTGCCCATTCAGCGCATCTGCATCTATTATAAGCGTATTCTTTGCCCCTGAGCTTATGATAAAGTCCTGGAGTATATACATCCGGTTAAGCATCCTTTGCGGGTCTATAAGGTCTTCTACGAATGAATGAGGTTCACCGTCGAACGAAGAATAGAAATTAAATGTGTAAGGATGGCCTTTATGCCAGTATGGGGATTCTCCTTCCGATAACACATTTCCGTATGGAGTTAGAAATCTGTAATACCAGTATTGGTGTATAGCCCACTCATACTTTATCAGCAACACGTCATCTATATCCACGCCCTGGGCAGTCGCTTCATTTATGCGCCTTTCATTCTCCGCTTTTATTCCGGATTCTTTATTTATATCTACCCAGTATAAAGACCCCTCAGCTTCATCGATACATCGTAGCCTTTGTTTGCTCTCAAATCTCCAGCTTTCTATTACTCTGCATGTATAATCATCCTGCGGAATATAAAAATCAAGGTTATCGATTCTTTTAGTGGTCATGTTTCCATACGATGATGATATACGTGTATTTATACCGTGGTATAATCCCCGGATATAATCAGCATCCTGTTTATTCTTCGCAAATGCCCTTAATACGTCAGCTATCCTTAAATCATGTATTTCCCCGATATGCCTTAAATCCCATCCCCTGGGGTCTTCCATATCCGCGTTCCAGAACATACGCGCCGGATTATTTATAAGTACGATACCGTCAAGCATTCCATTGGACGGTACTATGTCATACTTAATCTTGTAAAATGCGCATGCTGAAATGGCGTATTCGAACAGGTTTATAGCATCCAGCTCGGAAGTCTTATTCAGTTGTTCGTTAGCTTGT
The DNA here is from genome assembly GCF_042654545.1 of Dysgonomonas termitidis. GTDB lineage: Bacteria > Bacteroidota > Bacteroidia > Bacteroidales > Dysgonomonadaceae > Dysgonomonas > Dysgonomonas termitidis. Next base: position 11,024 of record NZ_JBHSGN010000122.1, read on the forward strand.
AAGGCTATTGTCATCATTTCGCCTATTTTTACTTCATCGCTGTCACGTACCGTACACACAGGTTCCGTCTGATTCGTCCTGAACTGTCCGACAATAGAATTCAGGAACCTGCGTATCATATTGTTCTGTAACGGGGTTTTACCCTGCATCATAATAGCCTGGCGTTCGGTTATAAATCCTCCCGGTCTGTCAGGATTAGGAATTAGATCTTCCCACTGCTTGCCGTATACATAACGACCGCAACGTTTACGTTTATGCCTTAATTCCCTCAGATCATACCAGTAAGCGGCACATTCTTGCAGTATATCCTTGTTATCGGCATAGTGCACGCTGTTCAGTACTTCGGATGCTTTATCGGCTTTTATGCCAAGCTTTTTTTTGTTGAATATTTTATGATTCATCTGCGGTCTATATTTATTTCTTCAAATTCCTTAATTAATTCTTCCTTTAGCTCTTTAATATATTGTTCCTGTTCTTTCAGTTCCGGCCCTTTTAACTCTTTAAGCAATTTCTCCTCATTTTTTATGTCGTTTACATAATCTTTAAGATATGAATATTCTTCGATTTCAGGCTTATCTTTTATTATACCGTCAAAGCTGTCCGGATATTCTTTTTCATATTGTTTATATTTATAATCGGCCGCTTCAATCTTTTTCGATATATTATAGTATTTATTATTCAGGTAGCTGTTATTTTCTTCAATATCCGCTTCTGATATATAGAATGATCGCAGAGGAGTATTCCTTACCTTTACTTCTTTTTCGGGGTCTGCCGCCCTGTCTGCCGTATCGGCCAGTCGTGATGCGAAAGTGAACTGCCCCCCAAGGTACGCGTTAAACACGTGGTATACCTTATCTGGGTTATAGTCTATATGTCCCTGTTCTACATTATCCCCGCCGGTTATATCATTTATGGCTTTCGATAAATCAACCATCCATTCCGGGGTTTTATATTCGCCTTTTTTATTCGTAAGAGCCTGTTTGTGTCCTGGCGCGTTTTCGTTCGCATATTGGTTATAAATCCTATTTCCGGCAAAATCCTGATTTATCGCAAGTTCAAAGAAAGGACGAATGCGGTCAGGGGTTAATTTAACCAATGATTTTGCGCCTATATCTTCAATATTGCCAACATCACTTCCCAGCGGATTTACAGGGAATAGATCTACCAATCCAAGGATACTATTACCGGCTGCCGTCAAAGCATCTTGCCGTCCTTCACAAGCCATCATAAAATTATCACCCATGCGTGTAAATACGCGTAATTCATGGGGCAAGCTGTATTTTATAAATCCGCTGCCCGTATAGATGCAAAGATGATTCTGCCTATCCCAGTCGCTCAGGTTGTAGTATTCTTCCAGTCCGTCATCACCGCCTATAGCGTAAGCCAGTAAAGATGCCAGATATGAAAGGCTACCGAATACGGCTACAGCTGCTGTCATTCTCGCCTTATTCTTAACAGCTACGCCTGCCAGGTTATACGCCGCTTGCAAAGCCGGGTTCACAAACATGTAATATCTTCTAAGGAAATCATTACCCATTTGCCCTGATCCGGTCTGGTTAAAGTTAACAGTTACATTCTTCGCGTCAGATATAGCCCGGTAAACCGATCGGCCATTTTCTATACTTGTGACGTATACAGAAAAACGGGACAGATTTTCGGCTATTTTATTAATGGCATCGATACTATCCGGCACATATTTCATCAATTCCAAAAGATTTGGATATCCCCTGATTTCCCGCTTAATATCCTTTTCTATATTTCCCTGTATCTTATCCAGTTCCAATGCCTGCATATAACCGGTTTCTCCACCTTGGAGTATAAAATCAGACAAGTGGCGGTCATATTTATTCGACATATCCATTTTTCCACGGATAAACCGTTGTAGCGCCATGAATGAACCCGGTATATTTCCTTGGAATTCAAGTGCATATTTAGCTCCTTCTTTTACACCTAGTATCGTGCTGGAAAACAGATAGTCCCGTTCAAAGTTTGTTACAATGAAATTCGGATTACGTGAAGTTACATTTCGGGCCCTCCAGTTTTGGGCCTTTTCTGCTGCATCTGCCGTTTTGTGCAAAAACTTCAATACACGCCCGTATTGTTTAGTATTTGTTTTCCGCTTGTGTTCTATAGTATTTATGCCCTTTATAGCACGACTCACCGCAGGATTGGCATTAATATATACTGAATATTCCGTACCATTCACATATACCGGTATCGTATGCTGTTCTTTCTGTATTGGTGTTGTAAATAATCCCAGATCGAATTTTCCCTGATGCGCTTTGCCTTCTTTCGAAAGTTCATACATGCGTTTATTAAACGATTTGATATTATTCGCGTACACTTCCGGATCTTCGGAATATTCTGGTTCTGTGGCTTGATATACAGGTTCGCCATCTGCATTTACTCCGGTTTGCATATACCACGTTTTATCGCGTGTTATTAGCCCTGTTTTATCTTTTCCGGCTATCCTGTACCATGATTTATTCAGGTCATTCCAATTTGCGAATTTAATAGCGCTGCTTCCCATCTGGTTTATATAAGCGAACGGAGATTCACTTCTGGAAACCCGCCCATTAGCTCTCTTCACCGGATCGGACATATAAGTGCCCATAGATGGGGAATAGTCGTAAATATCCTCTGCTACTGTTTGGTCGTGTCCGCGGAGAGGTATATAGTACCTTTGTTGTTTCAGCCTGTCATACTCTTCTTTAGAGATCCTTCCCGATTCATACAATGTCTTCAATATATAATCGGTACTCTTCTTTTTTGTTTCCCAGAATTCATTTATAAGTTTATCGCCTGCTTTATTTTCAAATTCAGATATGAAAGCTTCTGCGCTTGTCCCGACCTCTTCCTCTACGGCTGCCACACCGGAATAGTCATTCGGTAGACGGCTTTCAAAATCAGCTATTTGCTTTTCAGTTGCTTTAGGATGTTGTTCCTTATATGTATCTATAGCCTCCCGCCTCTTCAGCGGATTGCGCTCCAAAGAGCCGAATTTAAGTATCGCGTAATTCTCGATATCCCGCAGGCTAAATCTTTTTTTCTCTATTTCGGCTATCTTAACTGACAATGGCTTCATGTATGTTTTATCGAATGCATCGTATTGAGCCTTAATTTTACTTCCCGTAGAGCTTACCCGCATATGATAATCATCGATATCATCTATCCTGGTACCGGCCTTACGTAATGTATCGAGAAATATCTTAGTAGGTAACCATCTGTCGAAGTACGCTTCCCTGAATTTATTAAAATCCCTTCTTAATTTTTTATCCAGTCTTTTTGCATCTTCTTTACTTATACCGGAATTTAAATCTTCCGCTATATCCTCTACCGCCTGAAACCTTATATCTTCACTCTCACTGCTGAAATCTCCTGTATTTTCGGTAGCAGATTTTATTTGATTAGGATCGAACACAACAGTTTCTTCCCTAAAATCACCATTAAAATACACACCGTCATAGCCCTCCGATTTTAGATTATCGGAAAATTCAATGGAAACATCCCTGTCATTCTTTTCTGATAATTCTAAATTTTCTTCATTCGTTGCATAATATGGCTCCCTTATATTAAGGAAGGCTTCTATACTATTATCCCCATAACCGTAGCTTTCGCTTTCATCTCCATAGAAATAGAATCCGTCACCCAGCCAACCTGCATCTGTATTTTGTCCGTTTCTGGTTGCGTCAAACTCGGTAAATATATTCGGGCTTCTATGATAGAATATCTTTGGTTCCCCGTTGTTGTCCAACATCTTACTTGCCTCTTCCGGATCATTCTCCCAATCACCAAACCAGTTTTTGAAGTTAGCGGTACGTACTTGCAGCCATTGCCTTTCATCCAGGTTAGTAGGCTTACCATTTGGGGCAAGCATAAATGTACCGTCATTAACCGAACTCTGCTTTATCTGCTCCATTTCGGATACTATCTGTCCCCTAGCGTCTCGCCGTACTTCCGATGGTATAGCATCTATTATATAAAGGTTCCCATCTTCACCTTCCATTACATTTTTAAGATGGATATCCTCTATAGTTACTTCCCCGTTACTGAAAGCATCAAGCCCGGAAGGATTCATCCCGAAGTTGTCTTTCATATAATTTTCAACTCTCTTTTGCTGGTCGGTAAGGGATTTAATGGAGGTAACCTGACTATTGAGCGACTTACCCTTAATATATGGCTGTTCCACAACAAAGGAAAATCCCTTATCGTTTTCAGTAAAGCCAACAATTTTATACGGAGTATCTTTAAATAGTTGGTTGAATAATAAAATACGGTTATTTAAAAAGTCAGCTGGAGTGTCGCTGTACTTGGAATAGTTAACTACCTTAGTTACCGTTTTGCCATCTTTATTAAGGTAAACATCCGCTTCTTTACCGGATGGCATTTTCTTTGCGGCATTGGATGCTATCTCTTTTTCATCCATCCATATGCCTTCCTGTTCAGCGTATTCTTTTAAGGATTTTTCCTGTTCGGATTTACCTGATTGTGGTCTTTGTACATTTCGTCTATCTGCCTGTCTATAGCTTCCCAGTCGGGCGGCGACTTGTGCATTTCTTCCACGGCCTTTTTCATTTTCTCCTGATGCTTCTGAATCTGCGGCCAGTATTTGCTTTTCGTTATATCGTACATTGCCGGTGCTATTAGTTTTCTCAAAGTTATCGCTTTTTTTCGAATCTACAATATTTTTACCCCCCAGCAATTCTTTTACAGCCTTGTCTGTAAAATCCTCCAGCGTCATATCCTCAACATTCACAGAGAACGAGAAACCGAAGGCTTTTTTAATAGAATTCCATACATCATTAAGATATGCTTTCACACGGGCATACAGAGATAAATCCTGCTGTTCTTTCCACACAGATTCTCCTTTGTTTCCAATAAACCTTGCGAGAGCTTCGTCTGCAATCCTGTCTATAGCTTCATCAGTAGGTTTATTAATAGAATCATTATTTTCTACCGAAAGACTTACCTGCCCCGCGCTTGTACCTTTTAATAGATGACGGTATGCGGGATCAGTAAATACCTCATTGAAATACCGGGATTCCTTTATAAGCTCCTTCCCCCTGGCCCATAATTCAGGATTATTTGCTTTAATAAAGCTGTTCCATAAATGCCCGAACTCATGTACAGGAGTATTTGCGTTCATCTTATCCGGATCGAGGTAAACACCTCCATCCTTAGTGACGAATCCGTAAATATCTCCCTGAGGGGTGGACATGAACCTTATCTTATCCACTATCTCGACAATGGCATCATCAAATACAACATAGTTAAAGCCTTTTTCCCCGTCAGATGGCCTGAATGTGCTTTGAGCCGGATATTGAATACCGTCAAAGCCTGCCCGAAGGAGAAATTTGGATGTATCCGCCTTGCTTTTAAAGATTCTGGTGTCCAGACCGTAATATACACTCTCTCCGGTTAAATTTTTGCTGAAATCCCTTGGGAATGTAGTATTGAATTCTTTTTCCAGTTGCCTGTCTATGATATTCATCTGTTCATCCGACAGAGGCTTATCCCACCGTATAAAGTTCAGGTCATCATCTACATTTACTTCATATAGGTTTGTCTTACCCTCAGGTAACAGCTTTCCTGTCTCCAGTATCTTTATTTCTTTTCTTACCCGCTTCTTGTCGCTCCAATCTTCCTGAAGTATTTTCCGGAGATATTTCAATGCCTCATCTACATCTCCGTTTGCAGATTCTAACGCTTCCTTTGCAAGTTGATTAATGGTAGCATTTTCTACATATTTTTCAGGTTTTAGGGTTTCAGCGTACCATTTGGCGATATCCTTGCGTTCCGTGAAATATAAACCCCAGCCGAAAGCCTGTACTCCTTCTCCCGTACCCATGAAACTTGTAGAAAAAGCCTTGAACGAATGCGGACTGCCATGCCATAGCCTCATGAACCGTTCTGCGCCTTCTTTACCAGCCAGGTTATCTAGATACTCACGCATCTTCACCTTATCCACAATCACATTCTTTGCAAGGCCTGTTTTCTTTAGCTTTTTTATCAGGTCATTGAACTTTTTAGCGGTAATCGTTTTGAAAGGAGATTGAGAAATATATTCCCTTGCGCTTGTATTTTCAAAGTTTTGGACTATATTTGTGGCAGAATCGAGGAGTTTTTTAACGTCAGCGGGGTTACTGCTGTTTAAATAGCTTCTCGATTTTATTTTTTCACCCAACCATTCATATAGTTTTTCCTTGTTTCCGTAATCCATCAATCCCTCGTTTATCCAATTAGCTATATTATTTGTTGTCCTTGGATGGATACTTCGAATACTATTGACTTCAAGTTTTCCCCTATTGCTATTTGTTTCTATTACTGCTACAAAGTTTTTACCACCTTGTTTTAGTTCTGTGAGTATTACATTACTTCCTATATGCGTAGCACTACGGAATACAGCCAATGGATTGTGTATAGCTCTGGGTAGGTCTTTAACCTCTGATAAATCGAACGGGTGGTTTTCCTGATTTGATTTATGTAACAATCTTGCGCTCGCCATTTCTATAGGCAAATCCGGTATTCCCGCGCTTTGCAATATAGAAGAAGGATTGCCCAGCGAATAAGTATGCCCTTTCGGCAATGTACCATCTATCTGCTGTTGTAATTGTTGATTAAAGGTATTGTTTACGGATTCAAGGGTATTGGAGGCCTGCATAGCTTTAATTCCTCCTTCTATCCCATCACGAATGAATATCTGATCTTTACGGGAAACATCTTCCGTTTCGGAGGCTAAGGTATTAAGGCGTTCTTCCTGAGTCATATTCATTCGGGATTGAACATTACGGGCCTCAACTTCTCCTCCCAACTTACGGTATTTGATAAACGAACTTGTATTATCCATATCATCAAACAACTGCCAACGATCCGCATAACCATATTTTTGAGCAAGCGAGTCAAGTTTTTTTCCATAAAAATTAATAGGAGCTAAAGACCTGTCCCCGTTAGACGTCTCTGATAATTGATTGAATAAGTCAATGGTGCGCCCACCCTTAAATTTAGTATTTGTTATAAATTCTATCGAGCGTAATATTTCAGGATAATCATCTTTAAATGTAGATGTATTGCCCCCTTCAGCAAATCCTTCTATATCCTGTATGGCATGTTGTATTTCATGTAACAATACATTCCTGAATCCTTCATCGATAGCATTGATATCGAACAGTTCACCAGATTGCATTTTTCCATCTTTATATGCAGGGATATATGCTGATAATTCAATTGTTTTGGTTGAAGAATTCCATGAACCTGCCTCTAACCGGGTATCGACTATTTTAACCTTAACATCTTTCAACTTAGGATAGGCTTCGAATAATGCTTTGTCAACCAAAGCCTCTTCTAATGGAATAGACTCACTTGTATCTAAATCTTTAAATGCTTGCGTAGTATGGCTGTCAGGTATCTCATACCTCCATTTGCCATCCGCACCACGCTCCCATCCGGTAGCAAGCTTGATTGCTTTAGTGTCCTTCTCTGCCGTTTCCATATCACGGGCAATATTAAGATTGTCAAGTCTCGTTGTGGCTTCTTCGTATTGATCCAGGTTAGCGGCTCCCTGCTCTCCGATGAACTGCATCCGTATATTACTTTCATCTATAGTGCTTCCGATATCTATCCCGCGTCTTTTGGCCTCTTTTTGCAATTCAGGCAATAACAGTTCTTCCGTCATAGCAGGAATGCCTGTTTTACCATCATTCGTGTTCGTGGGGGTATCCAAATTCTCCACATCAAAGGAATTTACTATATCGAAACTATCCATTTCTTTGGACAATGTTTCCATACCTGGAGCATACCTGGCACTTTCGTAGAACGATTTGAGATATGGGCGGACATTATCACCCAGGTCTTCTATCATCCGGTTTGCGAAGTCTGCAAACTTACGCGCTCCGGCTTCTATATGGTACATTGCCATTTGTGTACCGATGGTAAACAGTTCCGGATCAAAACCCATATTCAGATTGTTGAGCTTGTCCCGCATTCTTTTTCTTAATTCTTCGTATTGTTCGGAAGAGATAAGCGTATTAGATGCACCATAAGGAGAAGAGCCTTCTTGAGTCTCCGGTTGTTCGTTTACTGTTGACTGCTCACTGTTTACTGTTGGCTGATTTTGTATCTCCTTATACTCTGCAAACGGTTTGATACGCTTTGTATCGCTTTCTGCCCATTTACGGAATGTTTCCACATCTACTTCCGTGATATTGCCTAATCCCTGCCAGCCTTTTTCATAGTTGGATAAATATGCTTCCCTAGCTTCATCTATGGAATCGAAACCCAGCATTACCTTATGCTCATCAAAGCTGCTATCCTGAGTAACTTGGTCTATAACGAATACTTTATTGCTCTCAGGATTACCGCCCAAGAACACATCAATATGGTCACTATCTTTACCCTCAGTACCACGAATATAGCCGTAAGTATTATTCATCGTGACGCTCCATTTCTTACCGGTAGCATCTACACCACTACGGACAGAGCCTTTTGGCTGCTCTATGGAGATATCAAAGCCTTGTATAGTTACATGTCCTTTCTTATAGTTCCCGGCTTCTTTCTGGGCTTCAGTAGGGTTAGTATCTGTTTCAGCTTCAGCCTGTGCAATTTTATCTTCAATAGTTTTCGGAGTATCAGATACTTTACTATCTTTGTTGCCAGAAGATAGTCCGGTAGAGTTGGGAGAATTTACAGCTGTTTCAGATATGCGGTTCTCAGTGTCCATTACCGGACTATCAGATAATCCCTCATCAGAAGTATATTGCGGATAATTGGGATTCGCCAGAACTGACTTTTGTTGAGGGGTTATCATTTCACTCTCATACAAAACTTCTTCATTTCCGCTTATCCCCTTTTCCTTGTTAAATACTGTGGATATCGCATTTACATCAATATCTCTTCCAGCTTTTTTAACATCCACGCCCACAACGACAAATCCATTATCGGTATCTATAGTTGTATAAAGTCGGTAACCGTCTTTTTTATCCGTCTTTCGAGTAATAGCAAATGGATTTTTTATAGCTTCAGGCAATTGCTTCCATATTTCAGGAGTTAATGTATGGTCGGCATCTTTATTTATATGCCTGGATATTACACCGTACGACATCGTAAATTTATCGCCTGTAATACCTAGTCCTTTCATAAATTCAGGAGTTAGGGCTACATTAAAATGTTTTCTTTTCAATCCTTCCGCATCTCCCGCGAATATTTTATCAATAGCCTCATCAAACGACACTTCATTTTGTCCTAATTCCTTCGACCCCACATCATGTAATACATCTTCAACTGATTCTCCAGCAGTTCCGTTAGTTGAGGATGCTCCGGCAGGTTGTTCGCTTGTATCAATGTCGATGACAGACTGCTGAACGCTTCTATCAGTTCCTCCGGATCTTGTATCTTCTCCAGCCTGAACATCTGTTCCGCTACCTGTTTGCTGTCCTTTCTCCAGCTGTTCATCACTAACGCTACCTTCTGATTCATTTTCAGTATTATTTGATTTAACTTCGTATCTTTCCCTTATCACATTATCTATAGCCTCTTTCCGAATCTGCCATTCAGAAATGGCTTTGCGTGACGCTTTCTTTTTATTGATACTATCTGCACTGTCTAACTTCTTTTGTTCGGATTGTATCTTTTTCGCAATATTATCAGACACGGAGATAAGCTCCTTGTGCGTTTCTTCCGGACCTTCTTCATTCTCATACAGTGTAGCAAAATCGGCAGGGCTTTGTTCCAGGAGAGCATCATAATCTATCTCTCCGTTTTTCTGTTTAGGGGCGTTAGCTATGACTGCATTCAGATCAGGCTCAGACTGCGCTGATCTTTCTTTAAGTATATTCTCTATCTCCTGGGGATAATTTTGCTGAAATTGTATTTCTTCGGCATTCCATTGAGTATCACCATTTATAATATTATCCGCAATACTTGTTGCTGTTACCGCGCCGGTTTCTGACACATTGCTTTGTTTTGCCAGCGTATAACCCTCATTATTCGAGATTTCAGGTTGCAAATTATCAGTTTTTTGTTGTGCCTGTTGACTACTAACTGCCCCCTGATTTGTCAGTCCGATAATATTTTCAACAGGCACAACATTTCCGTCGATATCTATCATGCCCTGCGAACGTAAACCGTAAGCATCGTTGACAGTACCCTGTACCGTTTCGCCTCTCTCATTCCTGTATTCAACCAGTGAACCATTATCCACACCCTGTATATTATCCTCGTCTATGATTTGGCTTGGCTGTATGGCGATTTGCTGAATTCCTTGTGGTGTTTCTACCGAAAGCAGATAATTACCGGACTGATCCATTCCTGCTATTTCTCCGAATAAAGGAATATTATTTACATTCGCACGTACTGTCTCTCCCTGCTGGTATTCCCTTGTTTCGTCATTAGCGTCCTGAATATCTATTTGCTGCTGGACTATATTCCCGGCTTCTTTTATCAGATCCTCCGAACTTTCATCGGATAATACCTCAAGTATATCATTCTTGGAAATCGGCTTCCGTTTGCCATCGGAAGGGTCGCTATAGTAGAGTATATCCGGCGTTTCCTGGATATTCACCGTTCCATCCTCATTTAATACAATATTACTATCCCCAGTCAGGTTTATTTCTTCAGGATATAATTTTGTTCTTATGGTAATGACGCGGCCACTAGTCGTAGAATTATCCCTAACCATGTCGGATACAGTTTGTTTAGACTGATCTATACGGCCTTGCTTGGCTCCCTGATAAGCATCGTAAGTAAGGGAAGCTTTATACATGTTTATCGCCGCTGTCTTCTGTGCAGCACTATATGAATTATTATTAAGTATGTCATGTAAAGCCTGCTGTTTATTAATAATCGGAACATTGGACATAGTAAGCGTTGTTAGCGGAATACTCATGTCGCTAACTTCCTTGCCGGATAATTCAGGAAAATGAGAGTAATAGTTGGTTACGGATTTATCATATGACCTGCGAGCCCCGTACTTCATTATCTTGTCACCCCCAAAGCTTACCAGGCCCGCCCCACTTCCTATTGAAAGTGTTGTAAGGAATGTAATAAACTGTTGATTCGGGTCTGTCAGGTCAGACCATTTAGCCTGTCCGTCTTCGAAGAATGAATGTAGTATAGTAGCGATCTGTTCTTCTGTAAACTCGGATGGAATACCATTCCACCCTGACTTTTGCATGAAATCCGTTACCAGTTGTTTAAAAGGTGATCCCGCAATCTTTGTCCCGGCTTCGACCGCATTTCCGGATAATAATCTTTTCAGGGCCGATGTGCCTTGATTTATAGCTCCACCGGAAAACTCAGATACATTCTCTATTGTATTTGACGTGAATGCATTTAACAGGGCATTTGTAAAACCCATCTGTTCTGCATTACCCAGATAATAAGGTTTACCGTTCGCATCATAGCCGTATGTAACCTGCCCCGTCATATTGTCGAACATATCCCTGTAAGTATGAGGGTTTATCGCTGCTATTATAGAGCTTCTACCAACCGCGTCTGCTACATTAAGTCCTGCATTAGTTAGTTGGGCTCCAATCCGGGCCGTAGCTGCTTTTGTACCTTGCCTGACAGTATTGGCTGCTATGTTTTTTATCCCTGTTTGAGCTGCTGATTTAGCGCCTTGCGTTATACTTCCGGCAAGTCCACCGGTAATTGCAAAACCTGCCATAAATGGCATTGAACCCATAACTGAACTTGTAGCTTTTTGCGCCGTAGTCTGCCTGTCTCCCATGATATCCTGGTATGCCTGGTTGTTAGACATGGCAGACATGAGCAATCTATCTTCATCAGTAACCGTTCCGCTTTCTATCCGCTTCTGCAACTGATTTACGGCAAACCAGTCATTCATGGAGTTGGCAGCCTGAAAGGCTCCCAGGGTAGTAATATCCATTCCCATTTCTCCGCCTCCGCGTACAGTTTCCCCGAATATCTGGTTTAATATGCTTGTATCCCCTTCCTTAATTGCCTTCATGAGATTCTTTTGCTCATTGATCTGTCTCCTCACAGTACTAAGGGTAATCTGTTCATCGGTCACACCCTGCCCCGATGACTGAGTTGCCCCTCCTAGCATCTTGTTTCCAAATATCTCCTGCCATGAAGGAGTATTCTTTTCTTCGAGCTCCTTTAATTTAAGTTCATTCTCTTTAATGCTGTTCTCAAGAGACTGGATGTAATCTTTTTCCTGTTTTGCTATATCCTGTCCGAATTTTGTATTGGCGATGAAATCCCTGATAAGTTCTGATTGTTCGGGGGTATTTTCATTTACAGTTCTATGATACATACCACCACCCATTATACTTGGATTGTACATGGGTATCTGCCTTTCTACCATATTAGATTTCAACCACCGTCTAGCCGCTAACGGCAAATCCTTATCCTCTATCGAACTGTCCGATACACGATAATTCGTATTGAAATAGTCTTTCATTGCCTGTTTTTGTTCAGGCGTATAATCCGGATTATCTTGTGTTGAACGTAACCAGTCTTTCCGTTGATTATATATATCATACTCAAGGTTGAATCTTTGCTCAGGTGAAAATCCGGCAAAAGGATCGCTTTTTTGTTCAGGCTGTGCAAATTGAATTCCTTGTGCTGTAGCTCCCCCGATAGCCCCGCCCATTATACCCGCATAATCCTGAGGAACATTGTCGTCAGGCTGTTGCACAGGAGTTTTTTCGACCGGAGTATCAGTTTGCTTTTGAATATTCGATTGTCGCGGGGTTGAGTTAGCTGATATTGCCGCTGAAGCTCCAGCCATGCCGGCGGCATATCTATTTTTATCATATTCGGATATTTCTTCCTGTGTAGTTTGCCTGCTACCGGGATATTTAGACATAAATTCACGCTCACGTCCACTAGGTACTTTTTTATATGCACCCTCATTATTTATATATACATTAAAATCAGGCATAATAAATCTAATTTAATAGTCCTCAAAATCCTCTTCGTAAGTATCACCTGCATCAGCAACTTGCATACCGGCCATTTGCCTTACAGTGTTCATAGCAGCAGGACTACTATTGATAAATTGTTTTACAATCTCATCTAGAACATTCCCCTTTATCTTTCCACGTTTGATACTATTTGCCATCATTCTATAGTCCGGATCAGATTCTATTACAGGTAATATATCTGCCATTAATTGTTTAGAGCTGCCTTTCCATGCGCTTTCCGGCACACTTATAATATTTCCGGTAGACTGATCCAATATATCAACTGTTTTACCTTTACTCTTAGGATTAGCTATATCATTTTTTACTTTACTCTCATACGCATTAGCTCTCTGCCTGTTCGTCCGGGCATTCATTCCGGATACATCTTCCATTGCCTTATTGTGTCTTGCACGCTCCTCACGGTCTAGCTTTTGAGCTTCCAGTTTCGCGGCTCCTTCCGCTGCTTTACGGGCTTCCTCTTTATCCTTCCCGGCAATTATCCTATCTTTATAGGCCAAATCATAGGCCGTTTTTATGGCCGCCTGCTTTTGTTTTTGCAGGTTAAGATCATATTCATACCGGGATTTCTGCATATTAGATCGTAAAGTTTCACGGTTCAGCCGGTTCTTATAGTTTTCCATCATAAATTGCGCTACGCGTTCGGGCCTTTTATCAGCTGCCTGCCTGTACAGGTTCGTCATATTTTCAACAAAAGCATTATATTTCCCTGTAGCCGGCTCCCTTTTTTCTACATTAGCTCCACCCTTTGCCCCGATAAAATCGCTAACAAGGAAAGCGATATCGGCTAGAGCGGGAATATATGAAAGCGATCGTGCTTTATCCGAATCTGCTTTCTTCTTCGCGACATCCTCGTTTATCATGTCGATCATGGAGGACAGATCAGGGGCTTTACCAAACTTAGCGTTCAGCTCATCATCGCTTACGTTATACGAATCAAATGTTTTTGTCGATGTCGGAAGAAGGGTTTCTGCATATTTGCCGGCAGCATCTGTTAGCGACACATCCCCGGTATTTGGTAACAAATTGTTATTATCTGTAGATACAGTACCCGCACTTTGAGGCTTATTTTGTGATAAATCGAAAGCCGAAGCAGGCACAGAAGACACAGGGGGCGTTACTGCTTGCTCGCTATCCTGTGTAGGAACTACAGGCTTAGGCTTGTTATCATTATTTGTCAGCCTTTCCTTAACAATATCGTTAAGTGTACCTAAATTGAAAGCCATATTAGTTTCCTCTTAATTTTAAAATATCATCCGGATTTGTCGCATCACCAAAGCTTTTAAGATCGAAAGGCTTAGGAGCTACAGATGTTTTGGTAGACGGATTAGATATTAGCTGGCCAGCCAGCCCCATAGCACTATTAGCACCTGTATTAATAGCATTAGATGTCATATTCCCGTACTGATTCACCTGGTTTTGCTTCGCTCCCATCCGCATACCGAATATATTACGCTTATTGGCTTCATACCTGTCCTGTATCCTGTCTCTAGCAGCGGAACCCTGAGCAGCTATTTTGCTTATCAGGTCACTATATGCTCCGAGATGGGTCTTCCGGTTAGCCGCTACAGCTTCCGGGGTTGCACCGGTAACGGCAGCTGTCTTAGTATCTATCTTAGCCCTGTCTTTCAGATAATCATGGGCTTTTTGAAGAGCAGCAGCATTTTCTGTACGGTCGAGCTGATTTTTGTAGAACTCGTTTCTGTACACATCTTCATTACGCTGGTCTTCTGCGTCGATCATGCGCTGTTGTTTCTTCTTTGCGTTAGCGCCGCCTATTGCGCCGCCTATTGCGCTTGCCGCGCTTATTATAAGCGGTATAGCCATTAAAGGGAATGCCATATTTATATTATTTAAAGTATTACTTCATAAAAGTAAAGTAAGACTTTATATATTAAAGTGTTCATATATTATTTTATGGGCAATTAATTATTATTTTTACAGAAAAATATTACAAGGTATGGCATATACAAAAACAGATAAGCTTAAGGCTGTAAGATGGTACAGGGATAACGGGAAAAATCAGAGAAAAACATGCGATAAATTTAAAATAGATCCTTCAACTTTTCGCGGCTGGCTAAAATTATACAAGGATGTATTGGAGGCTAACCAGGAAAATTCTACAGCTATAGCACGTATAGAACACATGCGGGCAAACAATATTATCCATTTTGAGGAGAAGCAAACATATTTAGCAGAGCAAGTCTGCGAACTAGCTTATAACAGATTAATAGAACTTATTCCACAGGAAAAGAATATATATAATCTCGTGACTATTATAGAAAAACTAAATCCTGTAAAATTACAGGAACTAAATAAGGGCAATAAGGTCGATTCCGCACATACCCAACTGGACGATATACTCGAATCATATAATAAAAAATGGCGTGAATCCCGGCAGATAATAGATATAGAGAGCGAAGAGGTGAAAGGGTAAAAAGAAAAAGGCCACCCTAAAGCAGCCTCTAACTAATAACTATAACACTATGAAACAATACAAAGATAGCGATCTAATATTTAGGCCGCCTGTATTCTATAACTGATTTTATCTTCCCTTTGTATTTTTCTTATTGAATTACCGTCTAAGTAATTTGGGTAGATACTCCAATGCTAGTGGATCTTTATCTTTGAAATATTTATGAGCATGCTTGGGAATCCATTCTTCGTTTATAAATCGAATAAATATGGGTAAGGCATCTATATGGTACATATTGGCATCTGCCTCCCGTCCATCAGGGAATGAATGCCTGTAAGTTTTATGAGTATTGAAAAACTCGGAATTATACCTTTTTAAGAAAGCGGCGAATGTACGGCCTACGCTAATATCAGGCATCATTTGGGTGCCATGTTCTCCTTTGTCGGGTATAGAGTAGCCAACTTTCTCCAGTTCCATATATAAGCGGGCATACATTTCGGATATAACCGAAAAATGGTCTTTAGGCAATTTGTGATAATTGTCTTTATACCGTTCAATGAAATTAGGTAGTGCTGCCCGGTCTATTTTTCCGTAGTACCCTTTCTTATGGATAGAAGGCACAACCTCGTCAAATAACCATGTTTCAAACTTTTCGGCAGAAGGTAATTTTGAACTCACAATAAGACGATAAACATTACCTTCCGCAATGAATTTCATATTTGTACCACCAACCCCATTCGGATGAGGGATATAACAATTCGTTATATCGCCTGATTTACAATGATCTATAATGGCTTTCGCCGGATTTTCATAGCCAAGCATCTTAGCCACATCAGAAGCGCAGAAAAGTATTTTACCCTCCGGCGTCTCAATAGTCCTGACTTCGTTAAATAAATGCTATTCTTCTGATTCATACTTAAATACTTGCAAAGACATATTGATATTAAATCGATTGTCTTTACCTGATAATTCCTGTTTTGCCATACTGGTATAATTATAGATTTAACATTTACCCAAAAGTATTAAAAAGAAATCTAATCACATTAAATTAGGACTCAAATTATTTACAGCCTATTTAAGCTGTGTTTTGTTAATACAAATAAATTAGGCTGTATTATATTATAGACTTCCATTCGGTGACTATAAAATTAGTATTTACATCAAATATTACTTTATTAAACTCTCTGAATACATCTTTATTGATATAAGCTGTATCGAATATTTCTTTGCCTATTACTTGTCCAACTTTATAATATCCTTTAATTAAATATTTCTCATCAAGATTTCTGTATGTCGGTATGGGCAGTTCCTCTTCTACCTTTCTCCATCTGTTTAGGTGGAAGATGAAGTTTGCGCCAGCTTTGAATGACTCTCTTGCTTGAATTGAACAAGCTGTTGAAGCTTCCCAACAAAACAATTTATCATTTTCGTTTGAGCATCCGCAAATATATTCCTGTGATGCGATGTAATCGGTTTCATCTTTATGTTCATTACTCGCTTCCTCTATAAGTTTATCTATTTCTGTCATGGGTTAGTCTGTTTTAGTAAATTATCTTCCAACGTTTTACATTAGATTTATCAATAGTTAGTGTTCCTTTGGGAAAATATCCATCTTTAGGCCAATTAGGAATTTCATTATACCTCACATATTCAGGTCTATTAACTTGAACTTTTGTTTTATCAGAATGAAATACACCTTTTAATTGCCCTTTAAAAACTTCAGGTATATCAACATCGAATAAAAGCAATCCACATTTAGGTATTTCTTCGGATATATCGTTCCAAAGAAACTCTTTATACAATTCGTCCATTCTCCTTGAAACTGAATGTTCGATAACGTACCCCCTTCCGGCTATTAATCCGTCATCTTCCCTGAATAGGGTTGTTGAATAGATAAACTGCTCGTTCTTGGCAAGATTATAAACCTTCTTCTTATCCCAACCAAACGCCTCTTTGAATATCCTACTCGGTGTACCAAATTTACGAGCATCATATAGTATAACTACAAGTGCGAATATATCTTGATCCGTGAGATTAGATATATAAATCTCTGCGCTATATATCCAGGAGAACTTATATTCTTTGTAATCGTAATTATCCTTGATATTTGAGTCATCGTATATCCTTCTCTTTAGTTCAAAAAAGCGTGTAGCCTCTTTAACTTGTTCTGTCGTTAATTCTGCTTTCATACCTCTATCTTTAAATCGTTTCCTGTTAGTGACTTGAATAATCTCTGAGCCTGATGCACATAATCAATGAAATTAAGATGCACGGTATTTACACCATCAGATATAAATTCACCTATTTGTTCTATTTCGGGATACCAATGCGTACCAATCCTCATTAAGATTAGATGTGTAGATGGATCGTTTAGCATTATGGCAACCTTATTTTCTCCTAATCTCTTCGCCCCTGCCTTCAACAGTATATCTTCTGTTAGTGGGATAGGATAAGCATCTTTTATTTTTAAAATCTGCTTACTATCTATAGGTGTACAGTAGATAGTATCTTTATAAATACCTATAACCTGAACCTCATGATATGCATATGTTTCATTATTAGGTTCGGGATTATAATATTTTCGAAATATTCTATTCCCTATCATCAAATCGCTTGCTTTTATTTCTTCCATGTCCATTAATTTAATATTCATTATCTTCATCACATACACAATTAAACCAGTCTAAAGCACCGCAAGCATCACAATAGAGAACACCCCGATGTGCTTCCTCATGTATTTTATATTCCAATTCTTCATCAACTACAATTGGCACATAGAAATCGCACATTTCGTTTCGCTCAAAATACTCCTTTGTCGTTTTATAGTGAATCTTAACACATGAGCAACCGCTACAATCAACAGGCGGTTCGTCATTCCAACATCTACATATGTATTTTTCTTCCATGTTATTTGAGTTTAATCTTCTATTGTTATGGTAATCCCGAATAAGCAAGTTAAATATTTAGCCCCCATAGAAGCAACGTAATATCCTATTTGCTTTTCGCTTTCAAAATCTCGTTTAGTAGCATAACCGATGCTAACTAGATACTCCCAATCTTCATCAATTTTAGATGTGACGAATCGGTTTCTATATGCATCGTATCGACTTTTCTTTAACTTTTCATTTCCTAATCCGATAGCATGTCGCATTATTTCTATTTGGCGTAATGATAATTTAGGTTCTTTCATCTGTTTATCTGTTAATCAATTATAATTAAATCAACAATATATGTTTCTATGATGTTATATTTGTGCAACTGTGAGACATATATCATATATTGTAGAGAGGGGTTTGGTAGCGCAATCACCCCTCTCGCCTATTATAGACGTTTATTTGTTATTGGTGTGTGGAATTTCTTTTCCACTTTAATATATAAAACTCATATTTACGTTTAATTACATTATCGAACGTACACAAACTAGATCCATCAGGGAACATCGCAAAAAGCTTAAATTCATAACTCAAAATCCGGAAGGAATAAGAGTTGAAAGACCGCCATTTCTCACGAGTAAATTTCATTTCTCTTTTGCTTTAATTATTTAAAATGTTCTTTTAGTTCGGCGAGGGTGGCTTTATGAAAGCCTGCTGATCCTATTACGAAATCCTCACCTTTGTATTTTACTGTGATTCCGCAAAACTCTCTTGATTTACATAAATACATTTCTTTTACATCGGGTATTAGTTTATTCGAAGTCAGTTTTAAACCACTGCATATAATCGCTATCTTCTCTCATAGCTGTTACTGCTTGAAATAAACAGTCGTTGCCGATGCAGTTAATTATATCAGGCTTTAGCATATCTGTATCTTTCCATGAAATAAGATAAAAACTTATTTTTGATTTGGTATCCGTGTATGTGGCGATCATGTCTCCTCGTTCATGGCTAAATGGGTGCTTTTTCATACCTACCTTTTCGCGATGCTCTCTATTCTCAGGCGTGTTATTCCCAATACAACTGTAAATAAAACTCATAACTATTCTTTGTTTAAATAATTTCTTATCACTTTAATCCTAGATTTCATATATTCATCCCACGATGGAGAATTATCATCAGGTTGTTCACAGCATCCGTACATTGATTCTATATCGGACATCATATCCTCAATAGCTTGCTTTACATTTTTGGGTATTTTCATCTTATTCCTTGTTTAGTTCGTTGATAAGAGCATCGGCGCATTTCACGGCGAATGATGAAGCTTTTATTGCATCACTCACTTCTGGGTCTGCTAATATCCCTTGCATAGCCATAGCAGCGAATAGTTCTCGCTTGGTGAGACCCGTTGTGTGTATTTCCGTACCTTGTACGATAGGGAAAACTCTCCCTGATCCATCTACTGTTGATTCCATAATCTTCTATTCTTTATTTTAGTAATGAGGGGTTAATTACCTCAGTGACGGCGGTGTGTACTCCGATATTTATCATTTATAGCTTTTATCTCATCATATATTGAGACAGGCACAATAATTCTCCCATTAGGTGTTATAAGACCTTCTTTTTTGTAGAATCGTGTAAGATGGAAAGATACATACAATTTATTTGTACTGTTTACTTTCAATCCATATAGAATAAAAGCAGCATCCATTAAATCTTTAAATTCTACTCTCATGTCACGACACGCTCGATCTTCACCTTTGAATAGGAAAAGTTCTTTCATTACATCAAAACCGTTAATGCTGTCATATACATCAATAGTTTCTTTATCTACTTTATCTTTGTTTTCTATCTTTCTCATTCTATTAAGGTTTTGGCTTTATCTATTAATACTTTTCTTTCGGCTGATCTAATATTATATTCAAGATCAGTCTTTGCTTTTTCCATATCACAAGTACATTCTACAATCTCTCTCAACGCCTCTTTGCAGGCTGTTAATTGAGATGAGAGAGCTTCTATATCCTCATTTTTGATATTCAAGACCAATTCCATACATGTGATGATTTTATGTTGCTCAACTTTAAGCAATCGTACCGAAGTTTCAATCATGTCCCTTACATTTTCAGATAATACGTTTGCAGGATTACTGATTATGTTTTCTAAATTTTCAATAGCTAAGTTGTAGCCTTCTTGTTTCTTTTCCATAACCTATTCTTTAATTTTGATTAAATCATTTCTTATGAATTTTACCCTGAGGACGTCCCATACAGCCTGACAATTAGGTACAGCATGCCTGTCAAATCCATCAATGGAAACGTTAATCATAAGTTTTTCGAGAACTTCTTTTTCTATTGGTAGCTGGCCTTCGGAGTCGTGATACCCTACTTTTAATTCTGTATAGATTCCGGCCATTTCTTTGCTCAGGCAATAACCGGCATTATCAGGACGCCAGAGAGTAAGGTAACGGTCTGTTTTTGCCGTATGCTTTAGGCTTATTATGTAATATTCCTTTTTCATTTTTCTTTCTCTATTAAATATACTTTCATAAATTATTCGTTTTAAAATGGCATTTCGTCTGATTCTGAACTTTGCACCTTCGGAGTAGGAAATTGAGAGCTTTGATAAGATGCCGTATTATAATCGAAGAATTGAGCCATACCCTCACTGTGTTTATATTTCACAGTCCCTGTAGCTCCATTTCGATGTTTTGCAACTATAAGCTCTCCGTAATTAGATTCTTCCATGCCATTCTCATCCGTAACTTTCATATCATAATACTCTGGCCGGTGATTGAATATTACGATATCAGCATCTTGCTCTATTGCTCCGGATTCACGCAAATCAGATAACAATGGTTTTTTATCAGCCCTGGATTCATTACCACGATTCAACTGAGATAGAAGGATAAAAGGTACTTCGAGCTCTTTTGCTATCTTTTTAGCTGTACGTGACATCTTAGCAACCTCTTGTTCACGGCTTCCGCTTTCTTCATCATTTTCCGCAAGCTGAAGGTAGTCGCCGATAATTAAACCGAGCTTACCTTGCTTTTTCAAAACCCTACATTTCGCCCGGATATAGCCCATAGATGCACAAGGATTATCATCAACATAAATAGGCAAACTCCATAATGCTCCTATCGCTTTCTCTATCAAGTCCACTTCTCCATTAGTCATGTAACCTGACTTGAAGTTTTCAGGATCAACTTTCGCCTCTGACAGAATTAAACGATTAGCCAAACTCACATCCGACATTTCCAAAGAGAAGAAAGCGACCGGATAACCTTGCCTTGCAGCTGCTTTAGCATGCCATAAGGCAACTGCAGTCTTACCCATCCCCGGACGTCCGGCTTCAATAATCAAATCTCCTTTTTGCCATCCGTTGGTTTTCCGGTTTAAGTCCGCAAACCCTGTATCAATACCTGACCTGATATTCTTCCGTGCCAGTTCGATTCTCGAATACATCTCATCCGTTGCCTTTTTTAGAGAAACAGAGAGATGTGATCCTGTCATTTTACCGACTAATGACTCCTGAAGTTCTTCCAGATTCTTTCCTGATGTGAAAAGAATATCAGATATATCTTCATTCTCATTTATTTTGTTGATAATAGATCTGGCTTCTGTTATCGTTACACGCTCTATTGCTTTTTGTTTTATGATATTTGCATGAAAAACAATATGTGCAGATGAGCCTACCTTTTCCGTTAGTCCTGCGATATAGACCGGCCCCCCGATTTCAGCTAACTTGTTACCGGATTTAAGTTTTTCTGTAACAGTAAGCATATCTACAGGGCGACTTTCACCATTCAAAATTCTAATTGCCTGATATATCAGTTTATTCGATTCCACATAAAAATCATCCGGCTTTAGAATATCCTCGATAGATTGATAAGCTTCTTTTTCTATCAAAATGGCACCAAGAACGGCTTCTTCCAATTCGACTGCTTGAGGCGAGATAAAACTATCACATAGGTCATTGACGGGCTTAGTCTTCTGGTATGATGTAAACTTGCTTTTCATTTTCTTTAGCTTTTAGCTTGACTATTGTAGCAACTGTAAGATTCTTATATTCGAACGTATCTATACACTTATTCACCGTGTCGGTTATTTCCTGCTCTGTAAATTCAAGTTCTTCAATTCTTTCGAGTAATATTTTGAAGAATTCCATGGGTTGCTGCGGAAAAGCCTTGCTTAATCTAAGTATTTGATTGGCTATGTAATTACTACTTGCTTTCATATTATTTATCTAATAGTTTATTAATAAATTCATCATCATCTAAAGAATTTCCATTAGTACGGTTATCAAAATTACCTGTTAGGATCTTTTCGAAATTAGTTGGTCTTATTATCCAATCGAATGTTGCACGCCAGTTTCTTTTATTATCTCCTTTCAAAAAATTACTTTTAGCAGATGATAATATGACGCTAAAGAATACATCTTTGCCATGCTCCTTAATTCGTGCGCGCATCATTCCCTTTCGAGATTCAGATAAAGGATACCTAAGTTCTCCAAATACACCTTTTGTCTTATCATTGAACCATTCTATAAACTTTTGATAATCGATATTTTCAGCGTGGGGCTTTTCAGTCCCACTTAGAGGTAATTCGTTAGAATTATCTCTATAATTAGAATCTTTAGATTCTTTTACTTTACTATACTCTACTTTACTCTCCTCTGTTGGTTTTTCTTTCAACGGTCGTTGAACGGTCGTTGAACTACCGTTGTTCTTTGCTCGTTTTTCTGCTGATTTTTTCCCAGCTAAACTCCTTTGTTCTCTAATGTTTTCTAGAGGGTTCATCCTATCATTAAAACTTTCCGAATAAAAGAATTCGCCATCATCAGTAAACTTAAACAGTCCGAAATTCTCAACGATGCTTTTAACTAGTTCAGCACTTACATGTAAATCAAAGGCTATTAGATTATAATCTTTGGCACACATGTAATTAGAACTTTCAAGTATCCTTTCCAGGATTGCGAAATACACTCCATACCCTTCCATCTTATGCCTCATTCGCACGGCGATAATTCTATCATCATTACGAGCATTGCCGTCATGTGGAAAGTAAAATGTTTTCTTTGCCATATTTATTTAAATTCTAATTGATTCTGACCTCTTTTTGAGAGTTCATCTTTATATTGCTTGAGAGCTTCACGGGTAAATGTTTCATTTTTCATCTGTATAATCTTTAATTGTTTTCATGCTATATTCCTTTTTAGTTTTAATAGCTTTTGGCTATAGCCTCGCATAATACACGAGCTTGGTTTACTTCGACTGCATTACCTATAAACTTCTTTTGATCTGCTTGAGAACCGATAAGAACATAATCTTCAGGAAATCCCATTATCATTTTAAGTTCCGGAATACGGAGCATGCGCATCTTAATATCAATCAGTCCATA
The DNA here is from genome assembly GCF_042654545.1 of Dysgonomonas termitidis. Taxonomy (GTDB): domain Bacteria; phylum Bacteroidota; class Bacteroidia; order Bacteroidales; family Dysgonomonadaceae; genus Dysgonomonas; species Dysgonomonas termitidis. The sequence continues at coordinate 34,650 of NZ_JBHSGN010000122.1, forward strand.
CAAAGCCATAAACTCTTTTATTTCCTTTGTTTTGGGACTGTCAGCATCATATATCTCATATATGATAGTATCACCTTCTATTTTAATGAAAGATGGTATGTTCTGAGGCTCTGAAGATGCTTCAATCAGATAAGGTGGTGTTTTATCCATCCTTGCAATCAGAGTAAAACATGGACGCTCTATATCTTGTCCTGTCCTACTGTATTGGGCATCGACTATATAATGCCATTTGCGATTGGCGGTTATAGTTGGAGCCGGTTCTTCAAGCGATGAACCAATATTATTAAAATTGGTATTCATTAGCCACTTGTCACATTTAACAAGACTATATTTCGGATTCTGAGTTAATGCGCCTAAAGGCTTATTTATGCTTGACGGCTTAGATTGCCCAAATTGCTGATCTACGAAATGACACTGTACAAGATTTTGTTTTGGAACTTGCGTAACAGCCGGACAAGGTTTGTTGATGTCGCTGTGCTGACCACCACCTGTATAATTATTCATAATAAACTTAGGTGTTGTTAGTGCCAACCTATCTTTAGTTAGTAAGGTAGGACACGGATCATTTACGCTCTTAGGTTCATCCTTATAATTGTATGAACATATTAACGCTTGAGAATCTTTTGTTCTTATCACCGGTGCGGGTTCATTTATTCCGGAAATCATATGATCCGGATTGCCTGAATAATATTTAGCTATAAATTTCGCATTGACTACCGAATGATGGTCTATCGTGGTTATAGCTCTCGCAGGCTCATTAATTGAGCTGTTCTTACTATCGGGATGTCCTGAAAAATGCTTGCAAAGGAACGAAGCCTGTACAACACCTAATCGACCTTGAGTACTTACCGTTGGGCATGGATCATCAACACTTGGTGGATTATGCTTTCCTGTATTTCCATTTATGGAATTATACTTTAGTAACCATTTATCTTTACCGCCTGCTACATGTATAATACAACCTGACAGAACGCGATCTAAAGTAGCTTCAACAAGTTTTTTTTTCCTATCGAATATACTTTCGCCTTCATCTGAAAAATCTAAGCACTCTTTTACTGGTTTATATTTTAATGTTGTATCGAATAAGTCTTTTGATCCGTGTTTACTATGAGTGCGTTCCGGCCATTCAATAGGCATATCGGGTTTTGCAAACTGTATAAACAACCGCTTTCGACTTGTATATGCTCCATAATCAGCAGCGTTTAAGATACGATGTTCATATTCGAAGCCAAACGACTTGATCCTGTCTCGCCATTCGGCATAATACGTTCCTTTTAACTCTTCTATCGGTTTGTAAACTGGATTGATAATCCACTTCTTTGTTTTCTTGTCTATCTTAATATCAAGAGGACAGTAATCAAGGCCTTCATCTGTCTTTTTTACGACAGGTTCAACAGGACCATAATCCAGGAACTCTTCTACATTTTCAATCTGAATCAAATCAGGTTCAATTGCATTGATATATCGATATAGATGTTCTGCTAAAGTTCTACTATCCGGATTGCGGGATAATCCTCCTTTTGCCTTGCTGAAATTTGTACATTCCAGAGAGGCCCAAAGTACGAACTTTGCATTCGGTTGCCTCATTCGTATTTTTTTAACCAAGCTTACAATTATCGAAAAATCAAGCGTCCGGATATCTTCTGTAAAGTGTAAAGCATCCGGATGATTGGCGAAATGACTTGCTATTGCGTTTTTATCGTGATTAATACAAATGATAATCTTTGCTACCTTCCGGCCGTTTACGGTTGCTAACTCCACCCCGGTAGATGTTCCTCCGGCCCCACAAAACAGATCAATATAATATATGTCTATCCCCTCATTTACAAGTTTATCCAATAGGATAATCATGTTTAATGATGTAATGGGATTCAGTATCGTGTTACTTTTCATACCGCCTCCATTTCCATTAAATCAAACAATGTCGGTGTAGATGCTTTCATTTCCGCTTCGCGCATGTAACCCAGTCCATCAAACCAATAATCATAATTAAGTTCTGAAAGGAAAGCCTTGCGCCTTTTCTTTAAAGCACAATATCCAACTGTACCAATACCCCCGAAAGGTTCATATACCTCATCCCCCTCATTACTATATCTGTCAATCAGACGGTCTACAATATCCAACTGTAACGGACAAATATGATTTTGGCGATTCTGTTGCGTTTGGCGGGTGTTAAGTGTTTTCATCCGGGCCACATCATCCCATACCATCGGATGATCTGTTGTCGGATCGATAGCCATAAATGTACGGGGTAGAATATTTATTCTATCCATCATTTCGGCAATCTCAACATGACGTTCATAATTATATACATTGTTCCGGTCAAAGTCTTTGAATAGTAACCGTACCTGATCTATTTTCATGTTGGCAATATGCTCAGCTGTCAATAATGTATTTCCGGACGATTTCCAGAAGGCATGCGCATCTACTTGCCATCGTGCCAAAGAATATGATTCCGGGTCCTTTATTACCGGAATGTCTGCATAGGCTTTACTTTTATTTGTTTGCGGCTTGCGGAACAATAGGACATATTCAGGACAACCGACACCCATTTTTGAGCCGTCTTTACACATCTCAGTATATCCGAGCCTGTAAGTCTGATTATTTTCCCTTACTACATCGGTCACAACCGTTATCATTCCCATAAATTCAAATCCGTGCTTCATATAATGGAAAATACACATGGCATGGAAAGGATCGATTGTCGGCATACCTGTACCCGTAGCATTTCCGAATAATACACGGTCCTTAACATGGATACAGGCAAGGCGGCCCGGCTGCAAAATCCGGTACATCTCCGGAGTTAAGAAATCCATCTGCTGAAAGAACTTATCATTATTGAGGTTATGTCCGAAATCGTTATATGTTGGCGTGTACTCGTAATGATTAGAGAATGGAATAGAAGTAATTATCAATCCGGAAGAATTGTCCGGCTTTTTGAAAGCCTCTAAAACACAATCATTATTTACAGACACGAAGTCCGTTCCTTTATATTCTTCACGACTGGCAAACATCCATCGCATCATCTTTTCTTGTGCATCCAAGCCGTAAAGCCCGTATTTACGAACTATTTCGGCCATATTATCCACGAGCTTATTGTGTTGCTCCCATTTCAATATGAAATCCTGATAAATTTTACTTTCAGATTCGGCATATACCAGATATAGGTGTACATTATGCTTTTGCATAAAACGCCAAATACGGTGTATAGCCTGAAACTTATCGTGAAATTTATCATCAATTATCATTATCGCTTTATGGCAATGATATTGAAAGTTCAATCCCTCTCCTAGCATCGAAGGTTTTGCAGCCAGATATTTTAAACGGCCATTTTTAAAGTCGTCAATAATAATATCAGCCTCCTCATCCTTTTGCGTGCCATATACGGCTTTGCATCCGGGGACAGCTTTACAGATGGCGTGTCGTTCAGCCTCTAAGTCGTGCCATATTAAGAAATGATCGTCTTTGTTTTCCGGACGGTTCAGTATCTCAACTATGCGATCTACTTTTACATCTAAGTTATCCCGGCGTTCTTTCGCTTTGCCTCTGAAATCCTTTGTTGAGGCTTCCCGCAACATTTTAACCTGTCCGTCCTTATTTACACCTGCAGTCGAGTTGTCTACATTTACAACCTCCTCATGTGCTATCAAGTCCGGCAACTCATATCCTTCATCAGAATATCCAAGATCAGACGGTTTTGTCAGGAACAACGCCCATGTTGACATCCATAGCCAGAACTCCTCTTCTTTGTGTTCATATAATGTCAGGTTATTAGCTTTTGTACTATCGCGTTTAAAGAAGCGGGTTAAGGCTTGTCCGGTATCCATGATTCCCAAATATCCGGCATAGTGTATCAATTCTTTATATCTGTTCGGTGATGGTGTCGCTGTAGCAACGTAACGATATGGAACCGGAGAGAATTTAGGGAGAAACTCCTGATATGTTTTTGTCCCGTAGTCCCGTAATACAGAAGCCTCATCGAGCGATGTCATAATGAAGTAATCCGGTTTTATATCTCCGTCACGCACACGCTCATAGTTGGCTATCATTATGTCCGTCTTACAGTCTATTACATCTGTCATGTATCTTACATAAGTCACATCCATATTAAGATGTTCCTTTGCCTGAGCTTTGAACTCTATGACTACACGCTTAGGACATACGATGAGGGCCTTACCTCCTTTGTGCGCAATTATCTGCTTTGCTATTTCCAGTTGGGTTACAGTTTTTTGCAACCCGAATGACGAAAATATAGCCCTACATCCGCCCTTTATAGCCCATTGCACAGTGTCTTTTACATGTGGGTATAGTGTAGGCGTTAATTCGCTCTTTTCAATATCAAATCCTGTTTGGCTGCTGATAGCCATTTTTAAGGAAAGAAAATTGATATATTCCTGTTCTCTTGTCATATCCTTATTTCAATATTAAAGGCATTGATAATAGTGTTAATTCACATTCCTCCTCATCTTTTTCAGGCTTTATGAGGATAGGCCTTTCAGGGGCTGAAAATGCCAGTATTGCATTTCCGTTTATAACAGATAGTATGTCTATCATTTGAGGGCCGCTAAACCCGATAGTTATTTCTATGTTACTCCCGGAGTCTATTGATTCTTTTGCTGCCTTAGTGCTAAATTCGTCAGCAGTTGAAAGGGTAGAATCTATCATACCTGATTCTAATTTTATCAATCCTACCAGGGGATTAGCCACAGTTAACAGACGATTCAAGACAGACGATAAATATTTACTATCCACATGCATCTTTATTTGGTTGTTTTGCGGAAATACGCTGTTGTAATTTGGATATCTACCCTCAACTAACCGGGAGGTAACTATTATCTCTAAAAATGAAAAGGAAACATTCGACTCGCTCGATATTATCTCAACTTCTACACCCGAAATACCTTCTATAAGTGATGATGTTATATTAACAGCACTCAGCCCAAATATAAAACTCTTACATTCCGGACACTTAACCGAATTATCCTTAAACCGGGACATGTATTGTCCATTTGTGGAAACAAAAACAATATGATCTTCTTTTAAGTCAAAGAATACGGCTGTTTGTGTGGGCTTCATTGCATCTATTCCGGCAAACTTCTTTGTCATGCTTAACCCCCGGCGCAATGATTCTATAGGCATTTTAAAAGATTGGCCTGTTACCGCCTTCATCTTTTCGAAGTATGTTGCATCCATACCGGGAATGATAGCGTTACCTGTAGAGTGGGATAATGCAATGGTAACACTTGCATTTTCGCTGTCAGCCGGATCAGGAACTCTTGTTACTTCAAAATGGACAGGCTGCTCCGGAAGGGTCTTTAATATGTTTATTATTGACTTATCTACACAAAACGTCAACGAATTATCCACCTCAACAACCTCCAGTGATGTTTCAATTTGTATCTCTGTTGTTGTTCCTGTGAGTTGCAGCGTTTTATTGCTGCCTAATTCGAACAGTATATATGTGTAAACCGGAAGTGTCGATTTGTCTAATACAGCTTTACTGACTCTTTGCAGATGGTGCAGTAGCTCATTCTTAGACACCTTAAATATTACTTTTTCTTCCATAGTTATTTTTTCTTACGATATTCTTACTAAATTTTTTCAGAGAGTAATTTCATTAATTCATCTTTCGGCGTGTGATGGTTTACGCCTACCATATCACAAAAGAGGTCTTTTAATTCGTATGGGGGGAGTTCGGAGATATATGCTGCTATTTCTTGGTTTGAAATACAAGCGTCATTTAATTCTTCCGATATATTTTGCGCATTGGTCTTTATTTGACCGTATATTACTTTTGCCATAATCTGAAATATTTTATGTTAACACTATCTTTTTCTTCTGATCCTCCGCATATGGGAATACATCCATTAGCTTAGTTTCCTTTACCTCTGCGACCTCATAATCCGCAAGTGTACCCTCCATTCCTTTTTTTATTACAACTTGCGCCTCATCGATATCAGAGGCCTGAGCTAACATGTAAACAGGTGTTTTCTTTTCAGTCCCGGCTCTTTCGTCTAGTGTTACAAATAGTACTTTTGCCTTGAAAAAGCGATCGCCGTTGTCATTGAAGAATAGTTCAGATAGTTTAGCCCTTTTGATGTCTGTGATAGTAAATTCACCACTGATGTAAGGTCGTATTTCTTCTGTTATTCTTGCTTCTGCTTCGGTAAACGAAAGAGCATCTACCAAATAAGGCTCAGTTACTTTCTTTTGCATTCCATTATCTAAGGTCTTTTCATAAGACACTTTGCATTCAAACCAATTATGCATATTCTTTAATTTTAAGTTTATAATATTTTATTTTTTCTTTTATTTCCTCAATAGTGAGTTTTAAAGGCTCATTCCGAATCTCTAACAATGTTTCGTACCTTTCAATCCCGATGCGCATAGACAGGGATAAAGAGTACTCGGTAGTGTTTCCATGTTTATGTTGATTACAGGCTACACATTGGCCGTGTACGTTATCTTCGTTGAATCGGATATTAGGATAAGCGCCTACCGAAAAGAAATGGCCAGCATCGTATTTTCCTGTTAAAGTACATCCGCAAGAAATACAAGGTTTGCCTTTGTCTCTAAGTCGAATATATGTGTTGAATACTTTTTGCAAGTCATTGAGCCACTCCGAACGTGTTTTTAGCTTCTCCTTTATTTTATCCCTCTCCTTTGCCTTATCTCTCTTTACTTTGTGCTTTGCTTTCTCCATTAGACAAGAAAGGCACAATCTTGATACGATTATACTATTTCTGTATATTGGTTCAAAGTCTTGTTTGCAGCTTCGACACTTGATTAGATTACGTGTTATCGCTATCATCTATATTTACATGTTGGTTTCTTGTTCTCCATTCCGGATCGGGTTCAGGTATCTCGATATAGAAATATTCTAAAGCATAATCCCTTACCAAGTCGCAATAAGTAAAAAACTCAAGCGTAGTCATTGCAGATGTGGAACGTGGAAACGTTACTATTTCCCCTGTTTCCCTGTTTACAACACTATCTTTTGTGAACATATTCTTGCAAAACTCATGCGCCTGTTCTACGCTTGTGTATTCCCATCCCTCATTTATAGCAGCCTGTAAAAACATCGGGTAGATGCACCCCCAAAGCCATGCATTCTGGTGGTTAGTACGCTTCTTCCGCTTTCCGGTTATCTCTATCATTATAATAGATGGTTGCTCAAGCAGCTTTAAGATATAGGCGTATATCTTTTTTTTGATTTCGGGGTCTCTTTTTGGAAATTTCATATCCGAATCAATAATTTTTTCCTAAAATGGAAGATCATCTTCATCTGCCATGGGAGCATTCTGTATTTCCTCCGGACTTGGAGCTTTAGGGGTTTCATTCCAACGTTTCAGATTACCACAATAAATAGGCTTTTCACCCTCTGACCTCTGGTCTTTCGGTTTGGAAGCTATTATATTGTGTGTGTCGCCATATTGCGATTCCGATTGCCTTTCGGCTACTGCAATATTCAGGTATACTTTGCCGTTATCGGCTTTCTTAAACAGTTCCTTCGGTATGTCCGATACGCATATCGAACCTATTAAAAAATCACTCATAGTCTTTTTCTTTTTTGTATGTCACTTTCACATACCCAGTCTTAGCCGTTTCTTTCTTATACTTTTCGGCTAATTCCGGATTTTCTTTTTTGAATTTAGCTGAATCAAAACCTATTGAATTTCAGCTTTACTTTCTCTATCTCATAGATAGCTTGTTCCTGTTCTTCCATTTTTTTTAAAATCTTGGGTTATTGTTATACATAGGCGCGAGCCTCATTTCTTCTTTTGCCTTGCTGATCAATGTGCGGCACCATTCCAGTTGATGCGTGGCCGACCTGTTCAGGCGTTCACACCAGTTGACAAGGTATTGCTCCTCTTTACAAAGGCTGTCGATAATTTTATTAACCGCCTTGGAAGTTGCGCCGGCTTCTTCTGCCTGTTCGCTCATTGTGATATTCAGGAAAGCATCTATCGAGGTAAGCTCCTCTAGTATCCGGACGGGAGATGTGATATCCAGGTTCATTTGTTAAATGTTTCGTCGAATTTCTTATCGAGTTGTTCCAGTATGCGGAGCCTTTCATATGGGTTCTCCGACATATCGAGGGATATGATTCTGATAAGGAGTTGCTCCCTGCTTCCGATAAAGCAGCCACAGGTATAAAATGGCTTTTTGCTGTTATATTTATACCACAGGTGATTCGTTCCCTGCGTAGCTACATAATTATCTCCTATCACATATTCCCTTGTATCTGTATAGCCAGGTGTAGATGGATTGGAGGCAGCACGCCTGCGAACATTCCAATTACTGTCTTTTGCCAGTTCTGTTAATGCAT
>NZ_JBHSGN010000123.1:0-5851 GCF_042654545.1 Dysgonomonas termitidis
GTATGCCGGCTGTATCTTCATAATAGGAATCATTATTGGAGTATGTCCTTCGTCTCATATTTTTTACTGTTTACTGCTAACTGCTAACTGATTAATTTGCTTCTCCGACACGTATACTATACCTCCCTGGCATGTAGCACCAGATATTCACTTCCGCTACTTTACCTGCCGGAATGCTTACAGTCGGTTGCCCGTAGTCGTTATCGTAAGCCGCTCCTGATGGCAGGGTAAGCGTAATCGAAGATGCAGATGTATTCTTTACCCGTATCACTTGTTCATATCCGGGAAGCAAGGCTGCTGCATTCGCTAACGACATCGTTGCATTTGCCGATATTTGGCAAAATGTGTTGGCTGCCGTAGCCGGTATATTCGCTACAGATGTAAGCGATTGGGAGGCCAGCTTGAAAGTCAGGTAAGCAGACCCTGCCGGCGAAAGCATAGTTAGCAGGTAGGTAAGCGCATCCTTTACGGTAGCGCCGGGCACAGTACTGTCGTTGCTTATTGCCGACGCCATCGGCTTCACATCCAACTGGTTCCAGTCCTGGCCCGGCATAAAGTAATAACCATTGCCTGTTATGGTTTCCGTCCAAAGAAATCCGGGTTCCGCGTTCTGGTCTACTCCAGCTCCCCATGCTCCGGCGGTATATGTGGTTTTATATACGATTGTTTTCGTAGCATCCATATATAGAGCCGTATATCCGTCCGGTATAGGATCACCGCTGGGTAGTTGCGTAGGGAGTTGCGCTTCTGTTTGTACTATAAAGTTTTCCTGATCTTTGTATTCGAAGAAGCCCTGCGAGAATCCTGCCAATGCGTTGTTCAACTGGTCGTTGTTGATCAGCATATTTCCGGTGTTCGTTCCGGATGGGATCAGGATCAGTATCGTATTTACCTTTCCGTCGGTGTAGTCCTTCGAAAAATTTATTATATTCAATAAACAAGTACCTACCCGGTAAGCCGTATTCGCTTTCTTCCGGATTTCATCCCTTATTAGCGTTGCCTGGGCTATTAAATCATCGATTACGCTCATATATATTTATATTAAAATGTACTTCAAATTTGCCTGTTATCCTGCTCCGGAAAAAGGACATCATTCGAACCGGTCAGGATCCAGGCAGTTATCGAATGGAAGATTTATATCAAACGACAGGAGTACTCCCCATAGATGTGCTTTTATATTTTCCACATAATCCAGTTCCGCATTATCCATCACCAGTGATTTCAGGAAGGGAAGGTTCCGTTTATCCACTCGGATTTTTTTTATAAAATCTTCAGCCACCGCTTCCATCTTTGTCCACACATTTTCTATGTTATTAAAATCACCGGCATCACGGATGTGATCCAGGAACATTAGCTCCACATGCCGGCTTTTCCTGAAATTATCCGGCTGGCTCGTATAGCTGACGGTCAGTTTCTCCATGGTAACAACAGGATAATAAATATTCGCCTTTCCTTCCTGAAGCAGTTCATCGTTATCCAGTCTCACAAAATGTTTTTTTTCTGCCGAATGCTTTATAAGCACATGTTTCCTGCACAGGTTTTCTATATACTCCGTGAAATCATCTAACAGGTTTTCGTTTCCCATCCTTATAATTCTTTATTCTGTTATTAATCGTTTTAAAGGCCCGGATACATTTCAGGTTCCGGTACTCTTCCTCATGCAGGATATCATCTCCCATGAAACCGTCCAGGATGGAGTTCCAGTCCGGGCGTCCGGAACCGGCCCTTTTGTTTTTCGCATTCTTTTTTGGCTGCTTCTCCTTATCTTCTTCCCTGTATTCAAACAGGTACCGGAAAACACCAGACAGCCATTTACGGATAAATGTATAATTCAGGAAGATGGCAAACATGGTAGCCTTATCTACTTTTGCCGCTATGTATGCCATACGCTCTTCAAAATCAAAATCCCGGATAGATTCTCCCTTCTTCATATAGAGAGATGATACAAACCTGCACAGGCTGTCGTCATCATGCCCGTTCACATAATCGAAGAAGTACGTGTCCAGGATCATGAATTGTTCGAAGGATACACTCTTCAGCTTTATCTCCGGGGAGCACAGATATGTGTCCGGTATTTCCTTCAGGTAAAAGTAATTCACGGCAGCTTTTGGCTCGGATATAAAGCCGGCACACTCGATTAGCCTGTACTGTTCAAATTTCGAGAACTTCCCGGCAAGCTTTTTGCTTATACCGAAATATTCACTGATAAACACGTCATCCGGGACCTGCTCCAGAAATAGCCGGCTGCAAATGGCAAACTGCCGGCCCGAGAGCTCCTCCCATTTTTCCGGAGCCCGTATTTCTATCGCTTTTCGAAAGAAATGCAGGCGCGTATATTCTATCCGTATTGTTTTCATGCCCAAAATGATTTTTTTCCGTTATTATCCCTGTTGGGTATTTTCTTTGCATTTGACGGCGGGATACCGAAAGCCGTTTTCAGGTATTGCTCGGCCAGTAGCCAGTAAGAGATAGCATCGGCTTCAGCCTTGTCGGCCTGCATGGCGATACGGTTATCGGCTACAGGATCCAGCGACATATAAGAGCCGTCACCACCCTTCAGGCTCGTAAAGAACAGTCCCCTGTCTGTCAGGCTGCCTGTCTCCAGGATCAGCTTACGCACTCCATAGAATACGACTACCGGAAGTAGCTTTTCACGCAGCTTCAGGTATTTTTCATCCGGAGAGTCCTGCATTAATGCTTCTTTGAATTCATTATACAGGATAGCTCCGAGCCGGGGAGCAATGACCGTATCCTCTATAACCCTGAAAGCCGGTTTCAGCCGCAGGAACACCAGACGGCTGTTATTGACAGGGTAATATCCGTTCACCTCCTGCGTACTCCTTACGATTGCGTCTTTTGTCCGCGTGTAATTTTCAGAATCCAGGTATTCGGGAAACTCGTCTGTATTCTCTTCCAGATAGGCGATCAGGTTGTCCAGGGCATCGAATCCTTTTTGCTTGAAACCTTCCTTCAGGCTATGTTCCTGATATTTATACGGTGTTTTCGTCTTTTCCGAATCCTGCCGTTTGATACCGGCATCGCCGATCAGTACCTGAAGCTCGTCGTAGTCATACCAGTAAGCCAGGAAAGCATTTGCGCGCTGGCCATAATAAAGCAGTTTTATTTCCTTGTCATCCGTGTCCTCCCTGATGATGCTTATATCCACTACTGCATCATATATCTCCTGTAGTCTTTCCACTACGGCGTTACCCATTACGGGCCGGATGAACAACCCGAAAGCATTTTGAAAAGCCGGGTTCATATTCCGGAAGCTAAGGGATGTCGATATCGGTATATAAGGCCTGAGTTCGTCCCCATCGCTCCATTTATTCTCTGAGAATATCATGTCTTTTAGTTATAAGTTATGAGTAATAAATTATAAGTTTTTTTTAGCTGTTGGCCTTCGTCGCTTCGCGCCATTATTAATTCTTAATTTTTCATTCTTAATTATATTGGCACATTAACTTCACGCTATATTTTGCTGAGTACCGGCTCCCGTGTTCAGTGTTGTCAGTATCGTATTCCGGAACCGAAGCGATACATCCTCATAGCCATTGTAGCGCAGCATAATCTCCACAGGATCCAGAAAGTTCTGGCGGTCTATCCAGGCATTGGCTATATTCACAAGGAAAGCCTCCCGTATGTTCGAGCCACCCTGGTTTCCGGCATATGTCCCGCCGGGCATACCGGCACCCAATACGTTCGGGTTGATCATCAGTGAAAACAGTATTTCCGAGTTGGCGGCAGCCGATGTGACCAGCTTGTCACCTTCCTTCGATTTGTTGTCCAGCGGCGTGATCTTCCATTCTTCCTCGACCTTGCCGTTCTCATTGACCGCGAAGAAAGTAAAGATCGGTTTTTCAGCATTATCGACTCCCAGCAGGTTCCTTTCGACATCATCCATGTAGTCCTGGATCGCTTTCTCCCGTTCGGCTACCGTGTCGAAGTCTGCTTCAGGGAATTTCTTATCCCAGAACGCATACGGTATCTGTATATGCCATTTCCAGGTGGCCTGGTTCTTATACACTTTCTGCAGGTACCGGGGCACCTGTTTGGCTATGTCTATCCATCCGGCAAGGAAGCAGGCCAGCCAGATAGGCTCCCCGTAGGTATCCCGGTTGCTCCAGCTGTCGCGGATCACCATTACCGTGCTGTCCTTGGATTTACCTTCAAAGCGCCGGATATCCAGGTCCAGTTCCGGATCATACTCTGACAGTACGTCCAGAACTTTATAATCCCCTGCTCCCGGTGTGTCGGGCCATTTCCCGGAGATCACGCATTTTTCCCTGCCGTTCGGATCACGTTCGCTCAGTCGGCAGAAGTAAGCGTTCAGCGGGTTTAATCCGACAATCCGGCTGCCGTCCATATTCGTGACGTTCTGCACAAAGCCGCACCCGAACTTGAAATAATCACGGGCCACACGCTCCATATACCGGCGGATGACGCGCGAGGATACAATTTTCTGAACTTCCGGATTGGGATAGGGAATCAGCAATTCGTTTCCGTCCTGGTCGTAGCCGTCGATCTTGCAGGCATGTATGCCCTGCCCGAGCGTGAAGTTCCGGATGAATTTGAGTCCGGTGTTCAACACGCCGGTACTGGTGATTATCCTGTCAGCCCATTGCGGGAAATCGTTGTTATCTTTCCACGACAGTAGCCTGATACCCGCCAGCTGCGTAAAATCCTGGTCCGGCTTTGTATCCACGGTCTGGATCAGCTTTTTTTTCTCTTCCGGGGTAATACCCGACGGGGAGCCGGTCGTGTTCAGAAAGGTGCTCGAACATGACATCATCAGCGGCGTACCGTTCTTATTGAATAAGATTTGCATATCTTTTTTACCACAAATATGCCCGGATAAGCCTGAAGCAAAAAGGACATGAAATAATAAGACAAGCGGGTTTTATTTCACAAGCTTATACAACATCATATCATTATATCCCGATGTCTTATTCAGCGTTACGTGATGTGTCCTGAGCACCGAGTCAACAAAAGGATTCCCCAGGTTCCGGTTATCAGCGAATCACTCGCATAGCTCTACCAGTGAACTTTTATCGGATGTAAAGAAAATATAATCGGTGCCAGACAGCACATTCAATACGTCCAGGTAGTCGCGCAGCTTCCAGTATTTATCAGAATGATATGTTCCTGTATCGGTTGACAGGTATGGAGGATCCACGATAAATAATACTCCGGGAATATCCTTATAACGGTTATACAACTCCTTATAATCACAATGTACAATCTCAAGGCCCTTCAGGTATTCGTCCGGATCACAATCATAATCCGAGGCTTTCACCCTGTTATATAAATGTTCCTTCCGGAAACCTTCCAGGGACAATGCATATTTGGATGAAAACAGCAATGATGCCGATAAGGTGATATAATCGGTAAATCCCTCCCGGTCATCCAGAACAATACGTTCAATCACTTTATTTTTAAAAGCCTCGTCGATCCGTACCTTATCCCTGGGAATATTCGCCAGTATTGTTCTTATATCTGATAATAGTCTGTTGGTCTTTCCAATATTACGCAGACGTTCCGTATAATTATCATAATCGTTGTATATGACCCGGCAGCCGGGCAATATATGCTTGGCCGTATGAGACAACAGCCCGGAGCCTCCGAACAGGTCCACAATAATGCTGATTTTCTGTTTCTCATCGATATCCTTTATCGTTTGTGCAAAATATCCGGCAAACATTCTCTTTTGCCCCTGGAAAGGAAGGGGCGCAGTTTTATAAATTTTATCCATGTTTAATTTGTTTTTTAAATCGTTTAAATATTAATTAATTATGCGAATCAGTAGTTGCAACTATTGGCTGATTTATTTAATTAAAAGATTAATTATCAA
>NZ_JBHSGN010000124.1:0-20368 GCF_042654545.1 Dysgonomonas termitidis
AACCGTTATTTTTGACGCTTGATTATGGCCGTACAGGGATGTCATGGAAAGGAAAAGAATGGCTATTGCTAATATCGGAAAAGAAATGTATCTTTACAGACTCAATCTTTTCAGGCGAATGTTGTTTTCCGCATTTTTGTTACCCGGTTGTTACTCGCCATTTTCAAAAAGTAGGCTTATATATTTATTATCAATTGATTACAAATACCATTTACCTTTATTACCTTTTTTAATAGTTACAAGTTACTTCGCCCTAGGGCAGTTACGAGTTACGAGGGAAAAAATTAGCTCCACTGACCGTTGGTTCTTAATTTTTCATTCTTAATTCTTCATTCTTAATTGCTTTCGGTGTTACCTTTGTTACTTTTTACATAGTGCTCTTTGTGTAAATCTTTGTGCCTCTTGTGGTAAAGAGCTTTAACCGCTAAGTACACGAAGAAAATCACAAAGGGCACAAAGGCTAAAAAGACTGTTACTTTTGTTCCCCTGCTCTCGCAGACGTCCCGTCTGTGTGTTGCGTAGCAAACATTTTGCCCTGTCAACAAGACACGACTGGAAGTCCGTGCCAACGGACGAAAACGTTCTGTATCTAAGGCATATGTTACGTTATACTTTGCGTCAGTAGCGATTATTGATATACAGCTGGTATATTGCATTGTTGTTTTGAGAATTTTACTAAAAAATTAATTTGTTTTTAGTTATATTTATTTAAATTCGCATGCTCTGGGAGCATTTGAATCTAAAAATTAAAAAAAATGAAAGTTAAGAATTGACTTATTTTTTTATTAATTAATTATAATAAAAGATGAAAAATTTATTTTGGAAAAAATAGACTCTATGAAAAGTAAAAATCGTGCAGATGTCTCCCTAATTGTTTCCACATATAACCGCCCTGAAGCATTGAATTTATGCTTACAAAGTATTGCAAGGCAAAAAGTTTTACCAGATGAAGTTATTATTGGGGATGATGGATCGAATGAAGAAACAAGAAAACTAATTTTATCATTTAAAAAGAACTTTCCAGTTCCACTTATCCATGTATGGCAAGAAGATAAAGGCTTTCGTTTAGCAATGAGCCGAAACAAGTCTGTTGCAGCATGCCGGTATGAATATATAATTGAAATAGACGGTGATCTTATTCTTCATCCAGAATTTATAGCTGATCATATGTCGTTTGCTCGCAAGGGCTATTTTTTGAAAGGAGGAAGAGTGAACCTTTCTCAAAAATTGACAGATGAATGCTGTAAGTCAGGAAAATTACCATCTCTCCATTTCTTTAGGCCAGGAATAATGCGACGAATCAATTCTATCCACTGCATGTTGTTAAGTAAATACTTTGCCCCTCGTTATAAGAAAAATAAAATACTGGGATTAGGTTGTAATATGTCATTTTGGAAATCTGATTATATTCGCATAAATGGATATGATGAGTTTTATGAAGGATGGGGTGGGGAAGATTGGGATTTTGCCGCCCGAATGATGCATAGTGGTGTTGATCGGCTATATTTGAAATTTTCAGGAATTATCTTTCATTTGTGGCATAATGATTTGTATATGTATAATAAAGAGGAGAATTTTAACTACTATGGTCAAAAATTAGGGGAGAATGCTACTAGATGTAAGGATGGAATTGATAAATATTTGAATGCAAAAGATTAATATAAACGGCTTCTAAGATTTATTGTTAACTATATCTTGTCTTGGAGAATCAGTTTTAAGTCTTTAAAATTTTATAAACTTGTAATCCTTGATAAGGTTGTAGATATTTGCTACTTTTGCATACAATGAAATCAACTATAAAAATATTAATTCATGGCAACACCTCCGTTTAAGTATCAGGAAACTTTCCCTCTCGGAAAGGATACTACAGAGTATTATCTCTTGTCGAAAGACTTTGTTTCTACTGCAGACTTTGAAGGTCAGGAAATTTTAAAAGTGTCACCCGAAGCACTTACTTTATTAGCACAACATGCATTCCATAATGTGGAATTCTTGCTTCGTCCCGAACATCAGGAACAAGTGGCAAAAATACTCTCCGATCCCGAAGCCAGTGATAACGATAAGTTTGTGGCACTCACATTCTTGCGTAACTCTGAAATTTCGGCTAAGGGCATACTTCCGTTCTGTCAGGATACAGGTACAGCTATTATAATGGGCAAGAAAGGCCAGAATGTGTGGACCGGAGGAAACGATGAAGAAGCTTTGTCAAAAGGGGTGTATAATACTTTTACGGAAGACAATCTGCGCTATTCGCAGAATGCGCCTCTGGACATGTATAAGGAAATAAATACAGGGACCAATCTCCCTGCACAGATAGATTTATATGCTGTAAACGGTAATGAATATAAATTCTTGTTTGTTGCCAAAGGTGGAGGTTCTGCCAATAAGACTTATCTTTATCAGGAAACAAAAGCATTGCTAACACCCGGTAAGTTGGAGACATTCCTCATCGAGAAAATGAAATCGTTGGGAACAGCGGCCTGCCCTCCTTATCATATTGCTTTTGTCATCGGCGGTACATCTGCCGAAACAAACCTGAAGACAGTGAAAATGGCTTCCACCAAGTATTATGATAATTTGCCTGCTTCGGGTAATGAAGGCGGTCAGGCTTTTCGTGATCTGGAAATGGAAGCAAAGCTATTGAAGGCTGCACAGGAATTGGGTCTTGGAGCGCAATTCGGTGGTAAATTCTTTGCCCACGATATTCGTGTGATCCGCCTGCCTCGCCACGGAGCTTCTTGTCCGGTAGGTATGGGCGTATCCTGTTCTGCTGACAGGAATATTAAAGGTAAGATCAATAAAGACGGGGTATGGTTGGAGAAGCTGGAAGATAATCCGGCGCGTCTGATCCCGCAAGAATTACGTAATGCAGGAGAAGCCGGTGGAGTAAAGATAGACCTGAACCGTCCGATGAAAGAGATTCTTGCAGAATTGACTAAATATCCGGTTTCAACCCGTTTGTCCCTCACCGGTACAATTATCGTAGGGCGTGACATTGCGCATGCGAAGTTGCAGGAAAGAATTGACAGCGGCGAAGGATTGCCCCAGTATATAAAAGACCATCCTATTTATTATGCAGGCCCTGCAAAGACACCGAAAGGTTATGCCAGCGGTTCTATGGGACCGACTACAGCAGGTCGTATGGACTCTTATGTAGATTCATTCCAGTCGCAAGGTGGCAGCCTCATTATGATTGCAAAAGGGAACCGCAGCCAGCAGGTAACAGATGCCTGTCATAAGCATGGAGGCTTCTATCTGGGTAGTATTGGCGGTCCGGCGGCTATTCTGGCGCAAAACAGCATCAAGAGCCTTGAGTGTCTCGAATATCCTGAGCTTGGCATGGAGGCTATATGGAAAATTGAGGTAGTTGATTTCCCGGCGTTCATCTTAGTCGATGATAAGGGGAATGATTTCTTCCAACAATTGAAGCCGGTTAATTGTGCGATGTGCTGAATCCGGTTAGTTTATAATACAAATACAAGAGGCTGCCCGTTTCAGCAGCCTCTTTTTATCTCCTTATTTATCGGAATATAGTCCGATGTGATTACCCTCGCAGTCGGCGAATACACAAAAATACCCTAGCCCTTCGACCTCTATTTTTGTTTTAGGAATTACGACCTTTCCCCCCTTCGATTCAACAATAGCTAAGGAAGCGGATATATCTTCACAATTGAGGCTGATAAGAACCCCGTTTTGAGACGGGATAAAATCTTCCGCCCATGAAATTGCTCCGGAGTTTTTACCGTCTTCACCCGGAAAGAAAGCCATTTTTTCATGCTCGCAATCACATTTGCTCATGCTGATACTGAATATTGATTCATAAAACTTTACTGCCCTGTCAAAGTCTTTGCAGGGAATTTCGAAAAATGCGACTAGTCTTTTCATAAAATTTGTTTTTAGTTTGACTTTACAAAAGTAATGCGTCCGGCTTTCGGGATCTTGTAAAAAAAGGACATTCAGCATATCAGGAAAAATAGTCGGAATATGGATTGCATACAGCCATATATTCGTATGGAGTATATCCCGAGAAACTTTTAAACTCCTTTATCAGATGCGGCTGGTCGTAATATCCGCAATCGAAAGCCAGTTCTGTAATATTAATATCCGGGGTGTTCTGCAATATATATAAGGCCCTCTGAAAACGTATTATACGTGTAAATTCTTTAGGGTTGGCTCCTACATATTCCGTAAATATACGGTTGAACTGCTTATAACTGAGGCAGGCTATTTCGGATAGGGAGGTAATACTTGACTGATGTTTGAGGTTTATAGCGGTTATTACTGCTGTTATCCGTTTCCGGTTGTAATTGTCAAATATCCTCAGGCGGGAGATAAGTCCGGATTCTATCAGCGCTATTGCCTTATTGTTATCCTTTTCGTGATAGATGCGGTCTTTCAGCTCGTTCAGGGAGTTATCGCTCAAGTCGCTAATAGATACATCTATACCGTAAAACTCACTCATAGGCATTGGAAAGAATGCCTTAGCTCCGAAAGGATGGAAAACAACGACAATCATATTCACCTTGCCGGTAGAAGCCAAGTCGGTAAAACCTGCTGATTGTCCGCATATGAAGGACTGAGGTTGGAGTTTATTATCGGATAGCTTCATTTTATCGCCACGATGGAATATCATTTGCATAAACCCGGTAGGAATTATCCGTTCCGAAACAGGGGCGATTCCATCTGTTTCCAATATCCAGTAATGTTTAACAAACGGAGCCAGTATCGGTGAAGGTTGTATGAATCTGAAAGTTTCCATTGAGGTAGATGTATGAAAAATGAAATAGATGCAAAGTTAAGAGATAATCTTTTCTTTGTCTTGTAAAAAAAGGACATAGGTATAATGAAAAAGGGTGATAAAATTGATTGCCACCCTCTTTATATATGAATCAGATACTCTGAAGATTATCTCAGACTACGTATTTTTGCATTGCGGAACCAGATTAAGGAGTTTCCATGTTTTCCTTGCAATCCGATAAATCCTTTTGTCGGTAGTTCGGCGAATGGTTTAGGCAGCCAACTCGGAATTTTTGTTCCATCAGGATTTGTTGTTCCCGAAGTCCATTTACTCATATCCATTTCTGTAACTTTCTGACCATTAAGTGTTACAGTGATATGCTGTCCTTCGCATTTTATATGCATGCGGTTCCATTCTCCCGGTTTTTTTACTATTTTGTCTTTGGTTGCCCCCAGGTGGCCATAGATAGCACCGCATTTTTCATATGGCTTGGCATTCTTGAAATGCTCGCTGTGGTCATCGGCGATTTGTATTTCTACCGAATTGGGTATCCAGTTTTTAGTATCCGTACAATAAACAACGACTCCGCTATTGGTTGCTTCATCCGTTTTGAATTCGAGATCGAGTTCAAAATTTTCATATTCGGTGGTAGTCCAGATGGATTCGTCTTTTATAGCGCCGAGTACCCCGTCTTTTTCGCTCCATACCTCCGGATTATAATTCGCATCGGAAAGATTAGTGCCGAAAAGCGGTTTCCATTTATTTTTATTTGCTGCAAAAACAGAAAAAGAGCAGAGAAATAAGAAGATTGATGAAATTAAAATGATACGTTTCATGACATTTATTTTTAAGTAATACATTAAATAAATCATAAGGCAAACAAATGTATCGCTTTTTTAACAGTTTAATGTATGAAATTCATAAAAATATCATCCGGTATAAATAAAAAAAGACCGGCATACGAATCCGGCCTTTTGCATATGGCAAAGTATATTTATTTTACTTTATCTACAATAGCCTTGAACGCTTCAGGGTGGTTCATGGCAAGGTCGGCAAGGACTTTGCGGTTGATTTCCACTCCGTTTTTGTGAAGGGCTCCCATCAGGCGGGAATAAGACATTCCTTCAAGACGTGCAGCTGCGTTGATACGTTGTATCCACAGTGCGCGGAAATTGCGTTTTTTAGCGCGACGGTCACGGAATGCATAGGTAAGACCTTTTTCCCATGTGTTTTTTGCTACTGTCCATACATTTTTGCGGGCTCCGTAGTAACCTCTTGTTAGCTTTAATACTTTTTTTCTGCGGTTGCGTGACGCAACATGATTGACTGATCTTGGCATAATTTACATTGTTTTGAATGTCAGCGGTTCCCGTGCTTTGGAACTCTTTGGTGCATACATCCGGTTAATAAATCTTTAAAACTTGCTTTTGTAAAACGAAATAGATTATTTAAGAGCTAATAATTTTTTCACAGCTTTCTCATCTACTTTGTGGACAAGTGAAGTGTGAGTCAGATTTCTCTTTTGTTTTTTCGTTTTCTTAGTCAGGATGTGACTTTTGAAAGCATGTTTTCTTTTGATTTTTCCTGATCCGGTAAGGGCGAACCTCTTTTTGGCACCGGAATTAGTCTTCATTTTTGGCATCTCAGTTTATTAATTTAATTATTTATAAAGTACGGATATATACAAAGTATTCGTTTTATTCTTCGTTGTTCTCTTCTTTTGGTTTGTCCACTTTTTTCTCTATAACCTTTTTCTCACCGTCTTTCGGTTTAGCCGGAGCCGGAGCTTTTACAGGTTGCTTTTTAGGAGAAAGCATCATGATCATCTTTTTACCTTCAAGCGCAGGCAGTTGATCTACTTTTCCTAAGTCTTCAAGTTCTGTAGCAAAACGGAGTAGAAGAACCTCTCCTTGTTCCTTAAACAGGATCGAACGTCCTTTGAAGAATACATAAGCTTTTACTTTTGCTCCTTCTTCAAGGAAGTTTTTCGCATGATTGAGTTTGAAGTTAAAGTCATGGTCGTCGGTTTGTGGTCCGAAACGGATCTCTTTTACCACAACTTTTACAGACTTGGCTTTGGCTTCTTTCTGTTTTTTCTTCTGCTGATAAAGGAACTTCTGATAATCGGTGATTCTACAAACAGGGGGATCGGCTGTTGGAGAAATTTCAACCAAATCAAGTTCGAGGTCATCAGCTAGTCGTAAGGCTTCGTTTATGGTGTATACACCTTGTTCTACATTGTCACCGACTAAACGGACTTCCCGAGCCCGAATATTTCCATTGATTTTGTGTAACTCTTCTTTGCGATTATTAAATCTGTTGTTTCTCATTCAAAAACTGTTAGAATTCCTTTATCTTTTTTATTTAAATATTTAATTTTCAAAAATATAAACAATGAATACTTAGGATTGCTGCTCCCATGCATTCATCATTTTTTCTACTTCTTCATTCAATTGGGCAGCAAAGTTAGTAAATTTCATCGAACCTTTATCACCTTCGCCCTGTTTTCTTACCGAAACTTCTTCTGTTTCTGCCTCTTTCTCGCCTACAATGAGTAAATAAGGGATTCTTTTCAACTCATTATCGCGGATTTTACGTCCTATTTTTTCATTACGGTCATCCACTTGTGAACTAATTCCCTGTTGTTTGAAATAGCTGTTCACTCTGTGAGCATAATCATTGAACTTCTCGCTGATAGGTAATATTACTACCTGGTCAGGCGCCAGCCATAACGGGAATTTACCCGCAGTATGCTCGATAAGCACTGCAATGAAACGCTCCATCGAACCAAACGGTGCACGGTGAATCATCACCGGGCGGTGTTTTTGGTTGTCGGCTCCTGTATATTCGAGTTCGAAACGTTCAGGGAGATTATAGTCAACCTGTATTGTTCCCAACTGCCAGCGACGGCCTAAGGCGTCTTTTACCATAAAGTCGAGCTTAGGACCATAGAAGGCCGCTTCGCCAAGTTCAACTTTTGCAGGCAGGCCTTTTTCTTCACAGGCTTCTATAATAGCCCGCTCTGCTTTTTCCCAGTTTTCATCGCTACCGATATATTTTTCGCGGTTTTCAGGGTCGCGTAAAGATATCTGGGCTTCGAAATTTTCAAAGTCAAGCGCCTTAAAGATAATGAAAACAATGTCCATTACTTTCAGGAATTCAGCTTTCAATTGCTCAGGTGTACAGAATATATGCGCATCGTCCTGAGTAAATCCGCGGACACGGGTTAAGCCGTGAAGTTCCCCACTTTGTTCGTAGCGGTAAACAGTACCAAACTCAGCCAGACGCAAAGGAAGGTCTTTGTATGAGCGTGGAATTATTTTGTAAATCTCGCAGTGGTGAGGACAGTTCATAGGTTTCAATAAGAACTCTTCTCCTTCTTCCGGTGTATGGATAGGCTGGAAAGAATCCTTACCGTACTTTTCGTAGTGTCCTGAAGTAACGTACAATATCTTGCTGCCTATATGGGGGGTCATCACCTGCTGGTAATCAAATTTACGCTGGATCTTCTTTAAAAAATCTTCCAGTTTCAAACGCAACTGGGTACCACGTGGAAGCCATAGCGGAAGCCCTTTTCCTACATTCTCGGAAAAAGCGAACAATTCCAGTTCTTTCCCTATCTTGCGATGGTCGCGTTTTTTCGCTTCCTCAAGCAGAACCAGATACTCGTCCAGCATTTTCTTTTTAGGGAAAGTGATGCCGTAGAGACGGGTAAGCTGTTTACGCTTTTCATCGCCACGCCAGTATGCACCTGCCGCACTAAGGATTTTTACAGCCTTAATGTAAGATGTATTGGGTAAGTGCGGCCCACGGCAAAGGTCTGTGAACACACCTTGTGTATATGTTGTGATGGTGCCGTCTTCAAGATCATTTATAAGCTCTACCTTATAATTTTCGTGACGGGCATCGAACATCTTTATTGCATCTGCTTTGGAAATACTCTGGCGTTTGATTTCTTCTTTATTGGCGATAAGTTCCATCATCTTTGCTTCTATCTTAGCAAAGTCCGCGTCTTTTACGGGAGTATCACCAAAGTCTATATCATAATAAAATCCGTTTTCGATGGCAGGCCCGATACCAAATTTGGCATGAGGATAAAGTATCTGTACGGCTTCGGCCATAAGATGGGCGGAAGAGTGCCAGTATGCGTGTTTACCGTCTTCATCTTCCCATTTCAGCAGTTCGATCGTCGCGTCTTCGTCTATTGGACGGGTCAGATCCCATACTTGTCCATTGACCTTGGCTGCAAGTACGTCCTGAGCCAGACGCGAACTGATGCTTTCTGCTATCTGCATCGATGTGGTTCCTTTTGCAAATTCTCGCACGGAACCATCCGGAAATGTAATTTTTATCATTTTTAGTTTCTATTTAATTATGCAGCTCCTACAAATAAGCTACTTTTTTGAACTTGCAAAAATAATCATTTTTTGTAACAGATGTGATATTCTGTCTATTTTATTTCTGTAAGCGGCTATTGATGACTGGTTATAAAAAAAGGTAACAAAGGTTACACTTTTTCAGTAAACAGTAAACAGTCAACAGTTAGCAGTCAACAGTATTTCATGCAGAGACGCTAAGGCGCAAAAGGTAACAAAGGTAACAGATATATCAGTTAACAGTAAACAGTCATCAGTAAACAACTCGTAAGATGTAGAACTTTGCGCCTTTGCGTCTTTGCGTGAAACAAAACAAAACGCCAGCCAACTTGTAACTCGTAACTGCCCGAAGGGCGCAGAAATAACATTCGCCGAAGCGAAGGCGAGGCAAACTTGTAACTGCTTTAATCAATATTTCAAAGAACTATCAGCTAACAGCTAAAGGCTACCGGCTCTTATTCTATAGATAAAATTTTTGCAGGAGATTAAAAGATAGTTATAAAAATATTCCTCATAGAATTTTATACAGTTCTATGAGGAATATTTATCGGGAGTATTTTTGATTTATTCTGTCATACGCTTAATAATGCTATAAGCTTCCACTACGCCCATTTCCCCGGCTTTACGCATATCGTCCAGTGCACGGTCTTTGTCTTTGACCTGGAAGCGGCTTAGTCCCCTGTTGTAGTACCCTTCGGCAAACTCAGGGTCGCGTCTGAGAGCTTCGTTATAGTCAAGTATGGCGGCACGGTAATCGTTTTGTTTATAACGTATTCCCGCCCTGTTGTAATAAGCATAAATAAATTCCGGATTGAGTTCTATCACCTTATTATAATTCTTGACAATGAGGTCGTACTCCATTTTACCCGGGTCTATGATGGTTGTTGTAGCGGGTAATGAATTATCTTTCTTTATCCCGCCCAAGGTAGCCAAATCCGTTTGATCGCTTTTCTTTTCGTACTCAGGCACATTCTCCCGCAGGTTGAGCTGTTTTGTATATACAACGGCCAGATTGAAGTATGCCAGCGTAAATTTCGGATCGAGACTGATTGCCTTATTAAAGTCTTCGATAGAGTTGGTAAAATCCTGCACGAGCATATAATCCATAGCCCTGGCAAAATACAGGTCGGCATTTGCCGGCTGATCGGCAATGCGTTTCGACAGGTCGTCTATCGATTTGAAGTGTTCCTGTATCTGGAATTCGTTCAGCGAGGCCTCACTGTTGGTGATCCTAAGTTTCTTAGGAAGTATCGCCCGTTTGTTTATATTGTCGATAAGCTGGCTGTAATATACAAACCTGCGTATATCATTCGGTTTTTCGTAATATGAAACAATAAACTGAGGTTCCAGATCCAGTTTGACCTGTTTATTTTGTATGCGGCCCCGGGTATCATTGTTATATTTGCTTTTTTCTTCTTCTGTCTTATCTGCTACGACAAGCAGGTTAAATTTGTCAATGTCTTTATCCGATTTCTCCCTTGTCTTGTCCTTTTCTGATTTTTCTTCGGTTTGTCCGGCCAAAATTTCTTTGTTTTTGCGGCTTTCTTCGTTGCGGGCATAATTGAAATCGCGTTCAGCGCCTTTCAGGTCATTTTGGCGGCGTTTAATCTCGGAACGCATATAAAATCCGTGGTAAAATTCAGGATATTCAGCCAGTACAACATTCAGGTCTTCCAAAGACCCTGTGTAATCCCCGATATTATTTTTTATCAGGGAGCGGTTGAAGTATGCTATATAGTTGTTCGGCTCATACTTCAATACTATATCAAAGTCGGCTATGGCACGGTTGTCGTCACCCACTTGTGAGCGTAGTAATCCCCGGTTGAAACGTGCGATTATATTGTTTGGGTCGAGGTCGATAACCTTGTCGTAGTCGGACATCGCTCCGCGCAGGTCGTTTTTTGAATACCGTATCAGTCCCCGGTTGATATAATTACCGGATTGAAGCGGGTCTATCCGTATAGCTTCGTCCAGGTCGGCCAATGCTTTGTCATAGTCCTTTTTGTAATAATGTAGCAACCCGCGCATAGAGTAGGATTGAGGCAGGTATTTGTCGAGTTTTATAGCCTGATTATAATTCTCGAAGGCTTGTACTGTATCCCCTTTTTCCTGATAGAGCGCACCTCTGGTAAGGAAGCCCTGTGTATAGGCCGGATAGGATTTTAGCAGGGTATTCAGGTATTTTTCGGCTTCTTCATAATCTTTCTTCTGGATATTGACTATACCCATGTTGATTAATACAAACTTATCGTTAGGATATACTTCCAGCGAAACTTTGTAATCTTCCAATGCTCCATCATAATTATTCTGATTCTGGCGGGCATCGGCACGCAGCTGATAAGCTTTCGACATGAAGGGATTTCTTTCCAGTGCCAGAGTACAATCGTCTTCCGTACCCCTGTAATCGTCGAGGTAATATTTTGCAATAGCCCGGTAAAAGTAAGGCTCAGCGAGGTATGGTTTTGCTTTTATGGCCTGGTTGAAGTATTGTATAGCCAGTACGTAATCTTCGAAATAGAGCGAGTTGCGCCCTATTAAGATTACGCGGTCGGTGTTAATCTGGGAAACGCCGATCAGGCTGTTTATCAGAACAAGTATTGAAAATAAAAATCTCTTCACGATAGATTGTATTAATCATTGAGCAGCAAATATATGAATAATACATTAACAAAAAAGAAGAGAGGCTCTCACAGCCTCTCTTTTTAATATATTTTTTAGTTTTCGAAATAGTCGTCGTGATAGTATGAGTTCTTTTTGAGATAATATGTCCTGTCTCCATAGTAGCGGGATGTGCCGTAATAGCCTTCACGTCCTTTAACATCGTTGAAGACAAGCGCTATATCTTCCACGCCATCGTATTTCAACTGGGTAATAACGCTTTTGAAGAATGATTTGTTTGTCTTGGCCCGGCGCACGACGAACAATGTCGTGTCTGCTATCTCTGATAGTATATATGCATCCGACACCAGTCCCACAGGGCTACAGTCGATGATTACATAATCGTATATTTCTTTCAGGTGTTCCAATACTTGTTTTGTTTTGGCCGTTTTTATCAATTCGCTCGGGTTTGGTGGTAATGTCCCCGCAGGAATAATATCGAATCCATAGTCGGGATGGGAGTAAGTAATTTCGTCCAGTGTCACTTGTCCTATGAGGTAATTCGATATCCCTTTCTGTGAGTCTATTTGCAGGGTTTTAGCAACCGAAGGGCGGCGGAGGTCTAAGTCCACAATGATAACTTTCTTGCCCATCAATTGATATACGGACGCAATATTTGTGGCTATGAACGTTTTACCGTCAGCCGGCTCGGTAGAAGTAACCAGGACTGTAATCTTGTTTTCGCGTTGCGCCATGTACTCAATCCTGACACGCATATTGCGGAACGATTCGGCAAAACTCGATTTAGGATAGTTCTTGACCAAAACTACTCCATTATTGAGTTTCTTCGAAACGTTTTCTATTGTACCGATAACGGGAAATCCTGAAATTTTCTCACATTCTTCTTTTGTTGTTATGGAGAAATTTAATATTTCTTCTTTCAGTACCACAAAGCATAATGGAAGGATGAGGCCTATAATGAAATAGTATGTGTAGTTCTTACCTATTTCTCCCCCGTTGACAGCACCACCCATTTGCCGGGGCGCTTCCCAGATAAAGTTGTCCGGCGTGTTTGATGCCTTTTGTATCTCGGCTTCATATTGTCTTTGGGTAAGATATTGGTGGTACATCTCATTTACCCGGAACTCCCGCTGGAATTTTACCAGATCCCGTTCCTGCGGCGGAAGGTTGTCTATTTTCAGCTGGAGCACTTCATATTTTCGTACCAGGGCATCTTTCTGGTTTTGAAGATTGATCTGGGAAACTTGTATTTCCTGTAAAATCTTTACCCTGAGGTCGTTCAGTTCGTCGATCGTTTTATTATATAATGGATTTTTCGCGCCCAGGTTCCGGGCCTTTTGAAGCAATTCATTATACAGCGTCACAAATTCGCTTAATTTGGGATTCCTTATATTCATACTGGCAGGGTCCATCAGGTCGTCGGTGCCGAGAATCCTCTCTTTTATTTTTTCAGTCAGGAGCAGCACTGATTTTTCCTTCAGGGAAAGGGCGTCTTTTTCCCTGTCGGCACTGTCGAGGGCTATTCTTAACGATTGGGATGAGATATCATATACTCCTGTTTCTTTTTGGAATTTTTCAAGTTTGAAACGTGAAATATCTAACGAGTCGTTGATTAATTTCAGCTGTTTGCTCAGGAATTCTATCGTAAGTTCTGCCTGTTCATTCTTTAGCCCAAGGTTGTAATTCTCAAATTCCTTGAGCAATATATTCAGGTAATCAATGTCTTTGGCCGGATTTGTGCCTGACATGGAGATGGATAAGATGGATGAATTGTTTTCAAGTTCAGAACGGATTCGTCCGTTATATATTCCTATCAACTGGTCTTCGGACAGGAATCTGAAATTGAATGTTGATATATCCGGTTTAAAGGCGCCTTTAATATCGTTTCTGAAATTGGGTGTCTTATGTAGTTTTATTTTAAAAAGCTTATAATCAATTTCTTGGTTGAATGGGGTTATCAGGGAGATTTTAGTTTCCGACTTGGGATCTTCCTTATAGCTGATTTCGCATTTTTCCGGATCTATATAGCTGATTTCGTATGAGTAATTATATGCTTCAGGCTTGATATCGATCATTTCTATTTCGATAGGAGTGTCGGTGTACAAGCTGATATATTTAAACCGGGTTTGTATATAGTATTCGATACGCATTTTCGCCGGTAAACTTTTTACAGTCCGTTCGGTGAGTCCATAGGATTTCAATACAATTTGCTGGTTTTCAGTATTACGCAATAAAGTTCCTGTAGGAACGGAACCCGCAACAACACTGGCCGTGTTCCTGTCTTCCAAAATCATCAGGGCCTGAACGTAGAATACGGGCACCCAGGATTTATTTTTTATATATGCATAGCCAAGAAATACGGCGACCGATATAATAAAAAGATACCAGTATTTCAAAATACGGTAAAACCAAAGGACAAAATCGAATGATATGTTTGTCTTTGTCTTTACTTCCTCGAAATAGGGATCGGACTCTATTACTTTTTTATTGTTATTATCCATGATAACTATCTGTTTCTATAACGCTTATGTTTGGGTGTTTGTTCTTGGTCAAACTTTGGAGCTAACTGAATGTTTATAGTCTTTATTCCTCTACATCTATGCTTCCCGCAGCTTTATTAAAAGCCTCTGTATATGATTGAATATAATAAGAACTGTAATGGTACAGACATCGTTGTAATAAATGAACTCATCGAACTGATGTCAAAGAATGAATTTTTGTTTGTAGGAAAATAAATTACATCGTTTGGTTTAATATAATAATATTCGGACTGGATTACATCCTGACTTCTCAGATCAAATGTTTTTACCTGTGTATTCCCATCAGTACCTTTTCTGACTATGCTCACTCTGGTCAGATCCATCAGTCCGGTTGTCTGTTGTGATATGGCCAATGCCTGGTAAATAGTCATATTGTCTTTGTATACCTGGTAAGATCCTCTTTTATCATTGGCATAAATATAGAAAAAATTATTGGCCATAGTTACTTTTACCTGTACATCTTTTACCGATTGTTGCATCAGGTTTTGTATGATGATCTCCGCTTCCTGTACCGTATGACCGGCTACTTTGGCTGTGCCGAAGAACGGAAGTATAACAGTGCTGTCTTCATATATTGTATATGTTTTCAATACATTCTGGTTGTTTGTAATCACAGAATTGAAAGTGCTTACCAGTTCCTGGTCACTGGATGAAATAGCGCATGATATCATGTCTCCGACGTCCAGCTTATACTCCTTGAATTCTTGTAAAGGATACTGTTTGTCTATAGCCTGAAGGTAATTTATCTCTTCGCTCGATATGCAGGAAGAGAAAATACCTGAGATGGATATACAGAGTAGCAGAAAATATAATGTGTATTTCATATTAAAAAATTCTGAGTATTAATATTACAACGCCGGCTAGTGATGTTACCATGCCGAAAATTCCGGTAAATGATGTGGTTGCCCCCAGGAATTTGCCTTTGGTCTGAGGTACGTATATAACATCGTTTGGCTGTATATAATAAAATTCTGTGTCAATAATATCTTTACTTCTCAGATCGAATGTTTTGGTAAGCGATCCGCCGGCATTCTGCCTGATGATGGTCACCTTGGACCGGTCGCCGTATGGGCCGATATTGGTAGCTATGGACAGTGCCTGGTATATCGTCATAGAGGTGCTGGTCATCGTTATCCTGTTTGCCCCGGCTTCTCCCAGTACACTGAAATACCTGTTTGCAAGTGTTACATCAGCCATGGTTCCTTCCGAAAAGGTATTCAGTTTCTGGCTGATAGCAGTTTTTATTTGTAGGAGGGTAAGTCCCTGGACATATATTTTCCCTACATAGGGAAAGTTAATAGTACCGTCGGCATAAACGGTTGTAGGCCTTATGTTCCACGTGTTTTCCAGACTTCTGATTTCGGAGCCTACACTTACGCCAGTCGATTCGTTCATGCCTCTGTATGTAGATTGGGGGCTATAACCCGCAAACATATTTGCTGTTTCACGGTCCCATGCATATACAATGATGCTCAACTGATCTCCGGGGATGACTTTGTATTCTTCTGCCTTGACCATAAGCTGAGGGTAATTCAGCTTTATATCCTGCAGTAAGTCCGTTTGCTTGTTTGTTACACAAGAACTGAGACTTGAGATAATACAAAACAGTATTAAAAGTGCTTTTGCTAGGCTTTTCATAAATTATATATCCGGTTTCTCAATTTCTACTATCCGAAGGTTTTACTTTGTAATGACAATTGGTCCTTCCTTTCATTAAATTGTTCAGTTTGCCCTTTATTAATTGTTTGCGTATGCCCGATATCTTATCTATAAACAATATTCCCTCTATGTGATCGTATTCATGCTGTATGCAACGTGCGAAGAATGCATCATATACTTCGTCATGAGGAATAAAATCCTCATCGAGATATTGTATGCGGATTTTTTCTTCCCTGTCTACATTTTCATTGATACCCGGTATGCTGAGGCAACCCTCTTCCATTTTTACTACCTCACCTGTTTCTTCAATAATAACCGGATTGATGAATACTTTCTTGAATCCTGAGTAGATTGGGTTATCTTCGGCCAAAGGTTCCAGGTCTATAACAAAGAGGCGTATATCCAGTCCTATCTGGGGGGCGGCTAATCCGATACCATCAGCATTGTACATGGTTTCGAACATATTTTCGATAAGTTCTTTCAGATTGGGATAACCGGATGTGATCTCCCTGGTTTTCTTCCTTAGCACCGGATGACCATACAGATATATGGGTAGTATCATATTTTTTTTATTGTTCATTTGTTTTGTAATCGCAGGCTCTCCATATAGCTTTGCAGTATGATGACCGCACTGATTTCGTCTACAAGAGCTTTGTTTTGCCTGTCTTTCTTTTTCAGACCCGCATCAATCATTGTTTTTTGAGCTAAGGCAGATGTAAAGCGTTCGTCGTACATTTCAACAGGGATATCCGGATAAAGTGCTTTCAGCTTTTTTACAAATGGGAGAATATGCTTCATATTCTCAGAGTATTCGTTATTCATTTGTTTCGGCAGGCCTACTATGATGCGCTCAACATTTTCTCTCTCCAGATAGGTTTTAAGATAATCGAACAGAGTATGAGTAGGAACAGTAGTCAAGCCGTTAGCAATAATTTTAAGCGTATCGGAAACCGCTATGCCTGTTCGCTTTGTCCCATAATCTAAAGCCAAAAATCTTCCCATATTAAAAAACAAAGGTAGATAAAAAACTTTATTTATCTCTAATCTAATTAAGTAAATAGTAAGAATGTTCTCTATTTTGTTATATATAGCAAAAATAGGAGTAAAATTGGTTGTGTATAAAGATAATATCCTATTTTTCTATCAGTTGTGTTTGTAAAGTTACTTTAGTAATAATGAGTTTCCCGGGGGATGATGCATTACTCTTTCAGGTGTTCGAAGTTGCGGCGCTTCAGTTCGAAATCGCGACCAAGGTATTTTTCCCTTACGATTTCATTATTCGCCAGCTGTTCCGCTGTTCCCTGAAACAGAACCTTTCCTTCGAATAGCAGGTATGCCCGGTCGGTAATACTGAGCGTTTCGTCCACATTGTGGTCGGTTATAAGTATTCCGATGTTTTTATATTTGAGCTTGGCTACGATTTCCTGTATGTCCTGTACGGCAATCGGGTCTACTCCGGCGAAAGGCTCGTCGAGCATGATGAATTTAGGGTCTATGGCCAGGCAACGGGCTATTTCAGAACGCCGGCGTTCACCTCCGGATAACCTGTCTCCCAGATTTTTCCTCACTTTCTGCAGTCCGAATTCTTCTATCAGGCTTTCCAGCTTTTCTTTTTGGTAGGCCGCGGAAGTTTTTGTCATTTCCAGAATAGAACGTATATTGTCTTCTACCGTCATTTTCCGGAAGATAGACGCTTCCTGCGCCAGGTATCCGATTCCGTTCTGCGCCCGTTTGTACACGGGGAATTTTGTTATCTCCTGTTCGTTGAGGAAAATTTTGCCTTCATTCGGCATTACAAGTCCCACGGTCATATAGAAAGTGGTAGTTTTACCCGCCCCGTTAGGGCCGAGCAATCCTACGATCTCTCCCTGCTTCACGTCTATCGAAACGTGATTGACAACTGTTCTCGATTTATATCGTTTAACCAGGTTTTCGGTACGCAGCACCATGTGCTGTTCTTCCTGAATGGCTGTTTCTTCTGTTATTATTTCCTCCATGCCTGTTGATAAGGATACTTATTCCAATATGGTAACCCAGCCGTGTGTGTCGGGCTCGTCCCCTTGTTGTATTCCTTTCAGTTTGTTGTATAATCTTGTGCTTATAGGGCCCGCATTTCCGTCTTTGGATATTACATACGATTTGTCTTCGTCTATATCGTCCACCCTTAGTATCGGGCTTATAACGGCAGCGGTACCCACTTGCCCCGCTTCTTCGAATGTAGCCAGTTCTTCTTCGGGCACTTGCCTGCGCTCAACTTTCATTCCCATGTCTTCGGCCAGTTGCATCAGGCTTTTGTTGGTAATGGACGGCAGTATAGATGAAGAAAGAGGGGTGATGTATGTATTGTCCTTGATCCCGAAGAAATTGGCAGGGCCGCATTCGTCCAGATATTTCTTTTCTTTGGCATCCAGATACAATACCGCGGAATAGCCCATTTCGTGCGCTTTATTTCCGGCCACAAGGCTGGCAGCGTAGTTTCCTCCTATTTTTATCGTACCTGTGCCTAATGGTGCAGCGCGGTCGAATCCGCGAAGAATGGCTACAGGTGTAGGTTTGAATCCTTCTTTGAAGTAAGGCCCCACGGGTGTTACAAACACAAGGAAAAGATATTCATTGGCAGGTTTTACTCCTACCTGCGCACCCAAACCTAGCAATAAAGGACGGATGTATAATGAAGCTCCGCTTCCATAAGGAGGAACGAAGCGTTCATTCAGTTTTACTGCTTTCAGAACGGTTTCTTCAAATACCTCCACAGGCAGTTCGGCCATCATAATACCATGACACGAAGATTGCATGCGCAAAGCATTGTCATGCATTCTGAATATGCGGATTTTACCATCTTTGCCCCTGAATGCTTTCAGTCCTTCAAATGCTTCTTGTCCGTAATGAAGGCAGGTCGCGGCCATATGAATGTCAATAGATTCGGATGTGGTTTCGGCAGGGGTGCTCCATTTACCATCTTTGTAATAACTTCTTACATTGTAGTCTGTCTTCATGTATCCGAAAGACAAATTTGACCAGTCTATAGCATTCATATCAGTAAAAGTTTTAGCATCAATAATAATTGATAGGATTGTTTATTCCCACAAAAATACAATTTTCGGTGATATAAGGATTAAAAATTAGTCATTAAGTTTGGCTTTTAATGAAAGAAAGTATTTTATATCATTCATTAAGCCTGCAACTGCCGGCCGTGTATTTTTCCAGAGCACTGTAAATAGTCTGGGATATGTATCCGTAAATATCCTGTTATCTGCTTCTCTGAAGACTTGCGGCTCCGTCGAATAGCCTGTCTGTAAATAAAATACCTTGCAGGTGGTCGAATTCATGCTGAAAGATAACTCCGGTGAAATCACTGCCCCGCGACTGCCCCGACAATCTTTCTTTTATCAGTTCTCCTTTTTCATTGTAGTACTCTACATCTATCCATGCATAACGTTTGGTACTTCCTGATAGTTCGGGAACGGAAAGGCATCCGTCACCTTCAAAACAGATGGTTTCGCCGGAATGATTTACGATGCGCGGATTGATAGCCACCTGAATCGCTTTATCCGGGCGGTCTATTCGTGTAAATAAAAATAAGTTCCGGCCCACACCCACCTGAGGAGCCGCGATTCCGACACCTGATTCTACGGCCAGTGTAAGTTTCAGCCGTTGGATAAAGTGCAGCCAGTCCTTGTCGGATACAATATCTTTAATGTTTATATCGATGCTTTTTTTCCTCAGGAAGAGGGAATCATCTATATTGTCCGTCTGTAATACTCTGAACGGGGTGTCAATACCGTGGCTGTTGGTTAATGTCTTTTCTTTTGTAGTCATATTTCTTATTGAATTACACGCAGATAGGGCAATGCTTAGCAAAAGCATATATATAATTTTTTTCACTGCATTATTGAATTGAGATTTGATACAAAGATAATAAAATGTCGGTTAATAATGCGGCTTCAAAGAAACAAGTGCTACTTTATTTATGGGCGTCATTGGGCTAAGTAATTTTATTCGCCGGCACCCACTGGCGTGGACTTCCAGTCCGTGTCCTGTTGACAGGGCAAAAATGTTTACTACGCCACACACAAGCGGGGCATCTGCGCGGGCAGAGGCTATGTCAGCGTAACTGAAAATTTATCAAAACCAAATATCTTTATCTGTATAAGAAACTGATTATTAACATTAATATTTAAGTATCTTATGAAGTATAAAGAGAAAACGGCCTCAGAGATTATCCGGATGATAGAACAGGACTTGTGCAGTATCTCCGAAATATGCAAAACATTTAAAATAAGCCGCAAGACATTTTACGAATGGAAAAAGGCAAAACCGGAGTTCGGCGAAGCGGTGGAAGAAGCCATCGACCACCGCGAAGAGGTGATGATAGCCTCGGCACGTATCGGACTGAAACAACTGCTCGAGGGATACATGCAGAAAAAAGAGAAGGT
>NZ_JBHSGN010000125.1:0-4137 GCF_042654545.1 Dysgonomonas termitidis
CGAACCTCGAGGGTCACATTCTTTTCCCCGTTCTGACCCGGATCAGGCTGAACCGGATTATCGCCATCCGTGGTGCAGCCGGTAACGGCGACCAGACAGGCCAGCAAGAAAACTTTAGTTATTAATTTCATCGTTCTATCTTTCTTTGTTAAGCATGTATTAAATCGTTATCTATCTTACCGGTTAATTATATTGTTATGTTATTGCAATACAGTGATTGTCATTACAGCGTGTCTACAGGGATGTTTCCCCAGTTCTCGAGCAGCGTGACGATAACCACATTCCCCTCGAATGAGATAAGGATCGGTATGGTGACCTCTTTGCCGTCAGCGATGACGATATTGTTGTCGGCTATGAATTTTTGCAGGTTTACGGTATGGAGCACTGTATTGTCCGTGCTGTTGTCCAGCACGTCTATCGTGATAGGGTTATCGGCCGTGAAGCGCAGCACGTCGCAGGTGGCCTGCGCCTGTTTGTTGCCCGTGTCTACCGTTACCGGCGGATAGTATGTCGTAGGGTTACCGTGGGTAACCATATTATAGTCGTATGCAGGTACAAGGTTGTTCACCCTGATATAAGGATAAAGGGAAGGCGGTGCGCCGGCGTCGGTGCTGGCCAGGCCTTTGACTTGTATGACGAGCCGGATATAGGCCGGTGTGAATGGTACCGTCTCGCTATTGGCTGTGTCCGGTTTGACCGTAA
Source organism: Dysgonomonas termitidis (assembly GCF_042654545.1). Lineage (GTDB taxonomy): Bacteria > Bacteroidota > Bacteroidia > Bacteroidales > Dysgonomonadaceae > Dysgonomonas > Dysgonomonas termitidis. Next base: position 703 of record NZ_JBHSGN010000125.1, read on the forward strand.
AGGTATGTTTGCCGTAATACAGGGCATCGTTGGTCGGTATGCGCGCGGAATTGAAGTAACCGGGATGAGCCGCTTCTTGCTGGCTTATACCGGCCCCATTGGACAGCCCGTTGATTTGAGTATTATCAAAAGCGTTCCCCCAGCAGACAGCTGTATAATCACCTGCCGGCAGGTATAACCGGACTCCCCGGAAGGCATCCAGATCGTTCTTATCAACTTGCACCGTCTCCACCAGCTTTCCGCTCGGATCGTATATCGCGACTGTCACCCGGCTGATATGGTCCGGAAAGTTCAGGTAGGAAAATGCGAGCGTCAGATTCTCATCCGGTGGGCAATCACTCAGGTCATCACCGATACATCCGGTGAAAAATACGGACGCAACTAGCAGGATTAATGTCTTCAGCTGTTTCATATGTGAATAATTTATTTTTGTAAGGCAATCGCAGGCAATAACCGCGTTACCGCTTGCTTGTTTATTGGCTTTATTTTTTTTGTCGTATCGTTTATTATACCGTTTTACAGGGTCCGTTTCCGGTAAGTTACCGTGAACCGCTTTATGATAAACCCTCCCGGGAGAGGAGGGGCGCCGGTCCGTTATACCCGGAACCCTTCCCCGTCCCTTCTGAAGGTTTTTGATTGGTTTCTCCGAAAGTAGCCGGGCAGTGTAAGCCCCGGCCCCTTTGAGGTGAAAGTTCAATAGCTGTTATTTAAAATACAGGATCAACGTCCACGTTTGTCCATGGAGTTACAGTAGCTGTTACTTGAATATTCTCAGTAGCATTTGTTTCCGGATCCGGAGCCAAATTTCCACCTCCTATTTTAATACCGTCACCAGTGGCAGATCCACCTATGCTGTATACTTTTCCGGGTTCCAATTGTGTTAACGGTGCTCCACCTACTTTCAGGTCTTTAATAGTAATATAAGCAGGACTAGGGAAAGAATAACCGGCAGCAGTTGCGTCCTCTATTTTTAATATGATATGGGGAATCACTGATTGGGCTACCCCGTCGATGGTTGTTCCCACAACCAACGATTTTACAGGCATTACATAATAAGACCATCTGTTAGCCGGTGTAAAGCTTGTAGCGCCTGTAACTCCTGTAAATTCATCTTTGAAACGTGCAGGGTATGAACCGTTGGTCCAAATTGCATCAGACTTGCCATAGCTCAGAATATTAGCAGTCGAAGTCGGCTTAGTTACATAGTCCGTACCGATTTGTGTGTATGTATTGTTGATATAAATCCCTGTCAGTTTGAAACTTGTCAATGGGATAGCTGCAAGCGGATCTGCCAAAATTTCTTTTATCTCGTACCGGGAAATAGCAGGAACCAGCATTACATTGGCTGTATATGCACCCGCACCTCCTGTGATAGTAGCGCGGCCGAATACATTAACACCTGTTTTCGGGTGGGTCTGACTGGCCTGTTGGAACAGTAGCTCGTTCAGTTCCGATAAAGGATCATTTGCCGCTATTGTAGTGATAGCAGGGGATGTTGCTATAGTCGCGGTATTGGCGACAATAACCACTTCGGTTACGGAACCCGGTACATCGGGAAATGTTTTACCTGACGTTACCTCCGCGGTAGTCAGCGTACCGACTTCTGCGATAACACCGCCACCGACGAAGAATACTGTCGCTTCGGCGATATCAGGTGTCACTCCTACAGCTGTCGCTTCATCGGCATAGGTCGACGGCACGGCGATACTCACGGTCACGCTTTTTTTAGGAAGATCGTCCGCCGGAGCGTTCGCATCGTCATTCGAACAGCTGCTGAATCCTAATAGCAGGGCTGTTGCTGCAATAATTGCATGTTTGAAATTTGTTTTCATTCTTTTTGTTTTAAAAATTTAATAAAATAAATAATCAATCGTCTGAATTTCTTAATTGAATTTTTGTAATTGATTTTTGAATTTTTCGAATTGTTTTTTTTGCTTTCTGACTGTTTTGCTTAATCGTTCTTTTGTTTTTTCCGGTTGTTTCTCCTGATCGTTTTTTCCGGGTATTTCTCTTAACTGTTTCTCTTAACTGTAACTGTTTCTTCCAGCTACGTTTAAATCGCTCCTTTCCTGATCTTTACGGCCCTCCTCTTTCCTTGTTGATACTTTTGTTACGTTTGTTTGTTTAATTATCATTACCTTTTATTTATATGTATGAATGGTTATTCGATTGCGGTACCGGCCTGTAAACCGTTGCCGGCGCGCCGTATGTCGACGCAAGCCGGTTTGCGGGGAAGGTTTACCGGCTTTTATACCGTTCCATTTTCTTGTTATCGACCCGTTTGGCCGTTACTTCCTCCAAGTTGCGGGCCGCTTCCTTGCTGCCGGCTGTTTTCGCCCGGTTAAACAGGGCTTCGGCCTGGTCGAGTTCCCCTGCCAGCAGGCGTATCACGCCCAGGTTGTTCAGTACGGCCGGATGGTTGCCGCCACCGGCTGTGCCGGCTGCCTTGTCCAGCAGGCGCCCTGCGCTATTCAGCTCCCCGTTCTCGATCAGCAGCGCCGCCGCGTTGACGTTTGCCGCCACATCACCGGGATAGTATCTGGGAATCGCTTCGAGCAATATATCCGTATAGTCCTTCGTGCCTTTGCCGTAACTTTGGGCCAGGTTGTAAAGCTCCAGTTGTGACAGGTCTTCCGGTTTGCGGCTATACAGCGATTTGCTTTCTTCGACAGTGTAATCCCTGACCGTATAGTCGACCTGGTATTCCACCCTGCGGAGTCCGGGGAACATATCCCGGAGCATCTGCCGGTAGGGCGCACCCTTTGCCAGGCGCATCAGGGCGCCTTCGCGTCCTTCCATTATTCCCGTGGTGGCGATAATGTCCAATATCTTATCTTTGTATTCCATACCGGAGGCCTGTACCTGTACGGCCAGCCCGTCCCAGTCCTCGGCCACAGAGGATACTTTGAAAAGGCCCTCGTCGAATCCGAACTTCGTTTTCAGGTAATCCCTCAGCGCCAGAGCCCGTTCTTTCGATAAACGCTCGTTGGTGGTGTACAATCCGTCGGGGGAAGCATAGCCTTCGATAAACAGGCCGGTAATCACCGCATCGGGGTTGTTTTTCACATCCGAGACGGCTTCGCTGATCCTGGCCAGCTCCGCGGGATTCCGGCGGAAACCGGGATCGATGGCCGACCTGCCCACCCGGAAGTCAAGGAAAGCCTTGTCCTGACGCCTGCGCGTCTTGACTTCCCTGTCCGGAACAAGGAAGGATACACCGGGGCTGACCTGATAGGGCACACGTGCTTCCAATTCCACCTTGCCGCTCAATGCCAACGCATACAGCCGTGATTCCTGCCTGTATCCCGTAACCTGCTGGTAGAGCACCAGGCGGGCGGAATCCATCCAGGATTCATAGGGGATTTTCAGGTTATACAGAAGTGTCGTATCGGTGGACGGACGGGTATTTACCTGCATCAAAGGACGATGATAGGC
>NZ_JBHSGN010000126.1:0-7183 GCF_042654545.1 Dysgonomonas termitidis
CTTCGGCTTCGCTCAACGCCACTCCTCGCACATAATCGTTCGTTTCCATAGGTTTTTTCCTCAAAGGTAAGAACTCGCGTACGGCTTTGCAAGACGCGGTTACCCGAACTATTACGGTGTAGCCACTCCACCCCGCTCGCGCAGACGTCCCGTCTGTGTGTTGCGTAGCAAACATTTTTGCACTGTCAACAAGACACGGACTGGAAGTCCGCGCCAGCGGAGACAAACGAATCAGAGGCCGTATCTTTATGGGAAAATTTTATCTATATATGTAGCTGATAACCTTTGGCTGTTAGCTGATAGTTCTTTGAAAGAATGGAATAAGTGGTAAGTTTAAAGTAATAAGTAGTAAGTGATAAGTTTTGTCGCTTTGCGCCATTGCCTCGCCTTCGCTTCGGCGATTTTCAATTACATACGCTTTGCCCCCCTGCTCGCGCAGACGTCCCGTCTGTGTGCTGCGTAGCAGACATTTTTGCTCTATCAAGCAAGACACGGACTGGAAGTCCGCGCCAGCGGGGACAAACGAATCAGAGGCCGTATCTTTATGAAAAAATTTTATCTATATATGTAGCTGATAACCTTTGGCTGTTAGCTGATAGCTCTTTGAAGTGTTGATTAAAGTAGTTACGAGTTACTTCCCCTGCGGGCAGTTACGAGTTACAAGTTGGCTGGCGTTTTGTTTTGTTTCACGCAAAGACGCAAAGGCGCAAAGTTTTACATCTTACGAGTTATTGACTGATGACTGATAACTGTTGACTGTAAATAGTGTTACCTTTGTTACCTTTTAAGAAAGTTACGAGTTACTGCGCCCTAGGGCAGTTACGAGTTACAAGTTGTTAACTACTATCTGACGAGATGCTTCGTTTCTCTCAGCATGACAAACCACGATACTGTTTACTGATTACTGTTTACTGTTAACTGATATATCTGTTACTTTTTAACATTTTCATAACAGGACGAAAAAGGCAAAAACAAAAAGCAAGTGCATTTTTCAATACACTTGCTTTCATCTAAGTACTTATTATAAATTGTCTTCTTTACCAGAAATACATATAGAACGCCACACAAAGAGCGACAACCCCGAGCGATGCGATAACATCCCATTTGTTCCAGCTCTTTCCGATAACTTTCTTGTAATCGTCGGTGAAAGTTATAGCCTCTATCTGTTGTGCCGTTGGCTTCGCTGTGAAGAACGATACTACTACCATCAGCAACATGATGAAGACAAGCAACCATATCTCAAAAATAAGCCAGTTGGTTTGCCAGAACCAGGTAGTGCATTCCCAGTACCAGCCGGTCATTATGTCTTTACCTGTATTTGTAAATATATTGGTCAGCAAACGTACCATACCGATAATAAAGCCCACGATCATACCTACTTCACCGGCCTTAGGCGTAATCCTTTTGGAGAATATACCCAGTGCGAATACAGCCACCATTGCAGGCGCAAGCAGCGATTGAATACCTTGCAGATAGTCGTACAGGCTACCGAGGCTCATCATGACAGGTATCCATACAATACCGAGTACTACAACGACAACTGTGGCAATACGACCTACCAGAACGTAAGTATCCTCGCTCTTGCCTTTAAACATCGGCTTATAAAAGTCCTCTGTAAACAATGTGGCACAGGAATTGAAGAATGCAGCCAAAGAAGCAACCAATGCCGATATAAAGCCTATGGTAACAATCCCTTTCACTCCGGCAGGCAATACAAACTTAACCATTGACCCGAAAGCCGTATCAGGATCGTCGAGTGTAAAGCCGCTGTCGGGGCGTGCCGCCAATGCCGCAGCTACCATACCCGGTATCAGGAACATAAATACAGGCAATAGTTTGAAATATCCGGCAGCGATAGTACCCCTGCGTGCACGTTTCATCACTACATCGTTATCTTCACCTTTACGTTGCCCGAGTACACGCTGAACTATATGTTGGTCGGTACACCAATACCAGAAACCGATAATAGATGCTCCGATAAATACCCAAAAGCCGGGATAGTCATCATACAACGGGTCGCCCGTACTGAAGTGGAACATATGGTTTGTGCCGTATGCAACACCATCTTCTCCTACATTCAGCGTTTTAGCATAGTCGATCATCGCGGTCCAGCCTTCAGGAATACTGCCACCGCCGAGCGCCGACAATCCGAGGAAAAGCACAAGGAACGAACCTGCTATAAGTATAGGAGTCTGGATCGCAGACAATGTCATCACACCTTTCATTCCTCCGAGAACAGTAAAGATACCCGTTAAGACGATTAAGCCGATAGCCCCGTACCAGAAAGGCAAGCCAAGAAGGCTCTCCATGAAGATACCTCCGGTAAATGCCGTTACGCTCACTTTGGTAAGCACGTATGCTATAAGAGTGATGATAGATAACCACGAACCCGTAGCCGGGGTGTAACGATATTTGAGGAAATCGGGCATTGTGATGATTTTACCCATCTTATTGTTCATAAGCTGATAGAAAGGTACAAACAGCCAACCCAGGATAAGTATCATCCAGCCTTGCATTTCCCAGTGCGCCATACCCACACCTGCTTTTGCTCCTGTTCCGGCAAGCCCTACGAGATGCTCCGAACCAATGTTTGCGGCAAAGATAGCCGCACCGATGATGTACCATGGCTCCCCTTTACCGAACAGATAGTCTTCGCTACTGGCACCCTGTTGCAGGCGCTTATCTTTTTGTATCGAACGCCAAACGGCCCATGTCACCGCTAATATCCCGACTGCGATAATTACCCAGTCGAGCCAAATAAATTCATGTGAATTCCAGTTCATAGTATTTTATAATTAGAAGTGAAAAACTAAAAGTGAAAAATGAAAAATAAAGACCCAATCATTGTCGCTTCGCATAATTTTTCACTTTTCACTTTTCATTTTTCATTTAGTTAAATAATTCTGTTTCTGTGAATTTACCCAGCTTCTGATATTTAGCATATAATTTCATATATACCTCATGCTTGGCCATATCAGGTTTATATTCAAAAGCAAAACCTTGTCCCATTGCTTTTTGCGCGGCCTTAATATCAGGATGAATACCAGCAGCTACCGATGCAAACATAGCAGCACCGAATGCGCAAGCCTGCTCCGATTTAGCTACTTTGATCGGCATACCCAGCACATCGGCCAAAGTCTGCATAACAAGCGGCGATTTCAAAGATATACCACCGATGCCGATTACGCTGTTTATTTCGATGCCATTTTCAAGGAAACGGTCTACAATAGCCTTGGAACCGAATGCCGTAGCTTCTACCAAAGCTTTAAATATGAGCGGCGCAGAACTGGCAAGGTTCAATCCTGTAATGGTACCTTTCACCAATTGATTGGCATCAGGTGTGCGGCGTCCGTTCATCCAGTCGATAGCCAGTACCGAGCTTTCCGATACAGGTATTCTCTCCGCTTCTTTCGATAAGGCAGGGATCATCTTATCTAAAGCTTCTTCTATCAGTTTATCTTTTGTAGCCTGATCGACCAACGCAGATTCTTTCAGTATCTTTTCCAAAGGCCATGCCAACACGGACTTAAACCATGCGTAGATATCTCCGAAACCCGATTGTCCGGCTTCAAGGCCGATCATACCCGGAATAACAGAACCGTCTACCTGTCCGCAAATACCCGGAACAAGTTTACCATGCATATCTTCATACGAAGCCACCATAATATCGCAAGTAGAAGTCCCGATGACACGGACGAACGTTTTAGGCTCGATCTCCGCTCCTACTGCACCCATATGGCAGTCGAAAGCTCCGACACCTACCGCTACATTTGTTGTCAGGCCTAATCTTTCAGCCCATTCCGGCGTAAGGTTACCGACTTTTACATCACTTGTATATGTTTCGTGGAACAGTCTGTCTCTGAAACCTTTCAGTTCGGGAGCCACTTCTACAAGGAATTCTTCGGTAGGGAGCCCGTCCCATTCTTTCAGCCACATGGCCTTATGTCCGGCAGCACAACGGCCTCTTACTATATCGGCAGGCTTTGTAGTCCCTGTAATTAATGCAGGCATCCAGTCGCAATGTTCCACCCAACTGTATGCATCGTTTACAATGGATTTATCAGCTTTCAGTACATGAGCGATTTTTGCCCAAACCCATTCGCTGGAATAAATACCGCCTTCATATGCTGTATAATCGATAGGCCATCGTTTAGCTACTTCGTTGATTTTTGCCGCTTCTTTGATAGCAGTGTGGTCTTTCCATAAGATGAACATTGCGTTCGGATTTTCTGCAAATTCGGGACGCAACGCCAGTATCTGTCCGTCTTTGTCGATCAGGGCAGGAGTGGAACCGGTAGTATCGAACGACATGCCGACAACAGCTTCAGCGGTTCCGGCAGGTGATTTACTCAAAGCTTCCTTCACCGATTCTTCCAATGCCTCAACGTAATCGAGCGGATGTTGCCTGTATTGATTGGCCTGAGGGTCGCAATACTGACCCTTCATCCATCTCTTATAATATTTTACAGACGAAGCTATTTCTTTTCCGGATTGAGCTTCGATGATTACTGCCCGACAGGAATCTGAGCCATAATCAAGTCCGATTGTATATTTCATATTTATATTAGTTTGGGCCCCCTCAATCCCCCAAAGGGGGAAGCCGGATAGGCTATAATTTAACTTTCTCTTGTTATTTTTCCCCTTGTCTTGATTTCCCCTCCGGGGGACAGGGACTAAAAAATAGGGTACTGAGAATAATCACTACTCACAGTACCCCAGAACCTTAATTTAACGATTTATTTAATAAGTAGTACACTTCATTTACTTTCAACTCAAACTTGAAGTTGTTTATAGTTGTATTTTCATCGATAGTCACCAGTTCGATACCTGCGATATCGGCATAGTCTTCCAACATCTCGGTAGTTACAGAGAAGGAGAAGCTTGAATGGTGAGTACCTCCTGCCAGAATCCATGCTCCTGCACCCACTTCGAGGTTAGGCATCGGTTTCCACAAGGCACAGGCCACTGGTAATTTTGGCAGCGGTTTAGGTTCTACCACTTTCACTTCATTTACAATCATACGGAAACGATTTCCCATATCTACGATTGTCGCAGCTACACCTTCACCCTTATGAGCCTGGAATACCAGACGGGCACAAGTGCGGGCATCGCCTATACCTAAGAAATGAACTTCGATACGTGGTTTTGTACCTGTTATATCGGGATTGATCTCGAGCATGTGAGATTGCAGAATAGTGCTGTTCTCACCGTCGAAATTCAATGTGTAATCTTCAAGGAATGACTGTCCGCCCGGCAGACCCTGTCCCATCACCCACATTGTGCGAACCAATGCAGCCGACTTCCAGTCTCCTTCGGCTCCGAATCCGTAGCCTTCCGCCATAAGACGCTGAGAAGCAAATCCCATCAATTGTTTCATGCCTGCCAACTCGTTGAAGCTGGTAGTAAACCCTTTGGCTCCTTTGTCCTGAAGGAAACGGCGAAGACCGATTTCCTGAGCTGCAGCATCGCGCACAAACTGGTATTTTTCGGCCCCTTTTTTACAATCGGCAGCAAAGTCATATATCTTTTCGTACTCAGTAATCAACGCATCTATTTCAGCATCTGTAACTGCTTCTACATATGGAACCAAAGTCGCAATCGGAGCATTGTCTACGTGATAACCCAGACGCATTTCAGCTTCTACCTTATCTCCGTCTGTTACAGCAACATTGTTCATATTGTCTCCAAAGCGGATGATAAGCATATCCTGAGAATCTGCCCATCCTGCGCAAACACGCATCCAGTTCGCTATCTTAGCCTGAACGCCTTCTTCGCTCCAGTGACCTACAACCACTTTGCGGTTTTTGCGCATACGGCTCACCATATGTCCGAATTCACGGTCTCCATGAGCCGACTGGTTCAGGTTCATGAAGTCCATATCTATTTCATTCCAAGGAATTTCTTTATTGAACTGTGTATGAAGGTGCATCAATGGTTTTCTCAGATTCTGAAGCCCTTTAATCCACATTTTAGCAGGCGAGAACGTATGCATCCAAGTGATAACACCGACACATTTTGTATCATTATTTGCTTCTTTGAATACTTTCTCAACTTCCGGAGAAGAATTGGCCGTACCTTTGTAAACAATCTTTACAGGAAGTTTGCCTGAATCATTCAGAGCCTTTACCATTTGTGTAGAATGGGAGTCTACTGCAACTACTGCATCTCCACCATATAACAATTGTGCGCCGGTTACAAACCAGACTTCTAAATCTTTGAAATCCATGATATTAATAAATTATGAGTTATAAATTATGAGTTATAAGTATTTACTGTTAGCTGTTAACTGACTCTTACTGTCCGTAATATGCACCCGGACCATGTTTTCTGAAAAAGTGCTTTTTTATCAGCTCCTCATTCATTTTCAGTTGAGGATTGATTGAATAGGCTATATATGCCATTTTGGCTACCTGTTCCAATACTACAGCATTGTGTACAGCATTATGCGCATCCTTACCCCATGAGAAAGGACCGTGGTTATTTACCAGTACTCCCGGTGTGTAATCGGCATTCAGATCAGAAAAGCGCTCTATAATCACGTTTCCTGTTTCCAGTTCGTATTTGCCTTCGATCTCAGCCTTTGTCATCTGCCTTGTACATGGGATTTCATCTTTGAAATAGTCGGCATGGGTAGTACCAATGTTAGGTATATCACAACCGGCCTGAGCCCACGATGTCGCATATGTGGAATGGGTATGTACAATCCCTCCGATATTCGGAAAAGCTTTATATAATACAAGATGGGTAGCCGTATCCGAAGATGGTTTCAGCTTACCGTCCACAATATTCCCGTCCAAATCTAGAACGACCATGTCTTCAACCTTCATTGTATCGTATGATACACCTGATGGTTTAATCACAACCAATCCTTTTTCGCGATCGACTGCACTGACATTTCCCCAAGTGAAAATTACCAATCCGTGTTTTACTAAATCGAGATTAGCGTCAAATACTTCTTTTTTAAGTGATTCCAACATAATGGTATATATGGTTCAATTACTATTATAAGGCTCTCTTTAAATAAGTGTAGCGTTTACACTTGCAATGTTAGCAATAAGTGTTTAGATGCACACTTATTTATCATATGTTGTAAAACATATTTAATAAAAAAAGAGAGTAAAATACCAGGAGTGGTCGGAAGAAATATCTTCCGACTATTTTTTTATATAATCATTTGATATTA
>NZ_JBHSGN010000127.1:0-5403 GCF_042654545.1 Dysgonomonas termitidis
TAGCGGACGCAAACCGAATTAAATATGAATTGGTCTGCTGAGTTTTTCAGCAGACCCTAAATATTCCTTTCGTATATCTTTGTATCACTCATAGTGTAATATCACTAAATACGTCATAAAAACGCGGTAAATCCTGCTCCCTTATTATCTCGTCATTGTAAACTTCTAACATTTGAATACTTCTATGACGACTATATTTGGAAACAGTCAATAATTCGCCCTTATATGATTTTATTAATTTGGTTATAAAAAAATGACGGAAGCCGTGGGTGCCTCCGTCAATATTTAATTCATTTAAGACTTTATTTATTATCTCCCGTATGGATTTAGTTGTTAGTCTACTTCCCGAAGAGAAATTGCTTCCGCTTCGGAATAGCGCACCCTCTCTTATTCTGTTCGTATGTAAATATTCTTTTAATACTTTAATTGTTGATGGGTGCAAGTGTATAAGCTCTTTATCGTCCTGTCCTTTTCCGATGATATAAGCAACTTTATCTTTCAGGTTAATATCCATAACATTCAGTCTTGTTATTTCTACTTGGCGTAAACCTTGAAAAATAAGCAGTGATAAAATGGATTTCAAACGCAGATTCTGAATTGTCGATTCTAATAATGAGCAATAATCTACAATCTTAGAAATATCCTCATCACAAAGACCGTCTTTCTTATGCAGCTTACTTTGTTTAAATCCTCTTACTTTCGTATTAATCTGAAATGGGAATTGCTGTAAGTTATTCAGACCGTCAATAAAAATCTTTGCGGAAATCAAATACTTATTCTTTGTGGAAACACTTAGCGTGTCGATAGAACTTAAATAGCGTTTATACTCTAAATAAGTATTGGAATTAATTCCGTGTAATTTTGCAAAATGAATGAAGTGTTTAATTCGGGTCAGATACTCTTTTCGTGTGTTCTCTGTAACATCTATACAATCAAAAATACTGTTTTTTTAATGTGATACATCTTTGTAATTAACTATCTCCATAGTCCTAATTTAGTGGTTATTTACTGAATTATTACTTGAAGTTACTAAAAATATCTTATATTTTAATGCACAAGCATCTAATAATAAGATATTTAATTACAAACAATCTAAATGTTTAACCTATGTTTACCCAACTAAAAAGAAAAAACGCCGTAATTTATTCAATTACAACGTTTTACAAATTTTTCTTCGTGGTGCCACCAGAGAAGGAAACAGGAATCGAACTGACTTGTATTGACTCTTACTGACTCAACTTTCAACAGCCTAAAATCACTATGTAAGTGCTATAAGAATCACAAGCAATCACCAAGAGTTGCAAAATTGGGCACTGGATTGAGCACCGAGCTTTTTGAAAAGAAATATTAGAAACTATGTTTTACACACAGAAGTTATTAGTAATCATAGAATAATGCTTTTAACTTAAATACTTTTTGTACTTTTGTTAAAATTTATATCCAAAGATGCTTCTTGTTTGATCAACAGACAAATAAGAATATAATGAAAAGATTATGGCAAATAAATCTCATTTGAAATTTTTGAGCGAAAAGCAGTTATCAGAAATAAAAGATTTCAAGTACAATTATGGCTTCGGACCTAATGAAGAAGATAATACTCCAAAGAATTATTATAGATTAGCGAATTCTTTTAAAGCAGATTTAGCTAATTTGAATACAGATTTAGAGGAAAAATATAGAATAAAGGATCGTACAATAGAAATCCCATATGATATAGACTATATACAAATTACTTTTCAAGACCAATTTGTGATAAGCAAATATTTTCAAGATTATTATAGTGATTTTGGATTAGAGGCGGTTGCTTTCTATGATTTTGCTCAAAAAGGGCTTTTTGCTGTAGCTGATCGGGATAAATTTGAAGTTTTTTTAACTAATGTCAATAACTTTATTGAATTTGGATTAAAAGAGAATCAAGAATCAACATATTCTAATTATGTTATATATATTAGGAGCTTTAAATTACTAAGAACCAACGACATTTTAAAGTTTCAAATAGAGAATATTGGAAGCATTATATATCTATCTCTAATAAATTTACCATTAGATGAAGAGGTAAAACAACAAATAGTCCAATCTTTAATTACATATGTAGAAACTAATAACATTGAATATAAATATGATACTGAAAGTGATCGAATTGAATTACATAATCCCTCTGTAGAGCAAATTCAGAAAATCATTCAGAATTTTGATATAATTGAAAGTGTAACTTGTTCAGCATTTACAACGATAAGACCAACTCAATTTAATACAGTTCAGCGTGAGTTTGGCTTTGTTATTGAAAATGCAGAAGAAGAATTACCCATTGTTGGAATTATTGATACCGGAATTAGCCAACAAACAGCTTTGGCTCCTCTAATCATCAATGATACAACATTTACATTAGCAGGGAATCCTTTAATTGATCAAGCAGGAAGAAATAGATTAGGACACGGAACTGCTGTTGCAGGATTAGTCGCTTTAGGAAAAGATAATCATAGAAATAATTTTGAGGGTGAAGTTGTGGCAGATGCAAAATTACTCTCAATAAAAATTAGTGATAATGGGTGCGGCTATATTTCCGAAATAAATTTGTTGAAAATGTTATATGATGTTAAAGCTAAATATCCTCATATAAGATTATTTACGCTAACTACATGCTATGGCAATCATATGAACACAAATGAATCCTTTTCTGATTATACTTTCTCTTTGGATTCTTTTGCCTATGAAACAGATAGTTTAATCTTTATTTGCACAGGAAATAATGATAATTGTATTAATGAAAATACTAATTATGACCTATCTTATTTCAACCATGAACATACTAATCTCTCTACACCAGCAGATAGCCAAAATAATATTATTATTGGGGCTGCTGCTGACAATTTGAAAAATGGTGCTTTTAGGGGAATTGCTAATGGGCGTGAATTTCCAACACTATATACAAGAAAGGGGCATGTTGATTTGTCTACAATTTATAATGCAAAAAAAACAAATAAAAATTATTTTAAGCCTGATGTAATTAATAGTGGCGGAGACATGGGATTTTATAATGCCAATACATTAGACTGGATGGATGAACCTGCATTAACACTGCTCTCAGCTCGCCCAGAAATAGGTATTATGGAAGAAGTTGGCACAAGTTTTTCAACTCCATTAGTGGCAAATCTTGCCGCAAAAATCATAAAAAATTATCCTACTTTATCTAATGAGAGTATAAAAGCTCTGATTATTAACGGGGCTTCATTAGAACTAATACCATTTCCGACAACCCTTGCCAAATTGAAAAACCGAGTAGCAGGAAATGGGCTCGTTAATGATTTTAAAAGCCTATATTCGACTGATAACTCCGCTACACTTATATTAGAGGATACTATTCAGGATGGGAAAATTAGAATTTATCCTATCAATTTCCCAAATTACTTAGTTCAAGATGACCTCGGAAAGAAAAATGGAATCTTAAAGATTTCAGCAACTTTATGTTTTAAGTTTAAACCAATTAAAAATAATCAATTATCATACAATCCAATTCATATAGCCTTTTGCATTTTTAAAAATCAATCCGCAGAGGATATAATGAAACCTGATGAAGAATTAAAATCAAAGTTAAAATCAACTTTATCTTGGTCAGAAAATGGTAGATACGTTTCAAAGCCCTTACCATATTCTAACACTCAAAAAATCTCTTTCAACGTTAATGTTAGTGATTTGATTAATGAGAAAAACTCTTTCAAATTAGCTATTCATACTAAATTATCTGAACAAATTGTTGGAGGATTACCAGAAAACTATCCGACAGAATTTCCTTTTTCAATTGTATTAACTATTGAAGAAACAGTAAAAAGTAACACTGGAAAATTGTATGATGAAATTCAACTTGTGAATAATCTCGAAGCTATCCAAGGTATAGATTTAGATGCAGGATTAGAAGCAGATGCGTTAAATGTTTAATGATTGCTTTTCTGTTTCTACAAGTTCTTTCCAAATTGACGTATCTATTTTTGTAGATAGCATTTTCTGTGGTTCTTTAATGGCAAACAAAGTACGCTTAATTGCTGTTATCAGTGTTTTTTGAATACTATAATACGATAAACCCATACTTTGTTTAATAATTCTATTTGCAGCAGCTTTATTATCAAACTTAAAATTACCATTTTGCAAAACTAAGCTAATTAGTTTCTTTATTTCAGTTTCATTTGGCAATTGAAAAGCTATAATATTATCAAATCTCCTTAATAAAGCATCATCTAACATATCTTTTTGATTAGTTGCTGCAATAACAATGCTGCTTTGAGGAAGATAATCAAATAATTGTAAAATTGTATTAACTACCCGTTTCATTTCCCCATGGTCTTGGCTGTAGTCTCGGATTTTGCCTAAACTGTCAAATTCATCCAAGAAAATAATACAATCTTCAATGGCGGCTTTCTTGAATATTTTAGACAAATTTTTGCTGGTTTCGCCCAATTTAGAAGAAACAATTGCACCCAAATTAATAACAACCATCATCTTGCTTAATTCTCCAGCAATAACATAAGAAGCTAAAGTCTTACCGCAACCAGAAGGACCATATAGCAGTAATTTATTAGAAACAGGTAACCCAAACTGTTGCAAGACTTCAATCTTTTGATGCTCTTCAATAAAAAACTTTAGTTCATTATGTATTTTTTCATTAGCAATAATATTATCTAAAGTGTAATCGGATGTGATTTTTTCTAAAATAAGTTCAGAAATTTCTTTATCTTCGATTCTATTCAGATACGATTCAGAACCAACTCTACTTAATCCATTCGTTTTTTGAGTTCGTAAAGCATCTTTTAATATTGATTGAAGTTGAATGGCAAAATTCAGCTTTTTAGTTTTCTTCGAATGCTCTATTAATTCGTTTAAAACAGACAACAAGCGTTCCTGATCATTTTCAAGACCATATTTTGCTATATCTTTTATGTAATCAAACTGTGCCATTTCTACTACAAAGTTAATCTTTTTGTTTTATAAAGAAGCTATCTAATAAAATATAACATACTCTTATATAATTATAAAAGTTTTATATTTGCTTTAACTTTATATTATAGATAAATGAATTTATTCTTGATAAAAATACTCTTTTAATTTAATATTAGTACATGATTTAAACCTTTTTATGAGCTTAAATGTTCATTCCACGACTCAAAACACTCCTTCTGCAAATCACTCAAATAAGCATCAATATCCAGCGTATCGCATAACTCGAAGAAGCCCTCGCTGGGTAAGCCTGTTTCTTTAAGAACAACGATAGAGGCTAAAATTGGTTGCTCGTTCTCTATGTCGTATCGGGTAAGCTTTTCTAATATTGCCCCAAGGCTACGCACAAGAGAAGTGGAAAATCCAGTGAGCGTTGCCCCCTCGTGCCAAATCTAAATTGACCCCTGAAAAAAC
>NZ_JBHSGN010000128.1:0-67349 GCF_042654545.1 Dysgonomonas termitidis
TGTCTTTTGCCAGTTCTGTTAATGCATCAGCCGGTGTAGATGGATTGGAGGCAGCACGCCTGCGAACATCCGAATCGCCGTTTAAAATCTTATCAATTTCTTCTTGTTTCATAATAATTTTTATTTAATTTTTAATCAGCATCCAGTATCTGAATGCCAAGTATTTTTTTATCTGTTATTAATTCCCTGTGCTTCTCAATAAATTCAATAAGTCCTTCAACATGTGCCTGTAATCTCGGTACATCCCGCTCTTCAACATAGGCGTAATGCTCTGTATATGTGTCATAGAAAAAGCCGGATTTAAGAATGTTGATATGAGCCACATTGTATTCAAAATCGTTGATATTGTTCCCCTGTTGGTTCAGGCAGTATGGGTATACCAGATGTTGCCAGTTGTGCCTGAACTTCCCGACACTATACCTTTTAGTCATTTTAATGTCATGAACAGACACAGGCATTAATTCATCTATATATCCATATAGCAATACATCCCCGTAACGGGTATTAAGGATACCTTCTGTCCGCAATTGAGTAGTTGCGCCTTTGAAATAGCCTGCAAATTCTTTACATAAGGTTAGGGGAAAAGTAAAAGTATGCCCATTGATACATGATATAGCTTCCTGCTTATCATTCAATATAATAGTTATGACCTTGCCTGTGTTTTGCATAAATACCCCTTCCTGGATCTCTTGAAAACTTCTGTTTATAATACAGTCTACCACCTCATTAAAAGCTGTTCCCCTATCCGCATCTTCACTATCAAATGGTACCCTGTTAATCGTATCTATCAAGGCCATCCGTTGGATTTCCCGGAACTCCTCCTCCGTATGCGGGGGATTCTCGGAGAATCCCCAATACTCGTTATAGATACGGGAGCTATTGATATAGCCCTCATATCTATCTAATAGAGTAGCATACATGCAATATTTAGGCTGCCTGTTCATATGCCTTTGTGTCTTTATTATACTTCAGATTTAATGCCGTCAGCTTGTCTGCGAATAGTCTTCTGGCTATAGCCATTGAATTGCCGATATGAGTATATTTATCGATGCGTGAAGCAAAATCCTGCGCTGAAATCGCATCTGTTATCAACTCGATATCTATCTTCAACTCTTCAATGAGTTTGTTGTATGCTTCAATATCCGCTTGTTTTGCGTCCAATCTTGCCAGGTATGGTTTAATAACCGAATCGGTGAAGAACGTATTATTTGTTGTCGCTTTCCCGGTATTATCTATAATGGTAGGAATGTTCATTACCGGGGGCAGGTTACAGGTATTTTTCCCATCGTTCCGGCTTGTGGGGTCAAAAGTGATTGTTCTGGCCCTGTCTTTTGCTTCAACATATCCCAGCAGGTCAAGTTCCGTCACAATGGCGTTGTAGTTCTTTTCACGGAGCGCCGGAATGAATACTGTATCTTCACCTTCTTTTCGGGTGTCCCGATGTCCGACAAAGATGATATTCTTGTTTAAATTAGATAGGTTGCGCACGAATGTAGAGAACTCCTGATTGATTCCACTCCAGTCGTTAATTCGTGGAATATTGCCTTTGCATTTGAAATCGATGATATAATCCATCATCTTGCCGATCGTATCTATAACGATTGTTTCGAATGCTGACAAATCCTCATTCAATACCTGGGTAGCTTCAATCCATGAGTTGATTTGCACAATACCAACTCCTTGCAAATGTGCATTATTTATGCGTTTCACTCCACCATCGAAGTCTAATAATAGAGGCTTTGGTGCGCTCAATGCCAGTGTTGATTTACCCATGCCGGCTTGACCATAGACTAACATCTTGATAGTTCTTGGAAGCTCCAGTTCATTACTTGTTCTGATTAATGTCATAATATTTATATTTAGTTGTTAATTTGGTTGCTTGAATAATAGCCTTGTTCCGCATTATAGTTTAAATCCGATATCCTGTCTGTCAATAATTCTTTCAGGCAATCCTCATACTCGGCGAACGCCTCCAGATCTTCGCTCATTATATATATCTGCTTCAGAGCGATAACACGGGTATTAAACCCTTTATAATCGGCTTCCACCTGAATCTTTATGCCGTTACCGCATTCAAACTCGAATGTCTTGTAGCCTGAATAGTTGCCGTCCATTTTGGATATTATCATATCCGCCAAAGAATTGAAATCCCGTATGACAGGGCGGTATTCCGTTATGTTATCCAGTCTGATTGTTTCCATCTTTATTTATCGATTAAAAATTGTTTGCTTTTATAAGGGAGTGCCATAAGTGACACTCCCGGGTTGCTTTCGTGTCGCAAGCAGCGTTAGCGTTAAAAGTGAGAGCTCTCTAAAGGGTCGTTTTCATCCATCGTTCCTGACCTTGTGGAGTAAACCGGATTCGAACCGGTACAGACACCGCAGTTATTAGCTGTAATCGGTTGCGAACCTTACTTTGTCCTAAGTGGCACTCGCTTTGCGTCTACCATTTCCGCCATTACTCCGTATAAAGCGGATACCAGCCTCACGGCTATCCCGCTTAAAACCTTAACACAAACTGTCCAAAACTTTACACAGAGAATCTATGTGCTATCGTCTTTTTTCTTCTTGCTTTTACCCCTGTCCTTTTCATTTACCAGCCATGCGAATGTGACTGTAATTGCAGACATAATAATTGCTAAAAATATACTCGCTACAATCTCCATATTAGTCATTATTATATTCATCCATATCGTCGTTATCACCCTTGTACAGCAAGTAAAGCAGTACTATTATTGCTATAATTACTGTCATGGCCGTATATTGATATGTCCGTTTTCTTCAACCGCGAATCGACCCTCTGATTGCAGAAACTGGATCATTTCTATAGTTTGTTCCTGATCTTCGGAATCTGCGTATACTACGCCTTCGTTGCGTGTGCAGCATCGGAATAATATTATAACTGCTGCCATTAGTAATACAGCCAGGAGTATTTCGGCCTTGTCGGCATGGAGGAATTTCTTTTTCATGAGGTTAGTCTTTTAATGGCGGGATTACTTTATACCAGTTACAATCTTCTGTCGGCCAAGGGCAGGTGATTATATCACCGCGTACATTCAGGCACACTACTTTTTCATGGTCTAATACCTTGCATATATTACACAGGTCTATATTATGTATTTCCTTTTTTACGGAAAGGCATACAGCGGTATCTCCGGGCTTTAAGTCTTCACGCTTACACGGGGTTAGTTTGCATTGGACTTTTTTGAAAAAAGATGATAAACTGTATCTATTTATATTTACATCAAAATTGCCATCATTAAAGCCTAACAGTTGTTTGTCATCATTGAATCCGATATGGAGCAAATCACCATAATCCAGAATAGAATTTATCTCTATCTTATATATGTGGATATGTTCAGGGAGTAATACATCCTTCTCGATATCTTCCAACCGGAGGGTATCAGGGTTCCATCTCTTACCGTCTTTAGCTAAGGCGTCAAAGAGGGTTTGTTGCTCTTCGGGTGTGGCAGGACGGGGATTTCCTTCTGTAAACAGGATGCCATGTATATCCAGGTCCTTATTTTTTATTCTACAGCATGCAAAATATTTATAGCTTAATTTTGCTACAAGTTCCTGATGAATAAATATAAACTCTATACCATAAGATAATGAATATAATATATCACCCCGCTTCGGGACAAACTTTTTCTCTTCGATAATTACGATCTTATCTTCAGGGTCGATGATGGCTATACAGCCGGGAGGGATAGGAATGGTTTGTTTCATGGAATTAAACTTTTAAAATATTCATCTATGCTATTTTTATCAAATAGCCGTCTCCTGTTCTTGTCCACGAAGGATATTATATATCCCTTTTCAATAAGGTTGTATATGGCATCTTTTTGCAGCTCCATATACTCCTTGGTTTCTTCGAATGTCAGATATTTTCCAGCTACCATACGATAAAAAACAAACCCCGCATTAGAGAATCCTTTTGGCTAAATTCAACTAATACGAGGTTGCTTAAATTATTTATACTTATTCTATCCTGTTGCCAAAAGGGATAGAAAAAAGCTGTTAACTGTCAAAGAATAAAACCGATTCGCTATATTTGTAATTGCTAAATCCAAATAAATCTGCAATTGTATTGCGGAACGGATCGGCTTTGTTTTGCAAAGATGCAGAAAATATTTCAGTAAAACATTATCTCACTGAAATATTTTAAGTAAAGTGTATAATTTAGAATTGAGTATGAATAATAAATGATAATAAATAACTTAATTTCAAATATTTACAAATAAATATGAATGAAATATTAAATGTGAATAGTAATAATATCACTGCAAAGGACATTCATGGTAGCAATATTAACCAAGGGAATAATAATGAAATACCTAACGATGGAGAGTCAGATGAGACACAACTTTATAGGCATATAAGTAAAATAGAAACTGATATCGAAAAGATAAATGGAAAAATAAAGCGTAAATGTGTCTTTTTCTGGATATCCGCATTCTCTTTTCTTTTTAGTTTAATTACTATTTGTGGCTTTTTCGTATCAAAAGATACTGTTATAGTAGAAGAATCCATTGTTTTAGTGATTGTCGGAGTACTTGCTACATTTATAGTTGTAGGAAATTATTATCAGGTAGATAGGATTGAAGATAAATTTTCCGATAAACTGAAAGATATAAAAGCTGAAATTCAATATCTTATAGAGAAAAATGAAAAGGTTTTGGACGAAAAGATCAAAGAATATAAGTCCGATCAGTCAATTCCAGTAACACATAGGCTTAATATTAAAATAAATGAAATGGTTGATTCTATAAATCTAATACGATCTACTCCATTTAAAAATAAGGTAGAGATGCAACTATTAATAGATAAGGCCTATAATGCACGAAATTTATATATAAAATATATAGAGGAAAATAGGATTTTTATTGACCTTACTATTGTGTCATATGCTCAAGATATAACAAATGAAGTAAACAGATATATAACTTCTTTACATAGAATTATCCTTTTGCTTCCCAGGCATGAAGAACTAGATAGTGCGATTAAAAATAGCACGGAAATAGAAAATAATGTATTTAATAATAAAATACCAGATTTACAACGTAAAATAGATGATCGGTTTAGAGAAATTTATACTAAATAATATATGAAACGAATTATTTTTATTCTATTATTGGCTTTAATTGCAGGTTATCTTCCGGCACAAAGCCGTTATCAAAAAGGATATACTAAAAAAGACGGTACATATGTACAGGGTCACCGGAAGACAAAGTCGAATAAGACCAATAGGGATAATTATTCTACAAAGTCCAATACTAATCCTTATACGGGAAAGAAAGGAAGCAGGGCTAAGGACTATAGTCCTGAATCTTATAATTACGGTTCGGGAAAGAGTGTAAAAAAAGGTAGCAAGGGAGGAATGTATTATAAGAGTGATAAGGGAAAGAAAACATATGTACCTAAGAGATAGTAGTATGAAGAAATATATTCTATTATTCATTCTGGCTATTTGTTTTATTTTTTATGCCTGTGACTCTAACAGTGATAATCATAGGATATATGAACTAGAGTCAGATATATCCGAATTAGAAAGTAAAATTGGAGTCAACGAATCTGAAATATCTGACCTTCAAGATAAAATCAATGAACTGGAGGAAAAATTCGAAGAATTAGAAAACGAATTAGAATCTACAAAAAACGAATTAGAATTTATGCAATTAAACAGAGGTTTTTAACATGAAGCATATAATATATACGATAGTAATATTTTTTGCATTTACCTCATTCTCTTTTCCTGACTATGAAGAATGCAGTGTTACGGCTTTTTATAGAGCGTCCGATATTCCATATGGAACAAAAGCATTGGATAATTATGACAATATAGTAGAGATAGAAACATTATTAATTCCTGATAAAGAAATAAAAGCAGGAAGATATAAGGTTAGTGTAAAAAGAATAGATAGTAATTTATATCAGGTAGGAGGCACGGACTTATATATAGAAACATCAATGTGCCTTGAATTAGCAATATATGATGATGCCATTCTTAATGTAGTAGATTATATGGGCTATAAAATGGGAACATTAATATTTTTAGAATAATAAAGAATTTAATTACTAATGTAATACATAACAACGTAACTATGAAAAAACAAAAGTTTTTACTGGCATTTATTATGCTTTTGATACTTACATCCTGTGGTTCATCTTTCTCCCGGAAGTCCGCAATGGTTGACCCTGGAATGAAGAAATCTGAAGTTCTTGATATTATGGGAGCTCCCGGTAACAGGCAATTTCAAGGTGATTCGGAGGCATGGCAATATTGTTCCACCGGAATGGGTTCTGATAAGTATTGGGTTATTTGGTTTACCAGAGGTGCAGTTGTTGGAATGACAACTTATAATGGGTATGGTACCGGAGCGTGTTCACAGTTTTATAAACAAATTAATTGGGAAGATAAGCCGGATCAGACGATTGAAATAAGACGGAGATAAAGCAATCAACTAACAACTAACAACCGGGATGAAAAATATGAAAATAAAAGGATGGTTATCTAATATTAGAAACGCAAAACGTTTGTATATAATTAGTCTAATAGATATTACTGTATTAGATATTTTGGGAAATCATTGTTGGAATAATGGTAGTGGTTCCGAAATGAATATAAATAAAGTTATAGATTTAATAAATAGTGAGATTGGGATATATGATACTGATTTAATATATAAAAGAATAGAATATCTAATCGTATTGGATTATATAGAAAAATCACACGATAATGGAATTTGTATCAGTCCTCTTGGAAGATCGATCCTCGCGAATCAGCAGTTGCACATATCATCAAACAGCAGCTTCTTTGCGTATAGTAATTATATATTTATGGGGATTGCTGTGATTATTGCTTTAATCTCTCTTTTTATATCTATGATTTCGATATTGCTTCATAAAATATGACGGAGTATAAATATAATAGAGATGCCAAGGAATGTTATATTTAGGATAAGCAGTACCCTTGCTGCATCAAGTGGCATTAATGCGCTAATCAACAATAATAATATTATAGCAACTATAATGTATATTATTAACCATTTAATAAATAAACGTTTCATATGGTAAATATAATAATTAATTAAAGAGTATTTAAGTAAATATTTTAAATAGTTATATCAGGAAATTCCGCTTCGGCATTAATTTTATCCAGAGGCATAAATGATTCAACCTTGCTTAGCTCTTCCTTTTCGCTCGCAACCATATCGGGAAATGATGATAATCTGGATAGGTTAATATTGCGAATAACAGCATTCCAATACGCTTTGATTACATGATATGGGATAAGATATATGAGATGCAGCCTTTTAAAAGGGATTCTTATATTAATGGATACGACGGTATCATTATAGTTACCTAATTTATCGAACGTTAAAGAGTAGCAGTAATTTTCTGCCTGCGTATCGTAGTCTGACGCTTTAAGGATTATATCATTTATATCGGAAGATTTAGTATTCATGTCATTTTAAAATAATTATATATGAAAAATTTTATTGAGTTAACAGAAAAAGATAATGGGAAAATATTGGTGAATGTATATCATATACTTGATATTAGCATAGACAGGGGAGAAACTATAATATGGACGTCTGTAGTATACGGAACTTCTGCAAAAGTTTTCCATGTTACCGAATCATACGAAGAAGTAAAGAAACTTATTGATAAGTTATAGTCATTCAAAGTCCTCTACTTTTTCAACAGTATATCGCAATACAGGTATCTTGAATAGGTAGTAAGTTATTTGGTGCACATATATAGTATATAATGAGCATCGGGTACGTTTCCTATCTTTATCAAGACGGGTATGAATAATAACTTTTTTGAACATAACAATATAATTTAAAATATGAGTAAAATTCAAGAAATCAGAAATTATTGTGTGTATCTGAATAACGACACCAAACAGTATCAGTTATTATTAGATCGGGAACTGGAACAACTAAGAAGCCAGAACTGGCGTGTCCTTAGTATGTCTACATCATGTTATCATAGGAACGATCTACAACAAGTTGGTCAATACATTAATATCACCTTGCTTGTGGAACAACTCTAACGAATAGTGTTCCGGAGTATAGATTCCTTGCGGGCTTCTAAATACTTATCGGATATGGCCAGTATTATACCGCACAGGTATTTTATGTGATTGGAAGCGTCCGGCCATCTTTCGTATTTCTGGATAAAAGTGATAGCATCCTGCTCTGTAGTCATACGGGTGTATTCATCGTTATCTCCGTATTTTTCAAATAATTTATCTAACTCCGGTAAGTTCATAACAATAATAAATTAAAAAGCAGAAAGCAATGCACATATATGGGATGTACACTGCTTTCAAGGTTAAATAACCAATATCTTTTTTGTAATCCCCATATGATTACGGATACAAATATACAGAAATATTTTCAGTATGAACACAAAAGAAAGATTAATACAGTTTTTATCTTATTTAGGTATAAGTCAAGGCAAATTTGAAGATTCTGTAAATTTATCAACAGGGTTTGTAAACAATGTTGGAGATAGCATTAGAAAAAAATCTTTAGATAAAATAACAGATATATACCCTGAATTGAATACAGCATGGCTTCTTACTGGCCAGGGTGAAATGCTTAAAAGTAGCGCAAATATTAACTCCATAGGCAGGGATATGACGGGTTCCAGCATACAGCAGGGAAATAATAATGTTTATGGAAATAAGGTCAATATAGCTGATCCGGCAGCCAAAAAAATTATAGAAGGAGATCGAATCGAAATAGAAAGAGAAGTCTATGCAGAAGATAAACTCCTACAGGAAATTAATAACCTGAAAACCGAGATTGGGCATTTAAAGGCTACAATTGCAGAGAAAGACAAACGTCTGGAAGATAAGGACAGGACTATAGATGCCCTCAATCGACTAATAGACAATCTTTCTAAAAAATAAAAGGTAGTTTTTGTATGTTAAGAAATAAGGACAAACGTATTTATAACAACAATCATATGGTAAAGTTTTGAGAGTAAATATGTTATTCAACAGATATTAAATAATGGAAGTATCGGTAATACAAAGTAAGAACTTTTAAAATCACAAATTATGATCTTAAATAAAACCAAAGAATGATGAATAGTAACCAAACATAAACCTTATGAAAACATTTTCAATTATTTTCTTATCCTTATTCCTGTCTTCATTCATTGCAGGAGATGCGCACAATGAAGCAAGTAAGGAATCAGAAGCAACCGTATTGATCTGCACCGGTAAATATTCAAAGAGATATCATAATTCCCAGTGTAAAGGGATGAAGGCCTGCAAGGGAGAACAAAAGAAAGTAAGTCTATCGGATGCTAAGAAGATGGGATTAACTCCTTGCGGATATTGTTATAAATAGTATAATTTTGATACTTTGTTGATACCTTAATTGTAAAAGTGGCTTCTGTAATAAAAAAAATAATCTCTTCCTCTCCGCTGAAATAGACAGCTATACGATGTATAGCTGTTTTTTTATTTGGTTTAATTTTAGGACAGTGTCCAAAATATTGTGTAAATGAAAACTACGGGTTGAAAACTTGTAGTTTTTTTATTTACTGATTTTGAATAAAATACTTATTTACGGATAGAATTATATCAATTACACAATAAGGACAAAATTAAATTCCATTATAATAAAGATTTAACTTTGTCCTTGTTGGATTAAGTAACTATGATGCTAAAAAAATAATTATACCCATGAGGATAAGCATAGTTATAACTATAATATTTACACCTTTCCCTTTATTTTTCTTTTCATCTTTCTCATAAGCGGCTTGTGATACTCCAATAATAATTAATATTGCTATACCAACTAAGAATCCTGTCATAGTTTATCATCTGTATTTTTAGCTATAACGGAAAATAATATTTCATGCTTGCCGTGTTAATTTAATGCTGTCTATTATTCTTATTCGTATACAAATGACATACGATTTGTATCCCATTTGTCTCTCTTTGTTATCGTTTCAACATAATCGTCTTTATCAAAAGTATAATCAAACTCGATAGTATAAGAATCATATTTTCCTATACATTCAACTTTAGATACTAAGTTAGGAGAATCTTTACCCCAAAAACCAGCGTAATAAGCAGGCCAAAACAAGTCCATTGTTTCATCTCTGCCAAATAAGTCGCCTAAAAGAAAATAATTCTTTCCTTTGGCTAAATGACTTGACGGTGTAAACTTATACTCTGTTACTTCATTGTCAGAATATTGCCAGGCAGTTAAAATATTCCCATTGTTATCATATTTGATTTCAATTCTAGTATTATTGTCTGAATCGGGATAAGTGACTTTTGTCAAATATCCGTTAGAATACTCACAATTAAATCTATATGGCGAATTATCCAACGGTGTATTACCAGATTCTGCAAAGCTTGCATTATTTAATTGTAATGTTTGATTTATTTCTCCAACAATAGAAACTTTTTTATCTGAATAAGTAATAACAATAGGTTCATCCGCGTCTTCTCCTTCAAATATTATATTACTAAGTTTCCCATTTGTATAACGAAAAGAAAAGCTATCGTAAATATTGTTGTCCGAATCGGACTTTACAACTTTTGATATTCTTTTTCCGTTTGTACCATTGTCTAAATCGTCATCGCTCGAACAAGCATTAAAAGATAGAGTAAAGGCTGCTAATAATAGCATTTCTGTAATAAATTTAATCTGCTTCATAAAATTTGTTTGTTAATCAATTAATTGTTAATAACTAAAATATATTTTTTCCAAATATGCAAGGGATGGGGATAGGTGAATTAGATGTTTCATTCTCACCAGTGGATACTATTTTTCAAAATATTTATCCATTGTTGTATGTACAGCATCCTCTATTATTTTTATAAATTCATCTCTCGTTAAACTTCCAAGTTCATGTTGTACTTGAGGATATGCATTTATTAAAGTTTCTTTAAGTTGAAATAACCCCATTGGTAAAACAAATCCCACTTCTGGATTATTTATACCTAATTCCCTTATTGTTTTTTGTGCAATTTCATCACAGTCAGAAAGAAACTGTTCTTTAAGTTGTCTAATTAATTCGTTTTTCATATAACTTCTTCTGTATTTAAATATTATTTATCATAAATTAGCTAAATTATTTATGACCATATTCTGAAACTGATACTATCAGGTTGATTTAATTGATATATGTTTGTTATTCCAGACATTCTTTCTAATTGTTCAGACATATTATTTACTCTAGCTTCAAATGTGCAAAAGTCTATTGTTTCGCCACTATGAACTTTTACTTTTGTAGAGTTGTACAAATCCCAATCAGTTCTTCCATTAGGTTTCAAGTGTTTCTCAAGATTCAAGACTTCTGCTTTTATTGCTGTTGCAAGCCCCCGAATTGTCGGTGTGATTTGTTGTCCATTTGCTAATAATTCCTGTTGAATTTGGAACATACCGGTGCTAATTTTATATGCACTGACTTTGACAGCTTCTTTTGAACCAAAATTGAATAATCCCATAATTGTAATTTTTGTGTCCTTTCGTTCCCATAAAAGACAGGTTATATAAAATAAAAAACGCAGGAACTATTAATCATATCCATTTAGAGGTATCGCCAAACACCCACACCATAGATAGACAACAGAACCTGCGTCTATATTATATATAACATTAGTATATACAAGATAGAACGCAAGGTTTGTCGCTATTATCCTTATGGTGTTAAAAAATTGGCGATTTTCTAAATGAGGATAATATCTTAAACGCTTTCGTTAATCAATAAGTCCCTTCAATTACCAACACTTTGATATTTGAAATTAGGACAAAGGTAATAAAAGCATATGAGTTACAAATATTTGTTTGACTTGAATTAGCAAACTCTTTTAATTTCTGATTAATTCCTTCTTCTAATTAATTTTTCTGCTTTTACTTCTAGAAAAGATTGTTGTTATACAGTTGTAAATTTTCAATTTTAAGTGAGTCCGAAAACTCTGTATTTCCGCTTGTCTTTTCGTTGACCGATAAATGAATAAAATTTGTGCGTAGGATTATAGTTTTATATCATAGGACAGGCGGGGACATGAATCTATCTAGACCGTAGTCTTAATGTCATATATAAATTTTTACTTTTTGCTTATGGGGAGGGGTAATTTTTGAGATAAGGTTAATATTGTGAATGTATCTTTGCCTTTCCTAAAAATATTCCTTATTTACATTCCCCTTATACAGAGGATAACAGAAAAGAATAAGAAATTTTAGAATCGGGTTTAGTCTAGCAAAAGGACATTTAATGATTTCACTTTTAAATGGAATTAATTTTCGTCTTAAATATTTTGAATTGGAATTATAATCACAATGCAGAGTCCACACTCTATTGTTAAATTTTTTATTTTTTATTTTTTATTTTTATCCTATTTTTCATAACTTTAGATTTTAGCAATATTAAACAAAGGTGTGCCTATCGTGGGTTCCGATAAGCAGAGATAATGATGTCACAGAGGGACTCAACATTGAAAAAATAATAAACAAATTAAACATTTTCAACAATGGAATATTTTCCTGTACTATACTTCGTCTTGTAGATAGGTGTAAATATCCCTTGTATCATTGCCTTCGGTATGTACCACAATACGTTCGGCTATACTGTCCCGGATACCTTTCTTTGCAGCTAGAGTTCAGAAGGATGAGTCTATCCCCGGCGCCGGTATGGGAATCTTTGATGCAACTGTCAAAATACATTCCTGCCTCCGCGTCCTCTCCGGTTACCGTAATCACCGTCACCACCATAATCCTGGTTTTCGCTATCCCGCTGCCTGCCACGTCCCCTGTTGTCCCTGCCTCCTATATTATTGAACCGGTATGCAAACGAAACCATAAAATAGCCAGTCATCGCATTATTTTTCACATCTTCTAAATAATTAGCCGTAACATTCCGCCTGATACTCAGGCGTTGTTGCAGTATATCGTTTATCTGGAGCCGGAGCGACCCTCTGTTCTGTTTCAGAAACTGTTTACTTATCTGGGCGTTCCAGATCAGTTCATTCAGGTTATATCCGGATGACAATCCCCTGTTTGCCGTGTAGTTTATATCTGAAGCGACAGACCAGTAATAAGGTAATGTTAAATTCGTATTGTAAGTCAATCCGAAATTAAAGGTTTCTGTACCTTGTTGATTTACAATTACGGTATTGGATGTCTTGGAATAATTGACGCGTCCCCTGAACTGGCCGTAGAAGAAATCGCTGGAATAGCTCAAATTAAGTTCTTGCGAGGCATTTATCGTTTTGGAAATGTTCCTCTCACTTTGTTTATTCACGGTATTATAGCCTACCTGGTTGTTGTAACCGAGGTTTGCACGTGCACTGAACTTTAGCCGCTTGCTCTTATTCAGAGGCTTTGCGAAATTTATCACCGCATTCGTATTCCATGTCCCGTTCTCATTTATCGGGCTTGAATACTGCACCCCTGTATTCTCTTCATAGGTGGTATAGTTGATTATCTGGTTCTGGGTGAACTGATGGCGGAGGTTTACAGAAAAGGCTTTCTGGCTTTCCCTGTTATTAAACTCGTACTCAAGGGAAATATTATGGTTGAATGCCGGCAGCAGGTCCGGGTTTCCACTGCGTATATGCAAGGGGTTCGTGTTATTCGATGTGGGGTCCAGTTGTGTAACGGAGGGTTGTGTTGTGCTGCCGTTATACCTGAAACGGAGATTCCTCCTTAATTCCCGCGTATTATCAAAACGGTAAGTGAAATCGAGCTGAGGAGCGATGTTCGCGGCAGTCCTCCCGGGCAGCCGGTTCACTATGGAATCATGGCCTGCGCCGTACCAGTCCTCTACATAGCTTTTGCTGCCGGTATGGGTCGGTGCTACCCTTAATCCGATGTTGTAAGTATATTTAGGGCGGACCGACCTGAAGTTTGCCCTGATATTCTGGTTTGTGTTTTTTGTTTCCGAACTTTTATTATAATCGGGGTCTATGTAGGTATAGGCTCCTGTATCTTCTTCATAATCCAGCGTATGCCTTTTATTGTTTGTATTGTTAAATTCTATATTATAAGAAAAATCAAGGAAATTATTAGTCCATACCGGTTCCACATAACTCAACGTTAAACCGTAGGAATATCTCTCCTGGTTCGATTCCACCAACTGGTCCCTGTTTGTATTTCTACCGGGAGACAAGTAGAAGATATTTTCGGAATTATTTGTCCCCGAACCGGAACTTTTGTTGAGGCTGTATGTTGCGCCAAAACTGATCCGCCGCCCTTTATCCGAAAGCTTCCGTGACATATCGAGGCGCAACCGCGTACTAAGCCCGTCTGTCTTCATTCTGTCCTGCGAGTTGCTCTCGTTCACCATCGTAGAGTCTTTGTCTCCTGCAAGCGTCTTTTGATAAGAACTGGAATGTGATTTCGAATAATTATAAGACAGGTTGGGTGTGAATACGATCATGGTTGACGAATCTACCTGATATTCCAGCTTCCCGTCAAAATTAAGGTTGTTGCTGTAATCGCGGTCTGTGGACACGCTTTTCCGGTAAGATACGCTATCTTTGAGCAGGTTTTGCCTGAACCTGTCATTTTCGGCATAGCTGTCGCTGTAATTATAACTGATGTTGCCCCCGAACTTGATCTTATCATTCACTATCTTGGCTATGTTCACTCCGAAGGTATTTGAGCTCGTTATCCCGCTCCTTCCACTTCGTCCCCGACCCGAACGGACATTATTTCCTCTGTCCGACGATCCCTGGTTATTGATGTTGTTGGCATTGGCGATGAATGAAACCTGGTCGTTCTCCAGGAAGCGGTTGACCATTACGTTTTCGGTATAGCGCATACCATCATCCTTATTATTCCGCGTCAAAGCGCCCAGTCCGGACGTAACATTACCCATCCAGCCTTTCTTCATGCCTTTTTTAATCGTAAGATTTATAATTGTCTCTTCGTCTCCATCGTCAATTCCGGTTAATATGGCCATATCGGACTTTTTCTCTATCACCTGTACTTTATCCACAATATCCGCCGTGAGGTTTTTGGTTGCCATTTTAGGGTCGTCCCCGAAAAATTCCTTTCCGTCGACAAACACCCGTTTTACCTGTTTCCCATTGGGCTTTATTATATTCCCGTCCGCATCGACTTCCATGCCGGGAAGCCTTTTGATAAGGTCTTCCACGACAGCTCCTTCGGCCACTTTAAAAGCACCCGCATTATATTCGAGCGTATCTTCTTTTATTACAAGTTCGGGAGGTTCGGCCATAATGGTTATATCGGACAACATGATATCATTCGTCTTCAGGAAAATGGTATCCAATACCAGTTGCTGCCTGTTAAACCGGTTTTGGGGAATAGCAATGCGTGCGGTATCATAGCCCAGTAATGTTACCTGAAGATTGTATTGTGCAGCCGGAATATTTTTGATAATAAAAATGCCCGACTTATCGGCAGCTTCCCCTTTTACCAGTTTGTTGCCGGAATACAATCCAACGACAGCCATTTCGATCGGCTTATTATCGGTAGAATCTATTATAACCCCTTTTATGGAATAGGTACTCCCTGTGTTTGTCTGGGAAACAGAAGCGACAGGGATAAACAAGAGGAGAATAAAAAAAATGTTCTTCATAGTTATGGTTCTGCATACTTTTTGTATTGATAAGACTGGTTTTGTTTAAAATAGTTTAATCAATGTATAAAAAAGTTTACAGATGGCTTTGTAAATAATCTTATCAGCGGTAACCGGCAAGGCTTTTTATTTAAAATATTACAGATAAAAACACATCATTTGGCAGCCTCTTTTCATTATATTCCGGCATGCGCTTTACCCGTATTAGCTGAGATTGAATGTTCTATTGTTTCCGGTTAGGCGCGATCGGAGACTGCTTATGTTACTTTTTCTCCTGCGAAAAATAGATAAGGAGAGGAGTTAAGTATGAAAGAACAGAACGTTAAAACTCAGTTACTGGTTCGCATAATTTGGGAAAATCTTAATTATCTTTGCCGAATGGAAATAGGTAATGTAGAGATATTCTCTGTCGCTAATATTTTGAGGGCTGCTATATTTTTGGGACTTATACTTGGTGGTATTTTTAGTCTGTACAGAAAGAAAAAAGTATTAGGTATGATTCTCTTGTCACTTGCTTTCATTCCATTTATTTTTACAATGGTGCTTATCTTATTGTATTGGCTTTCTTAGGTGTCCTTATTTTCTTCTGTCTCATCCTTCTATTGAGATTTTAGCTTTGATAATTAATGTTTATGCATACTAAAAGATGATTCATATTTTTTATAATTACTGATGAAAAGATTACTATATATCCTGTCTCTTTTACTAAGCTCTGCGCTGATTATTTATACAGCTTATACAGGAGAGGGGGAGAGTGATACCCGGCCGGAATCATTGACAGGAAAAGTAGTAAGTGTTGCCGACGGTGATACTTTTACCCTGCTGACAGATAATAATGGACGGATGAAAGTTCGTCTCTATGCTATAGATGCGCCCGAACGTGGACAGGATTTCGGAACCAAATCGCGCGAATTCCTGAATGATTTATGCTATGGGAAGACGGTTACTATAGAAAAGAAGGATACAGACCAGTATGGCCGTATCCTGGGCATTGCATTTGTGGATGGTATGAATCTGAATGAAGAAATGGTGCGTAATGGCCTGGCCTGGTATTACAGCCATTATGTGGATGATCCGAAACTCGACGCTCTGGAGCAATCGGCACGCCGTCAGAAGCTGAATATATGGAGTATGAAGAATCCGGTTCATCCTCACGAATTCAGAAAGAACAAAAGGAATAATGGTAAATAAGCAAACTTTATTCATCTGCTGACAGGTTCGTTTTGTGATAAAATGATAGAAAAATAAACATGAATACAGTTTATTTTCTCATATAAATAACTTATATTTGTTGAATGTTGTCGTCTGTTTTGTCAAATAGATAGCTGTTGGCCTTGGTTAGTATATATTCTCGATATAGAAGTTTAATCCTAAAATATCTACAGTATGGCATTCTCAAAGAAACCATGGGCAGAGCCCTACCGCATCAAAGTTGTAGAACCATTGAAAACAACAACACGTGAACATCGTTTAAAATCTATGAAAGAGGCAGGGTGGAATACGTTCCTGCTTCATGCCGATGATGTGTATATAGACTTGCTTACCGATAGCGGTACAAATGCGATGAGCGATATGCAATGGTCGCGTATGATGATAGGTGACGAAGCCTACGCAGGTAGCCGCAGCTATTATTACCTGGAAGAAGTTTGCCGGAAATATTACGGATATAAATATATCCTGCCTACCCATCAGGGACGGGGGGCGGAAAACCTGTTGAGTAAATGTACTATCACTCCCGGACAGTTTGTTGCCGGAAATATGTATTTTACCACTACCCGCCAGCACCAGGAAATTGCAGGGGGTACCTTCGTGGATGTGATTATAGATGAAGCGCACAAGAGTCAGTCGGATCACCCGTTCAAAGGGAATATAGATCTTGATAAGTTCGAAAAACTGATAAATGAAAAAGGTGCCGGAAATATAGCATATATTACAGTGGGAGCTCCCGTAAATATGGCCGGAGGCCAGCCCGTAAGTATGGCTAATATGAAAGCTGTATCCGAACTCGCTCATAAACATGGTATTAAGGTAGTGTTGGATGCAACCCGTAATATAGAAAACGCTTATTTTATTCAGCAACGTGAAGAAGGATATAAAAACAGAGCTGTAGAAGATATTAACCATGAATTTTGTTCGTATAGCGATGCCGCGACAGTAAGCGCCAAGAAAGACCTGTATGTGAATATAGGAGGGTTGGTAATGTGTAATGACCCCGACCTGTTTGACGAACTCCGCAGCCTGATTGTGGTTTACGAAGGTATGCCTACCTATGGAGGACTGGCGGGGCGCGATATGGAAGCAATGGCACAGGGATTGATAGAAGCCGTTCAGGATGATATGATTGCTTCACGTGTAAGGCAGGTAGAATATTTTGGTAATCTGCTAAAAGATGCCGGGATTCCGATTGTATTGCCGATAGGGGGGCACGGCGTATTTCTCGATGCCAGAAAGTTTTACTCCCATATTCCGCAAAGTCAGTTTCCGGCACAGAAACTAGCCGCCGACCTATATATAGAATCGGGAGTGAGAGGTATGGAGCGGGGGATTGTTTCGGCGGGAAGGAACAAGGATACAGGCGATCATTATTATCCTGCGCTGGAACTGGTCCGCCTTACTATTCCCCGGCGTGTATATACACAGGCGCATTTCGATGTGGCGGCGTGGAGCATTATGGAAATGTACAAGAACAGGGAGAAGGCAAGAGGTTTGAAGATGGTGTACGAACCTAAATACCTTCGCTTTTTCCAGGCTCGTTTCGAAGAGCTATAAAAAATAGAAGGGATTTGATGTAATAGTATTTTGATTATAACTTAGAGGAGGTCTGCGACCTTATCTATAGATTAGTAGTGAGAGATTAAACAAAAAAAGCGGATGAATCAATACTCATCCGCTTTTGAATTATATAATCGCCTGCTTATTTAAAAACTAAAACTCTTTCTTCGAGAGATTGAAATTCTTTTGGCGCAGGTTCGCTGGTAGGAGTGCCGAATGGCATTTGAGCGATCAATTTCCATTTAGCATCGATAGAGAAAGACTTAGCTACTTCTTCATCTATTATAGGGTTGTAGTGTTGCAGCGATGCACCGAATCCGGCTTCTTCAAGCATTGTCCAGATGGTGAACTGGTGCATAGCCGATGTATGTTGCGACCATACAGGGAAGTTATCACTGTAAGAAGGAAATGCTTTTTGTAATCCTTCCACTACGCTCTGGTCTTCGTAGAACAGGACTGTGCCGTAGCCGGCAGCAAAGGCATTATTTATTTTTGCTTCTGTCGAAGGAAACGCGTCGGCAGGAACCATTTTTTTCAATACTTTCTTTACGATATTCCACAATTTCTTATGATTGTCGTTCAGCAAAAGAACTACTCTGGTCGATTGAGAGTTGAATGCTGACGGAACATTTAATACTGCAAAATCAATGATTGCTTTTATCTCATCATTCGATACAGGGCTTTTGTCACTGATGCTGTAATAAGTCCGACGTCCTTCGATTGCTTTTTTCAAATTCTTCATAATGCGTCTGTTTTTGTGTATCACTATTATAGTTTATTTGACTATTTAACATTGAAGTAAGCTTAAAAGTTTTAGCAGAAAGTATAAAAATAATAATAGATATCCTTATAAATATTTATATAAATAATGCGAATCAGTATTTAGACAGGTGATCGTAGGAATGAAGCACTGGCCTTTTGCTTGCTTTTGGGCAATGCCAAAAATAAAGACAATCCCGGGAGGGCGTGGGGGCGTAAGAGGAATGAGCTAAAAGCTTCCGGAAATAGATAAGGAGAGGGGTTATACATAAAAGAACAGGAGGCTAAAACCCAGCTGATACAGGAAAGACGCATGCCGGAATATAAAGAAAAGAGGCAGCCGGATGGTGTGTTTTTATCTGTAATATTTTATTAACTAGCGTGATAAAAAGCCCTGCGAATTTAAAATTAAGCCTAATGCTTATAAAAGTGATAAAAAGGGCTGCGACCATATCCAAGTATTTCGTACATTTGTGACTCAATTTAATATTTAACATATGTCGTTTTCAGGAGTAATTTTCGATTTTAACGGGACATTGTTTTGGGATACCAAATTGCATAACAAAGCATGGGATATTTTCCTGACAAAGCATGACTTATATCTTTCCGATGAAGATAAATTTTCAAAAATGCACGGGAAAAATAACCGGGATTTGTTCATCTCTATTTTTGGAGGGCAACTTTCCGATCATCAGATAATCGATTATACAATGGAAAAAGAACTGCTCTATCAGGAATTATGTTTAAAAACAAACATGCATCTGGCTCCCGGGGTTACCGGTTTTCTCGATTTCCTGAAAGATGAAAATATTCCTTTTACAATAGCAACGGCATCAGGAAAAGAAAATCTTGATTTCTACTTCGAATGCCTGCCGCTCGCCAAATGGTTCGAATATGATAAAGTTGTCTACAATAATGGTAAGATAAAAGGCAAGCCCGATCCTCAGATATACCAGACTGCATTGTCTGTAATAAATAAAAACCCCGGGGAAGTAATTATTTTTGAAGATGCCGTCGCGGGTTTACGGTCGGCAAAAAATGCCCGTGCCGGAAAAATTATCGTAGTCGATTCCAATGATGACGACTATACTGATTGGACCGATTGCCAGATTATTAAGAGTTTCGATGAAGTAGACAGGACACAATTCAAGCGTTGATGAAGAGAATACACACCGATATATGCCCTGTTTGCGGAAGTAACGAACTGGTTCCGTATCTGTCCTGTAAAGATTATCTGACAACACAGGAAGTCTTTGATATTTACCAGTGTAAAACTTGTGGTTTTGCGCTTACGCAGGATTTCCCTGCCGAAGACGAAATCGGCCCTTATTATGATGCCCCGGAATACATCTCCCATTCCGATACGCACAGGGGGATTATAAATACCTTGTATCACTGGGCCAGGAAGATGGCTTTGAAATCCAAATCGAAAATAGTAGGCCGCTATGCTTCTAAAAGAACGGGAATGCTCCTTGATATCGGTTCAGGTACAGGCTATTTCCTGAATAAGATGAAAGAAGAAAAGTGGATTGTGACGGGTATCGAAAAATCGGAGTTTGCACGTAAGTATGCAAAGCAGAAGTTCGATATCGATTGCCAGAGTTCCGATTATCTGTACAAGGTTTGCGAAAAAACAAAAGATGTCATCACCATGTGGCACGTACTTGAACATATGGAGCATCTGAACCGTGTGATGGGACATCTTTCCGCGACATTGAAAGACGACGGGGTGGTTATCATCGCATTGCCTAACAAAAGTTCCTTCGATGCCGCTCATTATAAAGAGCACTGGGCGGCTTATGACGTACCGCGGCATCTTTGGCATTTCTCGCCGTCCGATTTCGGGCGTCTGGCAAAAAAGCATCATTTCGAACTGGTAGATGTGAAGCCGATGTATTTCGATGCTTTTTATATTTCTATGTTGAGTGAGAAGAGTAAGGGCACTTTTCTGGCCACTATAGTAGGACTGGCAAAAGGAGGAATATTCTTCCTGCGCACACTGGCCGATAAGAAAAGAAGCAGCTCGCTGATTTATATACTGAAGAAAAACAATAAAAAATAAATTAGGATGATAAAAAAAGAACAATCATTAGCCGGGAAAATAGTACCGCATATTATTGCAATTGTAGCTTTTTTGGCAATAACGATGATTTATTTCAGTCCGTTGATGGAAGGTAAGGTTTTGTCGCAGAACGACGTGATGCACTATACCGGGGGCTCACAGGAATTACGCGAATATTATAACAATGAAGGGGAATCGTCCGCGTGGACCGGCTCTATGTTCTCGGGTATGCCTGCCTACCAGATAGGGATCTGGGGAGGTAGTCCCAACTTTCTCGATTATCTAGAATATCCCCTGAAAGCTTTGGGTGGAAATTCAGCCGGGCCTGTATTTGCAGGGATGCTGATGGCTTACATCTTATTCTGCCTGATGGGTTTCAAACCCGGATTTTCCATACTTGGGGCGATCGCCTATTCACTATCATCCTATAATATCGTCATACTCGAAGCCGGACATGTTACCAAAGCGTGGGCAATAGCTTATATGCCGCTGATCGTGGCGGGAATAATGGTATTGTTCCGGAAGAAAATACTTCTCGGAGGTTTTCTTGTCGCCTTGGGACTGGCATTGCAGATTAAAAGCAATCACTTGCAGATAACTTATTATACGGGCATTCTCTGTGCAATTCTGTTCATCGTGTTTGCTGTGCAGATGATTTCAGAGAAAGACATAAAATCTTTGCTAAAAGCTTCGGGAGCAATGGCGGTTGCTCTGGTACTCGCTGCTCTGTGCAATATGGGCAGTATCTATGCCAATATGGAAATGGCAAGGGAAAGTACACGTGGAAAATCGGAGCTTACCGCAGCGGCATCTTCTTCCGGAGAAAAACAATCTACAGGGCTCGACAAAGACTATGTTTTTGCATGGAGTTACGGGAAAGCCGAGACTTTCACCCTGATGATACCGAATATGTATGGAGGTGTATCCGGCGGTACATTGGACCAGTCTTCGAATTTGTATAAGGAAATGGTGAAACAGGGTGCGCAGGTAGACCCTAAAGGAATAAAGGCCTATACATACTGGGGTGCGCAGCCATTTACTCAGGGTGCCGTATATTTCGGGGTGATTATATGTTTCCTTTTCGTACTGGGGATGATTGTTATCCGCAGCAAGGTAAAGTGGGGACTGCTGATTGCCACAGTATTCTTTATTTTTCTCGCATGGGGTAAGAATATGGAATGGTTCAATGATCTGTTCTTCTACCATTTTCCTCTATACAGTAAGTTC
The DNA here is from genome assembly GCF_042654545.1 of Dysgonomonas termitidis. Taxonomy (GTDB): domain Bacteria; phylum Bacteroidota; class Bacteroidia; order Bacteroidales; family Dysgonomonadaceae; genus Dysgonomonas; species Dysgonomonas termitidis. The sequence goes on from NZ_JBHSGN010000128.1 coordinate 22,408, forward strand.
AGGGCAGTATCTACGGCTTTGGTTATTCCGGCCCTCACGATGGTGATAATTGCCGTATGGGGACTGAAAGAGTTTTTTACGGCCGACATTAATAAGGACAAACTCAAGAAAGCGCTTTACATCTCTCTTGGTATAATAGGCGGGTTGTGCCTGTTCTTTTGGGTTGTCCCGGGCTTCTTCTTCAATTTTATATCGGAAACCGATGCGGCATGGCGCGCGCAGATGCCCGACTGGTATTATAATGCGCTGCTTGCCGACCGTGAAGACTTATTATCGGCAGACGCATTGCGTTCACTGATATTTGTATTGCTGGCAGGTACGGTGCTGTTTTTCTCACTGCGGACAAAAATGGAAAAACAAAAGCTGGCGCTATATGGATCTATAGCTATCATCTTACTGGTATTGACAGACCTTTGGGGTGTGGATAAACGTTATCTGGACGAATCTAATTTTGTAAACAAAAGCACATACGAAACCCAGAATTTTCCTCAGTCGACTGCCGATAAGATTATCCTGCAGGATAAGCATCCATCGTACAGGGTATTGAATCTCGGTAATACATTCGAAGACGCCAATACGTCTTACTATCATAAATCGATAGGCGGTTATCACGCGGCCAAGTTGAAACGCTATCAGGAATTGATAGAAGCGCGCCTCGGTAGTGAAGTCGGTTTTATCCAGCAGAAAGCGAGTGCGTTATTTCAGCAGGAGGTTGCCAAGCTTCAACAGGGACAGGGTAGTCCCGAGAGCATCAGCCGGGCTATGCAGGATAGTGTGTCACCTCTATTTGCTGCCACAACTTCACTGAATATGCTGAATGCCAAATATGTGATATATCATCCGGAACTGGCGCCGATAGTGAATCCGTACGCCTTGGGCGCGGCATGGTTTGTACCTGCGTATAAGTTTGTAAATAATGCCGATGAAGAAATTGCCGCCCTTAATACGCTTAATCCCCTTGAAATGGCGGTTGTAGATAAACGTTTCGAACAGGAGTTGTCCGGATTGAATATCATATCCGATTCTGTAGCTACAATTGAAATGACAGAATATAAACCGGATATACTGAAATATAAGACGAAAGCTGCGACCGAACAACTTGCCGTATTATCGGAGGTCTATTTCTCCGACGGCTGGCAGGCGTATATAGACGGTAAGGAAGCGCCGCATTTCCGTGCCGACTGGACACTGAGGGCGATGCGTGTCCCTGCGGGCGAGCATGAAATCGTATTCAGGTTCGAACCTGAGGATTATTACCTGAGCCGCACTGTTGCTACCGCTTCATCTGCAGTTCTGGTATTGCTGCTTATCGGTATGTTGGTAGTGCCTTTTGTCAGGAAAAAACGAGAAGAATAAATATACTCTTGTCATTCTGAACGAAGTAAAGAATCTACAAAACATGAGATTCTTCACTTCGTTCAGAATGACAGAGAAAAACGAGACAGGATGAAATTTTCCGTCATATTTTGTACTTACAACAGGGAGAAGTATATCTACAATGCCCTGAAAAGCATTGCGGAGCAGGATTTTCCATACACGGACTATGAGATAGTCCTGATAAATAATAATAGTACGGATAGAACGGCAAGTGTCTGTGATCTGTTCCGGAAAGATTATCCTCAGGTGGTGTTCCGTTATCTTATTGAGACAAACCAGGGACTGTCATATGCCCGGAACAGAGGTGTGAAGGAGAGTAGGGGAGATGTGCTTGTCTTTGTAGACGATGACGCTACTGTATTCGAGTCATATTTATCCTCTATAAATAATTTTTTTGATGCGCATCCGGAGGTAAATGCCTGCGGAGGCCCTATCGTTCCTGTCTATGAGGTGGAAAAACCGAAATGGCTTTCCCATTATACCGAACAACTTCTTGGTGGTGCGTTGTATGAAGGCGAAAAGGTAAAGCCTTTCAGTAACGGAAAGTATCCCGGAGGAGGAAACTCCGCATTCAGAAAAGAAGTTTTTGAAAAATACGGGCTTTTCAATGTCGAACTCGGACGGAAAGGTACAGGGCTGATCGGAGCGGAAGAAAAAGACCTTTACGACCGGCTTACACGTGGCAGCGAACAATTCTACTACCTGCCGCAGATGGGTATCCATCACTATATACCTGAGAAAAAACTGACCAAAGCACATTTTATAGAACTGACATATTCCATAGGGAAAAGTGAGCGTATCCGCACGAAAGGTGTTTCCCCGAAGGCATACCGGAACAGGGTATTGGCGGAATGCAAGAAATGGATTGCATCACTTGTCCTGTTTGCCGGATACACACTGGCGCTCTCTCCGGGTAAGGGCTGGAAATTACTGCAATTCAGATGGTATGTAAGCAAGGGGTTGCTGAGTAAATGATTTGGAAGCTGTTTGACTTATAACGGAATCAAAACAATTAAAAAGTAAAAACCTCCACTGGCGTGGACTTCCAGTCCGTGTCCTGTTTGATAGGGCAAAAATGTTTACTACGCCACACACAAGCGGGGCATCTGCGCAAGCAGAGGCTATGTAAGCGTAACTGAAAATTTATCAAAACCAAATATCTTTATCTGTATAAGAAACTGATTATTAACATTAATATTTAAGTATCTTATGAAGTATAAAGAGAAAACGGCCTCAGAGATTATCAGGATGATAGAACAGGACTTGTGCAGCATCTCCGAAATATGCAAAACATTCAAGATCAGCCGCAAGACATTTTATGAGTGGAAAAAGGCAAAACCGGGGTTCGGCGAAGCGGTGGAAGAAGCCATCGACCACCGCGAAGAGGTGATGATAGCCTCGGCACGTATAGGCCTGAAGCAACTGCTGGCTATGTGCAGAAAAAAGAGAAGGTCACCTATATCCCCGATAAGAACGATCCGGTGAACGAGGTGGAGAAATGCCGTGTAGTGGAAAAGAAATTCTGCCCGCCGAGTATCCGCGCGATAAAGTACGTACTCGACCGGGAGGAAAGGAGGAAGGACAGAGACCGCTTGCTTGCATCGGAGCGCCATCCGCTGGTCATTGAAGTACAGGACGAGGAAACCAGGCGGCAACTGATGATATTGAAAGGGAACGGCTTCCGTCCGGGCGGCTCGCTCAATCCGGAAGTGGTGGCGGCCGTGGACAAGGAACTGGAAGAGGAAGGCAAAGTGAAAAGTGAAGAACTGAAAATGGAAAGTGAAGAACGAAAAGTGAAAAATGAGCAAGGGCAAGTTATGGAGCAGCCGCCTGTCGCTCAACCATCTGCCGCTCCGGTAGAGAAGCCCAAACCAAAGAATCTCTATCCGTTCCTGCCGCCGGGATATACATCTAGAACGGATTGAAGAAGGGGTAAATAATAAGTGAAAAACGAAAAGTGAAGAACTAATTGAAAATCGGCGGAGCCAAAAGCGAAGAACGAAAAATTATACGAGATACAAGTTGTTAACTGTTAAGTTCACCGCTTTATTCTGTTATTCTCTGCTGTCATTGGCTCCGCTTCGCTCTGCCGAACGTTGTTTCTGAGTGGAACGAAGGATCTCATTCGATTTAGGAGATGTTTGCCTCGCCTTCGCTTCGGCGATTTGCAATTCACTTCGTTCAACATGACTCAGAGGATATAAGGATTCAGAACTTAACAGCCCTGCCCCGGAAGGGGACTTACATTGAAGGTAAGAAGTAATAAGTGGGAAGTTTTAAGTAATAAGTGGAAAAAACTGTTACTTTTGTTACTTTTTAGATTAATATTATAATATACAATTATATATGAAAAAGAATAAGAAAAATACGGTTTACACGGTTATTATCTCTGTGGTAGTCGTCATTATACTACTTTTTTTCCTGAAAGGCAGTATCTACCGGATGGCTGTGAAATATGAGGATGCCGGAGGGCGCAAATCATATGATATAAAGGACGAGAAACTGGCATCTTATATCCATCAGAGCCTGCCAAACGATGAGTCGCTGGATGCGAATATAGATATAGAAACCATTATTGATTTATCCTTGGATATGACGAGTGCCGCACTCGATTATTCATCCGTGTATAACGATAGCGAGCCACCCGAAGCATTTGAAAACAGGGGTGCGAATTATGTGGGTTACGCCGCATTTACCGCGGCAACAGGCAGTTACCTGATTAAGCGTTTCGGGATGGACAAGGAATGGGAGGCTAGATCAAAGAAGGGTAAGTTGTATCTCTTTGGAAAAAATATGCAGAAAGATGCCGTGGACGGATGGTTTAAAGACCATGACTTTGTCATTTTCAGAAATAAAAAAACAAAGGAAGAAATATATGTAGACCCCGTGGCATTCGATTATTTCGGGACAAAGCGGGTCGATAAACGCGAAAAATGATAGGGAAGTTTGATAAGTTCTGCTCAAATAAAAGAATATGCATATAGTCTCGGCTTTGATGCCTGCGGCATTTGCAAAGCGGAGGAGGTCGATGCTGAAAACCGGGAGGGATATGTAAACTGGCTTAACGCGTCTTACTGTGCCGATATGGATTATATGGCGCGTAACAAAGATAAACGTTGTAATCCCACCCTGTTGGTGGAAGGCGCGCGGTCTGTTGTTTGTGTAGCGCTTAATTATTATCCTGAAACGAAACAACCGGAGGAAATTCCTCAGTTTGCTTATTATGCATATGGGAAAGATTATCACGATGTTGTAAAACATAAGCTACAGCAACTCTCTGATTTTGTTAAGTCATTGGAGACATCGGCCGAAGGACGTCCGTTTGTGGATACAGCTCCCGTACTGGAGCGTTATTGGGCAGCGAAGGCCGGGCTAGGGTTTATTGGTAAGAACTCATTGCTTATCATTCCCGGCAAAGGGTCTTATTTCTTTTTGGGGGAATTGATCCTCAATGTTGATCTGGAATATGATAAACCACTGTCCCTTTCGTGTGGTAATTGTACGCGCTGCATCGACGCTTGCCCGACAAAAGCAATTGTTGCACCCGGTGTAATTAATGCCAATAAGTGTATTTCGTATCAGACGATAGAAAATAAAGGAGAGATAGACGGGGCTGTTGTGCCTAATCTTAATAACCGTTTTTACGGATGCGATATTTGCCAGCAGGTTTGTCCATGGAACCGGTATTCGAGGCCGCATAAGACTATAGAGTTTAATCCGTCGCGGGCTTTCCTGGATTTATCTTTTGAGAGGCTGGATAAACTGACGGTTGAAGAATATCAGGAGATCTTCAGAGGTTCGGCAGTGAAACGGGCTAAGTATAGCGGGTTGAAACGAAATCTGGAAGCGTTAAAACGCAGTAAGAAGTAATATTGAATGTATGATTTACGTTATATATAAATGAGAAAGATTATAAAGATATTAACAATAGGCCTGTTGATGGTTGTGATTTCTTCCTGCGGGAAGGAGGAGGAGAGAAACGTTATACCGGTGGAACAGGTAAATTTTAAGCTGAACTTGAATACAATTGATGCTGTTTTACGTACTCCCGGTAATAGCAAAGAATATATAAATGGAAAATATCCTGTGTTGGCCGGTGAATATTTGGGATATGGCGGATTGCTGATTGTCAACAGTTTTTATGCTACGGACAGGCCGGAACTGCTGGCGTATGATCTTAGTTGTCCTTACGAGGCGTTGAGATCAGTATTGGTAAAAGCATCGGATGATGGTAATGCTAAATGTTCGAAATGCGGTAGGATTTATAACTTAATGGAGCGGGGGAGAGTAATATCGGAGTATTCAGATTTGCATTTACAAAGATATTCAGTCAGTTCGACATCTAATCCGGATGTTTTTTACGTTACACGTTAATTTTACATGGATAAACCTTGCAGAAAGCAAAAACATTTTTTACATTTGCACTCGCTAAACGGGAATTGGTGTCATAAAGTTGGTTCGGAAGAGTTTCCCAGGCGGCCAAAATGCGAAAGTAGCTCAGTTGGTAGAGCACGACCTTGCCAAGGTCGGGGTCGCGGGTTCGAATCCCGTCTTTCGCTCGGCTCTGAAAGACATCAGAGGGGAAATGAAGATAATAGCTTCCGGATCAATAGATTGGAGGCTGTTTTTGTTATTTGTTCCAATGAAAAGACTAAGAAAAGCTACTAACGGACAATAAACTGCACATTATCGAAGTTACATTGAAGATATATATTTAATAACTAACGCCTTTGAATAATCCCATATCCAATATATCCAAAGGCGCTTATTTACTAAAAATAACCTTATTTTACAACCTTATTAGAATATATAACCTCTGCCTTATGATTTATAAAATAAAATTCTACAGCGTCTTTTGATACAGTAAATACCGAGAATCCCGGGTCTCCGTTACAGAATATGGTTCCATCTACGGGATTTACGCTACGGGATAGAGCGGCAGCCGAATTCACAATATAATTGACCTTTTTACCCTGAGGCTTTATATATTGAAAATTATGGATATGTCCGCAGATATAGAAATCGACGGCATTGTTTTCCAGAATACCGCCTATTCTTTTCTGCATATCGCTGCGTTCGGATATATCCTTGCCCGTATCAGCATAAACGGGATGATGGCCGATAACGAATTTCCAGCGTGCATCTGATTTGGAAAGAGTGGATTCCATCCATTTTAGTTGCTCATTTATATCCTGCTTGCAGGCATCCGGGTATTCATCCTTTTCCTCACGGTATTTATCTATCAACGGAGGGGTATCTATATAAACGAACAGGCACTTATCATCGCCTTTCCCTATTTTCATTTCGATGGAATAATACCGTGCAGGAGCATTCCATCGCCGGCTGATATGCGTATAATCCAATACGGCCTGCGTATTGCCCTTGTATTCATGGTTACCCAGGATTACATTCCACGGAATCTGTAACTCGGGATTATCGTATATAAGCTCGAAGTTTGTCATCCAGCGCGGATCACTTACGCTCGCAACTCCCATGTAATGATGCGAATCCCCGGCCAGAGCCACAAACTCGATACTGTTTTGTTCCGCTACTTCGCCCATTATCTTTGCAATGGGTTTCTGTTCATAATACCCTTGCCGTCCCATATCGTTGGCTACGATAAAATTTAATCCTTTGGGCAGTTTAGGCAGGCTTTGCACCTGTGCTTGTATTGAAACAACGAAAGCAAAGAGAATGAGTAATGCAGAATTTAGTTTTTTCATATGTTATCTTTTACAGAATTGCATTGTGCAATAATATACACAATGCAATAAACTGATTAATACTGTTTTTAGTTTGTCCCGTATGCGCCGAAACGGTTGGCCGGAGCCGGTGTCTTATAAGCTGTACCCCCTACAGTAACTCCTGTAGATGAGAAAAGCGGAGTCATCTTCGCATCTGATCCGTTATAAGCCCCGGTAAGAACCGGAGAGCCGGACTGGACATGGAGATCCCATGAAGAATTATAGGTATAGCTTGTCAATGGATCGGTGTTGAACGGATAGTTCACAAATTTAGGGTCTTTTGCCGCATCGCCAGCCAAAGCACTTACAAAACTATTTACATCGACATATTGAGGATATACATTCTTATTGGATTTCGTATAGCCGAGGAATGACGTGATAGTTCCTCCCGCTATATCCTGCGGAAGCGTGCTTTGCTGTGAACCCGATGCATAAAAGTTATAGTCTATCACTGAATTCGTATCACAACCATCCGATATACTGACAGTTCCCCATTTCGGCGTCATTGCTTTAAACTTGCAGTTTACGATCAGGTTATTGAATATGCTTACCAACGCTGCCTTCTCGATATATGCAGAACCGCCTTTTTCGCCGTCGCGCCTCCATCCGGCATTGATAATCGTATTATTATACGCTTTAATCTGTGCCTGGAAACGGCCTGCCGTATCATCCTGCCCGGAGCTCGACAGTTTCAAGCCATTTGTATTGGGGCTGTACATAACATTAAAGGCAACATCGGCCTTACATCCGGCTTTAACGTTTACGGCTTCAGCCCCTGTATAACCGTTCGCATGGAACAGGTTATTGGCAACAATCACGTTACCTCCCATAAAATAAGTAGCATCGGACGCTCCATACCTTAATTCCGAATTGATAAGGACATATTTTCCGTTCACATTATTGGTCGTGATTTGAGGTGCAGCATCGTCACCCGCAGTATAGATACCGGCTACGGCTGAAGGTGAATCGGCCACAACCGGAGCGCCTGTATATTCGATAATTACATGGTCGAACAGCATTTCCCCGCAATCCGAAGTGCCGACTATTCCGCCCCATAGTCCGGCGAAGATATTCGCAGAAGTACGTTTGCCCGGAGCAACTGAAAACAGGACAGGATTCGTTGTAGTCCCTTTACAATACAGGTTACCGGCTACCATAAACTCTATTTTCGTATGGCTGGCGCCCACGCCATTGTCATCGAAAATCACCTGTACACCTTCTTCAATTGTCAGGCTGCTACCTTTGGGAACACTGATATGCCCCGATACGTTTACTACCGTATTTTTCTCCCATACACCCGATACATTACCGCTGACATTGTTCAGCTGATCCCATGCAACGGTTACGTCGCATGTGGCCTTGAGTGAAGCATCCTGTGAGGATGTTACTGTAATTTGTGCCGTACCTACGCCTACGGCTGTTACCTGTCCTTTATTATCGACAGTGGCTACAGCCGTATTGGAAGAACTCCATGTTACATTCTTGTTGGCTGCATTATCGGGAAAGAATGTGCAAGACAACGTTTCGGTTATTTCAGGTTTCAAAGTAACCGAGGTCTTAGACAAGGTAATCCCGGCCAGTGATACGTCATTATCCTTTTCGTCTTTACAACCTGTAAATATTGTAGCAAACACTACGATCATTACAGAAAATAGTAATTTAATTTTCATACGCTTTGTTTTTAATCTAGTTATTATTTTTTAGAATTTATATTTCATTCCCAGCATCATATTTACGCCGTAATGGTCGTAGCGTTCGACTACTCCGCCTTTATACCGCCTGACATTTTCCTGCCCCTGGTTATTGCTGTTGGATTTGACATACTGTATCATCGGTGAATTGGTCAGGTTAGAGGCTTTTGCAAATAAGGCCAGTCCCGTTTTGAACTGTTTTTCCACCGAAGCGTCCAGTTGAGTGTAGCCGGCTTGCCAGCTATCACGGTTGTAATACCTCGATACGATGCAGATACGTTCTCCTGTGTAAGAGAATGCCAGCTGGGCATCCCATCCGTTATAGGTATCTTTATATAAGAGTGAAAAATTCACGACATGGCCGGCCTGGCCGTACAAAGGGCGGCTTTGGTCCATATAAGTTGTAGTGTGCCCGGAGCCTCCGCCTGTATTATCCGGAATTTCTTCCATTTTTGTAGTGGTAATCCGCGAATGGGTGAACGTATAATTCGCCTTTATACCAAACCTGCTGAAATATTTTGTTACATCGAACTCTACGCCATAGTTGTACGCATCGCCGAAATTCATCGGCATATAGTAGGTGTCCTGTCCGAAGCCGCTCATCATCCCGAATTCGATAGGGTTTTGTATATTTTTATAGAAGAGGCCTAACATAACCTGTTCCGACTGACGGGGAAAGTATTCATACCGCAGGTCGATGTTATGGGCAGTCGTATGTATAAGATCAGGATTTCCCCTTTCCTTATAGTCTTCATAAATCTGGCTGTACGGCACTATCTCAAAAAAGCTCGGGCGGTTAAGGGACTTTGCATACGAGAAGCGGAGGTTGGCGTCTTTGTGCAAGCCATATTTGACATGCACGCTGGGCAGGTAGTCAGTATATTTCTGATTCCCTTCGTTTTGGGCGCCTTCTGTCGGGAATTTCAGGAAGTAGCCCTGTTCAGTGTGTTCAGCCCTTAGTCCGGCTATTATTTCCAGTTTATTATACGTCAATTTAGACTGGATATATGTCGCGCCTATCTTTTCGGAGGCATCGTAATTCAACGGGTCGCTCAGATTCCCGAATTCCTTGACTTCAAATTTTATTTCATCGTAGTTATTCCAGTCTTCGCCCCTGACAAGGATTCGCTGTGTTTCTTCCGGTTTACTTTCGTCAAAAGGCCTGAATGTATATTCGTTGTAAAAGCTGGTACGTTTTTTATCCCTGTACATCCCACCGGCGGACAGGTTCAGCACAGACTCTCCAGCCTTGAAGCTGTAACCGAGGTTCAGGTATCCGGCCTTATCTTCATCCGAATTGTGTTCCCACCGGCGGGTCGCTCCCGTATTCTGGGAAACCCATGTAAGTTCGTTTACTGTCGATATATTGATCTGGGTATTGTCCGGGGTTTCATTCGTTGCTTTCGAGTAAACCCCGGACCAGTCAATCTGAAGTTTATTGCTGAAAAACGTATGCATTCCCTTAAGGGTATTATTTAAAATGGTCTGACGGTTCCAACGTAAGCGGACAGTTTCACTCTGGGTTTCAAAAGCATCCCTTACCTGTGAATTGCGGAAATCCATGTATGCACTATATAACATTAACTTATGGTTCGGTGAAAAGCGATAATCGAGTTTCGCATGAACACCGCTCCGGGTCTGGTTATCGGAAAAATAACGGTTCGTGATGCTTTGAATGCCATCCGAACCCACAGCCCCGTACATATCGCTGTTGCTCCCTCTGCGGCTGTTCTGAAAACTACCCGCAAGCATTATTCCCAGATGGTTTTTAAGGAAACGGTCGCCATAAGAGAATCCGGCTGCAAGATTGGGTAAAGCCTTACCGGAAGAGACCTTCAGGTTATGGGTTGTAAAGTCTTTCATTTTTACGGGATATGCAAGGCCATACTGTTCGTTAGGCGACTGTTTATCGATGGTGTTGCTTTTGAACGACTGAAAATCCCTGTCGAAGAAGAGAGAATTATATCCCGTAGATATATTTGCCGTGAGTTGTCTTTGGGTAGGGGCGTCTTTCATAACCATATTCACGGCTCCGCCAATCCCGTCGCCTTCCATGTTTGCCGTCAGGGATTTTGTAACTTCAAGCCTGTCGAGGAGTTCCGCCGGAAAGATATCAAGCGGTACGAAACGGTTTTTATTGTCAGGGCTTGGTATTTTCACTCCATTGACCAACGTATAGTTAAAACGCTTGTCCATTCCTCTCAGGATAGCATATTGCCCGTCACCGCTGCTGTTCCGTTCCACCGTAACCCCCGAAACGCGTTGAATCACGTTTGCAACCGTAATGTCCGGCGATATTTCAATAGCTTTGGCGCTCACTACATTTACCACATTCATCGCATTGCGTTCGATTCCACGGGCATTGGTTTCTGTGTTCTGGCCTCCATCACCATAGATAATAACTTCCCCGATATTCTGATCTTTCGGTTCCAGCCAGATAGTTACGCTGTTACCGGCGTCCTTTATGGAGGTTTCCGATTGGTTATATCCCAGGAGCGTGCAACAAAGGGATACAGGATACTTTTGTATTCCGTTAATACTGAAACTGCCGTCCAGACCTGTGGATGCTCCTTTCTCAGGCTGGTTTTTTATAAAGAGGATAGCCCCGATAATTTCTTCGCCGGTTCCGGAGTCTTTTACTATTCCTTTAATGGATTGGGAGTATGTACTTATCGAAAAGAATACAAAAAAAACTATTGTCAATAAAAATTTCATAGTAATGTATTGAGATTATATTCACTGCAAAAGTATCCGGGAGTTATTACACGACCATTAAGAAATTTTAAAAATATTATTACATAATAATTCTGTGAAATTATATCTCAGTATAGATACCAATGTGCAGAATAACAGGTTGATTGACAGCAAGCAAATACCACTCCCCTGACCATTAATACTTTTACATGTTACGGTAAGAATGCCACTACCGCTGCAATTGCGCATGCATTACCCAACACAGAAGTTTTCTTTAATCCAAAGTTTAGATATATTGGCGAATTGAATTTATTGGAACACACGAGTATTGAATTTTTCCAAATCCGGCTGAAGATAGACAGTCAGGAGATTGGTCCGGATATGGAAGCCATTTCGTATAAATCTGGGATATGGAGAAAAATATCAGTAAGACTATAGGATGGGAATATATGAAATAATTTCTTTAAAATTCCACTTATTACTTTGGGCTGGTTAGCAAAACAATATTATATTTGCCGTGAGAGGGAGCAATAGCTCAACGTTAATATAGAAATCCAGAATGAATCCATGATAAATATTCCAGATGAACATAAGAAGAAACGGACAGTTGGTTCATATGGGGATTTTACGTCTATGTATGAAATGTTTGCACCTCAGTTATATACCTTTATATTTAACTTTACACGGTCAAAATCATTGACCCAGGATATTGTTCAGGAAACCTTTCTAAAAGTATGGATCAGATATAAAGAAATCGATGAGTCATTATCATTCAGATCCTATTTGTTTACAATAGCGAAAAACCATATGCTAAATGAATTCCGTAAACAATTGAATAACCCTGCCTTTCTCGATTATGTACAATTAAGCATGGAAGAAGAGTCAACGGAAACCATGGTTGAACAGAAAATAGACTTCGATGAATTTAACCGCCTGCTCCAGCGTTCGAAAATGAAATTATCCTCCCGGCAGGCACAGATATTTGAATTGAATAAAGAGCAAGGCTATTCAGTCCGGGAAATTGCGCAAATGCTTAATATTTCCGAACAAGTCGTTAGAAATCAATTATCTTTGGCCTTACATATCTTACGCCCTGAAATGAAAAAATACTCGTTGCTCTTTATACTCCTCTTTATCCAACTCTGAAATCTTTTTAATTAAATGTTTTATAACATATCTTATGGCATGTTATAATTATGGCCGGACTGTGTATAATATATACATGTTGTATATGTCTTTTATAAATAAGGGTGAGCCCGTTTAATTCGAAATGACAGAATCGAGAATATATTATTTACTGTCCCGTTATGCTGACAAGGAGATAGGCAAGGAAGAACTGCTGGAATTGAAAGAACTGGTGAATAGTTCGGACAATTCATTATTAGGCGGAATGTTTGAACACCTTTGGTGCAATTTTGATTATAAAGACGGGGAGGCTGATAAAAAAGAATTGGATAAAATATATTCCGGCATACAGAAAAAGCTAAAACGGAAACGAGTAAACATGTTTTTATATCGTACATTAAGGTATGCAGCAATAATACTTATACCGCTCTTGTTCACTCTTTCCCTTTATTTTTATCAGGACCGGGAAAAAATGTATCAGTTAGGTCAGAAAGAAATAACTATAGACGTTGCAAAAGGACAAAAGGCCGGAATAACCCTTCCGGATGGTTCCAGAGTTTATCTAAACTCAGAATCCTCATTACGCTATCAGCAGAGCTTCGACTATAAGGATAGAAAAGTAGACCTTACGGGAGAAGCTTTTTTTGAAGTGAAAAGAGACACTACAAAGCCGTTCATTGTTTATACAAAACATTTAAATATAGAAGTTTTAGGAACCACCTTTAATCTCTATGCCTATGAACAGGAAAACACAATAGAAATGGCTCTTGTTTCGGGATATGTAAAGATCGAAACGCATACTGTGCCATCTGAGGTGATGTATGTCAAATCAAAAGAGAAAATATTGTTTGATAAGATATCGGGAAAGCTACACTTAGAGAAGACAAATACACTCTTTGAAACAGCATGGATGCGCAATGAGCTGGTTTTCCGTTCCGAGCAGATAGAATCTGTTCTTACCAAAGTAGAACGAAAGTATGGAGTGAAAATACACGTTGACGGAAAATGGATTGAGAATGACCGATTTACAGGATATTTCTATAGCGATCATGTTGGAGATGTCATGGAGATACTCAGAATGCACTATAAATTTGAATATAGAATGAAGAATGATGAAATATGGATCATTACAACTACTAATTAATTGATTATTAACCTTAAAAAAGAAAAACATGAATTCCACATGAAAAGGCCGGAGAATGGATAAGATTCTCCGGCAATAAGTTAACCTTTTTCATAAATGCGATCCCCACCGCATAAATTATTTGTATTAACCTTTAAAAATTGAGTATGTTAAATTATCGAAAAGGTCAATTATGCTACATAAACAAAGGTAGCAAAAAAAAGCAACTGTCTTTTCTTATTTGTGCTATATTTTTATTCATTAGTCCAATTGGGATATTAGCACAACAGTCAAAGAATATCACAGTTTCAGTCAAAGAAGTTACATTGCAGCAGTTCTTTGAGGAAATAGAGAAACAGAGTACCTACAAGTTCTCTTACAGGGATATTGTATTGGAGAATAAAAAAGATGTTACGATCAATGTTTCAAGCCAACCGGTAGAGTTTATTCTGAATAAAATTCTTCCTCCCCGCGGCTTAGCATACAAAGTAATGGGAAATTCAGTCATTGTTACTGCTGTGGCAGAGCAACAGAAGGAAGAACCAAAAACGATTAGCGGAATCATTGTTGATAGAGCAGGAGAACCTCTTATTGGAGCTAATGTAATAGTAAAGGGAACAACGAATGGAACGATAACCGATCCGGAGGGTAATTTTTCATTAAAAGCGTCGCCCGGTGCGATCCTGGAAGTATCTTATGTCGGATTTAACAAACAGGAGGTGCATGTAGGCTCCCAACACTCCTTATCTATCTATATGGAGGAAGATTCAAAAGCACTTGATGAAGTGATTGTTATTGGATACGGAACGACAAAACGGCAGGATTTTACAGGGTCTGTTTCTTCAATTAAACTGGAGGACTCTCCGGTGGCTCTGGCTTCAAACTTAAATGCACTGGAATCCATCAAAGGCAATGTAGCTGGTCTTGATATTGGTGCCACAAACTCTGCCGGAGGACAACCTTCAATGCAAATGCGGGGCCAGAAGTCTATCTCCGGATCCAATGATCCGTTAATAGTCGTAGATGGAGTTATCTATATGGGAAGCCTCAATGACATTAATCCCAATGATATTGCCTCCTATGATATATTAAAAGATGCGACATCGGCGGCGGCTTATGGTTCGCGTTCAGCAAATGGTGTCATCATAATTACAACCAAAAAAGGACGTTCAGGCAAGCCTATCATCAACTTTAATGCTTCCGGTAGTTTGCAAACCTGGCAAAACCGCCCGAAGCTAATGAAAGGTGAGCAATGGCTGGAATCTGTTTCGGCCCGGAACAATAGTTCGGATTTATCCTGGCTCACTCTGCAGGAAGCAACCAATAGAGAAGCTGGCCGGGAAATTAACTGGCTGGATGAATCTACCCGTACAGGTTGGGTACAGGATTATTCGGTATCTGTTTCCGGCGCAGGCGAAAAATTAAATTATTATTTGTCCACAGCTTATGCTAATAATCAGGGCGTTATTATTGGTGACGATTTCGACCGTATTTCTGTACTCGGAAAAGTCAATGCAGATATCACAAGTTGGCTGCAGATAGGTGTTGATGGTGCATATACACGATCCAACTATCCGGGTACGAGAGCCAATATATACATGGCAACTGTTATGACTCCTTATGGGGTTATGTATAGAGATGAAGAAAATAAATTACTGGAAAGATATCCTCAGACACAGGCCTTGATCAATCCTCTCTGGGGAGTGGATGACGGTACGCATGACAGGTATGATGAAAGAAATAACTTTCGCCTGAACGCTTATGCAGTAGTAAAGTTACCCTGGCTTCCCGGGTTGAGCTATCGATTCAATTATTCGGGTAATCTGAGCAAAAATCAGGTAGGTGAATTTTATAATGAACGGTATTTTGTAAGGCAGGGTGCTTATGATGATGTTTCCCGCTATACACCGGCAGCCTATCAGTTGCTGTTGAGTAACGCGAATGGAAGTATTGACAACAACAGTTCTTCCAGCTGGGTAATTGATAATATTCTGAATTATAAAAATACCTTTGGCAGGCATACAATCGACTTAACAGCCGTAGCAACCCGCGACCGGAAGGATTATGAGCAGGTAATCTCCAGAGGTAACGATTTCTCTGCCAATGGAAATACCGTATTGGAAGTAAACGGCCTTCATAAAGCTGCCGTTCAGAAAATTGAGCTGAATAAGTGGAGACGTTCCAATATCGGTTATCTGGGCCGGTTGTCATATTCGTTTAAGGACCGGTACTTCTTAACCGGGTCTTTTCGCCGCGATGGGGCTTCCGTATTCGGAGTAAACAAAAAATGGGGCAATTTTGCAGCAGCCGGAGCTGCCTGGAGGATATCGGATGAGGCGTTTATGCAAAATATAAATGTCCTGAACAATCTGAAACTAAAGCTTTCATGGGGTAAAAACGGTAATCAGGGATTGGACCCCTATGGTACGCTTTCCACCACAAAGAATGGGTCTACAGGCGGTCTTCGCTACGAATTCGGCAATAGCAGCAATATTCTGTACGGATTGGCCGCCGATGCACTTGGTAATGCAGACTTAGGCTGGGAATCTACGGAGTCATGGAATACAGGATTTGAGTCAGCCTGGTTGGGTTCCCGGATTTTCTTTGATATGGATGTTTATTTCTCACGGACAACCAATCAGATATTTGAACGTGACATACCTGTAATAACCGGTTTTAAGAAGATTAAATCTTCCATGGGACAAGTTAATAATAAAGGTTTGGAAATAACGGTTCGTTCCGTTAATATCGATAATAGGGAATGGAACTGGATGACAAGTGTCACTTACTGGATAAACCGTAACAAACTGGTACATCTATATGGTGAAGATCTGGATAAAGATGGGAAGGAAGATGATGACATCTCCAACAGCCGCTTTATAGGTAAGCCGTTAGGCGTTATCTATGGTTATGTACAGGATGGAATTGTACAGGAAGATGATACGGAATACATAAAAGCGAATGGTGTAAGTGCCGGCGTTCCCAAATATAAGGATCTGGATGATGATGGTGTGATTACGTCAAAAGACCGTGATATTCTGGGATATACCAGCCCTAGTTTTAAACTGAATATGAGCAATACTGTCAGTTATAAAAATTGGAGCCTTTATATGATGGTTACAGGTGCTTTTGGTGGTGGTGGATATTACATGAAGTCTAATACGGCTGCCTTTATGGTCAATGGCACTGGTAACTTTAATACAAATGGTATCTATATCCCATGGTGGACACCGGAAAACCGGAGCAATACCTATCCTTCTGCAACCTTCTCCGGTGACGGAGGGCGGTTTCAGGGATTACAGAACCGTGCATTTGTTCGTTTTCAGGATGTCACCTTGTCTTACACATTCCGGCAACAGTGGGTAAAGAAGCAGGCCCTCAATAACATGAAAGTATTCATGACAGTAAAGAATCTGGCTACAATCACAAATTGGAAAGGTGGAGATCCGGAAGTTGGCACACCTGTACTTGGAGATACATACCCTGTGCTGACTTCTTATTCATTAGGTATAAATCTTAGTTTTTAATCTTATAATAATAAATCATGAAAAAGATAAAGAATAGTCTTCTGACCTTGTTCTTTCTGCTGATTGCAGGCGGTTGTGACGATGCCGGCTTTTTGACAGAGAAACCCGATACATTCTATACAATAGACAATACGTTTTCTACTTCGGAACAGGTAGACCAGGTTTTAGTGGCTTGCTACTCCCAAGTGAGAGTAATGATGTGTATGGTAGAAGAAGGCACTCCGGCTTTTGCATTCAGGGGTGGAAATGGTACCGATATGTTTGATGTAGCTACAATCAGACGGGGAAACCGATTCAATGACTATAGTATACTGAATGCTTCTAATGATGTGTTCTATATAAATTATTCTCATTGGTATCAACTATTGGCAAAAGCTAACTTAGCGTTATATGCTGCAGAATTACCTCAAATATCTTGGGGATCGGCCTCCGATAAAGCTTATGCTATAGCACAAGGTCGTTTTTTCCGTGCTTTCTGTTACAGAAATCTAGGGGAATTATATGGAGGAGTACCTATCGTAACAGAAATTACGACCAAACCTCGTTACGATTTTAAACGAACTTCACGGGTAGAAACTTATCAATTTGCAATCGATGAACTCGAAGCCATATTAAACGATCTGCCCGAGACAACACCCGTTGGAGGACGATTGGTACGTGGAGCAGCACAGCATAATCTTTGTCAATTGTATATAGACAAAGGTGTAGCATTGGAAGAAGAAGGCAAAGCCAGTGAAGCTAAGAGCGCCTATGAGAAGGCTGTTACATATGGTAATACCTTGATAAATGGCTCTTTATATAGACTAATGACAGAACGCTTCGGTACACGTATGAATGAAAATCCCGATTATTATTATGCAAACACGGTAGCAGACCAGACTCCCGATCATCTGTATTCATCCACCGGATTGATAATAGACGGAAATGTCTATTGGGACCTTTTTCAGGAAGGGAATCAGAACTATCAGGAAGGCAACAAAGAAGCTATTTGGGTTGCACAGGTGGACTATGCAGCTTATAAAGCTGAAGATAAACAATCTGTACTTCAATATTCACGTGTGTTCGGCCCTGTTTTTCGCGATCCGATGTCTGCTCATCTGGCTAATGAGCTGGAGGACGTGGGAGGACGTGGGATTGTGCAAGTAATGCCCACCATGTATACCCGCGATATTATATACAGTGGTAAGTGGGGAGACGATATGAGAAACTCGGAAGCCGTGTTGAGAAGGACCTTCCTGGGAAATAAAAAAACTTCACCTTATTATGGTAAAGTTGTACCCTGGAGTATAATCTATCGTGACGGAGAAAGCAAAGATGCTGTGGATGCAGCTAAAACTCAATGCTTCCCTATTTCCTGTAAAATTTCAACCGATAAATATACAGGCTTGAATGACGGACAGAACAGAAGTAATTTATTTCGTGACGAATATCTGATCCGATTGCCGGAAACGATTCTATTGCGTGCAGAAGCCAAAATGCGTGCAGGTGATAAGCCTGGTGCGGCATCAGATATAAACTTATTGCGTACCCGTGCTAATTGTGGTTATCTGGTCACTGCAGCCGACATAAATGTAGACCTGATACTCGATGAACGTGCCCGGGAACTTGTTTATGAAGAATGCCGTTGGAATACCCTGCTTCGTATGGGAGGAACAGTCGCTTTGGAACGCATTAAGAAATATGCATATTGGGATGATCCTCGAAGTACATTGACTAAAAATTTCAACCTATGGCCAATACCTCAGGTTGTAATAGATACCAACAAAGATCAAATAATGAACCAAAATCCGGGTTGGAATTGATAACTTTGGATGAAATTCATTGTGTTGAATATATAGACTAATCGTATTGCCGGAAGTCAACTTCTGCCTGAAAGTTAGAACCTGTTCAAACAAATGGGAGAAGATTTGCAAAAGTGTTCTTTTGCATCTTCCGGCTCGGTTGGTCTGTCAATATATGGTTTGTATTTATAGTCTTTAATTGATAAATTCCTTTGTATAAGTTATTCATACCATTTACATAATATTATAAAAAAATAATTTCATGTATAAAACAAAGAAGACAATAACCCGGATTATTCTGATATGTTCTTTTGTTTTTTTTACCATTTTGCTACAGGCTGCAAAAAATAAGCCTTCCGGATTGATGACCGATCTGATAGAACATACCGACCGGATATGGCAAAACGGATACGCCAGTAATATATTTGTCTGGCAGACAGATGGCGCAATAGAACCCTTTCAATATGCACAAATACGCTCTACCCATCCTTCTCTTAGCTGGATTGTACCAGGAGAGGCCGAGGGCACCAGGCAGACAGCCTACCATATTATATTCGCAGATACGCACTCCGATGCTGTAGCCGGAAAGGGGACTGTATGGGATAGCGGGCTTACCGGCAGCGATCAGTCAACCGCTGTACTTTATCGGGGAACAGAGCTGAAGAAAAATAAGTGCTACTTCTGGCGGGTAAAGTGCGTAACAAATACCGGAGGAGAGAGTGAATGGTCTGATGTTAAAGCTTTTCGTACAGCATCCGCTCTGTCAGAGTATGCGGCTACATCTTATCCTCAGGTCAAATCCATGGAATATCCGGTATCTGTGACTACAGTTACAACAGACACCCATGTTGCGGATTTTGGGAAGGACGCTTTTTCTCAATTGTTATTGACACTAACCTCTCTATCTGATACAGATACGGTACTTGTACATTTGGGAGAATGTATGTCGGGAAATCGCGTGGACCGCAATCCCGGAGGATCAATCCGCTACCACTCTTATCCTTTGGCTCTGCTAAAGGGAACATATACATACCGGATCAAGATAGCAAAAGATAAACTAAATACGAGGAGCGCCGCAATATTGATGCCTGAATATGTGGGTGAGGTGCTCCCTTTCAGGTATTGCGAAATCGAAGGTTATGCACCTCCATTACTTCCGGGTATGATATCCCGGGAACATGTTCATTATCCGTTTGATACAACTGCGTCTTCCTTCCAATGCAGCAATGATACATTGAATCAGATCTGGAATATGTGCAAGTATTCGATTCAGGCTACCACCTTTACCGGCATGTATGTAGATGGTGACAGGGAACGTATTCCCTATGAAGCGGACGCTTTAATCAACCAACTCTGCCATTATAGTGTAGAAAGGGAATATTCGATGGCACGCCGTACACACGAATACTTACTTCAATATCCGACCTGGCCTA
This sequence comes from Dysgonomonas termitidis, assembly GCF_042654545.1. Classification (GTDB taxonomy): domain Bacteria; phylum Bacteroidota; class Bacteroidia; order Bacteroidales; family Dysgonomonadaceae; genus Dysgonomonas; species Dysgonomonas termitidis. Next base: position 42,903 of record NZ_JBHSGN010000128.1, read on the forward strand.
CAGAATGGATATTACAAGCTGTTCTGATCGCGTGGAATGACTATATGTATACAGGAGACAGTCGTTCACTCGAAGCTAATTACAACATACTTAAAGCACGTACATTAATGCAACTACGGGAAAAGAATGGAATGATAAGTACTACTACAGACCTGCAAACCTCTGAATTTCTATCCTCTATTAACCGCCCAAATGAGAAAATAAAAGACATAGTAGACTGGCCTCATACAGGAATTCTCGGCCTGAATAAACATGAGGGAGGAGAAGCAGACGGGTTTGTTTTCACGGACTATAACACCGTAACAAATGCTTATCACTACGAAGTGTTAAAATTTATGGGTGAGATTGCCAAAGTACTGGATCTAAAGTCGGATGCTTCTTTATTCGGTGAAGAGGCAAAGATGTTCCTTATAAAGTTTAATAAGATGTTCTTTAGTCCAAAATTAGGGTATTATGTAGATGGTGATACTACAAGTCATGCGTCTTTGCATGCAAATATGTTTCCCGTTGCATTTGGGATGGTTCCGTCAGGCAAAATGAATAAGGTAATGGATTTTATACAGACTCGCGGTATGGCCTGTAGCGTGTATGGTTCCCAGTTTTTGATGGATGCAATATATGAGTCCGGTAATGCAGATTATGGACTGCATATGTTGACAAAAACAGACGACAGGGGATGGTATAATATGATACGCGCCGGCTCTACTATTTCATTGGAAGCATGGGATAATAAATATAAACCGAATCAGGACTGGAATCATGCCTGGGGGGCAGCTCCCGCTAATATCATTCCCCGAAAAGTAATCGGAGTAGAGCCGTTGATTCCCGGTTATGGACTGGCACGCGTAAAACCCCAGATAGGGTCTTTGAAATGGGCTAAGTCAACCATCCCTACGATAAAAGGAAAGATACAGCTTGCAATAGAAAACAAGCCGGAAAAGTTTTCCATGAAAGTAGTGCTCCCTGCCAATATGGAGGCTGAAGTTTATCTGCCGCTACCTTCCGGAAAGTACGAAATCCGTAATAACGGAACATTTGTAAAGGCAACGAAAGTAAAGGGAGAACCATTCCTGTATGTGGGTAAGATAACCTCCGGTACTCATGAAATAACAATGGATATCAAATGAATCCTAATAATGTAAAATGATAAATCGATGTCTATCAATATCTTTCCTTATATTATATTATTAATATCCCTTTTCGGATACAAGGATAATGAGTCTAAAATCGACAGGAAATCCCTGGTTAACAGAAACAACCCTTCAGTGGTAAATGTCGATACACTATCTTCCTTTACTATTGGGAACGGAGGCTTTGCCTTTACTGTAGATGCTACCGGATTGCAAACATTTCCTGATTTGTACAAAAATGGTATTCCATTGGGAACACAGTCTGATTGGGGGTGGCATAGTAAGCCTAATCTTAAAGAATTCACCTTTCAGGATATATTAAAACCGTTTGACTTTGGACGCGGCAAAGTAGAATATTATGCTATACAGAAAGATGAGTCAGCAGATTCGAAAGTAGCAGCAAACTGGTTCAGGGCAAATCCCCACCGTATACACTTGGGGAATATAGGACTAGCGTTGGATGAGGGTGTAAAAGCTTCTGAATTGAAGAATATTTCGCAACAATTAGACATGTGGGATGGAATAATAAAAAGTAGCTTTACGATCAGAGACCAGCAGTTTGATGTCAGAACAGTTTGTCATCCACAGAAAGATGCAATAGGGGTGTCTATCCATTCAAACGCCAAGCCATCTGTGAAATTCTGCTTTGCTTATCCTTCAGATAAGAATATATCCGATGGTTGCGAATGGGATAAGAACGATTTGCACCAGACTTCTATTATTCATTCGGATAAACATCAGGTTATTTTGAAACGTCAGATTGACGAAACTATCTATTATGTGACAATAAAATGGGACTATGAAGCAGACTTTTCCGAAAAGGAGAAGAATTATTTTACATTATCGTCTAAAAGCAATGATCTCCATCTGGTCTGTACATTTTCACAAAAAAGAGATGCCGGTGATTCGCTTTCATCTGACGATATACTGCAATTATCGGCTCGATACTGGAACTCCTTCTGGAATAAATCGGCCGTTGTAGATTTTTCGTTATGCAAAGATCCCTGGGCTAAAGAATTGGAACGCCGGGTGGTACTATCCCAGTATCTGCTCGCTACCCAATGTGCAGGCGGAAGCCCTCCGCAGGAAACAGGTTTGACTTATAATTCCTGGTATGGTAAATTTCATTTAGAGATGGTGTGGTGGCATCAATCGCATTTTGCCCTTTGGCAACATCCTGAATGGTTGAGCAACACGCTGAACTGGTATATAAATGTATTACCTATAGCCCGGGAAATTGCGGTTCGACAAGGCTTCGGCGGAGTAAGATGGATGAAAATGACCGACCCTTCAGGTATGGATACGCCATCGTATATTGGTCCTTTTTTAATATGGCAGCAACCTCACCCTATCTATTTATCAGAGTTATTATACAGAGCTGAGCCTTCACAAAAAATAGTTGATAAATACAAAGATATGATCCAGCAAACAGCAGAATTTATATATTCGTTTGCCAGCTATGATATAGAGAATGATTGTTACATATTGAAAGGTTATATACCTGCTCAGGAGAGATTTGACCCACGGAACACAGTGAACTCCCCGTTTGAAATGTGTTATTGGGCCGTAGGATTGGAAATAGCCCAGAAATGGCGTGAACGCTCAGGGCTCGACCGTTGTATGGAATGGGACGATCTGATTAAAAAGTTATCTCCTCTTTATTCAGAAGACGGTATTTATCCTGCGGCCGAATCGGTGGGTAAAGACTATGCCAATGAACGTTATACCACAGACCATATGAGTGTATTAGGATCTTTAGGTATAATTCCTCAATGCCATCTGGTAGATAGAAAGATCATGAGTAATACTTTGGATTGGGTCTTAAAGAATTGGAATTGGGATCAAACCTGGGGATGGGATTATCCAATGACTGCTATGACTGCTGTGCGGTTAGGGGAGGCTCAAAAGGCCATCGATATATTGTTGATGGATAAGCAAACTAACACATATTTAAATAATGGTCATAATTTTCAGAATAAAGATTTACGTGTATATTTACCGGGTAATGGAGGATTGCTTACAACCATTGCCCTAATGTGTGCGGGATGGGATGGTAATGATATTCCTAACCCGGGATTTCCCAAAGATGGAAATTGGGATGTAAGATGGGAAGGGCTGCTGCCGTTACCTTGAATCTCAGGGCCCATTTAAATTTTATTCATTCTGATTATTATAATTGTATAGGATAATTTATGAAGAAGAAGTATGGAGAGGGACGAATAAAAACTCTTCTGCCCTGACTGTAGGTGCTTATTGTAAATAACTGCTCTTCGGATCAGGTCGGAAATAAGCATTTACGAGGACACATTTCATAGAACGAGTAAAAAATTCGAAATGGATAAGAAATACATCTGAAAAGATAAGTAAAAAGACGGGAAAGGCTGTCCCACGACAAACCTGTTTTCAAATTAAAAGTCTGTTCATTTAAACTTACCACTAAATTTCTAAAAATACTAGTAAGTATTGAATCTTATATTTTAAACCTTTGACTTATAAAGCTCGAACTTTTTGTAGTATGCATTGTATTATTTACTTTATAAAACATATAAATTTGACTTTGAAATTTGTGTAATTAAAAAAAAGAACCTACTTTTGAACCCGAAAAGAAAGCAGGTTGCCAGAGGACGCTTGCGCGACAATATGAGACAGAATAAAGGTACTAAATCGGTGCCGAGTCTTTAAGTCAATTTCAGAGAATAATAATTTTTACTTATATAGCAAATATGGGTTCAAGTCCCATATTTCGCTCTTAGGCTGCTCGGATGGTGGAATGGTAGACACGCAAGACTTAAAATCTTGTGACCATTAGGTTGTGCGGGTTCAAGTCCCGCTCCGAGTACAATATCAAACGCTAATCATTGATTTATCAATTGATTAGCGTTTTTTCTTTTGTGTTTTTGGCGACTTTTTGGCGAAATATTTCAATGCAATGGAAAAGCACCCCAAAATTATTATCATTCGAGGTGCTTTCTTGCATTTAAAATAATACCATTTGGCATTTATCTCGGAACAAATATATAATTTATTTTCGATAAATATTTTAAAGGATGTATTATTTGTACACAAAACAAGCAATAGATTCAGAGATAGATTCTATTATATTGCAGTAATATTATAGAAAAGCTTATTTCAATATTCTTTAAAGCATTTATCTATATAATCTATTAGAATTGAGTGTATTTTCTCTATAAATCAGGCATATTTTTTAGTTAATTAATATACATAGTGTGCTAGTTTATCATATATTTGTAATGAATAATTTGAATGATTATGAATATAATTAGTTTAGAAGCAAGAAAACGGCTTATTGCAGAAGAAATATCAATGGTGGATGATGCATCTGTTATAGAAAAAATAGAAAAAGTTTTAAAAAGTTTCTCGCCAAAAGTAAAACGCTTTACCGTTGAGGAGCTGGAAGCCCGTATACAAAAATCAGAAAAAGATATTATGTCGGGACGAGTTCATACTACCGATGAAGTAAGAAAACATTTAGGTCTGTGAAAACAAAGGTTGTCTGGACTACTTCAGCAAGAAATGAGTTGGCACTCATTTATCAATATTTGTTGGATAATACAAGTGTATCCATTGCGTTGAACCTAATCCAGGATATTCTTGATGTATCTCAACTGGAACAGTTCCCACAATCGGGAGCTATCGAGAGCAATTTGGTAAAGGTTATAGGCGAATACCGATATTTAATAAGAGGACGTAATAACTACAAGATTATTTATCGGGTCGAAGGTGATACAGTTTATATTGTTGATATTTTTGACTGCCGGAAAGACCCTAAACAGATGAAAGAACGAATAAAGTAAGAAGAAGTTTTCTCCAACCAATAATAGTTTGTAAGCAGTTTATGTTAACCTTTTACAACTTTATTTCTGTGATGCTGTGAAAGGAGGGTGTTGTGTTATTGTACTTGTTCTATTTTTGCAATGTTTATATAACTTTATTTGATATTTATTCTTCTTCAGTTTACATATTGTCTGTGTTATAAATTGTACACAGTAAAATCAAATTTTTATTTTTGTAAAATACAGAAATAATAAAAATGGACTGCATATAATATACTGTATATTAAATAAATATGCGTTTATGCCATTTATACCCGTTCTTTGTTATTTTTACGATTGTAGTCGCTGTCCGGAGTTGCTTTTAGCTCGTGTCAGTTGCCTGTGAAGATAGCAATAACAAGAACAGCAGACAAGCGGCGGGATGGCAAAGGTGACCTGATAGTTATGTAATCCTATTCTTTACGACTTGATAAATACAGGAATTTATAGAACAGTTTTATTTTAATTATCTGTAAATCTACCTATAAATGTTTATATTCACATATATGGCGGACAAATTCAGAAATCAGCGAAAGTAGCCCTATTGTATTATTTATTTCCGGTTCTGCTGCCTGTATATAATAAGAACAAAGGAACAGATAAAAGATTTATGCAACCAAAAGTAATAATATTCTTATTAATCTGTAAGCAACCATCCTGCTATATTATATAGTTTATAGGTAGTAGCTATCTATTAGTAAACGAGTTGTAATAGGTGCAAAACTGACAGCAACAACAGCAACAACTTTACATCAACTCTATAAGTTGCAGTCTCTTTATGTCTTGAAAACCGGAACAAATAAAATTTAAACAATCCTAAACCCCAAATAAACAAAAAAGGAAGTCCACAAAATCACTTCGTTAACTTCCCAACCTTCACAAATTTTACAAAACTACATCTTTTAAACAGCATACGCAATGAAAAGTTTTTCGGAAGTTAGAATTAATATCAAAAAGATATTAAGTTATTGAAAGAGAAGTGGAAAGAATACCGGATATCCCGATATTTACAACTTACAGACTCTAACATGGTTATTATTACAAGAAATTGACAGTCTGTAAGCAATTACCCTGTAATAACAGGCAACATGTAAGCAATAAGGGTGTGAAAACAAAGATATCCACAAGAATAATAAAGCAATTTGCAACCAACGGTACATATGCCGGAAGCCGATAGTGGTAGCTTATCATCCGTCCACACAGGCTCTATTTTTGTTAAATACAGAAATAACAAAAACAAGTTGAGCCTAAATATTTGTATATCAAATTAATATCTATTTATTTCGTCTCCTGTTATTTTAACCGGTTCTGCTGTTAATGCTATGTGTTGTAAATACTCTGAGTTTATTTATGAGACTTGGTAAATTGAATAATCCTCTTTATATGAAACATAGAGATAAAGTACCTTATGCCTTATTCCCTATCAGCTGTAACAGCCTAAAATTTGTCTGTATTATCTATTGCTGTTGATACAAGCTGTATAGCATCTGGCGGAAAAGAAACCCTATATCCGTTAAGATAGTGAAAATGTACAGCGTGTGGTATATCGAACAAGAATGACGAATATTTATGACTCCCCAAAATTGGGTAGGTGTTCAGTATCAGAAAATTATCTAACGAATAGATGTTTTGAATTATCCGGGATACAGACGGCTTAATGACAGGTTACTGTACTGAATCAGAACAAGTGTTGAGAGGCTATCCAAAATTAGACTGCCCAATTATATTACAGATAATGGATATACAAAACTACCTTTAAAAATATAGTGGGTAACAAAAATAATCCGCTTATGATATTGTAGTGTTAATTTATTTATCTTTACGATTACGATTTAGAGATAAACGAAGGAAATCAGGATATGGAACTATCGGTTATACAAAGTAAGATATACGAGATAAGGGGAGTAAAAGTGATGTTGGATCGAGATTTAGCAGAGATGTACCAAGTGGAAACCAGAGTATTAAATCAAGCTGTAAAACGTAATATAGAACGGTTCCCTGACGTTTTATGTTTCAACTAACGGATGAAGAAATGAACTATTGGAAATCACAAATTGTGATGTCCAATTCTGTCAATATGGGAGTAAGGCGTAAACCATACGCTTTCTCTGAACTTGGTGTAGCAATGTTGAGTAGTGTCCTTAATTCCAAAACAGCGATACAAATAAATATAGGAATTATGCGAGCTTTTGTAGCTGTTAGACAACTTCTGGCATTTTCACCTATCAATGAAGTGAAACGATTACAAGATGAAGTAAAAGGACTTAAAGCGTATATTGAAGAAGTATTTGCAGATTATAACGATATAAATGAAGATAATCAAAAATCTTTTGATGAAATATATGTTGCATTGTCGGAATTGGCAGCAAGGCAGAATAAACAGGATGAACCCAAACCCCGGAAACCTGTGGGATATATTAAGCCGAAAGAGTAATGTTTAAATATAAATAAACGGTCTATAAATATATCCTAGGTTCTTCCCCGCAATTTATATCGGAGGTTCCCCGACTCCCTTTTTCCCGCTAGTTAGTACGAAAAAATTAAGTCCGAATTTTATGCATAAATATGCATTATGCCAATTAAAAGATTGTATATTATTGTTTTATAAATTCGGACTTGTATGAAAAAGTCCGAAAAATTAGATATAAGTCCGAATTTAAATGTGAAGCAATCGAAAAAGAAATAATCTTGACAAAGCCTAACCTACATAGAATATAATAATTGAATCTGAATCAACTTAATTCTTCCCCCTCTACATCTATTATCTTACAGGATTCGCGCCATTTCTTATTATAGGATTCAAGTATCTCGTCCAGTTCCGTTTGTGAATTAACCTTATTATCCCTGTTAAGTCCCTGTAGCTTTAAGGGATTAAGCTTATCTATAATAGCGACTAGTTTATTGATGTCTTTTTCGACAGGGATTAATTCCATAAGTTTGTTATAAGCCAGTTCACAGGCTTGCTCTGCTAAATGTGTTTGCTTCTCCTCAAAACGGATAATATTGTTTGCCCGCATGTGTTCTATACGTGTTCTATACGTGGATTTTTCTCCCGCTTCCAATATATCCTTGTAACATTTAAGCCACCTGTTTATCGTAGCCGTTCCTACACCAAATTTTGATGCGGTTTTGATACAGTTTTTCCCGTTATCCCTGTACCATGTAACAGCCTTTATTTTATCTGTTTTTGTATATGCCATACTAAAAATATATGTGGTAAATATAGTGAATTATCAAAACTTCTACCATGTTCAAATCTATTGAATATCGATCCTCTTGTTTTATCCCAGAGAGCATATTTACATCTAAATACGAAATTATTATAATGTTGTTTTAATGGATATCGATACGGTCAAAGAAATTAGTTGTATTATCTCCAGCGTATTCGAAGTTATTCAACTTGTGTACTACACCATCCCCTTTATAATAAACTTCATTTTCACCTCCCCTGGGCAGTTCTCTACCGAATTGGCTTATATCATCGATCCATAAGCCATTTTCTTTTGACAGGTTTTCAAGTTCTGTTAGCTGTTCCCGTTTGCTTCCCGCCTGGCTCGCTGTTCGTCCAACATCTTCTGCTGTTCTAACTTCTGTTCGAATGTCATCGGATTCTCTGCCCAAGCCGCTACCTGATTCAATCCTTGTTCCGTTTGTTCTTTGTGGAACTCGTTCAGGTATTCCGGGTTGTTGTTCTTGTCCATTACTTTGTTTTTTTCGGTTCTAAAGGTAACATATTTTCTTCTCCTATTAACTGTTTGGTAACACGTTGCTCGACAGGCTGACTTTATTGTATATGGAGCATTACCGAATAAGAAGTTTTTATATCAGGTTATATTTTAGCAGATTTTTAAATTAAAATTTTACATTTGCAACATGCAACAGCCCACTTTGGGAACAAAAACACTAGACGTGTTAAGAATAATGATTATATTTGCCGTGTCTGTTAGTTATAACAGGCAGACATTTTAATATAAAACAAACATAGAAAGTGTTTGGCTTATTGTTATTCATTGCGAGATCTAGTTTTAACACACTAGATTTTATGGTTGATACAGTATGGCAATGATTCCACGCTTTCTTTTCTTTATGTAATAATATTCTTTTAGGGAATCAGAGGAAAATAAACTTTGCTGTATGAAGCAATTATTCCCTGTCGGGATTATGGAGAACACTGTGCAAATACACTGGACGAAACGCCATTCAAAATCAAAAATTATTTATTTCATTATTATTGTTAGCTTAATAGCTGTATTAGTTAGCCTGCCTTTTGTCTATGTGGACGTATCCACACAAAGCAGGGGTATTATCCGTACCCCGGAGGAAAACAACAGCATCCAGTCGGCTATTTATGCTGAGGTTATCCAAACAATTATCTATGAAAATAAACAAGTAGCCAAAGGCGATACCCTGATATGGCTCCGTACTGATGAATTGGACGAGCAAATTAACAGATTGCTTGAAAAACAAATAGAAAACAGTTTATTTATCCATGACATTGACAGGTTGGTTAATGGTTCATTTTCTGCTGTTACACCTAAATACCAAACAGAAGTAGCCCAATACAGAGCAAAGTTAGCGGAACAGGATATTGCGCTATCACAGGTACAGAACGAATACGTCATATCTAAAGAATTATACGAAAAAGGAGTAGAAGCAAAATACGATTACCAGCAAACTGAAAGCCGTTACAAAACAGCCGAATCTCAAAAGGCATTAGTAAAGCAACAACAGATAAACAGTTGGCAGGCAGAAAAAACACGCCTCGAATACGAGAACAAAGACCTGAACTCCCAATTGTTGCAACTGCAAAAACGGAAAACGCAATATGTCATAACTGCTCCGGTCAGCGGTACTGTTGTACAGTACAACGGTATACAGGCAGGCAATTTCCAGCCATCAGGACAGGTTATAGCAAAAATAACGACAGCCGATTCGCTGATGACCGAATGTTATATATCGCCTGTAGATATCGGTTATATTTCAAAAGGACAAAAAGTGCAGATACAAGCCGACGCCTACAATTACCAGCAATGGGGATTGCTATCGGGAGAAGTCACTGAAGTCTTACCCGACATCGTAGAAATGAATAACCAACCTTATTTTCGTGTCAGGTGTGCAATAAATCGGAACTATCTGGAGTTACCCAACGGTTATAAAGGCTATATGAAAAAAGGCATGAACGTTACAGGCAGGTTTTACCTGACAAGGCGATCTTTGGCACAATTGTTATTTGACGAAATAGATAACTGGATGAATCCAAAAATAAAAAACGATGGGAATAAAGATTAAACAGCGTGATATAACGGATTGCGGGGCTGCATGTTTGGCATCTGTTTCAGAACATTACAAATTGAAATTGCCATTATCTCGTATCCGCCAGATAGCAGGAACAAACCAACGTGGTACAACCGTATTGGGTATGGTTGAGGCAGCCAAACAACTAGGATTTGAGGCAAAAGGTATGAAAGGTAGTGTGAATGCGTTACCGAATATCTCGCTTCCGGCAATAGCACTTGTCATTATGAAAGAAATGTATCAGCATTATGTGGTAATCTATTCTGTCTCAAAAAATAAAATAGAATATATGGATCCGGCAGACGGTGAAATGCACAGGACAGGTATTGAAGATTTTGCAAAGATATGGACTGGTGTACTTATCCTGCTTGTCCCCAGTGAAAACTTTAAACCGTCAAACGAGAAAATATCGAACCTGTCCCGCTTTTTCTTCCTTTTACGTCCACATAAGGGTACACTCCTACAATGTCTGACAGGGGCTATACTCTATACCATACTGGGCTTATCCACTTCTTTTTATATCGGTAAAATAACAGATTATGTGCTGGTAGGTGGAAACACCAACCTATTAAACCTGATGGGCGTAGGTATGTTGGTAATACTGATACTAAGATTGTTGCTTGCTGTATTCCAAAGCCTGTTTATGCTGAACACGGGACAGCAGATAGACGCCCGCCTGATATTAGGCTATTATAAGCATTTATTGAACCTTCCACAACGCTTTTTCGATACGATGCGTGTCGGGGAGATTATATCCCGTGTCAATGATGCTGTAAAAATCAGAACGTTCATTAACGATGTGGCTATCTCCTTAGTCGTTAATGTTTTTATTGTGCTGTTCTCCTTTATACTGATGTTTATATATAGCTGGAAGCTGGCTTTGGTCATGCTTATCACAATACCCCTGTATGCTGTTATCTATATTGCAATAAATAAACTGAACAAAAAGCAGGAGCGCAAAGTAATGGAAGATGCAGCCGAACTGGAGAGCCAGTTAGTTGAGTCGCTGAACTCGGTAAAGACTATTAAGCAATTCGGTATAGAGGAGTTTGCGAATATAAAAACGGAAACCCGCTTTATTAAGCTGCTCAATACAATCTACCGTTCAGGAGTTAACTCTATATTTTCTAATGAAAGCTCCGGCTTTATCAATTTCCTTTTCACTGTGATATTGTTGTGGTTCGGTTCCTATCTGGTGCTGGATAATGAACTGACAGCCGGAACACTGTTTTCGTTCTATGCAATAATAGGTTATTTTACGTCTCCTGTAGCATCACTTATTGGTGTGAACAAGACAATACAGAATGCACTGATAGCGGCAGACCGCCTTTTTGAGATAATGGACTTGGAGAGTGAAAGCGATAATGAAAAAGAAAAGATAGAGTTTACTCCGGAATTGAACGATACTATCATTTTTGACAGTATTTCATTCAGCTACGGCACACGCACCGAAGTATTCAAAGACTTTACATTAACGATACCCAAAGGAAAGATAACGGCTATCATCGGGGAAAGCGGCTCGGGAAAAACAACACTTGCTGTACTACTGCAAAAGCTATATCCCTTAAATAACGGAAAGATATATATCGGACAGCATAATACAGACTATTTCAGTACCGAAAGTATGCGTGCTCATGTAGCTACCGTTCCCCAGCAACTGGACTTGTTTTCAGGAACGATAATAGAAAATATTGCTCTGGGAGAGTTTAATCCCAATATGGAGCGTATTATAGATATTTGCAAGAATCTGGGTATTATACAATTCATAGAAAACCTCCCCAAAGGCTTTGCAACCCGTATCGGCGAGCATGGTGTCGGCTTGTCAGGCGGGGAACGGCAGAGGCTTGCCATTGCACGGGCATTGTACCGCAATCCTGAAATACTGGTACTGGATGAGGCGACTTCTTCGCTTGATTCGGTTTCGGAACATTATGTACAGCAGGCGATACTGGATTATAACAGGCAAGGAAAAACGGTTATTATTATCGCCCACCGGTTAAGTACGGTGATGTCGGCGGATAAGATTGTGATACTGGAAAAAGGAAAACTGATAGAAGAAGGAACACATATACAACTCTACAAGGAGGGTACGGTGTATTATAATATGTGGCAGAAACAGATCCCTAGTTTAATTTAGTTTGACTGGAATTCGAATAGTTATCTCATATTTTACTATATTTGTTGCCTATTTTTATAAAAGTAAAATTTAATTGGTACAAAATGATATTAATGATTATAAAACTCCTAGTAGGGTTAAGTGTGATTGTATTTATACATGAATTAGGTCACTTTTTAGCTGCGAAATTATTTAAAGTCAAGGTTGAAAAATTTTATCTGTTTTTTGATATTGGCGGTAAAAAATTATTTAGCATTAAAAAGAATGGAACAGAATTTGGTATAGGCTGGTTTCCTCTAGGGGGATATGTAAAAATGTCAGGAATGATTGATGAATCATTTGATTTAGAGGGATTAGCAAATAGTACAGATAAAGATCATGAGTTTAGGTATAAACCTGCTTGGCAAAGGTTAATCATTTTATCGGCTGGTGTTATTCTTAATTTTATTTTAGGTATCGGGTTAATTACAGGTCTAACCTTAAATCAAGAATTTATACCTAATGATGAACTAAAGAATGGTATTTATGCTTATCAAGCAGGCGAAAATCTAGGCTTTCAGTCGGGTGATAAAATCTTAAAATTAAACAATCATAATATAGATAATTATTCATCTATTTCACCTTTAGATTTTTATAAAGGCACTTTTCTAGTAGAACGAAATAATCAAATAGTTGAAATAGACCTCACTGGTAAGGTGTCTTTTATGGATGCCGTCAGAAAGAAATTTATCTCGCCGATGAACTTTCTTCCAATAATTGAAAATGTTCAATCTGGTTCTTTAGCTGAAAGAATAAATATGCAAAAAAAAGATTTAATTCTTAAACTGGACACAATCCAGATAACTTCTATTGCTGAATTTCAAGAAAAGCTGCAAAATATTAATAGAAACGATTCAATATTGATTGAATATGAAAGTGGAAGTATTGTAAAACAAGCAAAAGTTTCTTTACAAAATGAGGCTTATTTAGGTATTATATTCAGTGTCCCTATAAAATATCAAAAGTATTCGTTTTTTTCTGCTCTTATTAGTGGTTGTAAATCTTCATTTGAATTATTATACACTAATGTTATTAGTTTGAAATTGATCTTTACAGGAGAAGTTAGTACAAAAAGTGTATCCGGCCCAATCGGTATAGCAAAGATATACGGGGATGATACTAGCATAGAACGTTTTATAAATATAACCGCTATGCTGTCTTTAGTGATAGGTTTTATGAATATTTTACCAATACCTGGATTAGATGGAGGACATATACTCATTATTTTATTTGAAACTATCACACGTAGAAAATTGTCGGAAAAAGTTCAAACTGTAATTCTTACTATAGGAATGGTTCTAATTTTAGGATTAATGCTGTTTGCTATAATTAATGATATTGTGAATTTAATATAATTACCATACTACTTAATACTTAACATTATGAATTTTAATAATTTTCCCAATATTTTTTTATTTGTATTGCTTGTACTATTTCCACCTTTAGGTATTTATATTTTTATTAAGAAATACAAAAATTATTCTATTTTTAGCAAAATCTTAACTTCTGTCTTTTTTTGTTTATTATCAGTTGGATTTTATATTTTTATTTTTAACTTTGAAAAATAATCTACATTTTGTTTAATTTATCACAAAATTATGATAAAATGTAGCTAAGAATAGGGAAGATGTCGAAAATCCTTAAAAGAGTAGACACAATAATGTAATTTTTATCACCATGAAAGTTGAAAAATTAAATGAATCAGCAGTAGAACTGACTGAATTAACTCAAAAAGAAATGAGAGAGTTAGAAGGAGGACATTGGTTTATAGATTATTTAATGAATGGATGGGGTTGGGATGTAACAGGCTGGACTGCGGATTCGAGACCTAACGAAATTTGGGCGTAAAATTTCTTAGCTAATTATATCAAAAATATACACTGCAATTGACCCCAAAAGTGGAAGTATATAGAAGGTTGGATTCAAGTAAAATCCAACCTTTTTCTTTATCCCACAGGATATAATTTTCATTTCCAGTTTATTTAGTGTAGTATTCGGTATTATTCAGGCATTTCTCAAAATTGTACCATGTTGTGTTGATGGTTGCTTTCACAAGATATCAGATTATTATGATATAATGGCAACTATGATAAGTGGAATTATTATCTATATAATATTAAAAAATTGCCATGTACATTTTTTGCTAAATAATAGACATAAATGCACTTAAAATACTCAATAAAGGAACGTTCACCTTTTTATTTAGTTGCTTTTACATTAATCTGCTCATTGATTATTAATTTAATATACATCTTCTTCCTGCATATCGTCAGGGCAACCCTCGTATGTTTTTATAATCGTCAATGCCGGAACATAATGATTGGCATGCAGGTAATTAATATCGTCCTGCGTAAAAAAGCCCCGTTGTAATATCTGTAACAACATTATTTTTGCCTCCCTGTCTAAAGGCTTGTTTATATCTTTATTCTTCATCGTCAATATTTTTTGTAAGTTCTGCAATAATTATATTTAATTGTTCATCTGATAAGGTGTCGAGGTCGATTTTAGCCTCAACGCTCTGCATCTTGGGCACTGCATAAGATAACAGCTTCTCAAATATCATTACCCGTTGATGAGGCTCCAATGCCTGCAAGTCCTTTGCAAATTGTTTCCTGTTATCATTCAACAATTCATTTATCCACGTCCTTAAATCAGATGTTACTTTATTGGGCGTTCCCTTTGCCCGCCCGCCTGTCTTTTGTGTCCCTTTTGCCCTCATATACCGTTTCTATTTTATTCTACTTTAGATATGAATATTATATTTACCCTAATTATTGATCACCTCCAAATCCAGTTTATCAATTAATAGTGTCAATACAGGGTTTAACTTCTGCATTCCGGCTAATCGTATTCCGGCTTCAGAGAGCTGTCTCTCCGGTTTTTCTTTGGCTGCTGTCCTTAGCCTGTTGTCAATGAGGTAATCGCCTATATCGTACCCCCGTTCTTTTTGCTCACCGGAGCATTCATCCTCCAACATGGTGGATACATGGATGTCATACCCCTGCGACCTTGCCTCATCAGCTATCTGCGTCCATTTCTCAAAGGCTTTTCCTGTGGCTGATGTATCGGGGAACAGGATAATACATCTGTCCCGGAGAGGCTTTAATTTATCAATGTTGAGCCAACCGAGTGCCCCGGCAGCCATCCATAAGTATTCAGGCATTGCGCCGGATGCTATGACCGCCGATTTTTCACTCTCGCATATGCATACAACTTTACCTTTGTTCCTTTCCGAGCGGATGAGGTGCAGCCCGAACAGGCACATCCGCAAATTGTAACCGCCGGGAAGTTCGCCTTTCTTCTTTAGTATGCTGTGCATCCAGTTAACCGCCCCCGGTTCGTCCTTTATCCTGTTTCCTGTTTCGGGATTGTATTTCTGTATCTTTGCCGTCCTGCATTTCCCTTGTTCGTCAATTTGTGGGAATATGACTGCCCTGTTTTTCGTGCAGCCTATAAAATAGGGGTCGGTAATATCCTTTATCGTTTCCCAATCAAACAGGCAGAATAAGAAGTTTACAAAGTCGCTGTTCCGGTTCTTGCAACCGTCAAAAATGTACTTCATAGGGATAGTCCCTATTGGTTGAGGAGTTACCATTTTGACAGGCTTGGGCTTCCTGCCTTTCCATGCCGGAGGGTTCAAATCTCTGTCCGCCGGATTATCAGCAAAGTATTCTTTAGGCGTGTAATGATACCCACAGCTATCCTCACGGTCACACCTTCCTGCCGTTTGATATAAGGGTTTGTTTGCCTCATCGACATAGTGGACAAACGAACGCTTTCCGCATGCCGGGCATTCGTGTTTTTGACTTTTATTTATATATTTCTCTAATTTATACATCGTTATCTGTTTTTTGAATGAAAAAATATTTTCTTTTTCCTGCGTCACGTGCGTCACATGTATCACACATTAGGCTTATCCTGTGACGTTCGTGACATTCGTGACGATGAAAACAAACTTTATTTTTTTGCATAAACTATTATTCCGTTTCTTGTTTTTTCGGTCGTAAAACCCAACATCTTTATCCTTTCCGATACACTCCTTATACTACAGACCTTATATCCATTCTCTACGGCGTACATTTTATAGCCGTCGTATATCGTTTTCAATAATACATTCGGGTTTCCATTGGTCTGGGTATAGTTTTCTTCATCAATGAACATAGCCACGTTATCCGATTCTTTACGGTAAGTATCGATTTGGTCTTTAACCAATGCCGATTGCGTAAATTTCTTCTGTTGCAGTATGCGCTCCAATCCGTCCAGTATCCAGTTGAAAACCCCGCTTAACTCTGTATCTATAATCTTTTTTGCCAGTTCCGGGTCTTGTTCATGTTCGGGTATGGTTTCCGAAAATGGGATAATAATGAAGCGCCTGAAAAAAGCGTTCGTTTGTTCCACTTCTTTAGGCAGTTCGTTGCAGTTAAACATCAGCTTCCCATACTCCCGCATTATAAAAGGCTTTCCATATATCTGTCTTGCCTCGACAGGTTCACCGGACACTAATTGTTTAAATATGGACGCTTCGAGCTTTCCGTTTATCTCACTCGCATAATTAAGCAACTTGTTCGATAGCTCGGCTCTTTGGTAACTGTCATACTTCGTCAGGTTCTGTAATGAATATGAACAAATATTCTCGTCTCCCAATATTGCGTTAACGATTTCGAAGAATACGCTTTTTCCGTTTGCCCCGCTGCCATAGAGGATTAAAGCCTTCTCCAGTTTCAGGCTGTTCACAAAGATGTATCCCAGATATTCAGCCAGTACCTTTCTGCAATCCTCGTCTTTCAATACACGGTTGAGGTATTTATCAAAAA
This sequence comes from Dysgonomonas termitidis, assembly GCF_042654545.1. Taxonomy (GTDB): domain Bacteria; phylum Bacteroidota; class Bacteroidia; order Bacteroidales; family Dysgonomonadaceae; genus Dysgonomonas; species Dysgonomonas termitidis. The sequence continues at coordinate 60,130 of NZ_JBHSGN010000128.1, forward strand.
GAGGGCATTCCGCATTGGCGTCATATTCAAAAGGTAATTGGTATTTCAAAAAGTCTTTCCTGTCCGGTTCTCTCAACACCTGCCGTTTGTCGGTTATTTCAAACGTGCCGTTAAGCAGGTTAACCAATACTGTGCGCTTAATTTCGAGTGTAGGCAGATTGGAAACCGAAAGGAATTGTTTGTATAGTTCATCCCTAAACAGATGGTATTTAGCTTCCAGTTCCGGCACACCCATTTTCATGGCAGCTTCCGCGAGGAACGGCTTAAAATCATCTGCGCTTATTGCCTGCCAGTATTTGGAGTTAAACACATAGATAAAGCCGTCCTTAGTACATAGCCCCCACTTGTTGGCTACCGCTATATCCAGTATATTGTCTATAGCAATAACAACATATAGTTTCCGTGATATTTTCTCGTCTGTGTCCAATCCGGCTTTTTCCCGGAAGTCAACCCGTTTTATCTGGTTCAGCAAACCGGACAGCACGCTTTGACAGGGCTTGCCTTTATTCGTTACTTTGCGTTGTTCGTTTGCTGACAAGACCAGATTTGAGATATGGGCTCTCAGGCCGTCTATTGTACCTGTCATCCCGTGCCTCCTTTCTTTATATATCCGTCATTCATGGCTGACAGGTATAGTCTGTATCCATAAGCTGCATCCCGACACTTCAGTATGAAAATAACCTTATCTATATAACCGGAAAGACAAAGACTGTCTGTCCGGATGGAGATGTATTTGCCTGATAAAAGTAATCGCCTAGCCTGTCGGATAACCGGGGAAATACGATTACCTTTGTTTTGATAATAAAGCCTTTGCCCCGTCGGAACGGGGCTTTTTGGCTTTAATTGAGTTGACTTCGTTTTCATAGCTTATCTTTCCAAAATTTTTTTTACATCACTCATTCGGTAACGGCGTTTACCTCCTATCTCTATAGGTATAAGATAGCTCTGCTTACGCCAACGCCACAGTGTGCTTTTATCCACATTAAGGATTTTTGCTACTTGTTCAATGCTCGGATAAGTTTCCGTATTAGCATCGGTGATTTGCTGCTCTAATTCCCTGCGGGTTTTATTTACGCAATAGTCGATTGCTTCGATTAGTTGTCCGGCATTGATGGTGATGTTCAGGCTTGTATTGTCATTTAATAAATCATATAAATTCATTTAATTAAAATTTACAATTTTGTCAGCGTTCTGGGGGTACTAATCCCGCCCACCTCGAAAGGTTAAGTACATTTCTTTCGTTTTTGACAATGTAAAATTATGGAGACAATACACAGCAAAGCAATCTTTTGCACTCCTCTATACTCTCTGACAACTAATGAGGAATAAAAACAACTAGATACAAAAAAAGGTGCAATGATTTACATTGCACCTTTTTTTTCTATAATTATCTATTAAATAGTTATTTAACAGCTTGCAGTATATCTTTTGTCGGTTTTATGTCTATTTCGGATAGTCCATTATTATTTGAGTTTAAAAATTTGTTCAATCCTGAATCTGTACCGGAAAAACTAAATTCCTTTCGCATTGTGTCGTAAAGGTTATTTTTACTACCATAGATAAGATATGATAAATCTGTTAAGGCTTTTATCGTAATTGCTACAGTTTTACATGTTTTACCGTCTAATAATTCATGTAACTTTTTCATTAAAGCATTTTTATTTTCATGATGTAAATAATCAGCGAAATTTTGTTGAGGCTTACCAATATCGTATTTAGTTTGTTCTGGCTTTGTTTGCAGTGCTTCATCTCTTTGATCTGGTTCAACCTGTTTTTGAGCTTTATTTAACTCTAATGCAAATTGCTTTTGAGTTTCAGTATTTGGGAACATATACCGATCCAAAAGCATTATCATAAAAACAGTATGGTTGTCGATAAATAATTTTAGACATTCAACAAATATAGTCGGGGTTTTTAATATTTGGCGTTTTGTATGGTATTTTTCGAAAAAATAACTTATACATTCATCCGGCTTTTCTTCGTGATGTTGTTCTATTCTCCGCAAATCATTTATAATCTGTATAGGTGTATATTGACTATAAATATTCTTGTTTGGAGGATAATCTCTGGGCGTATGTCTGATTGCAAAATAAATAGTTCTCAATCTGGTATTTTTTATAATTTCGCTTTCTTTAGTATATTCATCTATCGCAAGTGGGTTTGAAAGGCTATTTACATACTCAAAATAATTCCGCACATATTCTTTTATCTGGTTTACTTCCACATCCGAAACAAACTCAAATATGGCTTCCGACTGTTTTACCCACTGTTCTTCTTTGGTTTTGTATTGGTCATAGAATTCACGTTCCAAATCACGCTTGAATACATCGGCATCGTTTTTATGTTCGGTTTTGTATTTGTTCAATCTGGCTTGTAAGTAGCTGGAATAGATTGCTTGCGTATTGGTTCCCCAATGTTTTATCAGCCATGCGACAAAACCGCAGGCTAAGACAGGCAATTTTTTTTCCTCTTCCTTTTTAAGTAAATGAATATGGCAATCTTTGTCCATTTCACAAAATCTATACAAACAGGTATTATCGAAATCCTGAAACTGTCCCGATTTACCATTTACCCAATTATTACTAATCGTACCGGATTTAATAAAATCAATGAATTGCTTTTCTTCTTTTTCATTTTCTATTTGAATACACTTGTCAAGCCAATTAAAATATTCATTCATACATTGGTTCAGTTTCCTATTATCGTTAAAATCGAAAAATTCGGAAATAGTTGCTTTGTCCCATTTGGTTTGCTCTACAATTTTAAACTCGTTTAAAAGTTGCAACTTTATTTGTTTATCTATTTTATTTTTATAGGGATAATTGTCCTTTCGCCATTGTTCAACACGTTTTCGGTATTCATTTTCGGTATATTCTTCATATAGTTTAGATAAATCCTTTCCCCAATTTTCCAAAACGTATTCCCCAAAGCCGGATACAATAATTTCGTTATTTTGAGGATGGTAATATATTCCATCACTTCTTTCAGGCGTTTGTACAAATCTCAATCCTTTCCCATCCTTTCCCCTGTCCGGATTCATCAGCTTCATGTAGCAACCACTCCATGAATCATAGTCGAAAGGTATAAAATACCCTGTTTTACCATTTTCCCATACACGTTCGGGTGTATAGGTATCATTTACATCATCTGGAGTTTTATACATCCGGCTATCATTATTCGCCCGCAATTGAAAGACATCTTCAATTTCATCTTCTTCTTTGTTGAAGTTATAAAATAGGTTTTTATAACAATATATTGGTTTGACAAGATTAAGAGAGTTAAGAGGATTGATAGAGTTGATCCAATCAACAGGGTTACTTACGTTTTTTAATATCCGGTTAGAAATTTCTTCAAGTTTCTCTTTGGGTAAGTCTTTCAAAGGAATACGGTTATTCTGGTTTGTATTATCATTCTTTTCCATAATCATTCCAACATTTTTACAAGTTCGTTTTTCATTTCTTCGTCAATATCCCTATATCGGGCAAAAGCTTTACTACCCTCTTTATGTCCGGATAACGCTCCTACTAAGTTTGGGTCTTTTACTTGCTTGTAAAGATTTCCGACAAATGCACGTCTTGCAAGATGTGATGAGGCTACTTTATTAATAGGACGTTTTTCTTCTTCCCGTGTGGTTGGATTAATAATAGTCACAATCCTTGTGATATCCGCTAAAGTAAAAATCTTTTTAATAGCCTTATTATACTTTTGTTCACTGATAAATGGTAGTATTCTACCTTCCGGATCATTGCCATTATAGCGGTTTAGTATCTCTTTAGCTGTTTCTGTTAGAGGAACTCGTACGGGTATAGGTCTTTCGTCCTTGGTCTTTCTTGGAACATACTCAATAGCTCCACGAATGATATGCTCGTTTTTCATTCGGTACAAATCTGATACCCGGCAACCAATTAGACATTGAAAAACAAAAATATCCCGTTGTATAGCTAATTGTGGTTGATGTGATAAATCCGTATTATAGATTGTATTTCTTTCGTCAATGGTAATGTAATAAGGAGTACCGAATACATCAGGTTTACTTTCATAGTTTTTAAATGGTTTATTCGTCATTTTATTGTTGTCATAACACCAATTAAAAAAAGCCCGGAGTTTATTAAACAAAGCATTAATTGTGTTTTGTCCACGAGGTTGAGGTTTTACGGTTTTTCTGTTTGTTCCGACAATAGCCGGAAACTTATCATACAGAGATTGAAATTTGTCATACAAAGTATGTTCATTTCGCAAGAAACTTTCAAAATCTTCTATCGTATCAGAAGTAATGTTATCGAGTTCTAATTTATATGCTCGTTTTTCTTTTATTCCGACTAACATTTCATAACGTTGTAATGCCCGGCACAATACCATGTAGTTTTTTTCCCGGACATCGGATAATTTTCGTTTTTGAAGAAATTCATCAAACGCATCAAAGAACGAAAGCTTTGTATTTAATTCTGTGTTTGTAATAATATATTTTTCTGGGAAATTGAACTTGTCAATGATAAACTTTAACCAATCAGGTTCAATGCTATTCTTATCTGCATTATTGAAGGTTGTTTGTATAATAGATATAAGAGTATTCAGTTTCTCGCTATGAGAAGTAAGGTAGGTTTTAATTTGTTTATTTTCTTCATTCATTAACCGGAAGTTGGGAATGATGATTTGTTGGGCTTTATCATCCCAATATTCGGCGGGGATAAAAAGATTTGTTTTCCCTCGTTGGTTTATACGCCCGTGTGAAAACCGGATTAAAATTTCTTGTTGTTTGTTTGAATCTGCTTTTGTAGAAAGAGAAAGATAAATTGTTGCCATAGTGATTATTATTTAAATGCAATACAAATATATAATGATTATTTATTTTTGGCGACTTTTTGGCGAGATAAATTCAATTAAATGCAAATTAATGAAATTCTGTGCAACTATTTCTTTATATGTAATTTGTTTATTTTCATCGTTTTATTGTTTATTTAAGGCTATTGTTATAGGAATGCAAAAAGGGTAATATTGTATTGTTTTACTCCCGCTCCGAGTACATAAGGGGACTTAACAGATTTTTCGCTGTTAAGTCCCTTTTCTTTTCCCAAGTAATTCGCTGTATTATTGTGTTTTACATTAAAGAAGTTGTTGATTGAAAGAGGTTCAATATGGTTATTTTCTTTGTTATATATAATTCCTTCAGGAAATATTAGATTTTGTAATCGTTGTTTGTCTCCTAATTCTATTTCTTCCCACATTTTCAATGGGTTATATATCATGTTAATAGCATATTTTAAGTAAGTATTGAGGTTCAATATGGAATTTTCATGTTTGTCAATTTCGTTTTCAATCTCTACTATTTTCTTTTCAGTATCTTCTATATTGTTCCACAAAATATCTTTCTTTTTGGGATGTATTTCAAGTGCCCAATTATTTTCCATTGTCTTTAATTGGGCTCTCAGTTTGGACACTTGTGTTTTCATCTGTTGAGCACTTGATTTATCTTGTTTTGTCAAATTATTAAATAGTTTATGTAACTGTTTTTCAAATACATCTTTTGATATATTATTAATTGAAAAATTAGATAAATAACTGTTGAATACTTCGTGTACTTTTATAACTTGATTATTGAATTTACATCCTTTCCGAGAACAAACATAATAATATACTTCCCTATTATATTTTCTCTTCATTTTGGTAGATATGGATGCAGTAACATTGAAACCACAGCAAGGACATTTTAAAGTACCTAAGAGTGTTGCCCATTGTTTTTCTTTCTTCTGTTCATATCCACCTTTATACCTTAGATTAAGCATCTCATTCGCCTTTAAAAACGTTTCTTCTGATATGATAAGAGGATGATTACCATCAACCACTTCACCATTTAAGAAGTTATGTATCATCTTTCCACAATAGAATGGATTTTTCAATACTTCTGATAGCTTTTGCTTTGTGATATGATAGCCCAGTTTATCTAAACGTTGGATTATCTCTTGGTTGGTTAATTTTTCGTCTGCTTTCCAATGAAAGGCTTTTTTTATGAATTTACCTTCTTCATTAATCGTAATTGTCTGCTGCTTTTTTGTCGTTTTTTGGTCATATCCTCTTGGAGCTTTACCAATCCAACGCCCTTCTAAAAGTCTTGCTCTACCTAAATCTTTTGTTTGCTGGCTTTTCATTTCATTATCAAAAGCTGCATTCGCCAATTCAATACGTTGGTTGAACTTTCCTGATGGTGTCTTTGGATTGTAGTTACTTGTTGCCGACAATACAATTACACCCATGTTTTCAAGGTCTTCAAGAACAACAGTACTACCTGTGCGACTAAATCGAGAAGTAGACCATACAATGGCATATTTTATATTTAACTTTTTGTTTCTTTTTATAAAGGTCAACATTCTGTTAAATTCTTTTCTTTCTTTATCTGTTTTAGCACTTTCAAAAACACCACCAAAAGGTTCCGTTATAATATTTAGATTATATCTTTCTGCATACCTTTTACAGGATTCAAGTTGATGTCCAAGACTTTGGTTATCTTCTTGTTCTTTCGTTGATACACGATTATAAATAACAGCATTTCCTGGTGTTATATCTGATGTGCTTGCACTATCTCCTTTCGCAAAACTTTTAAACAATTCTTTATTCATAATTAATACTTCTTACTTCTTTATTTTTATAGGCATTGTATGCCATTGATGACAACATGAATACTGTGTCTATAATTTCTGTTGCTTCTTCTTCTGTTATATTCTCATATCCCTCAATTTTTTGTAATTCTTGATATGTGAGTTTTGTTTCTTCATCATTTTCGCACATTGGTAATTCGATTTACCATAGTGGCATAAACCACCTTATTTTTCGGCTTGTATGTGTACGTGCTACAAGCAAGCATTATGATTTACCATAGACAAAACGCCTCAAAGTGCGTTCTAAATCAGTCTACATTCTTGGATAAATCCCTTATATATCATTACATACATTTTCTTTTAAATCATTATTCTTATCATTACCAATACCTAACACAAATAAAAAAAACAGCAATACAAATCCCCATCCAACGTTTCCATTGAGGGCAGATTATTCATAATGCTGTTTTTTTGATTATATTAACAAATATACCTTTTTTGTTTTTCATTCCCAAATGGATTTTCAAATTTTTGTGAAAATTTTTTCTGGAATTTTTTAAAAGCCTATTGGAAAATCCAGTGAGCGTTGCCCCCTCGTGCCAAATCTAAATTGACCCCTGAAAAAAC
>NZ_JBHSGN010000129.1:0-1024 GCF_042654545.1 Dysgonomonas termitidis
AAGGAAGCCGATCCCGTAGCATCGCCAGTCATTGAAATTGTTATTGCCTTAGCCAGCTTATCCGCCTGCACAGCATTATTAGCCTTCCCGTTTGTAAATAACGAAAATAGACCTATTGAATAGCTTTTTAATTCTTGCAGTATTGCAGTTAAAAGTTTAGGACCCGATGGAACGATATCATTAAGAGGTTGGTCCGGCCAAAGATCCCTTAAACCGATTTTTAAATCATTTACAGAACCGTTATTAATCTTCTCGCTGGTAACTGCACTATTCGCTATTTTTACAGTAGTTACAGCACTATCTGCTATTTCAAAAGTCTGTATTTTGTTCGTCTGAAAGTTCCGTGGGTCAATTACCATCGTATACTGGTATGTCACGGCATTGTTGAACCATGCATATACAGTCAGGTTATTACTGTAATTTTCATCATTCATTACGCGCGTCCATGTTTTATCGGCAACCGGTTGCGGCGGGTCGGCTGCCAGGCGTGCGACTTCGTAGGCTTCCAAGTCCGCATATGTGTCAAAATTCTGCCCCAGCCAGTTCCCCTGCATGGTAGCAAGACCTGCAATATTTTCATTAATAGAATCTAAATCACTGAGGTAAGCTAATTTGTCTGAGTATAGTGTACTGCCATCGTGCCCATTAACATTAATATGTTTGTCAAGTCCTTCAGTAACACCATTATTAAGTACTAAAGCTGCACCTGTACTTCCTATATGTATTATTTTATCTGGATTCTCAGTATATTTTATAAGCGGGATTACTTGACCTGCATTCAGCTCTCCGTAGAGTACTTTATTCTTACCTATTGCCAGATCGGAATTTATTTTCTGTGTTGTAGCGGATGCCAGTTTTACATAATCCAGGAATTTGGTATTCATCTGGCCTACTGTAGCTGCATCTGCATTGGCTACCCCATTTGCTACATTGGTAATCTTTCTTTTGCGATTGGCATTGCCGACAGAAAATTCATTAGTAGCCGTAGCAGAGGATTCACCCCCGATGGCTACGCTATAGTCTC
>NZ_JBHSGN010000130.1:0-938 GCF_042654545.1 Dysgonomonas termitidis
CCATTGTCAACGACCGTTTGTGCAACGACTTTACCTGGCAGGATAAGGACTTGTTACGGCTATTGATCGAACGCGCCCTGATGGATGGTAAGCGACCGCTCAACCACGTTATTTTAGTGAGCAAAATTACAAAGTATCAATCCGGTATATACCGAAGGGTTCCATCCCATTGGTTTATACCGGATTTTTATAGAACTGCTGAATGGTGTCTGATTTGTCGGGCCAGTCTCGGGACTGTCTATGGAAAGTCCGGGGACATTCCCGGGATTGCCGGCAGATTGTCTGAACTTTGCCTGCATCCTCTCCACTGGCCGGGAAGTAGCTGCTCCAGATTTTCCCCCGATTTTGGGGCAAGGTAATAAGGCAGTTTGGCGATGACGTCATTGAGCCATTCGCGGGGGTTGATACCATGTTCTTTGCAGGAGCCGAGCAGGGAGCAGATAATGGCCGTGCTTTCGGCGGCTTCCTGATTCCCGCAGAACAGCATATTTTTTCTGGTCAAAACCATGGGACGCAGTGCATTTTCACACCGGTTATTATCGATCATGATTCTCCCGTCATAGAGGTAGGGCCTCATTCTTGGCACCAATGGATAAGCGTAAGCAATCGCTTTTCCCATAAGACTGCGTTTGAGCACCTTGGGATAAGTGGTTTTGAGCCAGAGTTCGAAGCTGTCGAGTATAGGTTTTGCCAGGCGCTGGCGCAGTTCGGCACATTTTTCGTATGTGAGCTCCTGTTCACCGGCCATGTGTTCCACATTGTACAGGTCCTGTATCAGCTTAAGCCCCTGCATGGCATGCTCCCTGTCTTCCTCCATGCAAGGTAATAGTTCGGGTAACCGCGTCTTGCAAAGCCGTACGCGAGTTCTTACCTTTGAGGAAAAAACCTATGGAAACGAACGATTATGTGCGAGGAGTGGCGTTGAGCGAAGCCGAAGG
>NZ_JBHSGN010000131.1:0-22343 GCF_042654545.1 Dysgonomonas termitidis
GCTTGGAAACCTACCACCGTGAAAAGTGGCAAGGCGCCGGGTGCTTAGCCTATGGCCAGATTGCAAGTGCAAAAATTCCTCTTTCGAGAATGATTTCGCCACAACTTTATTGGGTTATGACGGGTGATGACTTCTCACTTGATATCAATAACCCGAATGAACCTAAAATCCTTTGTGTCGGGAACAATCCGGATCGGCAGAATATCTACTCCGCAGCTTTGGGTTTATATAATTCCCGTATTGTAAAACTCATTAATAAAAAGGGGCAATTGAAGTCCTCGGTTATTATAGATGAATTACCAACTATCTATTTCAGAGGTTTGGATAACCTGATTGCTACGGCCAGAAGCAATAAAGTTGCCGTGTGCCTGGGTTTCCAGGATTATTCCCAGCTAATCAGAGATTATGGCGATAAAGAAGCCAAAGTGATCCAGAATACCGTTGGAAATATATTCTCCGGTCAGGTAGTAGGGGATACGGCTAAAAACTTGTCGGAAAGGTTTGGAAAAGTATTGCAAAAACGTCAATCGATGTCAATCAGCAGACAGGATATATCTACTTCTATCAATACACAGCTCGATTCATTGATTCCTGCATCAAAGATTTCCAACCTTACACAGGGGATGTTTGTCGGCTCTGTTTCGGATAATTTCGATGAACGGATTGATCAGAAAATCTTTCATGCACAGATAATTATCGATAATGATACTGTAAAGTCAGAAACCAGCAGGTATATTCCAATTCCTCAAATTGTAAACTTTGTAGATGCAAATGGCGTAGACCGGATGCAGGAACAAATTGATATGAACTATAAACGGGTGAAGATTGAAGTAAATCAAATTATTATTGACGAGTTTGAAAATCGGAACTTAAAAAAAGAAACAAAATAAACCCATATAATTTATTTGTGGCATCTGTATAAATGATGCAGCTTTTTTTATCGACATTGAAAAAACTTCAAATAATATAATCTATATAGATGTTCTATATTTTCTAAAAATTAAATGAGTATTAAATATAATAATATATATATAGTATTATAAAAAATATTATTAGATTTGACACGTTCTATTGTTAAACCTGAAATAAATACTAACACCACAAATATAAACCTAAGAAAGATTATTATGAAGAAATGTATTTTATTTATTTCATTCCTTTTCATGTTCTTTTCCACAGTGTATTTATCAGCACAGAATTCCGGAAGGCTGGTTTCGAGAAAAGTAAGCAGTAATATTACTACGGAAAATGAAAATTATAAGAATTTTCGCTTTACTGTTGGCGGAGGCTATGCTTACTGGCTTGGAGAGAATTTGGATGCCGGAAACCAAGCTGTCAAAGATTTTACCTCCGATTTAAGACATGGCTATAATTTGGACATTGAAACCCAATATTATTTTCATGAATTCATTGGGATCGGGTTAAATGGAAGTTTCACCAGATACAGTAGTGACGATATGAAGAATATAAATATGAGAGAAACGGATAAAATGTTTTTCCTTGGGGCAACATGTAACGGCCGTTACATAAATAATAAATGGGGTTTCTATTCTGGTTTGGGTTTTGGCCCTATATTTTATTCGGGAGATGCAGAAATAAGTGGGAGCTATGCAAAAATAGAGAAAACGGTGTTTGGTATTAATGCTAATATTGCCTGTGAATACCGCCTGAGCGAAAACGTCGGCACAGGCCTGAAATTGTCTGTTACCGCAGGTTCATTTGAGATGTACGGTGTAACGGACAGGATGAGTGTTTCAAGTTTAATGGTTACAGGATTTCTAAGCTTTAGAACAAAATGAAAAAATTACTATTCCTTTTATTTATTCTTCTGTCTGCAAATACGTTTGCGCAGGAGACGGAACCAATGCAGACAGAAGATATACTGGCTAAACCAGGCAAAGGTAAATGCATGGTATATATTGCCAGGCGTGAAACGGCGGCTTTATTGGTAAAATTCAGTATTTATGACGGTGATATATTTCTGGGAAAACTGGGATTAAAAAAATATTTTGCCTATGAGTGTGATCCCGGAGAACATGTATTTATAGCCAAAGGAGAAAATACATTTTATGTAGATGCAAACCTGGAGGAAGGTAAAACATACGTTATGGATTTAAAAATAAAGGTCGGAATAATCTCAGCCCGTGTAAGCCTTAATCCTATAGATCAGTCCAACAAGAAATTCGAAAAAGAGAAGAAAAAAATCCTAGAATTTATTAGTAAAAAGAAAGGTGAATTACTTTCAGAAGGAGAAGAAGCTGAAAGCGAAGAGAGTGATGGCGACCAGAATGTTGAGCATGACTCAACAATGAGTAAACGATTGAAGAAGTTCTATGAGATGAAAGAGAAAGGGAAGAAGATTACGACTATAACCCCCGATATGTATTTTAATTAAGGATCTGATTATTATTTATCAATCAACAGTAACCGTGAGAATATATTCTTGCGGTTTTTTTTATACTTTAATCAGGATAAAAGAAAGGGTATCTTATAAGTCTACAAACATATTGCCTATATATCTTTGATATAAGTGATTAGAATAAATCTTTTCCGTCCACTATATAATGCGTGGAATTATTTAAGTTTCTTATTATATGTAGATTTATTAAAAATGACTTTATATACTTGAGATATTGAAAAATAACTTATAAAATAATTTTAAGCTGTAATTGAGTCCGGAACCTGATAAATTCATTGACTAACTTGGAGGCCATTAAAGAAAATAAACAATGAAGTTTCGATAAATAAAATGCTATACATATAGTATGTATTAAATATAAATTATCTATTTTTATACCCAAAATACTAAGTTATCCCTTAAAAATATATTTATGAAAAAGCTGCTATTTATTTTTATTATTGTTTCTATTTTTTCATGTTCACAAAAAAATGAATATGAAAAATTAATCCGTGAGTATGCTCAAACTAATAAACAAGGTGTTTTTACCGACTGCCAGTTCGAATCAATCGAAATAAAAGAATTACCACCGATAACTGTTTCTGATAGCATTAATTTCTTAAAAAATACCTTTGAAGACGATAATAAGGCATATATAAAGAGGCAGGAGACACTCCTAAAAATGTCTTTGGAATACATGGAAATAGAGAAAAAGGCAAGATTCAAATCACAGGTCATTATTGACGGATTTATGAATACGATTGATCAATTAAACAATAGTATAGATTCTGTAAAACAATTGAATTTTAAAAGCCGTTATGATGGATTAAACGTGGATAAGGTACTGTTACAACCTGTGGAATGTCGTTATTCATATGTTTTCCCTGCAGGTAACCCAAGGCAGGAACGCACAGATATCTTTTATTTTCTTCCGGATTTAAGTAAAATTACCGGACAGAAACAAATAAGGAAATAATATATGTATTAAAGAAAGAGAGGTGTCCGTCACGGATGCCTCTCTTTTGAATTCAAAATTCCAAAAATATGCGAATATATAGAAGAACTGCGGTCAATACTAACCTATATACTTTAAAAAGATACTCACCCAAGATTCTCCCCCGGATCTACTTACATATCTTTGTTGTACTTCAAATTTATAACAGGCTCCTTTATGTTCAGGATAGAATTCCTCAAGAAATGGGATAAGATACTTTATATCTTCATCTATTAATGCATCGTGAATATCCAATTCAAGACAAACTATATCTCCTTTTAGTGGAATTTCACAAAAATAGATTTGGCTACAATCATCGTTTGCATTCGGGAAAATCTTCCCGTTTTTATCAAGGAATATTGCCATGACCTTATTTCTTAAACTGATATCTTTCATAAGATGGGAAATTGACAGTTATTTTTTAATCCGATTTTCTTTATCGGGAAAAGAGAAATGAAAATTACCGATACTGTCGAATTTAATATAAGCATCGAAAGCTTTCCCGTTTTTACCATTGAACCCTTTAATCAGAGGCGATTTTCCTGTTCTAAAGAGTTCCTTTAGCTGATTATCGGTTAGTTTTTTCCCGCAAAGCTCACGGTAAAGGGTCAGGTTACATTTAGAATAGTTGCATTTGATTACTTTGTTATAAAATGTAACTTTACCCAGCCTGCATCTTGGACAAACATAAGGAGTTTCGTTTTTTGTATTCTCAGCTTTTATAACACTGGTAATTTCATCTACGACCTGTTTGGTATATATCAATATCCCGCCCATAAAAGAGTTATAATAATCAGGTGTTACCTCAATTTTAGCAAGCCCGCTTTCCCAACCTCCGGTCATCTCTACGTCTGCAATGCGCATCAGTTTTATTGCTTTATAAAGGTCCAACCCCTTTTTTGTAGGAATTATATTTTTATTATCTCTTTCTGTATATCCTCTATCCATCAAAGTTTCAATAATGGAAGCCCTGGTTGCCGGCGTACCGATGCCTACATCTTTGATTGCTTTTCGGGCTTCTTCATCTTCAATATCTTTACCGCAAGCTTCCATAGCTCCCAGCAAGCTTGAGTCATTATACAAGGCTTTCGGTTTAGTCTTCTTTTCAACTAAATTATGTCCCAGAATTTGCAGATAATCACCTTCTTTAATCGAAGACAAGTCTATAATGTTTCCGGATTCATCCCTGTTATCCGGATCAGCCCCAAAAAGATTGGTCCAACCTTTGTCTTCTATTGATGTTTGTTTGATATGGAATTTGATATCGTCACAAGCAAGCCCGATGTCCACAATTGATTTTTTACAAACACCGGCAAACGCCTCAAGCATCCTTTGGGCAATCAACCCGTATATTTTCTTTTCGTCCTCAATCAGTTTAGCCGGTTTATTTTCCGTAATTATCAGTGCATGATGGTCTGTGATCTTCTTGTCATCCACTGTATTCATATTGAGCTTTGTTTTCATTGCAGATAATAACTTTGCCTGATTTTTATAATCCGGGTGTTCTTTAAGGGAATCAATCAGTTCCGGGATTTTTTCAAATATATCTTTGGGGATATACCTGCTCCCGGTACGGGGGTAAGAGATCAATTTTGCCTCGTAAAGTTTTTGTGCAATATTAAGGGTTGTATCAGCTGTCATTGAAAAGCATTTATTAGCTTCTTTCTGCAGGCTGGTCAGATCATGCAATAAGGGCGGTTGTTGGTTATTTGTTTTCTTTTCGATCCGTTCTACTTTGACCGTGGAATAGGTTTTCAGAAATTGGTATATACTTTCGGCATCCTCCTTTTTTAGGTAGTGTGAAGTCGTATTGATATATAGAGGAGACTCGCCAATCTGGACATTGATAACCGGTTGCCAGTAAGGTTCCGGTTTAAAGTTTAGGACTTCGAGATAACGTTTGCAAATGATGGCTAAAGTCGGAGTCTGCACCCTTCCCAGAGAATTATTACCATCCCCGGAACAAATGCATAAAGCTCTGCTGGCATTGATACCCATCAGCCAATCCGCTTTACTCCTTGCTTCAGCTGAAAGGTATATACTATCGTAACATGTGCCGTCTTTGAGATGGCGAAATCCTTCCTTAATGGCATTATCAGTCAGTGAACTTATCCATAAACGAGAGAATGGCTTCTTACATTTCAGATAATTGTAGATATATCTGAATATAAGTTCTCCTTCCCGACCAGCATCAGTGGCTACAATTATACGATCACATCCGGAGAAAACCGATTTAATAACGTCCAATTGTTTTTTTGCAGTACCATCGGTTTGGTAACCTTTTTTTGTTTTTGTTTTCCGGGGGATCAATTTAAAAGGTTCGGGTAATATTGGCAAGCTGTTCAGGTTATAACTGTCTATCCCATAATCTTCGGGATATGCGAGTGTTATCAAGTGCCCGAACGCCCATGTGAGCATATATCCATTACCTTGCATGTATCCGTTCTTCTTTTCAGTTATATTTAAAACCCGTGCAATATCTTGTCCTACACTGGGTTTTTCGGTAATAATCGCTATCATATAAACAATGAGATTTAAAGGATTCTCCATATACAATATGGAGAATCCGGTTAATGAACTAAATAATAAATGATTATAGTCTTATTCGGGAGAGATACCCCTGACTTCAACGATATATAGATCGTCTTGCGGGATCAGTTGCAAGGTGGCATCCAGGTCGATATTTATCCCGTTTAACATCAGATGAAGGTTTATCGAGCCTGTTTTTTCACCATTTAATAACGATTCCAACTCGCCTTTTTTTTCAAGGTCATCCTTATAGATACCTATCGCTTCCAGTTCATTCCAGTTTACTGTCTCTTCTGGAAATACCAATGGTTTCTTTTTGTGCATATCGCATATAAATTATTAGGAGTGTTCAGGAACTAACTAATCTTTGAGGATTTCGATTTCTTCACATCCTTAGCCGCTGTTTGCTGAGCTTTAGTATCAGCCGAATCCCCATTGATTGTTGTTTTCTTGGCTTTGTCGGGATTTTCCCGGAAGAAATTAAGCAGTCCTGTATCCTTATTGATCCTGACGAAGGTAGGTACAAATGACCCGTCAGTTCCTTTCGCCCCTTTGATTTCCACCACTTTTCCATCCTGAATTTCGGCTTTCATCTTTGCAGTCACTTTCACACCGGATATTTCTTTCGGGATTTCAACTTTTACATCTTCACTGAAACCATCAGGAGTCCTGCTGCGTTGTATATCACCTGTTGCAGGATGCAGCCGGACAAAGCTGTCATAAGTCTCACCATTAGCTCTTACCTGGTCTTTCAGGAAAATCGATTTTCCTTCACTAAGGTCATTACGGTCTTCATTAGTTAATAATACCTGCCCAACATATCGAGGTATGATAATCTCCCGACTTTCGGCAGGAGAATCCGGGTTGAAATTGGAAAACTGTAATTTCCCAGTTTCCAGATCTGTGGCCTTTACATAAGAATCGCGTAATTCTCCGGTTTGCTTATTGACCATACCTTCGACAAGAATCGTTTTTCCTTCTTTCAGGTCAGTTTTTTGCTGGTCATTTAGTTCCACTCCTCCAATTTTCTTGATATTGGATAAGCCTTCCTCGAAGCGATATGTAACCCTCCTTTCATTAGCATCTACCCGAAGATAGGCATCAAACTCTTTTCCGGCTTTCGAGACCATTCCCTCAACAAAAATCTCTTTCCCGTTTCTCAAATCCTCTTTCTCATGATCCATAAGTTTAACGTTATTGGCATCATCCGGAATAAATACACCTTTAGCCCTGACAGAGCTGATTTCTTTGGTCAGGGGATCAATACTGATAAAAGAAGGGTGTAGTTGATTATTGCGGTCATATAGATCGACAACGCGCCCTAAGTGGCCAGTTTCCCGTAAATTGTTTTTATCTTCTTCGGTAAAAACGTGTCCAAAGTATGGCCTGTCCAGTTCCGGCTCTTTTTTTACCCCATGTATTCTTAAGGAAACAGAACCATCCTGTTCCTGGCGCAATGATAATTTAGCATCGGTAGTTACATGGGCTCCTCCCTGTGATATGGATATAGGAATCAGTTGATTTGTTTTCCGGCCTTGCAGCATTTGATCCAACAAACCTTTTTGCTCCAGGTATTCTTTTGTGATACCTAAATCTTTTAATTGATCGAAGTTGATCTGTGAAGGCATAAACCGGTATTTTCTGTCGGTGTTGTTTTCAGGAATTGTATCCTGCTTGTTTTGATCTTTTTCCATAGATTCTTTTTTTTGATTATTATTAAATTGATTATATAGCCCTTGCAGGCCGTTTTTTAATAATTCGAATGTTTTGAACGGTATTTTATATATTGCAAACTGTGTCGGATCACGAGCCTGGCTGTAGAAATTCTTAACAGTAGTCAGCAGGATATCTGAAGGGTCGGAATTATGTCCGATCTTCAGGAACTCATTTTCTCTTTCCTTGATAGGGGGGACAGTCTTAACCCCCTTTTTTTTATCAGCATCTTTTACGACTTCGATGCTTTTGTTCTTTTTGTCAGCCACAACTAAAACCTGGCTATCTTCCGGTTGTTGTGTTTTTTTTGCCGATTCATTCTTTATTTCTTTTGCCATACATTATACTTTAAAAATTAATTTATCACATGTAATCCGAATCAAATATAAAAGTGATTTTCGGGTAAATTGCTGTTAGTTAATGTATTGTCGTAAATTGTCGCATTCTGTCGTAATTTGTCGTATTTGAGGTGTGTGTGTTTTCTGTCTTTTCCTGAAATAAGTTGTCAAAAAATAATGTAAACTATAAGTTTTACAAAAAGGAGGATCGTGGTTTCTATAAGAAAGAAAAATCTATTATATTTACAGATATGGAAATATTTGAAAACATTAATGATTTTTATGCAAGGCAGCAAAAAGATCCTTCATTCCAAAACAAGGGAATCCCTCCGGAATATGGACACTTCAATGTCTTTGAACGAAAATATTGCACAAGTAATTCAGGTTACAGTAGACGCGATTTTTACAAAGTATCCCTGATTATAGGGGATGGAAAGTTATTCTATGCCGATAAATGGATCTTAATAGACCGTCCTGCACTGCTATTCTCCAATCCATTGATTCCCTATGCATGGGAAGCAGTAAGTGAACTGCAAGAAGGATATTATTGCCTGTTCACCGAGGACTTTATACAATCCTCAGAGCGCAACCGGAGCCTTGCAGACTCTCCGTTATTTAGAATCGGAGATAATAAAATATTTTTTCTGGATGAGAAAAAAATTGATGAAATAGCTGCTATATATCGCAAAATGATCGAGGAGATCAACTCCGAATACATTCATAAATATGATATCCTACGGAATTATCTTCACCTGATCATCCATGAAGCGATGAAGATGCAAGTCCCTAATAATAATGCCTTTCAGGGCAGTGCATCGGAGCGGATATCAAGTTTATTTATGGAACTTCTGGAAAGACAGTTTCCGGTGGATATACCCGAGCATACACTTAGCATGCGATCAGCAAACGATTTTGCCCGTCAGCTATCGGTGCATGTTAACCATCTGAACCGTACAGTCAAGGAAATCACCGGAAAAACAACCTCGGAACACATTTCCGAGAGAATCATAAAAGAGGCCTATGCCCTTTTAAACCACACGGATATGACAGTCTCTGAAATCGCCTTTGGACTCGGGTTCGAACATCCCAGCTATTTCAATAATTTCTTTAAGAAGAACACCGGTATTTCTCCGGGTTCAGTGCGTAATCACACAAAATAATTTTATCTGCATTGTTTGAATTTTATACTATCTTCTTTGAATATCGCAACAACATCTGTACGTTTTATACATAGCTTTGTATTATCAAACAGATAAATAAACAGAAAATCATGAAGTACAGACAACTCGCAAAAACGGACGAACAATTATCGTCTTTAGGATTAGGTTGCATGGGTATGAGTTACGCTTATGGCCCGACAAATGAAGCGGACAATTTAGCAACTCTGCATAAGGCCCTGGATTTAGGTATTAATTTTTGGGATACCGCCGATGTGTATGGAGCCGGAGCAAATGAGGAACTACTATCGAAAGTATTGGTTGATAATAGAGATAAAGTATTTATTGCGACCAAATTTGGATTCAGGTACGATAAAGAGGCCAGACTTGGAGGGGCAGAAGTTGATTGCTCTCCCCAATGGATCAGGCAGGCTGTTGAAAAAAGTTTACAAAGACTCAAGATCGATACGATTGACCTTTATTATGCCCATCGTATAGACGTCAATGTTCCTGTTGAAGAAACAGTCGGAGCAATGGCTGATTTGGTAAAAGAAGGGAAAGTCAGGTATTTAGGACTCAGTGAAGCTTCAGCTCAAACCATACGCAAGGCAAATGCCATACATCCTATTTCTGCTCTGCAATATGAATATTCGGTATTGACCCGTGACCCCGAACGTGAAATCTTACCTACCGCCCGTGAGTTGGGAATCTCACTTATTCCTTATTCTCCTCTATCCAGAGGATTAATTACAAACAGATTAGATGTATCTAAGATGGATGCCAGCAATGACTTCCGCAAACATCTTCCCCGGTATCAGGGTAAGAATCTCGAAAACAACAATAAACTGGCAGCTGCTTTTGCCGAATTTGCTGAACAAAGAGATATAACAGCTTCCCAGCTAGCCCTGGCCTGGGTATTGGCTCAAGGCGAAGATATCATTCCTATTCCCGGAACAAAGAGAGTTAAGTATTTAGAGGAAAATGCCAAAGCCGTAGACGTAAATCTTTCACAAGCAGACCTGAACGCAATTGATGATATTCTGGCCAAATATCCCGAAGTAGGAGACCGTTATACTGACGAACAATTCAAATATACAAATCATTAAGGCTTAAACTAATCATATTCTTAGAAGATAAGCATGTACCTGATCCGGTACATGCTTATTTTTTTATCCACAACCATACGCATCTGTATTCCAATATGAAGATTTAGGTTCTCTGATTTAAATCGGAGAAAAAGCAGCCATTTAATTTCAGCGCGCAAAGCTATGTCATGTCCCAAATGAATAGCAAGGTCATGCCCTTCGGGTTTTTACAGAAATCTCCACCCTAAAGGGTGTATTTCTGCAAAAAACCTTGCCTATTCGGGAACATGACAAAAAAAGCCGGCTGAAATTTAAATGACAGCTTTATGGCATATAGTAAAAAGAAACATTTACAGGATAACATTCTGGCTATCCAAACATCTTTCCGGCTCAAGGAAGAAGGCAAAGACGCAAACGATGATGTAAAGGTAATTTTAAGTAAGTATTCCGGCTTTGGCGGCTTGAAATGCATTTTACGACCGTGTGAGAGTCCGGAGGATAAGAACAAATGGCCTGCATCAGAACAAGGCCTGTTTGAAGATACAAAACTCTTATACAGTATTATCCGGCAACACTGCGGATCTGATGCAGCATATAAGGATTATTGTAACAGCCTGCGCAGTTCAATATTAACTGCATTCTATACGCCGGATCAGGTCGCACGGGCTATTGCGAACGGATTATACGATTCAGGAATACATGCAAGGAGTATTTTGGACCCCAGTGCCGGTATCGGTTCATTTGTAAAAGCATTCAATGATTCCGGTACTTCACCCGTTACCTGCTTTGAAAAGGATCTGCTGACAGCCGATATCCTGTCCCGGCTAAGATCTGAAGATATTATCTTTAATAAAGGTTTTGAAACGATCGATGAACGTTCTCTGGATTATTTTGATGTTGTAAGCTCCAATATCCCTTTCGGGGATTACCGGGTATATGATCCTTTATTCTCAGGCAGTAAGGATGAAGATAAAAAACGCTCCTGTAAGGATATCCACAGCTATTTCTTTATAAAAGCAGTAGATGCTGCGCGCGAGGGAGGTCTCATCGCATTTATTACATCCCAGGGTGTTATGAATTCCCCTAAAAATGATTATCTGAGAAAATGGCTGATGGACAGGTGTAATCTGGTAACTGCTATCCGCCTGCCTGATAATCTCTTTATCGACAGTGCCAATACCGAGGCTCCCAGCGATTTAATCATCCTTCAGAAGAATAGCGGTAAAACCGAACAGACAATCCGGGAATATAGTTTTACGGGCATTCGTAAACTCGGGGAAGTTAATATAAATAATTATTATATGGATTTCAGCCGGGTAGTGCATACATCCGTATCACTCGGGAAAAACCAATACGGGTATCCGGCAATTAATTTTCTGTATGAGGGGGATATGGATGAATTATCCGCAGACCTGTATAACAAAATACGGGAAGATTGTGCTATCCATCTGGATTTGGAACTTTATAACACGTATTTGAAGGCTGAAATATTACCTGATAAGGAAGAAGAGATAATCGAAGACAATGAAGTTAAGGAGGAGCTAATCCCAACAAAAGAATTCAGCCTCTATGATTTATTTGGCATACCGGAGGAAGAACGGACTCAGATCGGCCAAAAACAAAAGACAAAAGCCGGAGCACAGTCCCTTCAGAAAACATCTGTTAGTTTGTCATTAACCGATATAACGGAGAATGCCATTGAAATCCGGACTCAGAGCCTGGAACCACGTCTGTATGAGGGTATCCTGATGGATTTTTACAAAGATGGGGTTTTAGTGGAAAATGAAGGGCAGGTCGGTATCTTATCCATAAAAACCAAGTGGAATCAAAAGAAGCAATGTGAAGACAAAGAATATCTGTTTAGTCCATTAAAAATAAATAAGGACCTGACCGGCCGTTTAGTATCCTATATAAATTTACGTGAAGCTTATTTTCATTTGCATCAGACAGAAACAATAGAACGTAGAGAGCTGCCCGAATTACGCGAAACATTGAATAACAGGTACATCGAATTTACGACTAAATACGGAGAACTAAACAATAAGGATAATTACAAGCTGTTGCAACAGGATATCTTCGGGGATGAAATCCTGACACTTGAATACTATGAGAACGGGAAGAAGCAGCTGGCCGGTATCTTCTACCATCCGGTGGCTTTTATGACTGATAAGACAATCCTTGTAGAAAAAGCGGATGAAGCCCTGGCTTCTTCAATTAATAAATTCGGGATTGTCAACCTGGATTATATGTCTGCTATCAGCGGAAAGGAAAACAACATATTGATTGATGAGCTGGAAGGTATTATCTATTACAATCCGTTATCGGGTGAATATGAAATAGCTTCCTGCTTTATATCCGGTGATGTGATTGTCAAATCAGAAGAAATAGAAGCTTATATAAACGAAAACCCTGAGGCAGATGATCTTGAACAGAGCCAAAAATCATTGGAAACACTGAGGAAAGCCATCCCTGAACCCATCCCGTTCTCAGATCTTGATTTCAATTTCGGGGAAAGGTGGCTCCCTGTTTCTTATTACAATGAATATGTGAGCAAGATATTCAATACAAAGATTACGATTGAATACATCGCTGACATTGATAATTTCCATATTGCCGCGGATAATGAGTATACCGTTGAAATCCGGGAGAAATATGCGGTAAAACCCGATGACAGTAATGATGTCAGCGGTTTGACGATCCTTTCCCATGCACTGGTCAATACGTTTCCAAAAATTACCAAGCCATCCGGACGGTATAATGCCAGCGGGCAGGAAATCCGTATTCCCGATCTGGATGCCATCCAACAGACCAATACAAAAATTGATGAAATCCGCAGCGGCTTTACCGATTACCTGAATGACCTGCCGATAGAAACTAAAGGGGAATTAGCCAATTTGTATAACCGGAAATTCAATGCACGTGTTAAACCTAAATATGACGGAAAATTCCAGACTTTCCCCGGTTTACAGCTTCAGGCTTTGGGTATTGATAAACCTTATGACAGCCAGTTCGATACCGTCTGGATGCTCAAGTCCAATGACGGGGGGATCGTCGATCATGAGGTGGGTGCCGGTAAGACCCTGACGATCTGCATTACGGCACATGAGATGAAACGCTTAAAGATGGCTCATAAACCAATGATCATCGGTTTGAAAACCAATATTTTCACCATTGCTGAAACTTATATGAAAGCTTATCCCAATGATAAGGTACTATACCCATCTGAAAAGGATTTCGAACCCAAAAACCGCAAAAGCCTGTTTCATAAGATAAAGAACAATGATTGGGATGTGATTATCCTGACACATGAACAATTCTTTAAGATACCCCAATCTTTGGAGATTCAGCGGGATATTCTCCAGAAAGAGTTGGATTCCGTTGAAGAGAACCTGAGAGTCTATGAACGGTTGAATAATATATCAGCTTCTGCAGGAATGCTAAAGGGATTGGAAAAACGGCAGGAAAACCTGAAATCTACCCTTCGTGAACTGTTTGAAAAGATGGAAGACCGCAGGGATGAAAATGTGGTGGATTTCCGCACAATGGGCATTGACCACATGCTGATAGACGAATCTCATGAATTTAAAAATCTTCGTTTTGATACGCGTTACAGGTATGTTTCGGGCTTGGGAGACCCCAAGGGAAGCCAGCGCGCACTGAACCTGTTGTATGCTTTGCGGACAATGCAATATCGTAATGGCAGGGATTTATGTGCTACTTTTTTAAGTGGAACCACAATCAGTAATTCTTTGGTCGAATTGTACTTGCTGTTTAAATACCTGCGTCCAATGGCAATGGAAGCACAGGGTATCCGTACATTCGATGCATGGGCGGCTGTATATGCTAAAAAGATTTCGGATTTCGAGTTTACCGTGACCAACGAGATCAAATCCAAAGAAAGGTTCAGGTATTTCAAAAACGTACCGGAACTGGCCAATTTCTACAATGAAATAACGGACTACCGTACAGCTAAGGGTATCAATATTGACCGTCCCGAGAATAATATTGTTCTCTATACAACCCATCCTACACCGGAGCAGGCAGAGTTTCAACTAAAACTGATTGAATTTGCAAAGTCCGGAGACGGAGAGCTGATCGGACGTCCCGGAGTTCAATATGATAAAAAAGATTCCGGCCGTATGCTGATTGTGACCGACCTTGCTCGAAAGGCATCCATAGATATGCGTCTGATTAATCCGAAAAAATACCATGACCACCCGGATAATAAATTGTCTCAGGCGGCAAAAAAAATTGCTGACTATTATTATCAATACGATAATCACCGTGGAACCCAGTTTGTATTTTGCGATATAGGTACTTTCAAACCGGATAAACCAAATGAGTGGAATATCTACAGTGAATTAAAGCGTAAGCTGGTAGAAGATTATAAGATACGTAGTAATGAGATCCGTTTTATCCAGGAAGCAAAGAATATCAGGCAACGTGCCGCATTGATATCGGATTTTAAGCATGGGATTATACGGATACTGTTTGGTCATACCAAAAGCTTGGGAACTGGCGTCGATGCTCCTGATTTTACCATTGGAACACATAACCTGGATATCCCCTGGACTCCGAAGGACCTGGAACAACGCGGGGGTAGGGGAGCGCGCAAAGGAAACCGGGTTGCCAAACTCTATGCCGGCAATAAAGTCGATAATATCATTTATGCATCCGAAAATAGCCTGGATACTTATAAGTTCAACCTGTTACAAAATAAACAGACCTTTATTACACAACTCAAGACTAATTCACTGGGCAAACGTACCATTGACGAAGGAGCGATGGATGAAGACGGCAATATGAATTATTCCGAGTATGTAGCAATCCTTTCCGGTAATACCGATTTATTGGATAAAATAAAACTGGAGCGTAAGATCGGTGTATTGGAAAGTGAACATAAAAACTATAACAAACAACTGGAATCTACCGGATGGAGTTTGAAATACAATATGTTCGAATTAGCAAAAAAGCAGGAGCGTCTGGCAGGTATAGAAAAAGACTGGCAAGAAGTGCAGACTCACCTGCCAAAGGATGAAGACGGAAACAGACCCAATCCGGTCAAACTGGATAACTTCGAATACAATGATTCCCTGGAACTGATTGGCCAACGGCTTGTACTTATTGCCGGGAATAAAGATACAAAAAGTGAATTTGTCAGGATCGGTTCACTCCTGAACTTTATAATATTAGTAAAAACCGATATGATGGATAACGGAAAATATAAGTATAACCGTTTTTATATTGAAGGCGCATGCAAATACACCTATAACAATGGTGATCTGGCTCATGACCCAATGCTTGCTGTAACCAATTTTATAAAAGCACTCGATAAAATATATAGTCTGATTCCTAAATTCCAGACAGAGATATCCCAGCTAAAGAAAGATACGGCTGTTATGCAGGAAATAGTCAATACGCCATGGAAAAAAATGGAAGAACTGAACAGGTTAAAAACAGAACTGGCAGCATTGGAGCGCAAAATACAAAACGAACTTAGAGAAATTGAAAATCAAAATGAAGCAACATCAACCGTAACAGAAGAGGTAGAAGTACTTATGTAGAAGAAAATATTATCCGGATAATTACAATTAATAGCCCGAAAAAAAATCAAAATATTACATCTTTTTGTTCGGTTACTTTAAATATCTCCCTTATTTCAGAAGCTTTTATTTCGAACATCCTTTTTGCATTTGTAACTGCATAATCTTTAAATACAATTGGAAGTTAAAACTCATACAGGTACTTAAAAAAATACAGCTTGGTAATAATTCTTTATAGAAAATATTTGATAGAACTATAGATACAGATGTATTTATGGTATCTTTGAAAGATACAGATCAGATATGAAAAAAGAAAGTCTATATCAAGGAATTGCAGACACAATTGCCCGCCAGATAAAATTAGCCATCTGGAAAACGGGAGATAAATTACCATCCTTGCGCACTATCAGCCATGAGTATGGAGTAAGCCTGAATACAGCTATTCAGGCCTATTATGAATTAGAGAAAGGTGGGTTCATCATTTCGCGTCCTAAATCAGGGTACATGTCAACTATAAGCCGTTACGCTTGTCTGCTCCTGAAACAACCCAACCTTCGATCAAATATGCAGGAAAAGGAAATGAAAACTTGATTTCCGAAGTCTATCGCAGCATAGAAGATAACTCTATAATGCGTTTTTCTCTCGGTATTCCCGAAGATGCCTTGTTACCCATTGCAAAATTAAACAAAGAACTTATCAGAGCGATGCATTCACTTCCCGGTAGCGGAAACAGATATGAAAATCCGCAAGGGAATATACGGTTAAGAAAAAATATAGCCCGGTTTGCATATAGTTGGAATGCGGATCTAGTAGCAGACGACATTGTAACAACTACCGGAGTTACCAATTCTACTTCATTAGCCTTATCTGCGATTACACAAAAAGGAGATACAATCGCTGTTGAAAGCCCTGTTTATTTCGGAATATTACAGTTAGCGACAAACTTGGGACTCCGTGTATTGGAATTACCTACAAACCCAATCACAGGTATTGATCTTGATGCGTTACGGGAGGTATTACCACAAATAAAAGTATGCTTACTTGTGAGTAACTTCAGTAATCCTATGGGGAGCTGTGTGCCAGATGAACATAAAAAAGCAGTTGTAGATATGCTATCGGAGTACGATATCCCCTTGATTGAAGATGATCTATATGGCGATGTATTCTTTGGAAATGCACGTCCTAAACCATGTAAATATTTCGATAACAGCGGACTTGTGCTATGGTGTGGATCTGTATCAAAAACACTAGCACCCGGTTATCGGGTTGGATGGATTGCTCCCGGAAAATTTAAGGAAACTATTATTCGTCAGAAACATATTCATTTAATTTCGACTCCTACTCTGAATCAGGAAGCTGTTGCCAACTTCATGGAAAACGACAGGTATGAGAATCATCTACGCAAACTGCGCCACGAATTACATACCAACAGCCTTCATTTTATGCGATCTGTCATGGAACACTTTCCTGAAGATACCAAAATCATAACACCACAGGGAGGCTTCATGATGTGGGTGGAGCTAAATAAAAAGATAGATACGGAAAAGCTCTACTATAGAGCTATGAAACAAAGAATAAGTATTGCCCCCGGGCGTATGTTTACACTACAAGACCAATACCGGAACTGTATGCGTCTAAGCTATGGACAACGTTGGAATCCAGGCATTGAAGAATGTTTGATAAGTTTGGGGAATATTATCAAAAAACTTAACAGTTTTTAGTTGACTAAAAGATTGCCTCCCTTAAAATTTACTTTTTATTCTTATACCAATTATCGTAAATTTCTTTACATCGGGGAAGCTCTTCCATATATTTTTCTTTTGACCAGTCTTCTCCAAAACTTCTCAAATATTCCTCTAAGGGTTCAAGTCCTATTTCTTTCCGTAATTTATTCACATTTTCGATATCTTGGAGAGGAACTAAATATGTTTTTTTATCTTTTGAGAGAATGGTTTGAGTGCCATAAATTTGAGTTTTTCCTTGGTTCATAAGGCATCTGTCAGTTAAAAATGCATATTGCCAACCTTTTACAGTCCCTTTTTTTACAGCATCTTCCAAAACAGGCAAATATTTATTTTGTATGGTTGCATCACTACAATGTTGAATGCAAAGGAAAATAGCATCACTTGCTTCTTCACCTATATCATCACTACTTAACCATCCGTATTTATCGATGATTTGAGTCACCTTCCCGGCATTAAGGCTATCAATCCCATTCATTATTCTACGAATATTTTTCGTACGTAAGTCGGTTTCCCCATACTTTTTCTGTGAATCCATCAACAATATCCTGATACTTTGATCATTATTCCCCATTTTTCGAAGTTCGTTTTTTAATGAATATATCTCAGGATTCATTTCTTGTTCGAAAATATTAAAGATTTTGACATAAGCATTATTGAAGGATAGGGTATCATTATGTTCTATATAATAATAGCAACTGTCTTGTAATTCAGATAAAGTCTGAGCCTTCACTAAAAAAGGAATTTGAACAAACAAAAATAAAATGAATATTTTTTTCATTAGAAAATTGACTTTGATTGAAATTGTCATTTTTGTATACAAAAATAAAATAAAAACGTAGTTTATATTGAAAAAAGGTGTTATTTGTTCATATATACTTTTATTACTTCTGCTATAATTTTTAGTCCTTTTATTATTCCGTCTTCCGGCATATTGGAATAATTGATCCTGAATGTATTTTCTCGATTCTCATTCGGGAAGAATGAACCTCCCGGAACAAAAGCAACCTTTTGTTCCAAACATTTCTCCAAAACATCTCGTGCTGAAATAGCTTCGGGAAGCTCTATCCATGTAAACAGACCGCCTTCAGGATGCGTAAACTTTATATTTTGAGGAAAATAACGCTCTATGCATTCTACTGCAACATCACGACGTTTCTTATAGACTTCTACTATTTTTCCTATATGCTCATCTATATCATATCGTTTCAGATATTCGGAAATAACCATTTGGGCAATTGTATTGCATTGTAAATCTGTACCCTGTTTAACCATGACATATTTACGGATAATATCTTTATCCCCTGCAATCCAACCAATGCGGAAACCCGGACAGAATATTTTTGAAAAGCTACCTGTACACAAAACATTTCCTGCTGTGTCAAACGATTTTACAGAAGGCAGATGCTCTCCTTCGAATCTTAATTCACCATAGGGATTGTCTTCGATAACTGCAACATTATATTTTGCTGATAATTCAGCCAGTTTCTTACGTTTCTCGGTATTCCATGTCTTACCCGTCGGATTCTGAAAAGTGGGTATCACATAGATCAGCTTTATGCCTTTTATTTTTTTCAATACATTTTCTAATGCTGTCATATCCATACCATATTCATCTGTAGGTATCTCTATAAACTTACAGCCATAGGTTCTGAACGCACTGATTGCTGCTAAATAAGTAGGGCTTTCGCACAAAACAATATCTCCTTCATCTAAAAAAACTTTTCCCGACAAATCAAGCCCTTGCTGTGAACCATGGGTTATCAGTATATTGTCTTTATCGAATGATGTACTAAGACGGGGATTCATACGGTTGGCAATCCAGTCTCTCAGAGGAACATAACCTTCGGTTGTGGTATATTGAAGTGCTTTCGTTCCTGCTTCTTTAAGAACTATATGATTTACTTCATTGATCTCCTCTATAGGAAAAAGCTCCGGAGCAGGCAAGCCCCCTGCAAACGAGATTACATCCTCCTGTTCTGTTACTTTTAGTATTTCCCTTATTTCCGAAGCTTTTATATCGGACATTCTTTTTGCGAATTGTAGCTGCATAATCTTTAAATACAATTGAAAATTAAAATATTGTAAAGTAAATCAAAAGGGAAATGTGAAAACAGATACAAATTTGGATATATAAATGGATACAGAATAGCCCTAGAAATACTCACCTTCTATTTTACTTAATAAGTATATATCGTAATTCGATTTAATGTCCGAATTTTGTACCTCATATCAAAGGGATTAGTCAGACATCCATTGTTATTCAGGATAGGTATTGAGATGTGAGTAATTAAAAGAAGACCTTTGCATGATATTAAACGATCTTCTTGCACATTCGCCTGATAGTATGCGAATAATTTCACACTAATATAATCTATTTAATTCTTTTTGGTTAGCAGAATTATTGTTAACACGTGTTTTCATATTATTGAAAGTATAAGTCAAGCTAATCCTTAAAAACCTTGTATCCTGATTGATTCTCATACCTTCTGAAATATTGCCATATTCCGTATCGTAGTTACCTCCACTATTCTTATGAAAAATATCATACATAGTTATAGTTGCTTTCAGCCTGTCTTTTAAGAAATTTTTGCGAACACCTGCGATTAGGCTATGTTGCTCTGTAAACCGTCTGATTTCATAATCACCCGGTCCCCTATAATTAAAGTTAAGAAAAACAGTAATATCGATATTTGGAATATTGTAACTATTGTTGAATGTAAAAGAGGACATCATCTTTCTTATCTTCTTCTCTCTATTCATATAGTTTATTGTCATATCAGGAAACATTAGATTAGAGTTTAATGCTAAAGTATAATTGCCTTTTGTTATTGAATATGATAATCCTGTATTATAAAATTTTGCTTTATTCAGATTCATATAAGTAAATCTTGTAATATCAGTATTATTATCATCGTTAATGCCGACAAATATGATAGGATTTTTTTCTGTTTCAACACTCGTTGTGAAGTTAAGTTTCTTCCAGAGA
The DNA here is from genome assembly GCF_042654545.1 of Dysgonomonas termitidis. GTDB lineage: Bacteria > Bacteroidota > Bacteroidia > Bacteroidales > Dysgonomonadaceae > Dysgonomonas > Dysgonomonas termitidis. Next base: position 20,489 of record NZ_JBHSGN010000131.1, read on the forward strand.
ATTAAACCAATTTCGAAATTATCGGAATATGAGGGTTTTAAATACGGATTTCCAATAATATAGGATAACGAATCAAGATAAATCACATTCGGATTGATTTGTGAAAAAAGCTGCCTGCTAATGGATTTATTATAATTGATATTTAATTCAGCTTTAGGAGAAATAACATAGTTTAGCCCTATATTTGGGAAAAATTTACTTGAGGTCAGCCTGTTATGCTCCAAGCTCTCTGAAGTTTTAATTTTTGAGTCTGTATATTCATAGCGGATACCCGTTTCAATGGTTAATCCTCTAATATTCTTACTAAAATTAAGATAGGCTGCTGAAACTTCTTCGTTAGTAATATTGCTGTCATAAGAGTTTAATTTAGTCGTATTCAGATTGTGGTTTTCACTATATCCATTGTTTTTTATTTTTGAATATTTACCTCCAAGTTGTGAAGTTATCCCCATAACTTCAAATTGATAATCTGCCGACAGATAATATACATCATATTTGTTTTGTGAATTAATTAAAGACCGCGCATAGTCTGTACTAATTATATCAATCTCGTCCATATTCGTTTTTTCCGAATATTTCTTATGTGCATAACTTGCATTAAGATTCAGTGTATTAAAATCCCTGTTCATTGTATAATTGAAGTCAATAGTATAATAATCGTCGTTTTTATTTTTGACAGAATTAAGATCTCTTATTATGTTCTCGGATATATTACTTTTAGTAATCTTTTGGTTTCTATATTCATCTCTGGTATCATCAGTGAAACTTCCCGCAAATTTTAGTCCTAAATAATCATTATTACGGATCTGATAGTCTATACCGGCAAAAAGATTGTGATTTTTGTTGGAATAAGATTGAATGGCATTTGAAATATTATCCATTGCATAATCCTTATTATATATTGTTTGGAAATAATCAGCGTATTGCTTCTGATTATATACGCCATATGAGTAACTGTAAAGACCTGAATATCTGCCTGTATTCTGAGTTATCTGTAAACCGCCCCTGTCACTCACTTTTCTTGCGATAGTCAAATTATTATAGAGTTGAATCATCGTATTATCTTTTCTTGATCTCTTTGTCCTTATGATAATGACCGGCTGGCCGGAAGCATTATACCTGGATGAAGGATTCCTTATAATTTCAACTTTACTTATATCATTTGATTGGAGCGTGTTTAATTCGTCTTTGTTGACAACTTCCTTATTGTCAATATAAATAATAGGACTACCTTTCCCCATAACAGATATTTGTCCTCCGACATCTGAAATAAGTCCCGGTGTCCTGCTCAACATATCAGTAATAGAACCAGCATCGCTCAGTATGCTGTTTTCTATGTTTACGACAATCTTATTATTATCATATGAAACAAAAGGTATTTTTCCTGTTACTGTAATTTCACTTAACAATTGATCGTTTGTTTTTAATAAGATCTCGCCACAATTGATAATAGATTCTTTTTCTAAAATATGGATTTGTGAAAAATCATTATATCCTACAAACGATATCTTCAATAAAATTTCACCCTGATAACTGGTATTGATTTGAAAAGAACCGTCAATCTCAGTTACACAACCATTTATGATTAATGAGTCTTTTGGATTTATTATCATAACATTAGCAAAACTGACCGGAATATTACCCTCATCTATAACTTTTCCATATATTTCATTTTTTGTTAATGTCTGAGAATAAGACCCCGCGGAGCAAAAGAAAAAAATACAACAAATGATAACTCTGTACTTTTTTAGAGTCAAAAGGATATTCTTCTGTTTCATCTTGATATTGATTTTATTAATGCGAATCAGTAGTTGCAACTATTGGCTGATTTATTTAATTAAAAGATTAATTATCA